>NZ_JBMULZ010000001.1:0-222622 GCF_049534875.1 Uniformispora flossi
GGGTCGGGTCATTTGTTTTTACGACCCTGGTCCTGGGGGGGGGGTTCCGGGGGGGGGGGGGGCCGGGGGCGCGGGGGGGGGGCGGGGCGGGCGGCCGCGCCCGCCGGGCTCAGGTCCGCGGGATGGTGCGCAGGATGCGGGTGCCGGCCCAGTAGACGGCCGCGGCGGCGAGCATCCCGGACGGGATGGCGATGTCGACGTCGCCCATGGCGCCGGCGATCGGGCCGACCCAGAAGCTGGTGTTGACCCACATCGCCGAGA
Source organism: Uniformispora flossi (assembly GCF_049534875.1). Taxonomy (NCBI): domain Bacteria; kingdom Bacillati; phylum Actinomycetota; class Actinomycetes; order Kitasatosporales; family Streptomycetaceae; genus Uniformispora; species Uniformispora flossi. The sequence continues at coordinate 262 of NZ_JBMULZ010000001.1, forward strand.
CCACGCCGCCCACGACGAGAGCGGCGACCCCGGGCAGGTGGACGCCGCGGTGGTACCAGAACGGTCCGCCGCGTTCCTGCCCGAGGAGGTCGGTGCCGCGGTAGCGGTTGCGGCGCAGCAGCAGGTCGGTGACGGCGACGGCCATGGCCGGTCCGGTGACCGCGACGACGAGCTGGAGCATGGTGTTGACGCTCGTGAGGAAGTCGAAGACGAGGATCGCGTACAACGTCATCGCGGTGCCGAGCACGCCGATGATGAGCACGGCGGGGATCCGGGCGAGGCGGACGCCGACGGACTGGATCGACAGGCCCGCGCTGTAGGCGGTCATGCCGTTGTTGGTCATCGTGTTGAGGACGACGGCGATGACAAAGATCGGGATGAACCAGCCGGGCAGGATGCTCTCCAGCGCGGCCTCGGGGTCGCTCATGTCGAGCGTGGTGGCGGCGAGGGCGCCGACCGTGGTGAAGACGACGCTGGGGAGGTACGCGCCGAACGCGGTCCAGCCGGCGATGGCGTACGGGCTGCTGCCGCGCGGCAGGTAGCGGGCCAGGTCGGGGCTGTTGCTGTAGGACAGCGGCGTCGACGCGATGATCGTGAAGCCGGTGCCGAGGGCGACCAGGAGCGCCGTGCCGTGGAGCTGCTCGGCGGGGGTGTACGACCAGTCGGTGTGGTCGAGGACGTAGCCGGTCACCACGACGAACACGACGGTGAGGAGCACGCTGAGGGCGGTGTAGAGCCGCACGATCGTGGCGTAGCCGTAGATCGCGATGAGGATCGTGCCGCCCGCGATGGCGCAGATCACGGCGGCGTCGACGGCCGAGTTGTCGGGGAGCCCGTAGCGGCCCGCGAGGCCGATGCCGGCAACGGACGCGGCCGACCAGTTGAGGGCGAGGTACGCGGCGGCGATCAGCCAGCCGGTGAGCACGAGGACGACCTTGTTGCCGAGGACGCCGTACATCGCCCGGGAGATCACCGATCCGCTGGTGCCGGCGACCGGGCCGCTGGCGGCGACGATGCCGGTGCAGATCCACAGCAGGTTGCCGGTGAGGATCACGCCGATCGCCTGCGGCAGCGTCAGGCCCATGAGGATCAGCGTCGCGCCGACGACGATGCTCAGGTAGCTGACGTTCGGGGCGGCCCAGACCGCGAAGAGCTGCCGCGGCCGGCCGCCGCGCTCGTCGTCGGGGACCTGGTCGATGCCGCGGGTCTCGACCTGGCCGGCGCCGTGTCCGGGGTCGGTGTGGCCGTGCGGGGCTATGGGGTCGACGGGGCCCGTGGTGGAACCCGGCGTCGGGGTGTCGGCGGGGCTGGTGGTCTGGCCGGTGCCCGCGGTGCCGTCCGGTCTTGCGGAGGATGCGGAGTTTGCTGTGGTCATCGGGGCCTCTCGGGTCCGCCGGGCTGCACCGCCCCTATTGGTCGGATAGCCAACTGCTTAATGGCCACACATCCAATAGGGTGGCCTCCATGACGTCAAGACCCCGGCCGGCCCGAACCCGCAAAGCCCCCGAGGAACGCCGCGCGGAGATCCTGCGGACGGCGGCCCGGATCGGGCTCGAAGAAGGCCTGGAACGCATCACGCTGCGGCGCGTCGCCGACGAGCTGGGCGTCCGACCGGGCCTCGTCGGGCACTACTTCCCGGCCGCGGACCTGCTGGTCAGCGAGGCTTTCGCGGACGCCGCGGCCCGGGAGCGCGCGGCTCTGCTGCCCGCCGACGAGGAGTCCCTGCCGCCCGCCGACCGGCTCGCCCGCTACCTGGCCCGGCTCACCGACGGCGAGTACCTCGACCTGAGCCGGCTGTGGCTGAACGCACGTCACCTCAGCCGCTTCAAGGAGCACCTGCGCGCGGCGGTCGCCGCCGAGGAAGCGGTCAACCGCACGGTGCTGACCGACCTGATCGCCGAGGGCGTCCGGGCCGGCGAGTTCACCACCGACGACCCGGCGGGCGCCACCCTGCACATCCTCATCACCGTCGACGGCCTCGGCGCCTACGCCAACGACGAGGGCCAGGTCGACCACCCGGTCCTCGACGACATGGCCCTGACCACCGCAGAACGCGTCCTCGGCCTACCGAAGGGCACCCTCCGCACCCGATCACGGAGCGCGCAGCCCGCGGTGCCGTAACAGCCGCCGAGCGCGGGGCTCCGACCCGATTGCGTCGGGCTCTGCCCCACGGGCGGCGGCGGTCCTACCCTCGGCGCAGGAGTAGTTCCAGCCGACGACGGCGGGAGAGGGGTCCATGGGGCGCACACCGGAAGAGGAGAGCGCGGACCGGGTCAAGGCGGACGAAGCCAATGGGCAGCGACAGACCGCCGCCGACCAAGCGGTCAGCAACGCACGCACGGCAGCCGACGACAAGCAGGTCGCGGGCGACGTTGCGGTGGACGACGCGCGCCAGATCGTGCGCGACGCCGAACAGCGCGGGCTGCGCACGGTCGGCCCCGCGCCGGACGTCCGCAAGGGCATCCTGCACAGTGCAGTCGCCGGGATGGCCACCATCGCCGGCGGCGTCAAGACGGCGGTGCGCGGAGCCGCCGGCCGCGAGACGCCCGCGCCCGCGGAATCGCCTGCCCGCGGCGCGTCCCAACGCGAGGAAGCCCGGCAGGACAACGCCGTCGTACGCGCACCGGCGATCAACCTCGGCTTCGCGTAGGGCCGTTCGGGGGACGGGGGCGGTTCCGGCGGGTTCCTTTCGCGCGGCGCCGCCGCTGCGGTTTCCGGCCGTGCCGGGCCTCGCCTGCGTTCCGTACGCCGGATCGTCGCACCCTCTCGTGCGACCCCTCGCACGCCCCTCGCGCCCCCGCGGTCCTCGCCCCGATTGCGTGACGATCCGCCAAAGCTCCCCACACGCCGGGTGATCGGCGTCAGGATGGAGTCATGGAATACGGGGATACGGCGCCGGGTGGGGTGCGGCCGGTCGTGGTGCGGGTGCCGGTGGAACCGGTGGAGGCGGCGGCCGAGGCGGATGCCGCGGACGCCGCGCTGCGGAACGACAAACTCGTGGTCCGCGGGCCGCTGTTCGGGATCGCCGCGCAGTCCCCCGCGGACGGTGCGGCGTGGCGCGTGATCTGCCCCGTCGTCGACGACTGCCCGCAACTCGCCCGCGACGGGCTCAACTCGCGCCTGTGGTTCCGTGCCAAGGACGCCGACTGCGACCGGGAGATGCGGCAGTTGCTGCTGTCGGCGGTGGCGCGGTTGGAGACCGAGCGGGTCGACGACCTGAGCGTGGGCGGCACCCGGTACCGGGTGATTCGTGCCGAGGAGTACGCGGTCGCCGACGGCAACGGCATCGAAGGCCCCCGACCCACCGACCCGGAGCCGCTCGTCCCGGACTGGGACCGGGCGACCAACGACCCCCGCATCGACGACGGCCTCGTCCTCGACCCGTACGCCGCGGTCCCGCCGAGCCAGGCCCTGGAACGCCTCGCGCTCCGCGATCTGCACTACACCGGCGACCGGTTCCCCGACCACGTCCGCGCCGATTCCGAGCAGGCGCTGTTCAGCCACCCCGACGTCTTGTTGCTGCCCGCGACCTTCACCGTCGTCGAACAGCACGCCGGCGGCTGGACCCCGTCGAATGGCCCGCACGCCACCGCGCACGCCGCCCGCAAGTCGCTGCACTTCGCGCTCACCTGGTTCTGGCCGCGCAAGAACGGCCTGATCGCCTACGACGCCGATCCGCAGCTCGACGCGGAGACCTCCGACGCCCCCGAACTCGCCCCGTACGCCGAGGCCGCGGCCGCCCTGCGCGCCGGCGGCCCGCACGCGAACCGGCTGGAATTCGCCGGCGGAGTCCATCAGCTGTGCCGCACCCGGCGGCTCGTCCGCTGGGGCCCCGACGGGCCCGAAGGCCCGCGCCCGTCCGACGTCAACAGCCAGGACCCGGCGCAACTCCATCCGCGCATGGACGAGGACGGCAACGTCCTCTCGGAGACTGCGGCACCGGAGGGATGACACCGGTCATCCAAGGTCCTCGGCGCCGGCCAAGTGCTCCACCAGGACGCCCCACAGTTCCCGCGCCGCGCGCGGCGGCGGGGCGTCCTTGCGGTGCGCGACCGCGATGGCGCGGCGCATCGGCCGCCCCTCGAACGGGGTGACGCGCAGCCCGGACCGCGCCGCGACCATGCCCGGGACCACGGCGACACCTAGGCCCGCGTGCACGAAGCCGAGGACGGCGTCCATCTCGCCGCCCTCCACAGTGAACGCCGGCTCGAAACCGGCCGCCCGGCACGCGGCGATCGTCATCTCGCGCAGGTCGTAGCCGCGGCGGAACATCACCAGCGGCAGCCCGCGCAGGTCGCCCACCCGGATGCCCGCGCGGCCGGTCGGCGGCGGCTCGGCCGGGGACGACACCACGACCAGGTCTTCCTGCAGCAGCTCGGTCGTGGTCAGGGCGGGCGCGCCCGGACCGAGCGGGGTGATGATCAGTGCCAGGTCCAGGCCGCCCGCGGCCAGCGTGCGGACCAAGTCCTGCGAACCGCCTTCGTCGACGAACAGCTCGATGCCGGGAAACCGGTCGTGGAAGACGCGCAGCACGTCCGGCACCAGGCTCGCGCACAGGCTCGGCGGTGCGCCGAGCCGCACCCGGCCGCGCCGCAGCTGCGCCACTTCCAGGACCTCCCGGCGCGCGGTCTCGGCGTCCGCGAGGATCCGGCGGGCCACCGGCAGCAGCGCCTCCCCCGCGTCGGTCAGCGTGATGTTGCCGCGCGCCCGGTGGAACAGCTCGGCGCCCAGCTCGTGCTCCAAGGCCCGGATCTGCTGGGACAGCGACGGCTGCGCGACGTTGAGTTCCTCGGCGGCGCGGGTGAAGTGCCGAAGCTCGGCCACGGTCGCGAAATAGCGGAGCTGCTGGATCTGCACGCCCGCCACCCTATCCCGCATCGATAGGAATCCCCTATCGAAATGAGTCATTCCATGTCTTGGACGGATCGAAGGTCCCGGGCCTAACGTCCCAGACATGGCACTCGCGACCCGGACGGCGCGTTCCCCGTCCCTCATCGGCTTCCTGTGGCGTTCCACCGTCGGCAAGAAGGCGGTCATGGCCGCCACCGGGTTGATCATGCTCGGGTACCTGGTCGCGCACATGATCGGCAACCTCAAGATCTTCTTCGGCCCGGGCGAGTTCGACTCCTACGCGCACTGGCTGCGCACCATCGGCGAGCCGGTGCTGCACTACGAGTGGTTCCTGTGGATCCTCCGCGTCGTGCTGGTCGCCGCGGTGGTGCTGCACGGCGTCGCCGCGTACCAGCTCAGCCGCCGCGACCTCGCCGCCCGGCCGGACAAGTACCGGCGCACCAGGGCCCGCACCAGCTACGCGACGCGCACGATGCGCTGGGGCGGCGTGATCCTGCTGCTGTTCCTGATCTGGCACCTGCTCGACCTGACGACGCTCGACGCGAACCCGAACGCGCAGCACGGGCACCCGTACGCCAACATCGTCGCGTCGTTCGACCGCTGGTACGTCGCGCTGTTCTACATCGTCGCGATGCTCGCCCTCGGCCTGCACATCCGGCACGGCTTCTGGAGCGCCGCGCAGACCCTCGGCGCCAACTCGCCCCGCCGCGACCGCGCCCTCAAGGCGACCGCGAACGGCCTCGCCGCCCTGTTGACCCTCGGCTTCGTCGCCGTCCCGATCGGCGTCCTGACCGGAATCGTGAGGTGATCCGCATGCACCCTGCATCCGACTACACCGCTTACCGCACCGGCACCCCGATCGCCGACACCAAAGCCCCCGACGGTCCGATCGCCGAACGCTGGGACCGCCGCCGCTTCGACGCCAAGCTCGTCAACCCGGCCAACCGGCGCAAGCACACCGTGATCGTCGTCGGCACCGGGCTCGCGGGCGGCGCCGCGGGCGCCACGCTCGCCGAACAGGGCTACCACGTCGTCCAGTTCTGCTACCAGGACTCCCCGCGCCGGGCGCACTCCATCGCCGCCCAGGGCGGCATCAACGCGGCCAAGAACTACCGCAACGACGGCGACTCGGTGCACCGGCTGTTCTACGACACCGTCAAGGGCGGCGACTTCCGGGCCCGCGAGTCGAACGTGCACCGCCTCGCGCAGATCTCCGTCGAGATCATCGACCAGTGCGTGGCACAGGGCGTGCCGTTCGCCCGCGAGTACGGCGGCCTGCTCGACACCCGCTCGTTCGGCGGCGTGCAGGTGTCGCGAACGTTCTACGCCCGCGGCCAGACCGGCCAGCAACTGCTCCTCGGCGCCTACCAGGCGCTGTCCCGGCAGATCGACGCCGGCACCGTGGAGATGCACCCGCGCACCGAGATGCTCGACCTGATCGTGGTGGACGGCCGGGCCCGCGGCATCGTCGCCCGCGACCTGGTCACCGGCCGCATCGACACCTACTTCGCCGACGCGATGGTGCTGGCCAGCGGCGGCTACGGCAACGTCTTCTACCTGTCCACCAACGCCAAGAACTCCAACGCCACCGCGGTCTGGCGCGCCCACCGGCGCGGCGCGCTGTTCGCGAACCCGTGTTTCACGCAGATCCACCCGACGTGCATCCCGCGGTCCGGCGACCACCAGTCGAAGCTCACCCTGATGAGCGAGTCGCTGCGCAACGACGGCCGGATCTGGGTACCGAAGGCGCACGGCGACACCCGCCCGCCCGCGGAGATCCCCGAGGACGAACGCGATTACTACCTGGAGCGGATCTACCCGGCGTTCGGCAACCTGGTCCCCCGCGACATCGCGTCGCGCGCCGCGAAGAACGTGTGCGACGAGGGCCGCGGCGTCGGCCCCGGCGGCCAGGGCGTCTACCTGGACTTCGCCGACGCGATCCGGCGGATGGGGCGGGACGCGGTGGAAGCCAAGTACGGGAACCTGTTCGAGATGTACGAGCGGATCACCGCCGAAGACCCCTACGAAGTGCCCATGCGCATCTACCCGGCGATCCACTACACGATGGGCGGCCTGTGGGTCGACTACGACCTGCAGACCACCGTGCCCGGCCTTTTCGCGATCGGCGAGGCGAACTTCTCCGACCACGGCGCGAACCGGCTCGGCGCCTCCGCCCTCATGCAAGGCCTCGCCGACGGCTACTTCGTCCTCCCCTCGACGATCAACGACTACCTCGCCCGGCACCCGCACGACGAAGTCCCCGCCGACCACCCGGCCGCGGCCGACGCGGTCGCCGAGGTCACCGCGCGGCTGTCCCGGCTGCTGGCCGTCGACGGCGACCGCACCCCGGACTCCTTCCACCGCGAACTCGGCGAACTGCTCTGGGACGAATGCGGCATGGCCCGCACCGACGAAGGGCTCCGCAAGGCCCTCGACCGGATCCCGCAGCTGCGCGAGGAGTTCTGGCGCCGCATCAAGGTGCCGGGCACCGGCGAGGAGCTCAACCAGTCGCTGGAGAAGGCGAACCGCATCGTCGACTACCTCGAACTCGCCGAACTGATCTGCCTGGACGCCTTGCACCGCGCCGAATCGTGCGGCGGGCATTTCCGCGAGGAGAGCCAGACCCCGGAAGGCGAGGCGGCCCGCCGCGACGACGCGTTCTCCTACGCGGCGGCCTGGGAGTTCACCGGCACCGGCACCCCGCCGGTGCTGCACAAGGAAGACCTGGTCTTCGAGTACGTCCACCCCACCCAGCGGAGCTACGCGTGAAGCTCACCCTGCGCATTTGGCGCCAGCACGACGCGGACACGGCCGGTGCCATGGCCACGTACGAAATCGACGGCATCAGCGAGGACATGTCGTTCCTGGAGATGCTCGACCAGCTCAACGAGGAACTGATCCTCGCGGGCGACGACCCGGTCGCGTTCGACCACGACTGCCGCGAGGGCATCTGCGGCGCGTGCGGCATGGTCATCAACGGGCAGGCGCACGGGCCGGAACGCACCACGGCCTGCCAGCTGCACATGCGGCACTTCTCCGACGGGGACACCATCGACGTCGAACCGTGGCGGGCGGCGGCGTTCCCGGTGGTGAAGGACCTGGTCGTGGACCGGTCGGCGTTCGACCGGGTGATCGGCGCGGGCGGCTACGTGTCGGTGCCGACCGGTGCCGCGCCCGAGGCGCACGCGACGCCGGTGCCGAAGGAGGCGGCGGACCTGGCGTTCGAACACGCCGCGTGCATCGGGTGCGGGGCTTGTGTGGCGGCGTGCCCGAACGGTTCGGCGATGCTGTTCACCGCGGCGAAGGTCGTACACCTGAACGTGCTGCCGCAGGGGGCGCCGGAGCGTGAGTCGCGGGTGCTGGGGATGGTCGAGGCGATGGATGATCAGGGCTTCGGCGGCTGCACGAACACGGGCGAGTGTGCGACGGCGTGCCCGAAGGGGATTCCGTTGACGGCTATCGCGGCGATGAACCGGGAGTATCTGCGGGCCTCGGTGAAGGGGAATCGGCGGCGGTAGCGGATTCGGTGGACGAACGGCCGGGCGGCCGGGTGTGGCCCGGGACCCGGGGCTGGGTGCCTGGCCGGGCCCGGCCCGGCCGGGGCCCGGGCGTAGGGCTGGTGCCGGCGCTGGGGCCGGATGCCGACGGGTGCCCGCGCCGGGCCTTGGTGCGGGCCAAGGGAGTGTCCGCGCGCGGGTGTTCGGGTTGGGTGTGGTTGCGGGGCTTACGGAGGGCCGTTTCGGGCGTGCGGGTCAACTGCCGGTGTGGCCGAGGCGGTCCATGAGGATGGCGCCGCCGGTGGTGAGTTCCAGGCCGCCGAAGCGGTTCGGTTTGGCGTACGTGAAGGTGATGGACTCCTGGAGCGGGATCATCACGACGTCGTCGGCGGTGACCTGGGCGAGCTTGGTGTAGGCCGTCTTCAGGGCCTCGGGGGTGGTGGCCGCGCGGCTGGCTTCGAGAGCGGCGTCGGCGGCGGGTGACTTGTAGCCGAGCCAGTTGTTGGGCGAGCCGCTGTGCAGCGTGTTCCACAGGAGGGGTTCGCCGGGGGTGGCGATGTTGTAGTAGACGGCCTGGTAGTCGCGGTTGACCAGGACCTTGGCGGTGAGCGCGCCGATTTCGACGGTGGAGACGCGGGCGGAGATACCGGGGATCAGATTCCACTGCTGCTGCAAGTACTCGGCGGTCTTGGAGCTGTTGGTGCTGGCCGGCATGAGCAGCGTGAAGTCGAGGGTCTTGCCGTCCGCGGCGAGTTGTCTGACGAGGTCGGCGGCCTGCGCCTTGTCCTGGGCGCGGGGCGGCACGGCGGCTTGGTCGATCTGCGTCGACGTGGCCGCGAACAGGCTTTTGGGCGTGACGACTTGGCCGTCGTACATCATCTTCGTGAACGCGTCCGGGTCGAGCGCCAGCGCGAGCGCCTTGCGGGCGCGGGGGTCGTCGAACGGCGGCTTGGCCATGTTGAACAGCACGCCGCCGGGGCCGTTGAGCGCCATCTCGGTGACGTCGAACCCGGCGTTCTTGGCCGCGGAGGCGTTGCGCGCGTCCAGGGTGATCGCCATGTCCGCGCCGCCGGTGGAGACGCTGTTGAAGGACTGCTGCTGGTCGGTGATGGTCCGGAAGGTGACCTCGTCGAGGTAGGGCTTGCCGGGCTGCCAGTAGCCGGGGTTGCGGACGTAGGTCTGGTGGTCGCCCTGCACCCATTCCTTGAGCGTGAACGGCCCCGCGCCGACCGGTTTGCGGGCGAAGCCCTGCGGGTCCTTCCGATACGCCGTCGGCGAGACGATGTAGGCGAGGTGCGCGGCGACGACCTGGTCGAAGCGCGCGTTGACCTGCGCGAGGCTGATGTCCAGGGTCCGGGCGTCGACCACCCGGGTGGTCACGCCGCGGAGGGAACTGCCGTACAGCGAGCGGGCGGCGGGGTCGGCCATGCGGTCCCACGTGAACTTGACCGCGGCGGCGTCGAGCACGGTGCCGTCGGAGAACTTCACACCGTCGCGGACCACGAGTCTCCAGGTGCGGCCGCCGTCGGGGGTGGCCAGGGATTCGGCCAGCTGGGGCTTGACCTGGCCGGTCTTGGCGTCGCCGTAGACCAGGACGTCGTAGAGGGCGTTGAGGCGCGAGTAGTCGGCGACGCTGGACAACGTGCCCGTGAACGGGTCGAGGCCGCGCGATTCGGTGACGATGTTGACGGTGAGCGAGCCGCCGGTTCGGGCGGTCGCGCTGGTGAGTCCGTCGCCGGGCTGTTTGCCGGACTTGCCGCCCGACGAGCCTCCGCAGGCGGTGAGGGCGAGGGTCAGGGCCGCGGCGGTGGCGACGAGCCGGGCCGCGAGCGTTCTCCGGGGAATCCGAGGGGGCACCGTACACACTCCTTGTCGCCGTGGGGCGTCGGGCTGCGTTCGCGGTGGGGCGGATCGGAGTCGGATCGAAACGAGATCCGGATCCGGTCGGAGCGGGAGGGGGATCGGGAAAGAAGGCGGAGGCGCTTTTATACTATCTTTGTCGGTGAAATACTAGCGATCACGAGGCGGGGGCAGTCCGGCGCTGCGTCGCGGCCGACCGCGTTTGTCGCGGGACCGTCCGAGGCGGATCGTGGTGGGAGAGGCACGTTTCCCCATGGCCGAACGCACCAGTCACGTGGCCGCCGCAGCCTCGTCGGGCGAGGCGAGCGGTGCGGTGATCCGCGCCGAGGGGCTGACCAAGGTCTACCGGCGGACGGACTTCGCCGCCGTCGACCGCCTCGACCTGCACGTGCAGCGCGGCGAGATCTTCGGCCTGCTCGGACCCAACGGCGCCGGCAAGACCACGACGGTCGGCATCCTCACGACGCGGGTGATCCCGACCGCGGGACGGGCATTCGTGGGCGGCGTCGACGTGGTCGCGCATCCCGCGCTGGTCAAGCAGATCATCGCGGTGGTGTCGCAGCAGAACACCCTGGACCGGGCACTGAACGTGCGGGACAACCTGTTCTTCCACGGCCTGCTGTTCGGCATGTCGGGCCGCGCGTCGCGGCGGCGCGCCGACGAGTTGCTCGACCGGTTCCGGCTTGCGAAGTGGGCGCGCTCGTCGGTGTACGAGCTGTCCGGCGGGATGGCGCAGCGGCTGCTGGTGGCGCGGGCGATCTTCCACCGCCCGGCGGTGCTGTTCCTCGACGAGCCGACCGTCGGGCTCGATCCGCAGGGGCGGCTGGCGCTGTGGGAGGTGCTCGGCGATCTCAACCGGGCCGGTCAGACGATCCTGTTGACCACGCACAACATGGAGGAAGCCGACCGGTTGTGCGACCGGGTGGCGATCATCGACCACGGGCGCATTCTGGCGCTCGGCACTCCGGAGGCGCTGAAGCGCGGGACGGGGGCGGACACGGTGGTGACGGTCCGGGTCGCGGACGGTGCGCCCGGTCTGGGCGATCTCCTGAAGCGCGAGATTCCCGGCGCGACGCGGGCCCGGGTGTCGGGGCGCACGGTCGAGCTGGAGGTCGGGGACGGGGGTGCCGACCGGCTGCTGCCCCGGGTGCTGGGGGCGGCGGAAGGGGGCGGGTTCGACGTGGTGGACCTGTCGGTGGCGGGGACCACGTTGGAGACGGTGTTCATCGGACTGACCGGGAAGGAGTTGCGGGACTGATGGCTTCTTCCGCGGCGGCGCCTTCGCCTGAGCCCGGAGGTGTGTCCGCGTCCGTATCCGCCTCGTCGGCGATGGGCGGGGAGGAGTTGCTGCCGATTCGGCCGCCGCGGTCGGCGGCCGCGGCGTCGTGGACCGCGTTGGGGGCGCTGATCCGGCGTGACCTGACGGTGCTGGGGCGGAATTTCGTGGAGTTCGCGGCCCGGACGGTGATGCAGCCGCTGTTGCTGGTTTTCGTCTTCCTGTACGTGTTTCCGACCATCGGGCAGGGCATCGGCGGGAGTTCGACGTCGCCCGGGGAGTCGGGGTTCGCCACCGTGCTGGTGCCGGGGGTGGTGGCGATCTCGATCATGTTCCAGGGCATCCAGTCGGTGGCGATCCAGATGTCCCAGGAGTTCGGCTACACGCGGGAGATCGAGGACCGGGTGCAGGCGCCGTGTCCGATCTGGCTGGTGGCGGTGGCGCGGGTGCTGTCGGGGTCGTGCCAGGCGCTCATCTCGGCGGCGATCGTGTTTCCGATTGCGGCGGTGGTGCATGCGCCGGGGGTGGAGCCGGACTTGCATGTGCACTGGCCGATCGTGGTGACGATCGTTCCGCTGGCGTGTGTGGCGATGACGTCGCTGGGGCTGGTGCTGGGGACGTCGTTCGAGCCGCGGAACATCGGGCTGATGTTCGGGTTCGTGGTGCTGCCGTTGGTGTTCCTCGGCGGGACGTACTACCAGTGGACGCGGCTGTCGCCGGTGCATGTGGGGGGCTTCCACTGGCTGCAGGTGCTGGTGCTGGCCAATCCCCTGATCTATGTGGCGGAGGGCATGCGGGCCGCTTTCACGGAGGCTTCACATATGCATCTGTATGTGATTTATCCGGTGCTGGTGGGGTTTTGCGTGCTGTTCCTGGCGATCGGGCTGCGGAACTTTCGGCGGAGGGTGTTGTCGTAGGGTTTTGGAGCGGTCGTTCGGGAGGGCTTGTGAGCTACGCGCGCTTCGGATGGGAAGGGTCCGACGTCTATGTGTACGAGACGTCGGACGACATGATCGAGTGCTGCGGGTGTCGGTTGATCGAGACCCGGTTGTGTCCGGAGTGTGTGGCCGGGGACTGCGCCAATCCTTATTGCTTCGGGTTCGAGTTCATGGCGCCTTTTCCTCGGTTGCCGACGGCTGCGGCGATGATCGGGCACCTGCGTGAGCATCAGGCGGCGGGAGATCATGTGCCGGAGGAGACGCTTCGGGAACTCGACGCGGCGCGGGCGGGGGACGGCGGCCGCCGCGGGGGGCGGTAGGGCGGATGCCCGCGGCGGCCGAGGTCCGGTACCGGTCTGGAGTGGAGTCCCGGGTCAGAGGCCGGAGAGCTCGTCGACCAGGTCGTCGAGGCCCAGGGAGCCCTGGGAGAGGGCTGCCATGTGCCAGGTCTTGAGGTCGAAGGCGTCGCCGTGGCGGGCCCGCGCGTTCTCGCGGCCGAGGAGCCAGGCGCGTTCGCCGAGTTTGTAGCCGATGGCCTGGGCGGGGATCGTGAGGTAGCGGGTGAGTTCGCTTTCCACGAAGTCGGCGGGGCGGCTGCTGTGCGCGGCGAAGAACTCCTCGGCGAGTTCGGGGGTCCAGGTCTCGCCGGGGTGGAACGGGGAGTCGGCCGGGATCGGCAGTTCCAGGTGCATGCCGATGTCGACGATGACGCGGGCGGCACGCATCATCTGGGCGTCGAGGTAGCCGAGGCGGTGCTCGGGGTCGGTGAGGAAGCCCAGTTCGTCCATGAGGCGTTCGGCGTACAACGCCCAGCCTTCGGCGTTGGCGCTGACCATGCCGATGGTGGCCTGGTAGCGGGACAGGTCGGCGGCCACGTGCGCCCATTGGGCGAGTTGCAGGTGGTGGCCGGGGACGCCCTCGTGGTACCAGGTCGAGACGAGGTTGTAGACCGGGAACGAGGTGCGGTCCATCGTCGGGAGCCAGGTGGCGCCGGGGCGGCTGAAGTCCTCGGACGGGCTGGTGTAGTACGGCGCGGCGGCGCTGCCGGGCGGGGCGATGCGGGCTTCGACCTTGCGGACGCGTTCGGCGAGTTCGAAGTGGGTGCCGTCCAGGGCTTCGATGGCTTGGTCCATGAGGCCTTGCAGCCAGAGGCGGACTTCTTCGACGCCGTCGATGTGGGTGCCGTGCTCGTCGAGGTGGGCCAGGGCCGCCCAGGGGGTTGCCGCGTCGGGGAGGATCTTGTCGGCTTCGTGCTGCATTTCGTCGCGGATGCGGTGGTATTCGGACCAGCCGTAGGCGTAGGCCTCGTCGAGGTCGAGGTCGGTGCCGTTGAAGTAGCGGGACCAGCGGGCGTAGCGGTCGCGGCCGACGGTGTTCGGGGAGTCGGCGACGGCGGGGGCGTAGACGTCGCGCATCCAGTCGCGGAGGTCGACGACGGCGGTGGCGGCTCGGGCGGCTTCGTCGAGTTCGGCGCGGCGGGAGTCGGGACCGGCGGCGGCAAAGTCTTCGAACCAGCCTTGGCCGTTGCCGGTGTCGGCCCATTCGCCGAGTTGGCCGATGAAGGTGGTGGTGGGGCGGGGGCCGGCGTGGAGTTTGCGGTCCAGGCCGAGGGTGAGGGAGGCGCGGTAGCCGGCGAGAGCGGCGGGGACGGCGCGGAGGCGTTCGGCTACGGCGGCCCAGTCTTCGTCGGTTTGGGTGGGGTTGAGGGTGAAGACTTCGCGGACGGAGTGGATCGGCGTACCGAGGTTTCCGACGGCGCGGAGGCCTTCGTCGGCCTCGTGGAGGGCGAGTTCGGCGGTGAGGCGTTCGCGGAGGAGGCGGGCGCAGCGGCGTTCGATGCCGGTGTCCGCGCCGGGGGTGCGTTCGGCTTCGTCGAGGCGGGCGAGGGTGTGGCGGGCGAGGGCGGCGGTGGCGGCTTGGCCGGTGGGTGAGAGGTCGGGGAGTTTGCCAAAGCTGTCGCGGACGCCGAGGAAGGTGCCGGTGATGGGGTCGAGGGTGATGAGGGCTTCGACGTAGGCGTCGGCGATTTCGCGGGGCAGCTGCGGGGGTTCGGGGGTCGGGAGGGGCTGGGGGGTGTTGTCATCGGCCATGAGGCCATCTTGGTAGGTGGTGGGGTGGGAGTCATCAGGGCGCGGGGGGTGTCTGCTTTCAGCGGAATGCGGAGGGGTTGGGGACGGCCGGCGGGCATCGCGCGTACGGCGCTGGACCGGCCTTCCTGATTTCTGCGCCCGCCCCACGCGGCGGGGCGGGCTGTCGCACAGGGCCACCCCTACGGCAAGTAGCTTTATACATAGCGATTTTCGTCAACGCCCGAAGGTCGCGCACCCCGCGCATACCCGCGGAAGTCCCCTGCCTCGCCCCTCGCACATCCACGGGCGAGCGGTGCGGGTTTGGCAGCGCGCTGCCGACGTCGCGGCTTGTTTGTCTGCCCTTGGCGTGACTGGCGGCACGGGCCTGTTAATAATATTGCATCGGCGTATCGCCGACGCGTGTTCGATGCGAGATCGCCGTCGGGCGCCGCTCGACCACGACCCGAGCTGCCGCCGGCGGTGCCCAGCGATGGACCTGGAAACGCGATCCAATCGCCGCGGGCGATCTGCTGCACCGGACGTGCCACCGAAGTGCCGCCCGCGGCACAGGTCGACAGCCTCCGGCCGAGCGCGCAGCATGGAAGGAGACCGGCATTCGGCGTGCGCCAGGGGCGAGTTCGCCGTCGCAGGAAGTCATGCCGGGGCCGGGTCGGAAGAGAACCCCCCGCCCGAGAAGAGCACGGCCATGGGCACGCCCATCCCTCCGACCGGTACCCCGGGTACCGGCAGCAACCCCGCCGAACCGGAGATCCGACTGGCGGCCACCTTCACCGGCGGGGTGAGCCTCGCCATCTGGATGGGCGGTGTCGCCCGCGAGATGAACCTGCTGTGTTCGGCGAGCCGGATGCGCCGGGGCAAGCCGGGCGAGGTGGAGGCGCCCGCCGCCGGGGTGCGCGACAAGTACCGCGGCCTGCTCGATCTCCTCGGCGTCGGGTTCGGCATCGACGTCCTGTCGGGGACGAGCGCGGGCGCCATCAACGCGGCCGTACTCGGTCTCGCCGAGGTGTGGCAGACGGATATCGGCCTGCTGCGCGGCATTTGGCTGACGCAAGGCTCGTTCGGCCAGTTGCTGCGGCGTCCGTCGGACCGCGAGCAGCCGTCGCTGCTGTACGGCGACGAGGTGCTGCTCGCCGACCTCAGCGACGGCCTGCACCGGATCATCGGCACCTCCGCGTCCGGCCCCGACCCGGATTCCCCCGTCCGGGTCATGATCACCACGACGCTGCTCGACGGCGAGGACAGCCGGTACACCGACGACTACGGCGTGCTGGTGCGCGACACGACGCACCGCGGCCTGTTCACGTTCGCGTCCGCCGACCTGGCGGGCCCGGACACCTTCCGGGCGTTGGCCTTGGCGGCGCGCAGCAGCGCGTCGTTCCCGGGTGCGTTCGAACCCGCTTTCCTGCCGATCGGCGCCCCGGGCAGCGACCCGACCCATCCGGTGATGAGCCCGTACATCGGTCTCACGCGGGCCCAGCACGTCGCCGACGGCGGGTTGCTGGCGAACCGGCCGCTGGGTCCCGCGCTGGAGGCGATTTTCGACCGGGCGGCCGACCGTGAAGTACGGCGCGTACTCGCCTACGTCGTCCCTTCCGCGGGCCTCCCCGAAGTGACCAACCCGGCCACACGGACAGCCGCCGCGCAAGCCCCGACCACGCAGCCGCCGACCCCGCAGCCCACCACCGCAGCAGCCGTCTCCGCCCCACCCTCACCCGACCTGACCGCCCCGGTCCTCGGCCGCGCCGTCATGTGGGACCTCAACGCGGCCCTCTCCCAGACGATTTCCGCCGAGCTGGCGGACATCGCGGCGCACAACGCGGCCGCCCGGGCCCGCCGCCGGGCCGACGGCCGGCTCGCCCGCCTGGCCGCGGGCGGCGATGCGGTGACGCCTCCGGTGTATGCGGGTTTCCGCGACACGTACGCCCATACCCTCGCCGCCACGGCAGCCGAGGAGGCGCTGCGGCAGCGCACCGCGGCCGGGCAGCTCGCCGCGGACGGCCGCCCGACCGGCTTCGGTTCCGATGCCGATGTCCTGACCGACGCCGCCGAACAGGCCGTCACCGCACGCCTGCCCGGGTCCTTGCCGGAGCCGGGCCGCTTCGACGCTCTCGCGACCTTCGGCCGTCCCGCGTTGGACGGCGGGAAGGCCATCCTGCTCGGCCTGCTCACCTCCGGTTTCGCGCTGCGTCCCGCCGCGGACGAGCGTGCGCTGCTCGACGGCCTGGTCGCCCGCACCCACGCGGCAATGCCGGCGCGCGAGCCCGCCGGGCAACTCCCCACCGAAGTCGCCGCCGCCCTGGCCGCGACCGAAGCGACCAACACTGCCGACATCGCCGACACCGCCGCTCATCCCGGCGCGCTCGGCGACCTGGCCTCCTCACCCGCATGGCGGCACGCGGTATGCAGCCAACTTCCCTCCGGCGCGCAGCAGTCCGCGATAGCCCAGGCGTGGGCGGAGTTCGGCGGCATCCTCCTCGCCGCACAGCCGCTCCTGTCCGAGCTGGCCGCCCGAGCCACCCCGGGCTCCGCAGGTACCCCGGCCACCCCGGGCACCGCTCCCGCCCCGGCGACCCCGCCCGGCGACGAGCCGACCCGGCTCGCCGACCTCCTCCACTACTTGACCGTCGACGGCGCCCTGCCCGCCCCGCGTTGCGTCGCGCGCCTGTTCGAGCTGCACGTGCTCCAGCACGTCCTGTCGCCGGGCCGCGGCCGGGCCCCGCAGGCCGTCGAGCTGGTGCAGATCAGCGCCGACACCCGCTGTGCCCTGGACGTGCGGAGTCTGGCGGCGCAGAAGCTGACCGGTCTGCAACTCCATCATTTCGGCGCCTTCTACAAGAGTTCGTGGTGTGCGAACGACTGGATGTGGGGCCGGCTGGACGGCGCCGGCTGGCTCGTCCAGCTCCTGCTCGACCCGAGGCATCTCGCGCACAAGGCCGACGCGTCCGAGGATCCCGCGCGGTTCCGCACGGAGTTGGTCGCCGCGCTGCGGGAGATCGCGGATGCCGATCCGCCGCCGGGTGTGCAGGAGCCGTTCCCGGACGGGCGGGCCCCGGAGCTGGGCTTCCTGACGGATCCGGCGTCGTCCGGGTTGCCGCGGAGTCTGCCGGTGACGTCGATCTGGGTGGCGGGCGGTCTGCAGCGGCTCATCGCCGCGCAGGAGCTGGCCACGATCGCCGAGCAGGCCGACCGGGACGTGGCGGCCGGTGCCGCGGGCCATGCCGGGGCGTTCCTGGCCGCGTACCGGCAGGCGGCGCCGGGCAACGGTGCGGCCTATCCCCCGGTGCCGTCGGCGCTGGTCGCGGACGTGCTGCACGCGTGCCGGGTCTCGGACGAGACGCTCCAGGGCGAGCTGGGCACGTCCCTCATGTCGGAGACGCTGGCGCGGACGGCGGCGGTGGCGACCCGGACGCTGGCGTCGGGGTTCACGCTGCCGTGGCCGATGCGGCCGGCCGCGGGGCTCGCGAAGTCGGCGGCGTCGGCCGCCTACCGCGTGGAGCACTGGGGCAATGTCGTCCTGCATCCCCGCCGCCATCCGCGGCGGCACTGAAGCGCGCGGGCGTCCCGAAAAGGTGCGCCCGCGGGCGCCGTTTGCCAGGCTGGAAACCAGGCCGTTGCGCCGCCGCCGTGTCCGCACCGGCGCCGGGCAGGGCCCCGCGAGTCGACCGGAAGGCGGGCAGTCATGACTGCCGACCCGTTCCGCATCCTCCGTATCGAGGACATGCTGGTGCTGCGGGTGGAGGTGGTCAATCTGCGGCGTGCGGGGGCGCGTCTGGTCCGGGAGGATCCGGCGTCCCCGGCGGTGGTGCTGCTGCATCCGCCGTCCCAGCACATCAGCGAAGGGGTGCCGGCCGACGGCCAGTTCCCGGAGACGGTGCCCGCGTTCGCGGCGGCGCCGAGCACGCTGGCGTTTCTGCTGCCGGAGGGGCAGGACGGCATCGATCTGACGGTGGCGGCGCTGCTGGACTGGAACAGTCTGAATTCCACGATCGTGCCGTTCGATCTGGGGCGCGACGACCCGAACGTGCCGAATCTGTTCGGCGGGATTCCGCGGACCGCCATCGAGTTCCCGACGCGGCTGCTGCTCGGGCACGACGATCCGGTGATCGCGTGGTCGGCGCCGCTGGCCGAGCCGGTCGCGCTGGACGGACGTACCGAGTTGTGGCATGCCGAACTGCACGGCGAGAACGGGGGTCCCGCGGGGCTGAAGGCGTTCGCGGCGTTGCGGGATCGGCCGGCGCGGACGGGGATGCCGTTGTCCGCCGACGCCCTCGACCAACTCGTGGCGCTGACGAGCGACAGCGATTTCGTCGGCCCGGACGGTTTCCCGCTGCGGCGCTCGCTGCACGCCGAGCAGTTCATGCTGACCGCGCTGGGTGCGTCGGTGCGGATCAACGGGGCGTGGGACCTTCCGGCCGGCTTCCCGGCGGCGGATCTGACCCAGTACGAGCATGTCGCGTCGCTCGGTCGCGAACAGTTCGTGCAGACCATCGGGCAGGGCTACCTGAGTACGGGCCACCGCGCGTCGCTGGTCTCGGTCACCCGGCGCCTGTACGACGACCCCGGCGACGGTTCGTCGGTCGCGTACCTGCATACGGAATCGCACATCCGCATCGACCAGGCCGAGGTCGGGTACGGCGAGGGCGCCGGCTACGACGAGCATGCGGGACGCCAGCTCCCGTTCCGGTCGATCGAGTTGACCGACCATGTGACGCCGACGATCGACGATGCGGGCGGCAGGGGCGCGTTCTGGGTGAAGGTGGGCGGTGCGCCCTTCCAATTCCATGCCGTGGCGACCGATGCCGAGGGCCGGCATGTGGGCTTCACGCTGCCGCTGGTCTTCGCATGGACGACCACGCTGGGCGACGTTCCGAGCGCCTACGGCGAGCCTGATGCCGCGGACCTTCCGACGGTCGACTTGTCCGGCCAGACGGTCGCGCTGGCGCAGGCTCCCGCGGACGCGCCGGGGACGACGAGCATGCCGGTCGGCTCGATGCGCCTGGAACCGGTGGCGGCGTCCGGGCACCCGGCGACCCTGCTGCCCGCGATGACACAGGCTTCGGCGCGGGTTCCGGCGGTGGAGCGGCTGACCGGGCGGTTCACCGAGAGTGTCGTGCACCTGCACGACGCCTATCTCGAGCAGGGCTTCGAAGGCCAGCCGACCGAAGCCTTCCTGAACCTCGCGGAAGCGCTGCCCGTCTCCCTGTCCCCCCGGCAGGCGGGCGGGCTGGCCGCCCCGAGCAGCACGGTGCAGGCGGTGACGACGCGGGCCGGGCTGCTCGCACCGCAGTTCCTGGACGAGGCCGGTGCCGCGGCGGGTGTGGACACGGACACGCTGAAGCAGATCTTCGGCGGGACCAAGCTGCTCGGTCCGATCGATCTGGCCGCGCTGCTCGCCCCGGTCGAGGCCGTGTCGGTGGCGGAGTTGAAGAGTCTGGGCGAGGCCGAGATCCGGAAGCGCCTCGACGGGGGGCCCGCGGATCTTCTGCCGGTGCCGCTCATGCGGGTCGCCGACCTCGCCGACGGGTCCGAGCTGCGCTACGTGTGGAAGCCCAAACTGACGAACACCCTGCCGCTGCTCGACCTGGAGAACGCCTCGCTCGTCCTGGAAGCCACCACGGTGCGCTCCCCCGACGCGCTGACCAAGTCGACGGTGCGCGGCGAGCTGCGCAGCTTCGCTTTCGATTTCCTGGGGATCGTGCGGGTCGACTTCGACCGTCTGACGTTCAGTGCGCGGCCCGGGGCCAAGCCGGAGGTGACGGCCGCCGGGGTGGGCATCACGTTCATGAACGACCTGGAGTTCGTGAACGAGCTGCGCAACGCCCTGCCCGCGGACGTGTTCGGGACGGGCGCGTCCGTGGACGTGACGACCGCGGGCGTGGTGGCCGGCTACGGGCTGACGCTGCCGTCGCTCGGCCTGGGCATGTTCAACCTCAGCAATGTCGCATTGTCGGCCAAGCTGACGATCCCGTTCGACAACGCGCCGACGCGGTTCCGGTTCGCGGTGTCGGAGCGGCACAACCCGTTCAACGTGAGCGTGGGGATGTTCGGCGGCGGCGGGTTCTTCGCCTTGGAAGTCAGCACCCATGGCATCGAACAGGTGGAAGGCTCATTGGAGTTCGGCGGCAACGCGTCGCTGGACCTGGGGGTGGCCAGCGGCGGCGTGCATGTGATGGCCGGGATCGCTTTCCAGCTGACCGGGACCTCGGTGACGCTGACCGGGTATCTGCGGTGCGGCGGCTACCTGTCGGTGCTGGGCATCGTGACCATTTCCGTCGAGTTCTACCTGGCCCTGACGTACCACAAGGGCGACGGCGTCTGCGAGGTCGTCGGCCAAGGCAGCGTCACGGTGAGCGTGCGCGTGGCGTTCTTCAGCAAGTCCGTCAGTCTGGCGCTGGAACGCCGGTTCGCGGGATCGGCGGGCGACCCCGCGTTCGCGGACTGCGTGGAGCCGGAGGACTGGGACGACTACTGCTTGGCGTTCGCTGCGTAGGCCGCTCGGCCTCCGGAGCGCCAGGAAGGCACCCCCATGACGATCGAACAGCACATCCAGTGGATCGCCCTGCCGGCCGGTCTGTCGGCCGACGGCGGGACGGCGCACCTGTCGGTTTTCGTGGCGCCGCGGCTGGAGAGCGACGAGTCGGACACGCTGGCCGCGTTCCCGGACTTCCAGGACTGGCCGGCGCGGATCGCCGGGGCGTCGTTCGCGCTCGCCACGGGCGACGCGGACGGTGCGCAGGACGGCACGCCGCCGATCCCGCTCACCCGGACGAGCGCACCGCCGGACTCCGACCTGTGGCGGTTCTGCTTCCCGGCGACCACCCTCGTGGACCGGTTCCGGTTCGACGACCACCGGCAGAGCACGGCGGTCAGCTATCCGGCGCAGCAGATCGCGGACACCACCCGCCGGTCCTATGCCGCGACGGCGGCGGAGTCGCCGGATCGGATGCCGCCCGCTCGGCAGATGACCGCCTTGGCGGGTTTCGCGGCCGATACCGACATGCCGTCGACGATGGAGAACATGCGGGCGACCATCGCCGAGCAGTTGACGGTGGCCGACCAGCAGGTCGCCGACCGGCAGGTGGCCGACCAGCCGGGCGCACTCGTCCGCCCCGATCTGACGGCGCAGCAGGCGTTCCTGGCGTTCCACGAGCCGCGGGTGCAGCAGCAGGTTCAAGGGCTGGCGGCCGGGAACAACGAGCCGCCGCCTCTCGCGCCGCCGCCGGAGGTACCGCGCGTCGACTTCCATCAGATGCTGTCGTCGCTCGGCGACCATCCGAAGTTGCTGCGGCGTCTGGGCCTGGTGCTGGACTTCGCTTTCCCTGCCGCGCAACTCCGCGCCGCCAACGGTGACTTCACCGTGCTGGTGATCCCGATCTGGGAGCCGCAGTTGCCGCCGGGCACGTCGCACGACCACGCGGCCGCGACGCGGTATGCGTTCACGCCCGGCCACGGTTTCTGTGCGGCGGCGGACGGGAACGACGCGTTCGGTCCGCCCGCGCGCGGGCTCGTCGCCCTGCCGGAGGCCGAATACGCCATCGAGCAGGCGGACATCGACGGTGTCAACCTCAAGCTGCTGGCCGCCGCGGTCGCCACCGGCACCGACGGCGACACGGAAGCGGCACCCCCGACCGTCCGCACCAAAGGCCTGTGTCTGGTGCACGGCGACCAGGTGGGCACCCTGAACGACGACTTCACGCGCGCCGCGGACCGGCAGGACGCCCTGACCGCCGATGCGGTCGTGGTGCTGGGGGCCGAGGACCTGGTCCGCGGCCACCGCGTCGACATCTTCGACGAGAGCCGGCAGAACTGGTTCTCGCTGCACGCCCGCGAAGTCTCCTACACGCGCGCCGGCAGCCCGGGCGACCATCTCGACACGGCCTCCGACGAGGGCTTCTTCCAGGTGGGTCTGGCCTCGCCGGCGGCGCCTCCGGGTCCGGTGCAGCGCGTGCACGTCCACGAGCACCTGGTCACCTGGGACGGCTGGGCGCTCTCCGCCCCGCACCCGGGCAAGGCCGAGGCCGACGGCTCGGGCCCACGGCGGATCGCCAACACCGCGGCCACGACGCTGCCGCTGGAGATCGACGTCCGGGCCCGGCCCGGCACGCTGCCCCGGCTGCGCTTCGGCAACGGTTACCGGATTCGGCTGCGCACCGTGGACCTGGCGGGCAACGGGCCGAGCGTGGACGAGGCGACCGCCCTGCTCGACCAGGACGTGCTGTCGCTGCCGCCCACCGGCGGCCCGACGTTCCGCCGGTTCGAGCCGGTCTCCGCACCGGTGCTGCTGCCGCGGACCGCGTTCACCGAAGGCACGTCCGCGCTTCGCCTGGTGATCCGCAGCACCGGCGAACTGACGCCCGAGCAGTACGCGCAGACGTTCAACGCGTCCCCCCTGGTGACGACCGGCGGGCATCTCCCCTACGGCGAGGCCGACGAACGCCACGTCGTCGCCCCCAAGGCCTCGCTGGAGTGCGTCGAACGCCACGGCAAGCTCGACGAGGCGATCGGCTCGGCCGACGCGGGGACCCGGAGCCGTGTCTATGCGCTCGCCTCGCGCGAGAGCGGTTCGCTGGACGATCCGGCGCTGCCGGGCGTGCAGACCGTCCCCTACCCGTCGGCCGTGAAGGTACCGCCGGACCAAAAGGGGCCGCAGGGCCATTACGTGCTGCACACCGGCGACACCATCGATCTCCCCTATCTCCCGGACCCGTTGACCGACGGTGTGGTGTTCCACGAGCTCCCCGGCATGCCCGACGGCCAGGCTTTCGAGGTCCCGTGGGCGGGGCCCGACTGGCACACCCCGCAGTCGCTCCGCCTGCGCATCGTCGAGGGCAGCGGCCCGCCCGCGCTCGGCGCGGACCGCGTGCTCACCGTGCAGATGCCGAAGGCGACGATTGCGACGGTGCGGGTCTGTTCGCGGGTGAAGGCCGACGAGAAGACCTTCGGCATGCTCAAGTGGTGCCGGGATTCGCTCGACGACGACCAGTACGCGGCCGTGATGCAGGCCGCCCGGGCGAACCGGCACTGGATGCTGACGCCGTGGCACGACGTCACGCTCGTGCACGCGGTGCAGCGGCCGTTGAAGCCGCCCGTCGCCAACAGTTTCGACCTGACGGACCGTTTCGTCGGCGCCACGGACCAGCACTTCACCGGCGACATCGACGTGAGCGCCCGCAGCACCGAACGCCTCGACCTGTTCGCGTCGTGGACGGAGAACGTGGACGACCCGGCGGCCGACGCACCGCGTCGGCTGAGCATCACCACACCGGTCTTCCGGCTCCCGTTGGACGAGGCGACGCCGGGCCCGCCGAGCCTCGAGGACAACGCTGCCGCGACCCTCGACGGCGACACTCTGACGTTCAACACGCAGGCCGCCGAGGACTTCGCGGCACCGGCCGGGCCGGACGCGCCCGCGACGGCGCCGGTGCCGGCCAAGCAGAATTTCGGCGACACCAAGCACCGCGAGGTGACCTACACGCTGGTCGCCACCACACGGTTCGCCGACTGCTTCCCGCCGGACTTCGCGGCCGACCCGGCCAAGGAACTCCTCACGGCGCACGGCGAACCGACCCCGGTCACCGTCCGCAACACAGCGAAGCCCGCGGCGCCGAAAGTCCTCGGGACCCACCTCACCCTGGGCTTCGACACGAGCGGGAGCCTGCCGGACGGGCTGGTGCGGCGGCGGCGCGGGGGCGGGTTCCGGGTGTACCTGGCCCGGCCGTGGTACTCGTCGGGGGACGGCGAACTCCTCGCCGTGGTGCTGGGCGTCCAAGGCGACGAGCAGCCGCCGCAGGCGCACCCGTTCATCACGCTGCTCGGCCGCGATCCGATCCGGCAGTCGGCATCGGTCACGCTGCCCGACATCTCGCACTTCCCCGGGGCGACGACCAGCCTCGACATAGCCTTCCCGGAGGTCTTCGACGGCTTCACGGTCACCGCGGCCGGGTTCGAGCCGACCTTCGATCCGGCGACCGGACGCTGGTACTGCGACATCGACGTCGACACCGGCGGCGCCTACTTCCCGTTCCTCCGTCCGGCGTTGGCCCGCTTCCAGCCGCAGTCGCTGGAAACCTGCCATCTGTCGTCGGTCGTGCTGACCGACACGCTGCGGCTGCTGCCGGAACGGACGCTGACGGTGAGCGGCACCGATCCGCTGACGGTCGAGCTGACCGGTCCGGCGTACCACATGGACACGATGCCGCCGACGGTGACGGCGGTCTTCCAGCACCGCGACCCGGAGGTCCCCGACCCGGTGCTGGGCTGGGTCGACATGCCGGAGACGGAGACCGAACTGCCCGCCGACGACGACTCCTCGCTGCTGCCGACGTACACGGCCCAGATCCCGCTGCCCGCCCCGCACCCGGACCAGCCGCTGCGGCTGCTGGTGACGGAGACGTCGTTCGTGCCGTCGGACACCGCGGAAGACGAGTTCGGGGCGACGGAGGAGCTGCCGGTGTATGCCGATGCGGTGGAGCTGTGACTTCCGCATCGGCGCGTCGCCACCGATGAGTTCGGGGGCTCGGCTCGGTCTCTCTAAGGTGGTCCCGAGCCGAGGAGGATGCAGATGAGCCGATTCGTCCTGATTCCCGGAGCCGGCGGCGCTGCCTGGTACTGGCATCGCGTCGTCGCCGAACTGGAGTCCCGCGGCCACGAAGCGGTCGCCGTCGAGCTGCCTGCGGCGGACGAGAAGGCGGGCCTGCCTGCGTACACGGACCTCGTCCTCGACGTGATCGGCGACAGCGGTGCGGGCGTTGCCGTGGTGGCGCAGTCGATGGGCGGCTTCACCGCGCCGATGGTCTGCGCGCGGCGCCCGGTGGATGTGCTGATGCTGGTGAACGCGATGGTGCCGCTGCCGGGCGAGACGGCCGGCGCGTGGTGGGACGCGACCGGGTCGCAGGAGGCGCGCGCGGCGGCGGCGCGAGCGGGCGGCTATCCGGAGGAGTTCGACCTCGCGACGTACTTCCTCGAGGACGTGCCGCCGGACCTGGCCGCAACCCTCATGCAGAACGAACGCCCGGAAGCCGAGGTCGCGTTCACCCAGCCGTGCGCGATCGAGCAGTGGCCGGACGTGCGGACCTGCGTGCTCGCGGGGACCGACGACCGGTTCTTCCCGTACGAGTTCCAGCGCCGGATCGCCAAGGAACGCCTCGGTGTCGACGCGGAACCCGTCCCGGGCGGCCACCTCAACGCGCTGTCCCACCCGCGGGAACTCACCGAGCGGCTGGTGGCCTGCCTGGACCGGGTCGACTCGGCCTAGGCCGGCCGATCCGGCATGCCGGGCGGGGCCGCGCCGCGCCCACCGGTAGCGTCACCCGCACGGGACGCCGACCTGGTCCGCAACGCAAGCCGGAGACCCTCCGCGCCGCCGTCGACGAGCCGGCGCGCACCGGCCTCGGAGCGGCGACGCTCCGGGTCAGGCTGTCGACGGCGGCCTGACCATCGGGGTCAGGCCTGCTGCTCCCAGGCGAGCGCCGCCATCGGCGGGTCGAGCGGGGCATCGATCAGCCGGTTCGCGAAGGTGGACAGCGTGTAGGCGCCGATGCCCAGGACCACTTCGAGGGCGTTGCGGGCGGTGAAGCCGAAGGCGAGGAACTCGCGTATGCGCTCGTCGGATACGCCGCCTGCCGCGTCCATCACGTCGTGCACGAACTGACGCAGCGCCTCGAGGCGCGGGTCGGGGAGCGCGGTGCCGTCGCGCAGGGCGGCGATCAGGGCCGGGTCGGCGTCGTACTTCACGAGCTTGCCGGTGTGCATGGCGACGCAGAGGTGGCACCGGTTGCGGGTGGCCACGGTCATGACGAGGACTTCGCGGGCGATCGGTTCGAGGGTCGCGCTCTCGAAGGTGGCGCTGATCCTGAGGAACGCGTCGAGCGTTTCCGGGGATTCGGCCATGCGGCCGACGGCGACCGGGAGGTAGCCGAAGCCGTTGGCGACACCGGTCATGGCGCGCCGGGCGGCCGGGGGTGCGGTGTCGACGGTGTGGTCGGGGAAGAGCGGCGTGGTGACTGCGGGCATGGTGCGGTACCTCCGGAGGCGAGAATTGGACAACCAAGTTGACGATAACCGTAAACCTGGTTGTCCATCTCCACAAGAGGTCGGCGTCCTAGAATCGACAACAGCGTTGTCCACATGCCGCCCCGACGACCCGAGGAATCCGCCGTGTCCCGCCGCCACGCCTCCCCCGACCGCGACGCAGACGCCGACGCCCCCGGCTTCGAACTGCCGCTGCGGCTCTTCATGGCGTTCCGCGCGATCATCGACGAGACCCACGCGCGCCTGGCCGCGGAAGGCCATCCGGACTTCCGCCCGATGCACGGCTTCGTCTTCCAGGCCATCGGCCCGCACGGCACCACGGCCGCCGACCTCGGCCGCCGTCTCGGCGTGTCCAAGCAGGCCGCGGGCAAGACGGTCGGCGTCCTGGAACGGCTCGGCTATGTCGAGGTCAGCCCCGACCCCGCCGACGCCCGGCGCAAGGTGGTGCGGCTCACCTCCCGCGGCGTCGACTCCCTCGCCCGCTCGGCGCGCATTTTCGAGGAGATCCGCACCGAGTGGGCCGCCACGCTCGGGAGCGACCGGCTCCGCGCGTTCGAAGCCGACTTGCGGACGATGACGCCGGGCGAGCTGTGGCGCGTCGATGTGCCAGGGTGGTTCGCGTGACGTCGCCTACCCGCCGCAGCCGCCTGTGGTGGCTCGTCGTGCCGTTGGCCGCGCTGGCCCTGTGGGCGGTGGCGAAGAACGGCGGCTCGACCGCGGACAAGTCCGACGCCGCCCCGTCGGCGAGCGCCGCGGCGAACCCGTCCGCGCAAGCAACCACGGGCGCACCCGGCAAGAGCGCGGACCCGACCGGTCCCTACGACCCCGCCGACTACGCCGCGCAAGTCCGCGCCCACGCCCGGGAAGCGGGCGTCAACCCGGTCCTGCTGATGGCGATCCTCTACAACGAGTCCTACAAGCCGCACGACCCGTCGCTGGAACGCGCCTGGCAGAACCTCAAGCCCGACGCCGCCTTCGGCATCGCCAACATGCACAAGGCCGCCTTCGAGGACACCAAGCGCAACCGCGACTTCGCCGACCGCGACTGGTCGGAGCTGCCGGACGACCGGGACCTCGCCGTCCAGGCCGCGGCCTGGTACCTGCACGACCTGGAAGCGCAACTGCCGTCGAAGGTGTCGGGCCCGTACACCCGCGACGAACTGGCCGCCCTCGGCTACAACGCCGGCTCCGGCAACATGCTCGCCTTCGCCCGCGGCGTGAAACCGGGCAGCCAGGCCCAGTCCTACCTGGACAAGCTCCGCGCGACGTGGGACAAGGCGGAGAAGGCGGTCGGCCGGTCCGGCGGCTGACGCCCGGCCCGCCGTCCGCTGTGGAACTGCCAGAGCACCGCAACGATGCGCAACACGAAGGCCCTGCAGGCGGCACCCCTCACGCGGCTCTCCCCCGGTCTGGCACGTGCCTCACTCCGAGACTTCGGTGTACCGGCCGTCGCCCGTGTCGTCTTCCTCCCACCGTTGCCGCGCGTCCGAGAGGTCGACGCGGACGCCGTACGGCTCCAGGGCTTCGCGGACGCGGGTGCGCATGCCGGCGCCGAGGAAGTGGTGGCGCAGGGACAGCTCGTCGAGGTGGGTGAGCGGCTGCCCGGCGAGCAGGGCTTCCGCGCCGCGGTCGCTCAGGGTGCCCATCGAGAGGTCGAGGGAGTGGAGCCGGGCGACCGTCGAGGCTCCGGCGACGGCGACGGCGATGTCGTCCTGGATCTCGCTGTTGCGCAGGCCGAGGTGGCGCAGGGCGGGGAAGGTGTCGCGGGCGAGGAGGCCGTCGAGGTCGCGGACGGTGGCGGTGCCGCCGTAGAACGCGATGCCGAGCCACAGGTCGAGGTGTTCCAGCGCCGGGAAGTCGCAGGCGGCGATGGCGGCGGGGACGGCCGCGGGCATGCCGCCGGTCTGCAGGGTGAGGCGGCGCAGCCCGGTGTGCCGGGTCGGGCGGAGGATCGTCGGCGGCACGTCGTCGGCGCGTGTGCCGAAGCGGTAGCCGAGTTCGACGAGGTTCGGGTACGCGTCAAGCAGCGGGGTGATGTCGGTGGGCGGGATCCAGGAGATCTCGTGCTGCTCGCACACGATGTCGTTGACGAACAGGTGCCGCAGGGCGGGCAGCCGATCGGCGTGGGCGGCGAGCAGGCCGACGATCCGGTCGGCGGTGTCCTGTTCCAGGTTGCCTTGGGCCCAATAGCCGACGACCAGCGCGCGCACGTTCGCGGTGTCGACGGCTTCGAGCAGGCCCGCGAGGAGGTCCGGGACGGCGAGGCCCGGTTCGTACGGCGAGGCGGACAGCACCCACGCCACGTCCTGCGCGCGGGGCCCGGCGGCGCCGACTTCGGGCCAGGTCGCGGGCGGCATGGTGATGCCGTTGGCCGCGACCATGGCCGCGGTCCGCGGGTCGAGCGGCGGATGCGGGCGGGGCGCTTCGAGCCGGTGGACGGGGAGGCCGCCGAGCTCGGTCAGCGCGCCGTGTATCGCCATGTGTCTCCCGAAGTCAGCGCCCCGAGTGGTCGATGACGTTCCCGTTGCTGCAGTTGTTGACGTGGTCGGACACATAGTCGCCGAGGACCGGCACGACGGCGACCTCCTGGAGGCAGACCGCCGCCGCGGTGAAGTTCCAGTTGTTCGCGGCGTTCACGCCCCCGCCGAAGTTGCTGTCGTCGTCCGCGTGCGCGGGGACGGTGGCGAGGCCGCAGGTCAGCAGGGTGAGGGCGCCGAGCGCGGTGATCTTCTTCATGCCGTGCGCAACGACGTCCGGCCCGGCGGGTCACCCCGCGGCGCCGTGTTCAGCCGGTCGGCGGCAGCTGCGTCAGCGTGCTTCTTCGGCGCGCCGTTTGGTGCTCTCCGCTTCGATCCCGACATAGCGCCGGGTCTGGCGGCCCATCAGGAGGCCGGCGAGCGGGGCGCCGAACCCGGTCTGGTGGATGCCCAGCGTCAGGGTGCTGCCGCCGGCGTCGCGGGCTTCGACGGCGTGGCTGGCGGTCGTCGTCACGCCGGGAGAGGCCGCCTGCCAGGCGAAGAAGCTGCCCGGCGTCCAGTCGGTGACCCGCCAGGTCAGCACCGGCATGCGGGGCTGGGCGATGCGTACCAAAGCACCGGGCCCGAGTTCGGCGCCGCCGACGCGCTCCACTCGGCGCATCGTGGCCATGAACTCGGGCCAGTGGTCCACGTCCGCGACGACCTGCCACAGGTCGTCGGGAGTTGCTTCGACATCGACCCGGATCACCCAGTGCATCGGAGAACACCTCCACGCCGCGCGGGACTTGGTGTTCGCACCGTACCGCGCCGCCGGGCGGCGGCGCGGCTCCGGGTCGCGGGTCAGGCGTCGATTTCGGCGAGGAACCGCTCGACGGTGTCGCCCTCGGCAACGAAGTCGGAGACCGACTCGCCGAGGATCTTGCCGGCCAGCTCGGTGGCGATCAGGCCCAGCTCGGAGTGCAGCGCGGCCTCGGCGAGGGCGCGTTCGGCGGCGATGTTGCGGTGGCCGGCATCGACGAGTTCGTCGCGGATCATCTGGCCTTCGGCGCGGGCGTCGGCGATCGCGTCGGAGCCCTCGTCAATGCAGTCCTGGCGGACGCGCGCGGCTTCGCGGCGGCCCTCGGCGGTGACGGACTGGATCTCGCGGTAGACGGCTTCGCTCTCGGCCTTGGTGTCGTCCGCGCGGTCGAGGCCGCCCTCGAGCTTGTCCTCACGCTCGGCCAGCGTGCGCGCGATCCGCGGCGCGAGCACCCTGCCCACGACGAAGAGAACGATGAAGAAGGAGATGGTGGCGACGATGAGGTCGCCCCATTTCGGCGTGAGAGGTCCCATGGGCGAAGCCTATCCGGCCGGTTTTTGCCGACAACAGGCAGGCTACGCAAACCCGTTGACCGGCCGATGACCAGCCTTTGACCCGGGTGCCGGACGAGCGGGTCGGCAGGCGGACAGTTCGGCAAGCCCGACGGGTTTGCGGTGACCCGTGGGGGCAGGTCGGGCTGCCGGTCGGCCGGCGGCGGATCGACGGGAAGGGCATGTCCCGCGAGGCAGGCGGGCGGACCGGCCTGGACGGGAACCCTGCAGGTCAGCCGGTCGACGGGCCGGCCGACCGAGACGGGGCGGCAGCGCAGGCGGGTCGGCAGGTCGAGCGGCCCGTTCGGAGCAGGCAGGCCCTCGGGGCGGCATGGCGAGCCGGCAGGTCGGCAGGTCGGCAGGTCGACCGGGTCCGGGCCTCCGCGCTCCGCGCAGGTCGGCAGGCCGGCCTGGTTCACGGGCCGAGCGGGCGAGACGGGCCGACAGGTCAGGGCGCGGCCCGCCCTGTCGGGCGCCGCGGCGGGCCACGTGTCCCCGGCCGGTCGGCAAAGCAAGCGGGTCGGCGGGCCGGCCGGGGCGGCAAGCCCGGGGGCGGGCGAGCAGGTCGGCTCGAGCGGGCCGACAAGCCGGCCGCGAGTGGGCCGAGTGGGCCGAGTGCGCCGGGTCGGCCAGGCCTGCCCATCCGGCCGGGCGGGTCAGCCCGATCAGCCCACGGCGCCAGGAACCGCCCGGTTCCGCGGCCCGGAGACCGGCCGGGAGCTCAGGCCCCCTTCTCCCCCTCGCCCAGCAAACCGCCACCCGCCACCTCGGCCAGCGACTGGGCCACTGCCTCCTCCGCCGAGCCGGGGCCGTCGCCCGCGGCCCAGCGTTCCATGGCGATCCGCACGGCGGTGTTGGCCGTTCCGGCGGCGAGGCGGACGGCGAGGTCGTCGGGGTCGCGGCCGACGCGGGCGGCGATCGCGGGGCGGAGCTGGTCCTCGGAGTCGCGGTAGACGTTGAGCCACACCGCGCGCAGGGCCGGGTGCCCGTCGACGATGCGCATCAGGGCACGGAGCTGGGCGTCGTCGACCTCGCCGGCCCGGGAGTGGCGGACGGCTTCCGCGTACGACGTCCGCAGCGCGTCCACCAGTCCGAGGCCGGGGTCCGCGTCGGCGAGCCGGTGCACCCAGTCGCCGATGCCGGTGCCGAAGAGCCGGGCGATGGTGTCTTCCTTGGCCCGGAAGTAGCGGTAGAAGGTGCGCAGCGCCATGCCGGACGCGGCGGCGATGTCCTCGACGGTGGTGGCGTCGTAGCCGCGTTCGGTGAACAGCCGGGCGGCGGTCCGGGAGACCTCGCCGCGGGTGTCCTCGCGGCGGCGCTCGGTGAGCGTGGGTCTGCCGGGGCTCCGGCGGGTGGCGGCGGTCATCGGTCCTCCTGGTCGGCGGCGGTGCTCGCGACCTGCGCTTTCCGTTCGGCGTGCGGTGCGGCACCGCGGCCGGCGCCGGGTGCGGCGTCCCCCCCGGCGCGGCTCCGCACGGGCCCAGCCTAGGGCAAAGCGATGGCCCCCTCGGGAATTTTTGGCATCACATGCATATTTGTCATAGCGTGCCAAAAATACGGAACACCGCCCGCCGGCCCCCATCCCCCGGCCGTCGGCACGAGAGCGAAAGAAGGCTCGCCATGAACCGCTTCGACAACCGCCGCGTCCTGGTCACCGGAGCCGGGTCGGGTATCGGGCAGGCCACCGCGCTGCGCCTGCTGGCCGAGGGCGGCAGCGTCGTCGCCGCCGACGTCGTGGCCGACGGCCTCGCCGCCACCGTCGCCCAGGCCGAGGAGCGCGGCCTGGACACCGCCCGGCTGCACACGCTGGTACTGGACATCGCCGACGAGGCGAACGTCGTCGCGGGCGTGGCCGACGCCGTGCGGCGCCTGGGCGGCCTGGACGTGCTGGTCAACGCGGCCGGCATCCTGCGCGCCGCGCACACCCACGAGACGTCGCTCGACTTGTGGAACCGCATCGTCACGGTCAACCTGACCGGCACGTTCCTGGTCACCCGCGAGGCGCTCCCGGCGCTGCTCGCGACCAAGCGCGGCGTGGTGGTCAACTTCAGCTCGACGTCCGCGCAGTTCGCGCACCCCTACATGGCGGCGTACGCGGCGAGCAAGGGCGGCGTCCAGTCGTTCACCCACGCGCTGGCGCTGGAGTACGGCAAGCAGGGCCTGCGCGCGGTGAACGTGGCCCCGGGCAGCATCAAGTCCGGCATCACGGACGCCACCGGCGGCTACCTGCCGGAGGACACCGACTGGTCGCTGTTCGCCAAGCTGTCGCCGATCCTGGACGCCGGTGTCGAGTCGGCGAGCGGCGCGCCGATGGCCGGTCCGGAGACGGTCGCGGGCGTCATCGCGATGCTGGCCTCGGACGACGGCGCGTTCGTCACCGGCACGGAGATCCGCATCGACGGCGGCACGCACGCCTGATCCCGCCGGAATCGCAGCCCCGGCCTGCGAACTCAGGCCGGGGCAGCGCCGTCACAAGCCCCGTCACAAGCGCTGCCACGAGCGCTGCCACGAGCGCTGCCACGAGCGCTGTCACAAGCGCTGTAGAAGCCGCCGTCACACGCTCCGCGACGCGTGCACGCGCGGCACGAACTCGCGCCACGGCCGCGCCTCTTCGAGCTGCGCGGCGACGCGGAACAGCAGGTCCTCGCGCCCGACCGCGGCGGCGATCTGGACGCCAACCGGCAGGCCGTCGGCCGTGCGGTGCAGCGGCAGCGAGATCGCGGGCGCGCCGGAGATGTCGAACAGGGTGGCGATTTCGGCCATCGCCGACCAGCCGGGCAGGGTCTCCTGGATCGGGCGGTCGCCGGACAGCGTGCCGAGCGGCGGCGGCAGGATCGCCATCGTCGGCGCGAGCACGAGGTCGTAGGGCGCGCACACCGCGGCGATCCGACGGCTCCACGCGGCCAACGCCTCGATCGCCGCGACGTATGCGGGCCCGGAGGTCGCCCGGCCGCGTTCGACGGCCAGCGCCGGGAAGGGCTCCAACCCGTCCACCGGCTTGCCGATGCGGCGCTCCCACACGTCCGCGTCGTGCGCGAGGCCGACCGAGGTCACCGTGCCCATGGCCAACGCACCCGCTTCGTCGGCCAGCGGTGCCGCGGCGATCTCCTCGACGTGGTGGCCGAGTTCGGCGAGCAGTTCGCCGGTCGCGCGAGCCGCGGCGGCACATTCCGGGTCGACCGGGCGGCCGCTGGGACGCTCGGTGAGCACCGCGATGCGGAGGCGGCCGGGGGCGGCGGTCAGTTCGTCGGTCCACGGCCGGGCCGGGGCCGGGGCGCCGTACAGGTCGCCGGGCGCGGCGCCCGCGGTGGCGTCGAGGACGGCCGCGCTGTCGCGCACCGTGCGGGTGACGACGTGCTCGTGGGTGAGCGGCCCCCAGTAGAGGCCGTGCGGCGCCGGGCTCGTGCGGCCGCGGGTCGGCTTGAGGCCGACGAGCCCGCAGCACGACGCGGGGATCCGGATCGATCCGCCCATGTCGTTGGCGTGCGCGACGGGCACCATGCCGGACGCGACCGCGACCGCCGATCCCCCGCTCGACCCGCCCGGCGACCGCTCCGGGTCCCACGGGTTGCGGGACGGGCCGTGCGCGAGGGGCTCGGTGGTCGGCGAGATGGTGAACTCGGGGACCTTGGTCCGGCCGAGCAGCACCAGCCCGGCGGCCCGGTAGCGCCGGGTCAGCTCGGAGTCCTCGGGCGACACCCACGGGTTGTCCCGCAGGAATGTCATGCCGTGCTGGTAGCGGTCGCCCGCGGAATGCTGCACGGCGTCCTTGAGCAGGAACGGGACGCCGCGGAACGGCCCGTCCGGCAGCTCTCCCCCGGCCTCCGCGCGGGCTTCGTCGAAGCGTTCCGCGACCAGCGCGCCCAGCGCCGGGTCGAGTCGCTCGATGCGGGCGACGGCGGCGTCCACGAGTTCCGCCGGGGACGCCTCACCCGAGGCCACCAGCGCCGCCTGCTCGGTCGCGTCCGCGAACGCCAGCCGGTCCGAAAGATCTCCCATGCCGCGCCCCATTCCCACCGGTCCCCGCGGCCGGGTCCGGCCGCCTCCGCCGCCCGGCGCGGGCGGGCCGTCCGGGCACCGCCGCAATACTTGACCAGGGCAAGCATGTGCGACGGTAGCCACGGGCGCCGCAAGGATCAAGCACCACCGGCCGATTGCCCCTGCGCCGGCCCGGCCCGGGCAACCGCCCCGGTCAGCGGCTCGGCGCGTTGAACCCGCCGTCCGGGTACAGGATCGAGCCGGTGAAGTACGACGACTCCTCGCCGGCCAGGAACAGCACCGCGTCCGCCACCTCGCGCGGCCGGCCGAACCGGCCGAGCAGCGTCCGCCCGGCGACCGCGTCCGCCGCTTCCTCGTTCGCGCGCGTCACCTCGGTCATACCGGTGTCGTCGATGAAGCCGGGCCCGACGGCGTTGACCCGGATGCCGTGCGGCGCGAGTTCGATGGCGAGGGATTTGGTGAGCATCCACGCGGCGGCCTTGGACACGTTGTAGGGCGTCGACCCGGCCGACGCCCACGCCGAGCACATCGACGCGATGTTGACGATCGACCCGCCCGATCCGCCGGCGATCATCCGCCGCGCCACGGCGCGGTCGGTGTGCATGAGGCCGTTGAGGTTGACGTCGATCACGTTCGTCCAGACCTGCGAGGAGAACGCCACTCCCGCACTGACCCCGTCGTGCTCATCGCCGGACGCGTTCTCACCGCTGATGCCCGCGGCGGCGACCAGCACGTCGAGCCGTCCCCACCGGTCGACGGCGTGCTGCGCCATGTCCTCGCACGCCTGTGCGTCGCGGACGTCGACGGCGATTCCGCTCGCCCGGCCGCCCGCCGCGGTGATCTCGTCCGCGACCCGCTCGGCACGCTCGGCCACCACATCGGCGACCACGACCGCCGCCGCACCCTCCTCCGCCAGCCGGAGCGCGCAGGCGCGCCCGATGCCGTTGCCGCCGCCGGTGACGACGGCGACCTTGCCTTCCAGACGACCGGACCGGGACGACATGCGACCTCCTCGACAGCACAGCGCTGCACACTGGACAGATTCTCGATACCGTCCAGATCATTGGACAGACTCACAAGAATGTCCATACGGCGGCGGGAGTAGCCACGGCTGCCAACCGCCCGGTCCCGGCGCCGCGGCGTATGCGAGGATCGGCGCGATGACCACACGTGACGACGCCCCCACCGCGCCGAGCGGCGACTGGCTCCGCGAAGGCCGCGGCGACCTGGCCGCGGCGCGGATTCTCGACGTGGTCCGCACGCTGCTCGCCGAACGCGGCGTCGCCAAGCTGCGCATGCAGGAGGTCGCGGCCCGCGCGGGCTGCTCCCGCGCGACGCTCTACAACCACTTCCCCACGCGCGAGCGCCTGCTCGAGGCGTACATGCGCCGCGAGACCCGGCTGATCCACGACCGCGTCGCCGACGCGGTGCGCGACGTCGACGATCCCGCGGACGCCCTGATCGCGGGCATGCGGCGGATGCTCGACGAAGTGCGCCGGCACCCCGCCCAGGCCGAGTGGTTCGCCCCCGCGGTGGTCGGCACGTCGGCGGCGTTCGCGGGCACCGATCCGGTGGTGGCGCAGGCCGCCGCGACGTGGGTGCATCCGATCCTGGACCGCGCCGCCGCGGCGGGCACGCTGCGGCCCGGCACGGATTACGCGGACGTCGTGGAGTGGGTCAACCGGCTCGGCGTCTCCCTGCTCAGCTTCCCGCCGCCGCGGCCCCGCACCGCGGACGAAGAGGACGCCGCACTGCGGTGGTTCCTCCTCCCCGCGGTCTTCACCGGCTGAACCCCCGAACCGCCCCGCCAGACCTCCTCGCACACCCCCCCGACTTGGCGATCCTTTTACCTTCAACTTTATCTTTCATGACCTTTTCCCGTATCGTTCTTTACCTAGACCTGATCCGACCCGATCCCCAGGAGAGGTGAAGCGTGTGCGGCTAGCGCGGCCGGAATCGCCCCGTCGACCGTCCGACCGACCGACCGAGCAGACACCGATCGGGAAGCCGCCGATCGCGCAGACCGAGCAGACCCGGCCGTCCGGCTCCGACCGCGGCGGCACCCGGCGCGGCCGGCCCCGGCTGCCCGCCCTCGCCGCCCGCTGGACGACCGTCCTGCCGATCGCCGCCGTGATCCTGCTGGTCTTCGTCTGGGGCCGCTCGCTCCCCGGGGTGCTCGTCGGCGTGGCCGCGGTGTTCCTCGCGGGCGCCGTGCTGGCCGCCGTACACCACGCCGAGGTGGTCGCCCACCGGGTCGGCGAGCCCTACGGCTCACTCGTCCTCGCCGTCGCCGTCACGATCATCGAAGTCGCGCTGATCGTCACGCTGATGCTGGACGGCGGCGACAAGAGCGCCACCCTCGCCCGCGACACGGTCTTCGCGGCCGTCATGATCACCTGCAACGGCATCGTCGGCCTCAGCCTGCTCGCCGCCGCGCTACGGCACCGGGTCGCGGTGTTCCAGCCGGAAGGCACCGGCGGCATGCTCGCGAGCGTGGCCACGCTGGCGACGCTGTGCCTGGTCCTGCCGACCTTCACCACGAGCAAGCCGGGGCCGCAATTCTCCACGTCCCAAATGGTGTTCGCGGCGGTCGCGGCGCTCGTGCTGTACGGGCTGTTCGTGGCCACGCAGACGGTCCGGCACCGCGACTACTTCCTGCCGGTCACCAAACAAGGCGAGGTCATCGACGCGGACGACCACGCCGACGCCCCGTCCACACGCACCGCACTGGTCAGCCTGGGACTGCTCGGCCTCGCCCTGGTCGCCGTCGTCGGACTCGCCAAGAGCGTGTCCCCGACGATCGAATCGGGCGTCGAAGCGGCCGGCATGCCGCACGCCGTCGTCGGCGTGGTCATCGCCCTGCTCGTGCTGCTCCCCGAGACCATCGCCGCGGTGCGCGCGGCGCGCCGGGACCGGGTGCAGACCAGCCTCAATCTGGCGCTCGGTTCGGCGATGGCCAGCATCGGCCTGACCGTGCCGGCCGTGGTGATCGCGTCGTTCTTCCTGTCCGGCCCGCTCGTCCTCGGACTCGGCGCCACGCACATGGTGCTGCTCGGACTGACGCTGGTGGTCGGCACGCTGACCGTGGTGCCCGGCCGGGCGACGCTGCTCCAGGCGGGCGTGCACTTGGCCGTGCTCGCCGCCTACCTCGAACTCGCCGTCACGCCCTAGCGGCAGACCGACGGCCTCCGGGGCGCTCCGGGGGCTGTCGGCCGCGCTCGGCAGACTGACCGGCATGGAACGCACGATCTGGGACGCCCTGTTGCGTCCGGGCTACGCCGGAGTCCCGTACGTCGCCGACTTCCTCGGCGACGAGGACGAAGCCGACAACGCGCGGCTGCGCATCGGACTCCCGGAGTCCGGACCGTCGGTCACGCTGACCCGGCAGGGCCGCTTCGTCGTCGCCGAACTCTGGCTCGGCGAAGGCACCGCACCCGTGACCGACGCGCAGAAGCGGCGGATGGCCGGCAATTGGCGGTACGAGCGCAGCGCCATCGTCCCCATCACCCAGCCCGTCTGGTCGCTGTCCTGGCGCTGGTTCGACGACGTCGCCGTACGCGCCGCCCGAGGCCGCGCGGTCGTGGAACTCCTTCGCGACGTCCTCGCGTTGCCCGCCGAACAGGTGGTGGTCCGCGGCGCCGACGACAACGGCCCCACCGACCTCTACGGCCTCCGCGACTTCGACGACCGCCCCACCGCCTCCGGCGCCGCTCCCGCATGCGCCGACTGGGACGACCTGCGCCGCCGCCTCGACTGGCTCGTCACCACCCTGGCCAACGACTCCGCGGTCATCCTGAGCGGCCCGGGCAACACCGTCGTGCAGTTCATGACCGCGCGGCACGGCGGCTCGATCGCCACCAGCGTCATCGACCCCGCGCTCGATCCCGACCGGCTGCCGCACGAGGCGGACCCGGGCAGTGAGCGGGCCCGCCGTATGTTCGCCGGCGGCTGGTACCCCGGCCCGGTCGCGCCCGGCGTCGCGGAATGGACCCTCGGCGACCCCGAAGTCCACTGGGGCGCCGACGCGTTCCCCCGGAAAGCCGTCGATGCGCTGCAAGCCCTCGGAGCCGATGGTCCGGCGGATCTGACGGTGCACGCCTTCCGCAACGGGCGGCATCCGGATCCGGCCTATGTGGCGGCCGAACTGGGGCTCCGACCGGACGGTCCGTAGCCGCCGAACCCTGCCTCAGGTTCTCTTAAGTTTCCGCACAACCAATATTAACCAAGCGCCCGGAAATCCATGATCCGGCCGCCCGAAGCGCTGCTAACGTTCCGTCTCGTGGGCATCAAAGGAAGAACCATTACCGGAACAAGCACCGCGATCGCGATGGCCGCCACGCTCGGCCTGTGCGGTGCCGGAAACACTTTCGCAGCGACCGCGAACGGCCGTTCGGCGGCCTGTCCGGCAGCCGGATCAATACCCGGCATCGGGCATTCCCCGCTCTTCACCGACAATAATGTCGCGCTTTTCGCGGGCGGCGATTACACGGTCGACGGCGGCGCGGCGGAGGCCGAAGGCCTCCTGGTCGTGAAGGGGAAGGCGACGTTCGCCAAGAATCCCGGCGGCGTCTACAACGTGGGCCGGGTCGGCGCCGGGTCGGGCATCCTGCCGACCGCGGGCGACGTGATGCTGGCGGTCGGCGGCGACGTCGCGATCGCCAAGGGCACCACGGTGGACGTCGGCTCCGGTCTCACCGCTGGGCCCCGCTACGGCGGGTCGGTGCAGGTCGGCGGCAACCTCGACGTCAAGGGGGAGTTGCGCACCAACGGCGGCGCGAGCCCGGCGCGGATGGGCGCGGCCGGGGCGCTGGGGGCGTACAACGGCTTCGACGCGACGATGGCGCAGGAGTCCGCCTCGCTCGGCGCGCTGCGGCCGACCGGGACGAGCGTGCGCGCCGGGGGAACGGTGACGTTCACCAGCACCGCGCCGAGCGCCGGGACCATCCAGGTCTTCGAAATCGCGGCGGCCGACCTGGACAAGGCATCCACGTTCCTTTTCCAGAAAATCCCGGCGGGCGCCTCGGTGCTGGTGAACGTGACCGGAAACCGCGCGGTCTCGATTTCCCCGATGTCCGTGGGATTCAACGACGACCAGGTCGACGTGTACACCTCGAAGAACTTCGGGGAAGCCGCGTCGCGGATTCTCTACAATTTCCGGGAAACCCCGTCGCTGACGCTCGGCGGGGGCGGGAACTTCATGGGCTCGATCCTCGCCCCGAAGGCGAACGCGGACCTCACCGCGAGCACCAACGGCCGCCTCTATGTGGGCGGGAACGTGAAGACGCACGGCTCGGGCAACGAAAGCCACAACTACCCGTGGTCCGGGTCGCCCGCGTTCGCGTGCAAGCCGGAAGGCCCTGGGCAGCCGGTGCCGCCGCCGACCGAGCCCGCCAAGCCGGGGCAGCCCAGTCAGCCGGCCCAGCCGGGTCAGCCGACACCGCCGCGGCCTTCGGCGCCCGCCGGGTCGGTGCCGCCCGGGCAGCCGAGCGCCCCGGCCGGCTCGCCGGGCGCCACCCCGTCGGAGTCCGCGCCCCCCGCCCCGGACAACGGCGGATCGCTGGCCCAGACCGGTGGTTCGGGCAATGCCACGACGATCGTCGCCGGTGCCGCGGCGGTCGCCCTTGCGGGCGGCGCGGCCTTGTTCGTGATCGCCCGGCGGCGGCGCCGCGTGTGATCCCGCGGGAGGCCTGACCCGCACACGCGGCACCACCGCACGGCGAGCCCGGGCGGCGGGCGGCTTCGGCCGCCCCCCGTCCGGGCTCGCCCCGCACCCACCCCGCACCAGCCCCGCACCCCGCACCGCACCAGCACGGCCCCACTTCGCCCGGCCCCGCACCGGCACCGCCCCCTTTCGCCCGGATCCGTCCGTTCTCGCCCGGGTGACACGTGTGCGGCGGCGGCCTCGCCTACCCGCTCCGAGATTGGCGGCAGAGTGAACTACGCAGGCATTGCTCCGGTGGAATCGCCCGCGCCCACCGGAACGCACCCGTCCGACCTGGTGCCGTACCCCGCAAGCGCCGTGCCCGACCGGCGACCCGGGGCGCGGCTCCCGGGCATCCTCGACGCGTTCCCGCAGGCGATCCTGCTGGTGAACGGCAACGCCACCATCGTCGGTGCCAACACCGCCGCCGTGGACAGCTTGCAGGCGCCCGGAACCCACCTGGTCGGCCTCGGTGTTCTGGACGTCCTCCCGCAGTTCGACCTGAGCCGGACACCGGGCGGCTTGGACTGCGACGACCAGGCGGACGCAGTCGTGCGCATGACCGTGCGCTGCACCGACAGCTTCGAGTTCACCGCCGAGGTCGCGGTCCGGCCGGTGCGGCACGCCGACGTCGGCCACGAAGCGGCCTTCCCCGTCTCCGGCTTCGACCTGCACGGAGTCGTGCACGACGACCGCGGCCTGCTGCTGGTGACGATCAGCGACCTCACCGCGCGGCTGTGCCTGGAAGCGGAGCTACGCCGCCTGCACAGCCAGACCACGACGATCCTGCGCGCCACCGCCGAAGGCGTCGTCGGTGTCGACGCCCGAGGCCGCATCGTGCTGGCCAACCCGGCCGCCACCCGGTTCCTCGGCTACGGCGCCGCCGACCTCGGCGGGCGCGCGTTCCTGTCGCTCGCCATGCCCGCGCACGCCGACGGCGCCCCGCTCGACCCGGACATGGCGCTGCTGACCTCGACCCTCCGCACCGGCCGCGGGCACCGCACCGCCGACGCGGTCCTGTGGCACCGGGACGGCACCGCCCGCCCGGTCGAACTGAGCACCGCCGCGGTCACCGACGGGGACCGCATCGTCGGCGCCATCGTGGCGTTCGCGGACCGCTCCGCCGTCCACGCGATGACCGAGCAGCGCAACAAGACCGCGGCCCTGCTGGAACGCGAACTCCGCACGCCGCTCGGCCGCGTCGCCCACACCCTGATCCGCCTCGCGGACGACCCGGCGGGCGCCCTGTGGCCGGAAGCCACCCAGACCCTGCGCCGCCTGGCCGAAGACTGCCTGCACGCGGTCCGGCTGACCGACACCCTGCTGACCGACACGCTGCAGACCGACACCCTGCCGAACGATCCCGACGCCGTCTCCCCTGCGGCGGTTCACGCACCGGTCACCCGCCTGCGCTCCGACCCGCCCGCCATCCCCACGTCCCGCCGGGCCGGCCGCCACGCGGGCAGCCACGACGAGAACCTGCGAGGCGGCATCACGCCCCTGCGCCGCCCGGCGCCGCCGACCCGGCTCACCGTGCCGGGCGCGGTCGTCGACACCGGGCCGCCACGCCGGCTGCCGTCCCCGATCCGCATCGCGGTGCCCGCGCTGGAATCCGGCCCGGACACGCCGCGCACCCGGGCGGCGGGCTGACCGGGGCCGGAGCCCGTCACGCGTCCCGGGCGATCGCGACCATCGCCGCGTCGTCGTCCAGCCGGTGCCCCGCGTAGGCGAGCAAGTCCGCGCGCAGATGGTCCAGGAGTTCCTCCGGGCTGTCCCCGGACCACTGCGAGAGTCGCTCGGCCAGCGGGTAGAACGCCCCGCCGGCGTCGCGGGCCTCGACCACCCCGTCGGTGTAGAGCAGCAGCACGTCGCCCGCCTCGAACGCGAACGCGTCCGCCCCGCGTTCCACCGGCCCGAGGTCGAGGCCCAGCGGCGGCGACGTGTGCGCGGCCTCCAGGACGCGGACCCGGTGCCCGCTGAGCACCAGCGGCGGCGGATGCCCACACTGCACGAGCCGCAGGACCGCGGTCTCGTCCGGGATGTCGACCAGCACGGCGGTGATGAAGCTCTCCTGCGGCAGGTTCTCCTCGCCGTCCTCGGCGTGGTGGCCGGTGACCCCGGCGTCCAGGGTGTCGGCGAGCACAACGAGGTCCGGCTGCTGGTGCGCGGTGCCGCGGAAGGCGCCGAGGAGCTGGGCGGCGTCGCCGACCGCGGGCAGGCCCTTGCCGCGG
This sequence comes from Uniformispora flossi, assembly GCF_049534875.1. Lineage (NCBI taxonomy): Bacteria > Bacillati > Actinomycetota > Actinomycetes > Kitasatosporales > Streptomycetaceae > Uniformispora > Uniformispora flossi. The sequence goes on from NZ_JBMULZ010000001.1 coordinate 42,562, forward strand.
ACGTCGCCGATCAGCACGCGGGTGCCGGAGCGGGTCCGTACCGCGGCGTACAGGTCGCCGCCGAGCTGGATCTCCCGCTCCGCGGCCAGGTACAACTGGGCGACGCGCAGCGGTCCGAGGCGCGAGGGGAGCGGGCGCAGCACGAGCTGCTGGGCGATCTCGGCGATACGCCGGGTGCGGACGAGCTGGTCGAGCTGCGATTCGCGCAGTTGGGCGAGGTAGACGCCGACGATGCTGACCAGCACGACGGCCGCGGCCTGGACGAGCCAGTTGAGGGCGTCGAGGTCGTAGTGGCCGATGCCGATGACGACCTCGCCCAACAGGGAGGCGGCGCCGACGTAGCCGGTGTCCCGGGGGCTCAGGCGGGCCGCGGCCAGCGCGGGCGGAACGGCGAGGAGCGGGCTGGCGACGCGCACGTAGCTCGGCGTGAAGATGCCGATGACGGTGATGAGTGCGACGAGGGCGAGCAGCGGTCCGAGACCTGCGGGCCGCTCCCGGGACGGAGGGTGCCAGGGCATCAGCTCATTGTGGCAATATCCACCCGATTGACGGCTTTGACACTCCTGGTCACCACCGGGTTACCGCGATTGCCACGCGCCGTGCGCGCGGCGGATTTCCGGTGCGGCCGCGCTGCCGAGCGGGCCGTGCGGCGGGACACTGGAAAAGGACACGGGATCGGCGGGGTCCCGCTCCCGGTGCGCCCCCGGTATGCGCAAGGCGCGCCGGGCGGCGAGGCTGGGAGAACAGCGGGATCGCGGATCCGGCGGCGGGTCCGTACACCGCCGTCGACGGCGTGGCTCGATCGGAGGGCACCGACATGAGCACCACGGGAGATCTCCATCCGCCGAGCCCGGCGAGCCGTCCGCACCGGATCCGCTGGCATCTGCACCGCAGCGTGCTGCGGACCCGCGGCCAGGCCTGTCACGAAGTGTTCGCCGCGCTGGCGCTGCTGCTCGCGCTGGCGCTTCCCGCGCTGGGCTTCCTGGCCGCGCGCGTGCAGCTCGACAATGCGGAGGCCCACCAGCGCACGGTCGCGGCGGCGATCCACCCGGTCCCGGCGGTGCTCCAGCAGAACGTGTACTCGGTCGGCGGCCCGTGGTCGGGCAGCGACAGCGTGAAGGCGACCGTGACGTGGACGGCCGCGGACGGCACCCCGCACACCGGCTTGGCGGATGTCCGTTCGGTCGGCCACACGGGCGAGCCCACGACGATCTGGCTGGACCGCGCCGGGCAGCCGGCCGCGCCGCCGTCGCCGCACGAGCGGCTCGTGGTGGACGCCGTGGGCTTCGGCCTGGCGACCACGTTCATCGGTGCGGGCCTGCTCGTCGCGCTGGCCGCGGCGGAGTCCAAGCTGTTCATGCGGCTGCGCAAGGCGGCGTGGGCGCGTGACTGGGCGCGCACCGCACCGACGTGGACGCGGGCCGCGTAACCCCGCCGAGCCCCGCCGAGCCCCGCTGAGCCCTTCGCGACCTCTGAATTCCCCTCGTATCCGCGGCGCCCGCCGGGCAGTCGGCCGTTCGGTTTCGGCCCCGTTCCGGCGTGGCGCCGTTCCCTGTGTACGGCAAAAGGGGTAAACGTTACCTCGCGCACGCACTCAGACTTGAGTCATTCATTGCCTTGAATCGTTCGCCTCTGCGAAGTTAGCTTGAGTTATGACCGCCGCCGAGGTGCCGGCCGTTGCCGACGGGGTGCCGTGCCCGGAATACCCGGGCCCCTCCACCTGTCGCAGTTCCCGTGCAGTGCGAACCACCTAGCCCCGGAACCAGCCCGGAAGGATTTCCGATGTCCGAGAACCAAGACGCAAATGCCGCAGGCGGTTGCCCGGTCGTCCACGGACGCGCCCCCCACCCGACGCAGGGCGGCGGCAACCGGCAGTGGTGGCCGAACCGGCTGAACCTGAAGATCCTTGCGCAGAACCCCGATGTGGCGAACCCGCTGGGTGCGGACTTCGACTACAAGGCGGCGTTCGAGTCGCTCGACCTCGCCGCCGTGAAGCGCGACATAGCCGAGGTCCTCACCACGTCGCAGGACTGGTGGCCCGCCGACTTCGGCAACTACGGCCCGCTGATGATCCGCATGGCCTGGCACAGCGCCGGCACCTACCGCATCAGCGACGGCCGCGGCGGCGCCGGCGCCGGGCAGCAGCGGTTCGCGCCGCTCAACAGCTGGCCGGACAACGGCAACCTGGACAAGGCGCGCCGCCTGCTGTGGCCGGTCAAGCAGAAGTACGGCCAGAGCCTTTCGTGGGCCGACCTGATGGTCCTCACCGGCAACGTCGCCTTGGAGACCATGGGCTTCGAGACGTTCGGCTTCGGCGGCGGCCGCGAGGACGTGTGGGACCCGGAGGAAGACGTCTACTGGGGCCCGGAGTCCGGCTGGCTCGACGACGAGCGCTACACCGGCGACCGGGAGCTGGAGAACCCGCTCGGCGCCGTCCAGATGGGCCTCATCTACGTCAACCCGGAAGGCCCGAACGGCAACCCGGACCCGATTGCGGCAGCCCGCGACATCCGCGAGACGTTCCGCCGCATGGCGATGAACGACGAGGAGACCGTCGCGCTGATCGCCGGCGGCCACACGTTCGGCAAGACGCACGGCGCCGGACCGGCGGAGAACGTCGGCGCGGAGCCCGAGGGGGCCGCGCTCGAGCAGCAGGGCCTCGGCTGGCAGAGCACCTTCGGGAGCGGCGTCGGCGGCGACGCGATCACCAGCGGCCTCGAGGGCATCTGGACGAACACGCCGACGCAGTGGGACAACACCTTCTTCGAGATCCTCTTCGGCTACGAGTGGGAGCAGTTCGACAGCCCCGCGGGCGCCCACCAGTGGCGGCCGAAGGCGGGCGCCGGCGCCGGCACCGTGCCGGACCCGTTCGACCCGGCGAAGACGCACGCGCCGACGATGCTGACGACGGACCTGTCGCTGCGGTTCGACCCGGCGTACGAGCAGATCTCGCGTCGTTTCCTGGAGAACCCGGACGCGTTCGCGGACGCGTTCGCCCGCGCCTGGTACAAGCTGACGCACCGCGACATGGGCCCGGTCGTCCGCTACCTCGGCCCGGAGGTCCCGACCGAGGAACTCCTGTGGCAGGACCCGCTGCCGGACGCGGACTACGCGCAGATCGAGGCGGACGACGTGGCGGCGCTCAAGACGGCGATCGCCGCCTCGGGCCTGTCCGTCGCGCAGCTGGTGTCGACGGCGTGGGCGTCGGCTTCGTCGTTCCGCGGCAGCGACAAGCGCGGTGGCGCGAACGGCGCCCGGGTCCGGCTCCAGCCGCAGGCCGGCTGGGAGGTCAACGAGCCGGACGAGCTGGCCGCGGTCATCGGCAGGCTCGAAGGCGTGCAGGAGGCCTTCAACGCGGCGCAGACCGGCGGCAAGAAGGTGTCGCTGGCCGACGTGATCGTCCTCGCGGGCGGCGTCGGTGTCGAACAGGCCGCGAAGAGCACGGGCTTCGACGTCGCGGTGCCGTTCACGCCGGGCCGGGTGGACGCCACGCAGGAGAAGACCGACGTCGAGTCGTTCGCGGCGATGGAGCCGGGCGCCGACGGGTTCCGCAACTACCTGGGCAAGGGCAACCGGCTGTCCGCCGAGTACCTGCTGCTCGACAAGGCGAACCTGCTGACCCTCAGCGCGCCCGAGATGACCGTGCTGCTCGGCGGCCTGCGGGTGCTCGGCACCAACCACGGATCGGCGCAGCAACAGGGCGTGTTCACCGCCACGCCGGGCGTGCTGACGAACGACTTCTTCGTCAACCTGCTCGACATGGGGACGGTCTGGACGCCGACGTCCGAGGACGCCTCGGCGTTCGAGGGCCGCGACCGCGCCACGGGTGCGGTCAAGTGGACCGGCAGCCGCGTCGACCTGGTCTTCGGTTCGCACTCGGAGCTGCGCGCGCTGGCCGAGGTCTACGCGAGCGCGGACGCGAAGCAGAAGTTCGTGTCCGACTTCGTGGCCGCGTGGGCGAAGGTCATGGACCTGGACCGGTTCGACGTGCGATGAACGCCGGCCCGGGCCGGCGGACGTTGCTTCGGTGAGGTCCGCCGGGCGCCGGTGAGCCGGGCGATCGCGCCCGATTCCGTGTCGTCGTCGACACGGAATCGGGCGCGATCGGCGTTTCCACCGCTTCGGGGGTCTCCGTGGCTTCCGGCGGGCGGTGCGGTTCGGGGTGCGCGGGTCGGGCATAAGCACCCGCATGCCGAAGCAGAGTGCCGGGATCCTCCTCCACCGCATGCGCGACGGAGTGGTCGAGGTGCTGCTGGTCCATCCCGGCGGTCCGTTCTGGGCCCGGCGGGACGCGGGCGCGTGGTCGATCCCCAAGGGCGAGTACACCGGCGGCGAAGCGCCGCTCGACGCCGCGGTGCGGGAGTTCCGCGAGGAGACCGGCGCCGAGGTCGACCCGGCGCTCGCCGTCCCGCTCGGCTCGGTCACCCAGCGCGGCGGGAAGGTCGTCACCGCGTGGGCGGTTGCCGGTGACTTCGACGTCGCCGAGCTGGTGAGCAACCTCGTCGAGGTCGAGTGGCCGCGCGGCTCCGGGGCGGTGCGCAGCTTCCCCGAGGTCGACCGGGCGGAGTGGTGCGGCCCGGACGAGGCCCGCCGGAAACTGCTCGCGGCACAGGCGGAGTTCGTGGACCGGCTGATGGAGATCCTGCGGACGGAGTCCTGAGTGCGGGCGGCTCAGGGGCAGATGACGTAGCGCCCGCGGAGACCGCCCTGGGCGGTGGCCCGGTGGGCGTCGGCGGCTCGGTCCAGCCCGACGACGGCGTGGACCCGGGCCGGAAGGTCGCCCGCGGCGGCGCGGGCGAGGAGGTCGGCGATACGGGCGCGGTCGGAGGCGGTGACCACGGAGGCGACCGAGATGCCGCGCTCGGCGGCCGGTCCGAGGCCGGGCCGAAGGCCGACGTAGGCGCCACCGTCGCGGACCAGTCCGAGCGCCTGGTCGTTCAGTTGCGCCGGGTCGACGACGGCGTCCCAGCCCGGCTCGGCGCGCGTGGTGAAGTCGGCGCCGAGACCGCGGACGAACTCCTCGTCGCCGCCGCGGGCGAGCCCGGTGACCTGCCAGCCGCGTTCCCGGGCCAGGACGGCGACGTTCGCGCCGACCGCCCCCGCGGCGCCGGTCACCAGCAGCCGGGCGGCTCCGGCGGGCGCGTCGCCGAGCAGGTCGACGGCGTGCGCGGCGGCCGACCCGTTGAGCGGGACGGTGGTCGCGGCGACCAGGTCCAGGTCGTCCGGGACCGGGGCGACGTCGGTCGCGGCGACCACGATCCGTTCCGCGTACGTGCCGTAGTCGCGGTCGAAGCCGACCACCAGACCGGCCACCCGGGTGCCGACGGCCACGTCGGCGTCCGGCCCGGCCGCGTCCACGACACCGGCGAATTCCCAGCCCAGGCCGGTGTGCTCGGGTTGTTCGACCATTCCGATCGCGTGGAAGAAGCCCGCGGCGACGCCGAGGTCGGTGGGGTTGACCGTCGCCGCGGCGATGGCGACGCGGACCTGGCCGGGGCCGGGCTCGGCGACGGGAACGTCGATGATCTCGATCGAGTCGGGCCCGTTCGGGACCCGGACGACGGCGGTGCGGAACGTGGCAGCCTGCATGGTTTTGCTCCGGTCTGGCGGGGTGATCGTTTCCGTGCTCCATGCTGGTTTGATTAACCTCGCGGCATAAGAGCGCACCTGGAAGTGCGTAAGCCCCCGTCGGGTACCGAAGGAGCGAACGATGTCGACGCGGACGGCGGCTCAGCGGCGGGCCGAGGCGAGGACGAGCTACAACGCGTTCATGGAGGGCTGCCCCAGCCGTCAGCTGCTGGACCGGATCTCCGACAAGTGGGTCGCGTTGATCCTCGCGGCGCTCGGCAGTGACGGCCCGCACCGTCCGGGCGTCGAACACGGGGAAGGCCCACGGTCGATGCGCTACTCCGAACTGTCCCGCCGGCTCGCGGGCGCCAGCCAGAAGATGCTCACCCAGACGCTGCGCTCGCTGGAAGTCGACGGCCTGGTCACCCGCACGGTCACGCCCACGGTGCCGGTCACGGTCACCTACGAACTGACCGACCTCGGCCTGTCGCTGAACCGGGTGATGGCCGACCTCAAGGACTGGGCCGAAGACCACATGAGCGAGGTGCTCGCCCACCGGGACGACCACGCGCGGGCGCACGCCGCGTCGGACGAGGAGCAGTCGCTCACCACGGAATGACGCGGTCCACGGCGGCGACCCCGCCGACGTGGACTCGCGGGCGGCCGTCGGGTCCCGGCCGGGTGCCCGCGGTGATCGTGGCGGGGCTCCCGAGCGAGTCGCCCATGTCGACGGCAATCGCGTGCACGCCGTCGGCCGCCATGCGGGCCGCGAGGCACGCGGTGCTGTTGGCGTTCGCGATGTCCTCGGGCACGCCGATCGACGGGGCGAACATGCGGGCGGCAGCGCGGCCTTGGGGCGTGGGGACGGTGTGGACGTAGCAGCCGAGCAGGCCGAGGCGGTCGCAGGCGGCGCGGAGTTCGTCGAGATCGGGGGCGAGGACGGCGAGCACGGCACGGTCGGCGACGGGGACGAGGAGGCGGGGGCGGCCGAGGGTGGCAATACGCGGACGGCGGTCATGCGGCTGAGGGTGACGCGGCTGGGAACACGCGGGCTCCGCGGCAGTGCTCGCGCCGCGACGCGTGCCACCGCCGGCACCGGCACCAGCACCAGCACCAGCACCAGCACCAAGCCTCGTGCCACGACTCATGCCACGACTCGCGCCCCCATGCGTGCCAAGACTCGTGCCCCGCCCGGCGCCAGTCCCCGGAATCCGCAGGGCCCGCACCACTGCTTCCCACTCCCCCTCGGCCGGTTCGCCGATATCCACCGCGCCCGGGGTGAACACCGCCTCGTAGCCGTAGGGATGAGTGGCGACGTGCCCTTCGACCGCCTGCCCGTGCGTGCGTAGCCTCACCGGCCTACCGCCGATCCCGCACGACGCGGCCAGGTACGCCAGCGCGGCCACGGTGCCGTGGCCGCACGCGGGCAGCTCGCCTGCGGTGGTGAAGAACCGCAGTGCGGCGGTGATTTCGCCGTCGGGCGCGGTCTCGGCGGCAACGAACACGGCGTGCGAGGTGCCCAGGCGTGCGGGGACGGCGCGGCGTTCCGCTTCGGTGAGGCCGCTCTCGGGCAGCACGGCGGTCGGACTGCCGCCCCTGCCGTCGCGCAGGCAGGCGTTGACGATGGCGCCGCCGCCCGGCGGAGCGAGGGCGTCGCCGGGCGCGGCGGGGACAGCGGGCACGCCTCGAAGCCTAAGACGTGACTGGTGGATGTGGGCGTCGCCCACGGCGGGCGGCCCACGCGCCGCCAGGGCACGCCCGATTCCACCGGCGGTCGGCGCCGTTCACGAGGGCCGCCCGGCACGGGAGCGCGGAGCGCCGCTCCCGGCGGCCGGAGCGCGGAGCGCTGCTCCCGGCGGCCGGAGCGGGGAGATCGGCCGGGCGACCGGAGCGGAGTGCGCGGAAGCGCAGTGGCCGATGGCGCGGGAGCGCGGCCCGGCCCCGGGGCCTGCGATGCCCGCCGTGTGCGGTTTCCGAAGCTTCGGGCGCCGCCTCGGCCTCGCCGGTGCCGTCGGTGGCCGGGTCCGGCGAAGTGTCTCGGGGACCTCGGATGCCTCGACTGGATCCGGCATTTCGGCACGTCCTTGCCCGCCCCGGCGGCACGTGGTGGATAGCGTGGAGCCACCGCCCTACCCGGGTAGCCGCCCGGGGGAGATCCGCCGTTGTCGGCCGGTGGTGCGTCAGCCGTCGGCCTCGGCCCCGTACGACCTCGCCACCACGATCGGAGCCGCCATGACCGCCGTCGCACTGCTGGGAACCGGAATCATGGGCGCGGCCATGGGCCGCAACATCCTCGCCGCGGGACATCGGCTGAGTGTGTGGAACCGCACGCGGGAGCGGGCCGAGCCGCTGGGCGCCGCCGGGGCGCGGATTGCCGCGGATCCGGCCGAGGCGGTCGACGGTGCGGACGTCGTCGTGACGATGCTGAGCGACGGGGAAGCAGTGGCGTCGGCTATGGATGCCGCGGCGTCGGCTCTCCGGTCCGGCCAGTGCTGGGCGCAGATGAGCACCGTCGGGCTCACCGCACTCGACGGCTTGGCCTCGTTCGCCGAGCAGCGTGGGCTGGTCTTCGTCGACGCCCCCGTGCAAGGAACGCGGCAGCCCGCCGAGGCGGGAACGCTGGTGGTCCTCGCGGGCGGTCCGCAGGACGACCGGGCCGACGCGGTGTTCGACGCTGTCGGCAGCAAGACCGTGCGCACCGGGGACGTCGGCTCGGCCTCCCGGCTGAAGCTGGTGACCGTCGACTACGCCATCGCGCTGACCGCCGTCGTCGGCGAAGTCCTCGCGCTCGCCGAGGGCCTGGGCGTGGACGCCGCGGACTTCGCCGCGGTGGTGACCGGCGGGCCGATGGACAGCGGCTACCTGCAGGCGAAGATGGCGGCGGTGCGGGCGGGCGACTTCACCCCGAGCTTCACGGTGCGCAACGCGGAGAAGGACACCCGGCTGATCGCCGACGCCGCCCGGAAGGCGGGTATCGCGGTCGACGTCACGGAGGCCGCGGGCGACCGGTTCCGGCGCGCCGATGCCGCGGGGCACGGGAGCGAGGACATGATCGCGGGGTACTTCGCCGGATTCCGCGACGTCTGAAGCGGCGCCCGGCCCGACGGCCGAAGCCCCGAGCCGCGCCCGAAGCCCTTCAGTCCGTCTCCCAGCGCCGATCGAACACCGACTTCGGCGGCGGCGCGTCCGGCAGCGGGGTGCCCGGGGCGCGCAGGCCGTCCAGCACGATCGCGAGGACGCGCCGCCGGGCCGCAGTCGCGGCCGGGAGCTGGTCGGCGAGGCCGCGTTTGCGCAGTTGTTCGATCATCGGCGCGGGAGTGAGCTGCTCGACGAGCGCCCACATGTCGGAGGTGGACACGTCCGGGCGCAGCACGCCCGCGTCGTGGGCGCGTTGGACGAGCGCGGTCAGCATCGCTTCGCTGCGGTCGTTCTTGGCGCGCATCGCCGGGGTGATCTCGACCGTCCCGGCGATCGGGGCGAGCGAGCCGCTGCTGTCGGACTCCAGCCCGCGGGTGAGGAACACCGACAGCGCGGTCCATGCGTCCTCTTCCGCGTCGGCTGCCTCCAGGACGGCGATCCAGTGGTCGAGCGACAGGTCGACCAGGTGCCGGAACAGGTCGTCCTTGGTCGGATAGCGGCGGTACAGGCTGCCGATGCCGACCCCGGCGCGGGCGGCGATGGCCGCGACCGACGCGTGCGCGCCGTCCTCGGCGAGCACTTCGCGGGCGGCGCGCAGCAGTTCGCGGTCGTTGCGGTCGGCCTCGGCCTGCCGCGGAGCCGGGCGACGTCGGGTGGGAGGCACAAGGCAACCCTACCCGATACGGAGCAAAGCACTCCGTTAGGGGTGTCGTCCCCGGCCCTCCGGGACCGGGGACGACGCTCCGACCGTCGGTGCACGCGTCAGTCGTTCAGCAGCGGGGCGACCTCGGTGTGCCATGCCGACATCTGGTCCTGCAGCTCGGTCAGCGACCGGTTGCGGAAGCGGACCTGGAGGTGGTTGACGCCGATCTCGCCCATCTCGCGCATGCGTTCGGCGATCTCCTCGGGCTTTCCGCTGACCACCGGGCCGTCGCCGAGGTCCCAGGTCGGGGTACCGACGTGGACGGGCTCGGTGATGAAGCCGATGTCCAGCGCCTCGGCCAGGCCGTTCTCCTCGCGCAGCGTGCGGATGTAGGCGATGTCCTCGGTCATCTGCTCGCGGGGCGTGGCCTGCGGGATCCAGCCGTCACCGCGCAGCGCGACCCGGCGCAGCGCCGGGCGGGCCTTGCCGCCGATCCAGATCGGGATCGAGGGCTGCACCGGCCGCGGGCCGAGGCCCATGCCGCCATCCCGGAACCGCTCGCCGGTCAGCTTGGGGAACTCCGCGTCGAACGCGGCGCGGATGCCGTCGAGTGCCTCGTCGGTCAGCGCGCCGCGCTTCTCGAACGGCACGCCCAGCGCGTCGAATTCGCCGCGCAGGTGGCCGGCGCCGACGCCGAGGACGATGCGGCCGTTCGACAGGTTGTCGAGGGTCATGAACGACTTCGCGGTGGCGAGCGGGTGCCGGTAGGCGGGGATGAAGACGTTCGAGACCAGCCGCACGGTGCTGGTCAGCCCGGCGAGCATGCCGAGCGTGGCGACGCAGTCGTACCAGGTGGTGCCCATGTGGTCGGCTTCCGGGCCGGCCGGGACGCCGATGTGGTCGCAGACGCCGACGTAGAAGAAGCCGGTGTTCTCGGCGTGCTGGGCGACGGTGACGATCGCGTCGACGCCGGCGTCGCGCTCCCACGGCTCGGCGGTGCTCTTGCTCTTGGTCTGGACGGGCAGTTGCATGCCGTAGACGAGACGGCCGGACGGGACGACAGGGGCCATGGTGCGGCGCTCCGTTCTCCGAGGACGGCGGCCGGGGCGCCGCCGGGGATGAGTCGGGGATGGGTCGGGACAAGCGGTGGTCAGGACAAGGGGTGGTGCAGAGCAGCGGTGGTTCAGGGCAGGCTGGTGCGGGGGCGAGGGCGGGTCAGGGCAGGTACGTCTGGAAGATCTCGCCGAGTTCGCCGTCGCCGTGGTCGGGCACGTCGTAGAAGGTACGCAGCACCGCGGAGCCGTCGGCTTCGAAGCGGTAGGTCTCGATGCTGAGCACCACGGTCTTGCGGCCTTCGTCGGTGGTGAAGTGGTTCTCCATCACCCAGGCGACCTCGTTGCCGCAGACGAACAGGGTGCCGGGCTGGATGCGGAACTGCAGTTTCGGCTGGAACAGGTCGAACGGGTTCAGGCAGCATTCCTCGAAGCCGACCTTCTCGGGCGTGCCGACCGGGTCGAGCATGCGGAAGTGGCCGGGGGCGACGGCGCGCCAGTTGGCTTCGAAGCCCGCCTTGTCGCCGGCGTTCCACGTGGCCACGTACTGGTCCGCCCAGGTGAGCAGTTGCTCTTTGGTGGGGACGGGCATGGGCGTGCTCCTTTGCGTCGCAGGTTCTTGTCGTCGCAGGTTCTGGTCGTCGCAGGTTCTGGTCGTCGCGGATCCGGCGAAGTCGGAAGAGGCCGGTGGCGTCAGTTCGGCCGGGCGCCCAGGGAGGCCGAGGCGGCCTGCGCGGCCGCGACCAGCTCGGCGGCCCGGGCGCGGATCTCGCCCGCCGGGACCGGGGTGGTGTCCCCCATCAGGGTGAGCGTGTAGCGCTGGTGCCCGCGCCGGTCGTACACGGGCGCGCATACGCACCACAGGTCGATTTCGGCGGCATCGTCGGCGGGGAGTTCGCGCACGTACTCGGACCAGTCGGTCGGCGGCAGGTGGCCCAGGAGTTCCTTGACGACCGCGGGCGGGAGGTCGGAGCCGATCAGGTTGGCGAGCAAGACGTTCGGCGTCCCGGCCGCGCCGACGCGGCGTTCCACCAGGTAGCCGTGCGCGCGGGCGGCCCGGACGAGGTCGCGGGTGGTCTCCTCGCCCACGCCGATGGGGGCGAGCGGGGTGCGGGCGAGCCACGCGTCGACGGTGGCGTCGTCGGCCCACGCGACGTTGACGAGGCCGAGCGGCGGCGTGAAGGGGAACCGGTCGCCGACCAGGTCGCGCTGGTCGGCGGGCCCGATGGGGCCGATGCGGTCGACCACGACGAGGTGGTCCTGGTGCACGGACACCAGCACGCACGGCATGCCGACGCGGTCGTAGAGCCGGGCCATGTGCGGCCGGACGACGTCGAGCGAGGCGAGCCCGGTCTCCGCGGCCCAGCCGAGGCGCAGGAGGGCCGGGCCGAGGCCGTACGTCTTGGCGTCGTCACGCGTCGCGAAGCCCGCGTCGGTCAGCACGCCGAGGATGCCCAGGCAGGTCGCCTTGGTCAGACCGAGCGCCTCCGCGACGCCGGTGAGGGTCCAGCGGCGGTCGGGGTGGTCGGCGAACAAGTTGAGGACCTGCACCACGCGCTCCGTGGGCGGTGACTGACGTTCCGTCACAAGTGCCGCCTCTCACGAAAGTTCGCACATGCCTCTGGAGCATGCCGGGGGTGTGTGCTTTCCTGCGGGAGTCATAGTGCAACACCGCGTTGCAAATGTGTACCACCATGTCGAGGAAAGGACAGCCCATGCCCCAGCCCGTGACTGCGCCTCAGGTACGCACCGAGACGAGCCACTTCGGCATCTGTGTGACCGACCTCGCCGCGTCGCTGCGGTTCTACTGCGACGGTCTGGGTTTCGAGCCGTTCGCGACCTACCCGATCGGCACCGAGTACGGCAAGGGCCTGGAGGTGCCCGGTGAGATCGACCTCACGGCGCAGTTCATCCGCAAGGAAGGCATGACCATCGAGTTGCTCCACTACCGCTCGCCCGCGGTGGACGGCAGGCCGTCGAACCGGCGGAACATCGTGGGCCTCACCCACATCGCCTTCGTCGCCGACGACGTCACGGCGACCGTCGCCCACCTGGTCGCGTGCGGAGGCCGGGTGCTGGAGCACACACGGACGATCGTGGACATGCCGGCGGGCCGCAACGAGCTGGTCTTCCTGGAGGACCCGGACGGGGTGCGCGTCGAGATCGGCAACAGCCACGCCGAGTAGGCCACGCCCAGCGCGAGGTCCGATTTCCGCCGGTTCGCAAGCCGCTCGCGCGGCAGGCTTGGGCAGCGGAGGACTCATGACCACTGCACCTGTGACCCCTGCACCATCCGCGGCACCCGCACCACCGGCGGCGGGCCTCGACGGAGCCGTCCGCCGCGTGGCCGACGCCGACTGGTCCGCTCTCGGCACGGAACTCGACGCCGCCGGCTGTGCCCTGACACCGCCGATCCTCACGCCCGCGCAGTGCCGCGACCTGGCCGCCTGGTACGACCGCACCGAGCTGTTCCGCTCCACGGTCGACATGGCCCGGCACCGCTTCGGCTCCGGCCAGTACCGCTACTTCGCCGACCCAGCCCCGGAACCCGTGGCCGCGTTGCGCCGCGCGTTCTATCCGCGGCTGCTGCCCGTCGCCCGCGACTGGGCCGCGCGGCTGGGGCGTCCCGCGCCGTGGCCGGACGACCTGGAGACGTGGCTGGCGATGTGCCACGAGGCCGGGCAGGTCAAGGGCTCGCAGATCCTGCTGCGCTACGGGCCCGGCGACTGGAACGCGCTGCACCGCGACCTGTTCGGCGACCTGGTGTTCCCGCTCCAAGTGGTGATCGGCCTCGACGTGCCGGGCGAGGACTACACCGGCGGCGAGTTCCTGCTGCTCGAACAACGGGCCCGCGCGCAGTCGCGCGGCACGGCGACGGTGCTGCCGCAGGGGCACGGCCTGGTGTTCACCACCCGCGACCGCCCGGTGCGGTCGGTCCGCGGCTGGTCGGCGGGCGCGGTGCGGCACGGCGTCAGCACGGTGCGGTCGGGGCGGCGGCGCACACTGGGGCTGGTGTTCCACGACGCGTGAGAGGCGGCCCCGACGGGAGTACGGGGCCGCCTCGGCACTGCGGGGAGCGAGCGGGTCCCGGCGCAGGTCGAGCGGGAACCGACGCGGCGGATCAGCGCGGCGGCAGCGCCGCGATCGCGTCGTCCGGGGTGCCGAACCACCACGTGGTGATCGGGTCGTACACCGGGATCCCGGGCGTGGGCGCGCCGATTTCGGCGGCCGTGAAGGTGGTCCCCGGGTGGGCGGGGTCGGCGGAAACGGTCAGCGTCGGGACGTACCGGGTGTTGCCGCTGCCGTCGTCGGTGCGCACGGCGGCGTAGATGTCCCCGTGCGCGTTGATGGCGTACGGCACGCTGGACGCCGGCGGCTCCGGCCGGGCGCTGCCGTCCAGGTCGCCGAACGTCACGGTCGGGAAGCGGTCGACCGTGCACGCCGCGTCGCTCGTGTTGGTGACGTGCACCAAGACCACGGCCTGGGCGATGGGCGGGAGTTCGTTGGCCTCGACGGCCAAGTCCTCGGGTGCGCACGGCGGCGCACCGGCATGGCCGGGCGCCGCCGTCGCCGCGGTCGCGGGTGTGGCGGCGAGCAGGAGCAGCGGAATCAGGGGCAGGGCAGTTGCAGTTCGCATGACGTGGCCATATCCGCAGCGCGGGCCGCCAAGCGCATCGCCCGCCGAACCACCCGAACGGCTCAGCAGCACACCCCATATCGCCCTACGTGCGGCGCACCACCCGGCCCGGCATGGCGCCCGTGTGCTCCCCGTCGGTGAACGCGACTTCGCCGGACACCACCATGTGCCGGTATCCATCGGCCCGTTGCACCAGGCGCCGGCCGCCGGCCGGGAGGTCCGCGGCCATTTCCGGGGCGTGGGCGCGGAGCCGTGTGAAGTCGATCAGGTTGATGTCGGCCTTCATTCCGGGTGCGAGCCGGCCGCGGTCGTGGAGGCCGACGAGGTCGGCGGCATCCGCGGTCTGGCGTTTGACCAGCCACGGGACCGGCAGCAGCGCGCCCGAGGGCCGGTCGCGTCCCCAGTAGGTCAGCAGCGTCGTCGGCGAGGACATGTCCGAGATCATCGAGCAGTGCGCGCCGCCGTCGCCGAGCCCGGGGACGGCGTGGGGCGACCGCAGCATGCGCTCGACCCATCGGTCGTCGCCGCCGTCGTAGTTGACCGCGGGCCGGTAGAACAGCGCGGTTCCGTCGCCTGCCACCAGCGCGTCGTACAGGAACGCGAGCGGGTCGGCACCCGCGGCCGCCGCCTCGGCCCCCAACGCGTCCGCGGGCACCGGGAATCCGGACGCCGCGTGGGCGATCCGGAACACCGACCCGAGCCGCGGATCCGCCCCGGCGGCGCGTGCTTCGCCGAGCACCGCAGCCCGCACGTCGCCGCGCCGCAGCACCGCCGGATCCGATCCGGCCCGGCGCCACGCCGCCGTCGCGGCAAACGGGTGCAGTCGGCTGTCCATGCCGAACACGGCGCCGATCGGCCTGCTGGTCACCTGCGCGCTGACCGGGACCCCGTCGGCGGCGGCCTGTTCGATGAGGTCGAGCAGCCGCCGCCCCTCCCCCGGGCGGCTCGGGCTCTCCGCGACCGGCATGGTCATGTGCAGCCCGGATTCGGCGGCGATGCGCCGGTAGCCGGCGAACTCGGCCTCCAGGTCGCCGTCCGGGAAGTCGCTGCCGACTTCCAGCACGCCGCCGCCCGCTTGGACCAACCCGGCGGCGACCGCGGCCAGTTCGTCGGTGCGGAGGGCGTGGCACGGCAGCAGGCCGCCGTCCCCCGTGCGGTGGTGCTCGGTCCGGGACGTCGCGAATCCGACCGCGCCCGCCTCCGCGGCCTCCCGCACCAGCTGCGTCATTGCGCCGAGTTCGTCGGCGCGGGGAGCGGCATGGGGATCGGCGCCACGGGCGCCCATCACGTATACCCGCAGTGCGGCGTGCGGCAGCAGTGCGGCGATGTCGAGCGCGTGCGGCAGCCGGTCGAGCGCGTCGAGGAACTCCGGGAAAGTCTCCCAGTCCCAAGCCAGCGCGGCCCGCAGTGCCGGGGCCGGGATGTCTTCGACGGACTCCATGACTTCGACGAACCAGTCGCGCCGGTCCGGGCGGACGGGTGCGAAGCCGACGCCGCAGTTCCCGGTGACGACGGTGGTGACGCCGTGCCAGCACGACGAGGTGAGCAGGGCGTCCCAGGTGGCCTGGGCGTCGTAGTGCGTGTGGATGTCGACGAAGCCGGGCGTGACCAGGAGTCCGTCGGCGTCGAGTTCGCGGCGTCCGGCGTCCACCCGGCCGCCGACGGCCGTGATGCGGTCGCCGTCGACCGCGATGTCCCCGGTGCGGACGGCGTTGCCGGTGCCGTCGGCGACGGTGCCGCCGCGGATGACCAGATCGTGCATGGGGTGCCTCCTCCGGTGGATCTGCCGGTGCGGGCGGCGGCTCAGCGGAAACGCGGGATGATCTTGGTGCCCCACTGGCGGATGGTCTCCATGCACACGTCCTGCGGCACGGTGCCCATCTGGATCATCAGCATGACCTCGTCGACGCCGACGTCGCGCAGCCGTTCGACGAAGCCCGCGGCGTGGTCGGCGCTGCCGTACGCGTGGTCGATGTTGAACGTGGACAGCGCCTTCGGGGTGACCGGGACGTTCGCCTCGTGCAGCTTGGCGACGACCCGGTCGCGGGCCGCGGCGATCTCGGCGACGTTGTCGACGTCTTCGGTGTCCTGCGCCGGGGGCGGGCCGCCGCCGTACCAGTGCGCGAGGGATTCGGCGAAGAACCGCTGGCCGCGGGCGCCGATCCGGAACGCCTCCTCGGCGTCGTCCAGCACGATCGTCGGGAGCAGGGCGCTGAAGTGGTCGTTGACCCGGTCGGACACGAAGCGTTCGCCGGTGCGGGAGGCGCAGGCTTCGCGGTAGGCGTCGTGGTACTCGCGGATTTCGTCGATGCCGTCGAAGCCGAGCACCAGCGCGCCGACGCCGTATTCGGCGGCGAGCCGGACGGTGTCGACCTTGCTGCACGCCATGAACAGCGGCGGGTGCGGGAGTTGCACCGGGCGCGGCAGGATCGGGTGCGGGGCGATGGAGAGTTCGCCGTCCCAGGAGAACGCGTCGGTGCGCCACATCTGCGCGATCATCCGCAGCGATTCCTCGACTTCGAGGTACGTGCGCTCCGGGTCGACGTCGCACAGCGTCATTTCCTGCCGGGTCGCGCCGCGGCCCGCGCCCAGATCGAGGCGGCCGCCGGACAGCAGGTCGAGCATCGCGGCGCGTTCGGCGACCCGCACCGGGTGGTTGTACTTGAACGGCATGAGCACGACGCCGTGCCCGACCCGGATACGGGACGTGCGGGCCGCCACGTAGGTCAGGAACACCTCGGGTGCGCTCATGTGCGCGTACCACTTGAGCGAATGGTGTTCGGGTGCCCAGATCCGGTCGAAGCCCATCTCTTCGGCGAAGACCGCCTGGTCGACGCAGTCGAGGATCAGTTGGCGTTCGCGTTCGGGGGTGGGGTGGGCGAGCTGGGCTTCGAAGCCCATGGAGAACAGCATGCCTGACTCCGATTCCGGCGCGATGCGCTACGCCGCCGAGTACTTCGATCAGTAGTACCCTCCTCAGGATTACGACATGGATGAATATGTCAAGGGCTTCTGCTAGGTTCCGCAGCCATGGGCACCTCACGTGACGCCGTATCAATTCCCGTGACCGGCTGGGCACTTCTCGGCCTGCTGTCGAGCGGCCGGGAAATGAGCGGGTACGACCTGAAGAAGTGGGCCGACCACAGCCTGCGCTTCTTCCACCTGAGCCCGGCGCTCAGCCAGGTGTACGCGGAACTGCGCCGCCTGGAGTCGTGCGGCTACGTCCGGCACCGGGTCGCCCCCGTCGCCAACGACGACCTGCGCAACAAGCGGCTCTACACGCTGACCGACGCCGGCCGCGACGCGGTGACGGCATGGCTGCGCGAGGCCGACGTCGAGGCGGGCGTGCTCAAGCACCCGGTGATCCTGCGGATCTGGCTCGGTCACCTGGCGGGCCCGGACCGGGTCGCCCAGTTGATCGACTCCCACCAGGCCGCGACCCGCGCGCTCGTCGACGAGATCCGCAGCTCGCGCGCGGCGGCCCCGTCAGGACGCGAGAACGCCTACGCGTCGGCGATCCTGGTCTGGGCGGAGCAGCACTACACAGGAGAATTGGCGGCGTTCGAGGAACTGCGCGCGACACTGTCGGAACTGGCACCGGAGGAGAGCCCCACGCCCAAGCCCGCCCTGCCCGAGCCCGCCCTGCCTGAACCCGCTCTGTCCGAGCCCGCCGCAGCCGAGCCGGCCACGCCGCAGTCCGCCGGCGCGTCGCTGTCGGACGCGCCCCTCCCCCGTCCCCTGGCCCCGGAAGCCGTCGCGCTCGTCGCCGCGCTGGAAGCCTCGTTCCCCGCTTTCGGCACGATCCCGCACGAGGAAGGCCGCGCCCGGCTCTCCGCCGCGGCGCGCGCCCGCAAGCCCGCCGAACTTCCGGCGAGCGCCGAGGACTTGCGCATACCCGGGCCCGCCGGGGACCTGCCCGCGCGGCTCTACCGCCCAAACACCGAGGGACCGCACCCGGTGATCGTCTACTTCCACGGCGGCGGCTTCTGCCTCGGCGACCTGGACTTGTACGACCACAGCTGCGCAAGCCTCGCCGCCGGAACCGGCGCCGCCGTGGTCTCCGTCGACTACCGGCTCGCCCCCGAACACCCTTTCCCCGCCGCCGTCGACGACACCTACGCGGCCACCGCGTGGGTCGCCGCGCACGGCCGCGGCCTCGGCCTGGACACCGCCCGTCTGGCGGTCGCCGGGGACAGCGCGGGCGGCAACCTCGCCGCGGTCACCGCCATCCAGGCCCGCGACCGGGGCGGGCCGGAGATCGCCTACCAGCTGCTGATCTTCCCCGGCACGGATCTCGCCGCGGAGACCGCATCGAAGGCGGCGTACGGCAACGGCGGCTACTACATGCGCAAGGAGACCGCGGACTGGTTCCACACGTCCTACCTGCGCACCCCCGCCGACGCGTTCGACCCGCTGGCCTCACCGCTGCGGACCCCGGACCTGCGCGGACTGCCGCCCGTGCACCTGCTGGTCGGCGAATGCGATGCCCTCGTCGACGAATGCGTCGCCTACGGGCAGCGCCTCGCCGACGCCGGGATCCCGACCGATGTGCGCGTGTACCCGGGCATGTTCCACGGCTTCCTCAACATGCCGCTGGAGGCCGCTCGGCAGGCCCGGGAAGCGGCGTACCAAGCGGTGCGGACGGCGTTGGGGACCTGACGATCTCGCCCGCCGGCCCGGGTTTGGGCTGGGGCCGGCGGGCGCCGTCGCTGATCCGTACCAGCAGCGCCATCACCAGCCAGTTCGCCACCACCGACGACCCGCCCTGGGCGAGGAACGGCAGCGCCTTGCCGGTGAGCGGCATCAGCCCGGTCACGCCGCCGACCACCACGAACACCTGGAACACCAGCGCGCACGCGAGACCCGCGGCGAGGAGCTTCCCGAACGCGTCGCCCGCCTCCAGCGCGGTCCGCAGACCACGCTGCGCGAGCAGCAGGTAGAGGAGCAGTACGGCCATCATCCCGGCGAGCCCGAGTTCCTCGCCGACGGCGGTGATGATGAAGTCGCTGCGCCCGGCGAACGCGATGAGTTCGGAATGCCCGCGGCCGAGGCCGGTGCCGAGGATGCCGCCGGAGCCGAAGCTGAACAGCGCCTGCGCCGCCTGGTCGGAGACCAGGCCGGCGGGGCGTTGGCCGGGCGGCAGGTAGTAGTCGAACGGGTGCAGCCAGGCCACCACGCGGCCGTGCACGTGGGGTTCGTAGCTGCCGACGACTGCCGCGCCGAGGGCGGCCATGAGCAGGCCGAAGAGGACCCAGCTCGTGCGTTCGGTGGCGATGTAGAGGACGGCCACGAACACGCCGAAGAAGATCAGCGACGTGCCGAGGTCGCGTTCGAAGACCAGCACGAGCAGGCTGAACACCCACACGGTGACGATCGGCCCGAGTTGCCGTCCGCGCGGCAGGTGGATGCCCCAGATGCGGCGCCCGGTCAACGCGAGTGCGTCGCGCTGCATGGTGAGGTAGGCGGCGAAGAACACCGTGATGATGATCTTCACGAACTCGCCGGGCTGGAAGGACAATGCGCCCGCGCGGATCCACCGCTTCGCGCCGTAGGTGTCGCCGGGGAAGAACGCCGGGGCCATCAGCAGCACCAGCGCGACGAGCGCGGTGATGTAGACGTACCGCTGCAGGAGGCGGTAGTCGCGCAGCACGGCGAGGAGGATCGTGAAGGCGGTGACGCCGATGACCGTCCACATCACCTGCCCGCCCGCGGCCGGGGGCGAGTTGTAGGTGTCCTTGTAGGACAGGTCGAGGCGGTGGATGAGCACCAGGCCGAGGCCGCTGAGCACGGTGGTGACGGGCAGGATGAGCGGGTCGGCGTACGGGGCGAACTTCCGTACCGCCAGGTGCGCGACGCCGGCCAGGACGGCGAGGCCGCCGCCGACGGTGAAGAAGCCGCCGGGGAGGCGGTCGTCGACCGCGTAGCCCACCAGGGCGTAGCCGAACAGGCAGAGTGCCACGGCGAAGACCAGCATGCGGAGTTCGATGTCGCGCGCCCGGTGGCGCGTTCGTGCCATCTGTGTCGTGCCCCCGAAGATGCGAGAAGTACCGAGGAGTACCGCACCCAAGAACGACGGAGACCGCCGATCGCAACTGCGAGAAGATTAAGGCATATCCGGGTGCCAGGGGTCGCGTCCGCCGAGCAGGGCGGTGATCGCGCCGCACTCGCCGCGGAGGCGGGCGGCGATGGCGCGGATGTCGGCGGCGGTGGCATCAGCGCGCATGACATAAGCGGACAGCAGCAGGTCGGGGCGGCCTTCGACGGTGAACGTCGGGGCGGTGACGGTGCTGACCGGGTGGACGGCACCCGCGCCGTCGTCGAGGTCGCCCGGGAGGTAGTCCCGGCGGGAGAAGACCGCGGCGGCTTCGGCGAGGGCGCGGCGGCCGCGTTCGCCTTCGCTGTGCGTGCCGAGTTCGGGCAGGAAGCGGTGCAGGTTCTGTTCGACGTCGGTAAGGCGTTCGGCGAGCCAGCCTTGGGTGCGGCAGGTGGCGACGACGTCGTGGATGCGGGCGATGCGGTCGGCGCCCAGCGGCAGCGGAGCGCGGTCGAGCCATGAGGCGACCGCGTCGTCGGTGTCCCATGCGGCGAACATGACGCCGACGGGGGCGGCGAAAGGGTAGCGGGCTCCCACCTCGACCAGCGGCGTGCTGCCCGCGCCGTTCCCGGCCAGGGCGAGCACGGTGATGTCGCCGCCGACGACCGCGGCCGCGGAGCACACCAGGCCGAGGTCGGCGGCGAGGCGTTCGATGGCGGCGCGGGCGGCGCCGAGGGCGGGGCGGCTGCGTTCGGCGGCGCGGCCGACGAGGGCGACGGCGGGGCCGAGGCCGTAGCGCGGTCCCGGCTCGCGGACCAGGTAGCCGGCCCGGGTGAGTTCGTTGACGATGCCCAGGCAGGTGGACGGCGCGAGTCCGACGCGGCGGCCGATCTCGGAGACGCCCAGGGCGTCGGGCGCGGCGGCGGCAAGCGCGTTGAGGATGCGGACGGTGCGCTCGGTGGGCGGCGAGGTCCGCCCGGACTCGCGCGTCTTGTCGGCCGCTCGCGGCGCGGTCTTGCCGGTCTCGCTCATGACCCCGTGTCCTTTCCCGCCGACACCGCCGACCCCACGGGTCTCGTGCGTCCCCTCGGTCCCGTCGGAGGCGGCCCGTGTCGGCCCATCGTGCCAAAGCGTCGGCAGCCGGCAGCGGCCGCCTCTTGTGCGTGTGACGCCACACACTTATCGTCGAACCAATATTGCAATAGATCATTCCAGTTTCGCAATGGCGCGAGACGCCTTCCGCTGTCCGGGCCGCCGAAGGCCCTTCCGACGGCTTTTCCCCGAGGGAGACGCTCCGTGTTCGATCCGCCACCCACCGCCCGTCCCGCCCCGGACGTCGTCACCACGGAGCTGGTCCGCTCCGCGCTGGCGGCGGCCGCCGAAGAGGCGAGCATCGTGGTCGTGCGTTCGTCGCACTCGACGTTCATCCAGGAGGGCGCCGACGCGTGC
Organism: Uniformispora flossi; assembly: GCF_049534875.1. Taxonomy (NCBI): domain Bacteria; kingdom Bacillati; phylum Actinomycetota; class Actinomycetes; order Kitasatosporales; family Streptomycetaceae; genus Uniformispora; species Uniformispora flossi. The sequence continues at coordinate 64,083 of NZ_JBMULZ010000001.1, forward strand.
GCGGCGCTGCTGTCCGCGGACGGTGCGCTCGTCGCCCAGTCGTCGGCGACGAGCCTCATGCACTCGGCGAGCCTGCACTGCACGGTGCCGGAGATCCTGCGGGACATCCCGGCGGCGGACATGCGGCCGGGCGACGTGTACGTCACCAACGACCCCTACCGGGGCGGCATCCACGCCAACGACCTGATCGTCGTGCGCCCGGTGTTCGCGCCCGGCTCGGCCTTGCCGGTGTTCTTCGCCGGCACCCTGATCCACGTCGCGGACGTCGGCGGCGCCGTGGCCGGCGGCCTTGCCGCGACCGCCACCGACACGTTCCACGAAGGCCTGCTGCTGCCGCCGGTCGCGCTCTATCGGGCCGGTGAACCGGTCGACGCGGTGTGGCGCATCGTCACCCGCAACAGCCGCACCCCCGACAAGGTCGCGGGCGACATCCACGCCCTGGTCGCGGGCACCCGCACCCTCGGCGCCCGCGTCGAGGAACTCATGGAGCGGCACGGCGCGGACACCGTCGCCGACGTCGCCGACGGCTGGCGCGACTACGCCGCGCTGCGGACCCGGCTGGGCATCGCCGCGCTGCCGGACGGCGTCTGGCACGGCTCGTACACGATCGAGACCGACGGCGTGGAGTCCGGCCGCGAGCACACCGTCGCGGCCACCGTCGAAGTCCGCGGCGACACCCTGACGGTCGATCTCACGGCCACCACCGCGCAGGCCCGCGGCGCCATCAACTCCTCCCGCTCGCAGACGCTGTCCGGCGTGCTGTTCGCGGTGCGCTGCTTCCTCGCCGGGGACATCCCGATGAACGAGGGATGCCTGCGTCCCCTCGACATCCGCCTCGCGCCGGGCACCCTCGTCGACCCGGCGCCGCCCGCGGCCTGCGGCGGACGCGTGGTGACCGTCGCGGCGGTGATCGAGGCCATCCTGTCCGCGCTCTCCCACGCGCACCCGCAGCGCGCGGTCGCGGCGAGCGGCCTGGTGCACGTCTACGCCCTCGCGAGCGCGGACGGCGGCAACCCGTGGGTCAGCCTGCTGTACGAGTTCGGCGGCATCGGCGCACGCACCGCTTCCGACGGGCCGGACGCCACCGGCGCCTACTTCCTCGGCGGCCGTTCCGTCGTCCCGCAGCTCGAACCCCTCGAGGCCGGGCACCCCCTGCTGTTCCGGCATGCGCGGCTGCGCGCCGACTCGGGCGGCCCCGGCCGCACCCGCGGCGGCCTCGGCACCGAGCTCGCCGTGGAAGTGACCGCCCCGGCCCGGCTCACGGTCCGCGGCGACCGCATGTCCGCGCCGCCCGCGGGCCGCGACGGCGGCGGAGCGGGCGGGCCCGGCCGCCACGAACTGCGGCGCGCGGACGCCACCACCGTCGCGCTCGCGCCCAAGCAGACGGATATCGCGCTGCACCCCGGCGACGTGTTCGTCGTCGGCACCTCGGGAGGCGGCGGACTGGGCGACCCCTATACCCGCGATCCCGACGCGGTGGCCGCCGACGTGCTGCGCGGCCGCGTGACACCGAGCGCGGCTTACGCCCACTACGGCGTCGTCCTCGACCCGGCGGGCAGCGTCGACGCGGAGGCCACGCGGCAGCTGCGTGCCGCGCGTACTCCCACTGCCACTGCCACTGCCACTGCCTCCGCCACCGGCTCCGGCTCCGGCTCCGGCACGACCTTCGGCACGAACGGAACTCCCCATGCCTGAATCCACCCCCGCCACCGGCGGCGCCGTGATCGGCGTGGACGTCGGCGGCACGTTCACCGACACGGTGCTGTCCGTGCCCGGCGCGCCGACCGTCACGTCCAAAGTGCTGACCACCCCCGACGACCCCGCGGTCGGCGTGTGCCGGGGCATCGCCGAGGCGCTGAGCCGGGCCCGTATCGCGCCGTCCGACGTCACGGCCGTCGTGCACGGGACGACGCTGGCGACCAACGTGATCCTCGAACAGCGAGGTGTGCGCGTCGCGTTCGTCACCACGGAGGGGTTCGGCGACCTGTTCCGGCTCGGCCGCGAGGCCCGGGTCGAAGAAGACCGCTACGACCTGGACTTCCGTCCGCCGGCCGCCCCGATCCCGCCGGGCTGGGTCGTCGAGGTCCCGGAGCGCGCCACCGCCGACGGCGGGATCCGGCGACCGCTCACCCCCGCCGCGGCCGAAGCCGCCGCCGCCCGGGTCGCCGCGCTGCGCCCGGACGCGGTCGCGGTGTGCCTGCTGCACTCCTGGGCGCGGCCGGACCACGAAGAGCGGCTGGCCACGGCACTCGGCCGCGCGCTGCCGGACGCCTACCTCGCGCTGTCGTCCCGGGTGTGGCCGGAAGTACGCGAGTACGAGCGGGCGATGACGACGCTGCTCAGCGCCTACGTCGGCCCCGTGATGACCGGCTACCTCGACCGCCTCGCCGACGCACTCGCCGACCTGGGCGTGCGCTGCGGGATCCGGGTGATGGACTCGGCGGGCGACGTGATGGCCGCGTCCGCGGCCGCCGCGACCCCCGTGCGCACCGTCGAGTCGGGCGGCGCGGCCGGCATCGCCGCCGCGGCCCGGGTCGCCCGGCGGCACGCCGGGGGCCGGGCGATCTCGTTCGACATGGGCGGCACGACCGCGAAGGCAGGCATCGTCCGGGACGGGCGGCCGGGCATCACCTACGACTTCCAGGTCGGCGGCAAGGGCAGCTTCGGCACGTCCCGCGCCGGAACCGGCCTGCCGGTCAAGGGCCCGGTCGTGGACCTGTCCGAGGTCGGCGCGGGCGGCGGCAGCATCGCGTGGGTCGACGAGGGCGGCGCGCTGCGCGTCGGCCCGCGGTCCGCGGGCGCGCATCCCGGGCCCGCGTGCTACGGCGCGGGCGGCACCGCGGCAACGGTCACCGACGCGAACGCCGTGCTGGGGCTGTTCGGCGGCGAGGAACTCGCGGGCGGCGTCCGGCTCGACCTGGCGGCCGCCGAGAAGGCCGTCCGGGAAGCCGTCGGCGATCCACTCGGACTGCCGACCGCCGAGGCGGCGCAGGCAATACGCGCCGTCGCCATCGCCCACATGGCCACCGCGATCCGCCTGGTGACCGTGCAACGCGGCCTGGATCCGCGGGAGTTCCCAATCGTCGCGTTCGGCGGCGCGGGGGCGATGCACGCCGCGGACCTGGCCGCGATGTTCGGCATCACCGAAATCCTCGTGCCGCGTGGCGCGGGCGTGATGGCCGCACACGGACTCGCCGCCGCGACACCCGGCGTCGAACGTGTCCGCACGCTGCCGATGCGCCTCGACACGCCCGACACCGCCGCCCGCGCCGCCGGAGTGCTGGCCGGCCTGGCCGCGGCGTGCCGCACCGAACTCGGCCTCCCGGCCGGGGCGGGCACCGAACGGGCATCGCTGGACATGCGCTACCTCGGCCAGTCGCACCAGCTCGCCGTCCCGCTGCCGGACGGCGCCGCGGTGCCGGACGCGGAGACGCTCGCCGCGCACTTCCGCGCCGCGCACGAAGCGGCGTACGGGGTCGCCCCGCACGCGCCGGTCGAGCTGGTCACCTTCCGGATCCGGGTCACCTCGGCGACGGGCCCTGCCGTCGAGGCGGGCTCCGGGGCCGCGTCCGGATCCGGGTCCGGGTCGGAGGCCGAGTCCCGAGCCGGTTCCGAAGCCGCGTTCGAAGCTGCGGACGCCGACCTGCCCCGGCCGACCGCGGGCGCCGAATCCGCCGTCGTGCGGCCCGCGTTCTTCACGGCCGCGGGCGGCTGGACGGCCACCGCCGTGTGGACGTGGGACCGGATCGCCGGACTCGGCTCCCCCAACGTGTCCGGCCCCGCGGTGATCCGCGGCGCCGAATCCACCGTCGTCGTCCCGCCGGGCTGGACCGTGCACGCCGCGGCCGGCCATCTGCTGCTCCGCCGTGCTCCGGGCGCGGTGTCCCCCGTCTCCGCCGCGCAGGCCGCGGGCACGTCCGAAAGCGAGGCCAGACCATGACCACCGCGACCCCTGCCGGACCGGCGCTGTCGCCGTTCCGCGTCGGCCTTGTGCTGGCGCCGATCATGCTGCTGTCGATGGTCGCCGCGCTCGAACTGACCATGGTGTATCCGGCGGTCCGGTTCATGATCCCGGTGTTCCACACCACCGACGTGGCGTGGGCGCTGACCATCGTGAGCCTGGTCGGCGTGGCGACCGAGTCGCTCATCGGGAAACTCGCCGACATGTTCGGCAAGAAGCGCGTCCTGACCGTGCTCGTCGCGGTGTTCGCCGCCGGGTCGCTGATCTGCGCGCTGGCCGACTCGCTGACGTGGCTGCTGGTCGGCCGGGCGCTGCAGGGGACGTTCCTCGCGGTGACCGGGATCGCGTACGGCCTGGTCCGCGACCTGCTGCCGGCCCGGAACGTGCCGATCGGCCTGGGCGTGCTGTCCGCGGGGCTCGGGCTGTCGGCGGTGATCGGCCCGTTCGTCGGCGGGACGCTCATCGACCACTTCGGGTTCCGCAGCGTGTTCTGGTTCGGGCTGATCTATGTCGGCGCCGTCGCCCCGCTGTTCCTGTGGGCGGTCCCCGAATCCGCGGTGCGGGTGCGGAGACGGCTCGACCTGATCGGCGCGGTGCTGGTCGGCGGCGGCGTCGGGTTGCTGCTGTTGGTGGTGAGCCAGGGCACCGTGTGGGGCTGGACGTCCGGCCGCGCGGTGGTGTGCTACCTGGGCGGCGCGGTGCTGCTGGCGCTGTTCGGGGTGCGGGCGCTGCGGATCGAGGACCCGCTGTTCGACGTGCGGGTGATGTTCGGGCGGGCGCTCGGGCCGACGCTGGTCGTGACGGTGCTGGGCAGTTTCGTGCTGTCGGCGTACGCGTACTTGAGCGCGTTGATGCTGGAGACGCCGCGGCAGCCCGGCATCACCTACGGGTTCGGGCTGACGGCGTGGGAGGTGGCGACCTATCAGCTGCCGTACGCGCTGGTCGCCATCGTCCTCGGCCTGGTCGGCGGCCTGCTGGTGCGCCGGTACGGGCCGCGGGCCACGCTGCGGCTGGCGATGGCGTCCTTCGCGGTGAGCATGACGCTGCTGGCGCTGTTCCCGTCGCACACGTGGCAGATCTGCCTGTGGAGCGCCATCTACGGCATCGGCTTCGCACTGTCGCCGCTGTCGACCGCGCAGCTCGTGGTCGACGCGGTGCCGCCGGAGCAGACCGCGGTCAGCACCAGCGTCCTGGGCGTGGCCCGCAGCCTCGGCAGCGGTGTCGCGGTGCCGGTGACCGGCGCGATCCTCGCCCACGACGTCCTGCGGGCGGACCCGCGGACACACCAGGCGGTGTACACCGACGGCGCGTTCATGTGGGCGTTCTTGTCGGCGGCGGCCTGCGCGGCCGTGGCCTTGGTGGTGGCGATGTTCATGCGGGGACCGGCGCAGCATGTGGCGTCGGCGCCGGGGGTCCGCGGGGCGGATTCCGCGTCGCGCGCCGGGGTGGGGTCCTAGCGGGCGGGCGGGCCGGTGGCGGGGCCGTGATGTGCGGCTCCGCCACCGACGGCTCGGATGCTCAGGCGGTGTCGGTGTCGGCGTTCGCTTCGGCTTCGGCTTCGGCGCATACCGTTTCCAGCGCGTCCGCGGTGGCGCGCGGCCGGGTGATCATCAGGTCGTGTCCGGCATCGACTTCGGCATAGCGGGCGTCGGGGAGGCGCGCGGCGAAGGTGCGGGCCAAGGCGAGGGGGATCGCGGCGTCGGCGGTCGCGGCGATGTAGGAAGCGGGGATGTCCAGCGCGCGGAACGCGGACAGGCGTCCCGGCTCGACCAGCGCGGCGGGCGGGTAGGCGCAGTGGCGTGCGGTGACCCACGCGCGGTCCTCGTCGGTGCCTTCCGGCATGAGGACTTCGGCCATGAGCCGGTGGTCGGTGCGGGCTGTGCCGTCCGGCTCGATGGTGACCGCGCGGGCGACCTCCGGAGTCTGCGGGACGGCGTCGAGCAGCGTCTCGCCGTCGTTCGCCACCACGGCGGCCAGCCACACGACGCGCCCGATGCGCTCGCGCGCGACCTCGGCGACGCGCGGGACGACGACACCGCCCATGCTGTGCCCGACGAGCACGATGTCGTGCAGGTCCTCGTGGTCGAGGACGTGCGCGATGTCGGTGACGAACGTGGCGAACGGCGTGTCCGGTCCGCCGAGGTGCCGGCGCTCGCCGAAGCCGGTCAGCGTGGGCGTCCACACGTCGTGCCCGCGCGCCCGCAGCTCCCGGGCCAGGCGCTGCCAGCACCAGCCTCCGTGGCCGCCCCCGTGGACCAGGACGAACGTACGCGGGGCCGTGTCGATCATGGGCACCTCCGGCGGGGACTGTAGCCGGAAGGCGGTGCGAGCTGAAGGGACGCGGCTACTCGGGCACCGGGTCGTGGCCGCGCTTCCCGCCCGGGCGGCAACCGCGCAAGCGACGGGCCGTCAGGTAGGTGCCCTTGGCGGCGCCGTGACGTTCCAGCGCCGCGACGGCGTACGTCGAACAGGTCGGCGTGTAGCGGCAGCACGGCGCCCGCTTCGGACTGACCTCGGCGCGGTACCGGTGCACCGCCCGCAGCAACCGGTCGCGCACCCCGCGGCGGCCGGGCGCCAGCAGACACACCACGGCGATCACGGCGAGCCGCCACGTCATCGCGGTGAGACAGTCGCAACTGCCGCCGTCACACCCGTCACCACAGCCGTCGCAACCGCCGTTGCAGCTGTCGCAGGCGCCCGACGAGTCCACCGAGTCGGCGATATCAAGCGCATCGTCCGCGCCTTCCGCAATATCCCGCAGCCCCTGGCCGGGAACCTCGCCACCCGCCTCCTCGGCGGCCTCGGCCCCTTCGGCGAACGGATTCCCGCTCGGAAACGCCATCCTTGCCCCCTCACCCAGGCCCGTTCGCACCGCACATCAGCTGCCGCGCACGAGGCCACGTGCCAGTCAAACCCCCGGCCGCGCCACCCCGGAACGGCCCCGTGGAGGTACACGCGAGATCCGGGGAATCGGTTCGCCGCGGTGAAGCAGCGGCGGGCGGTGAGCCGGGCCGGTGGTGTCATGCGCGGGCGGGTGCGGCGCGGTCGACGTGCGGCGCGGAGCCTTGGAAGTCGAAGGCGTCCGTGGGCCCCGGCGCCGGGTCGCTCAGACGGCGAGGACGTTCTCCCGGGTGGCGGGGTCGGGGTCTCCGATGGTGTCCCGGTTCGGCCGGACGGCTTGAGAAGGAGAGCGAGGCCGCCGGCGGCGAGGGCCGGGGCAGTCCACAGGTAGCCGGTGGCCGTGGCGTGGGCGAAGGCGTCCGGCGCGGTGTCGTGGAGCACCGCGGGCAGTCGGCCGATGGTGTCGGGACGGGCCTCGTCGAAGCCCCCGGCGGTCGGCGGGTCATGGGTCCGTTGGACGAAGCCGGTGCCCCGGCTTCCCGGCGCCGGCATGCCGGGGCCGCGGCTCGGACGCGGTGCGTCACGAACCGCGGCCGCTCGGCTTGGTTGCCGGGTGTCGGCCCGTCGGGTGCCGCGTGCGGGCGTCAGACCGCCAGCGCGAACGCCGTCCGGCCCACCGCGGCGCTTGCCTGAGCCGTCGGGTAAGTCCGGCGGACGCGGTCGGCCACGGCGAGGGTGAGGTCGACGAGGCCGACGCCGAGGGCACCGCCGACCGCGGCGATCATTTCGCTCGACGGCTCCTTGATGCCGCGTTCCACCTCGGAGAGGTACTGCGGCGACACCCCGGCACGCGCCGCGGTCTCCGCGAGCGTCTCGCCGCGCTGGTGGCGCAGCGCACGGAACTGCTCGCCGAGCGCGTGCCGCCACAGCGGCTCCCGCGCGGGCGCGGCAGGGCGGATGACACGGGTGGGGAATCTCGGCGCGGCGGCCGGGCGGGGGTCGGCAACGGGCGCGCGCGGGACGGCCTTGTCCGGCACAGCCTGCTCGGCGGCAACCGTCTCGGGCGCGGTGGCGATGTCTGCGGCGAAGTCGGCCATGCCTCATGCTAGGCCGCGTTGCGCCCCCCACCACCGCTTATCCGCCTGCAGCAGAATCCCCGCAGCCGACTTGCGACACGGACGTCGGCGTGCACGCAGGTGGATTCGTTCACGAGACCGGTGCCGTACGAGTGTGATCAGTGGGCGACTCGGTGCGGGTGTCGCGCCGCAAGGCCGGCCCGCGGCGAAGGCGGGCGGAGGCCCCGCGAAGCGTCCCGAGTCTTGCCACCTCCTCCGAGGCGAGTTCCGGGCGGCCGGCGAGTGCCGGCGCGGCTGCGTAGGGCCGTTCGCCTTCTTCGAGCTTCGCTGCCACGGCATCCAGGAGGACGCGAAGAACACGGGCGTCCGCTTCGAAACCGTCATCCTGCCACCGCTCCCGCGCCGCCCTGTGGACAACCCGTCACCCCCCCGCGGCCATCCCCTCACCTCTCCTCGATCACCACATCCACCAACCCGTAGTCCTTCGCCCCCGCCGCCGTGAACACCCGGTCGTGGTCCGTGTCCGCGCGGAGGTCCGCCGTGGTCTGGCCGGTGTGTCGGGACAGGATGTTCTCGATGTCGGACCGCACCCGGACGACCTCGTCGGCCTGGAGGATCAGGTCCGGGATCGCGCCGCGGCCCTGGGCGGCCGGCTGGTGGAGGACCACCCGGGCGTGCGGCAGGATGGCGCGCTTGCCGGGGGCGCCGGCGGCGAGGAGGACCGCTCCGACGGCGACGGCTTGGCCGACGCAGGTGGTGGCGATCTCGGAGCGGACGTAGCGCATCGTGTCGTACACAGCCAGCATCGCGCTCGGGTCGCCGCCCTCGCAGTTGATGTAGAACTGGATGTCCTGCTCGTGGTTGTCGGCTTCCAGGAACAGCAGTTGTGCGACCAGCGCGTTGGCGACGCCCGCGTCGATGCCCGTGCCGAGGTAGATGACGCGCTCAGCGAGCAGGTGCGAGTAGACGTCCATGATGCGTTCGCCGCGCGAGTTGCGGGTGATGACGTTCGGGATCGTGTACGTGCTCATCGCGCCGCTCCTGTCTGGGTGGCCTCGTTTGTCTGAGTGCCCTCGTTCGGCTGAACTGCCTGGAATCCCGCGTCCGGTCCGATGCGTCGCGAGCCGCGCGGGGCGATCTCCGCGAACGACTCGACGATGCCGTCGACGAAGCCGTACTCGAGGGCTTCCCGGGCGGTGTACCACCGGTCGTGCAGTGAGTCTTCGAAGACGCGGTCGATGGGCTGGCCGGTGTCTTCGGCGATCAGGCGGAGGACGGTGTCGCGGGTGTGCCGCAGGTCGTTGGCCTGGAGTTCGATGTCGACGGCGGTCCCGGCGATGCCCGCCGAGCCCTGGTGCATGAGCACCCGGGCGTGCGGCATGGCCCGGCGCTTGCCGGGGGTTCCGGAGGACAGCAGGAACTGACCGGCGCTGTACGCGATCCCCAGCACCAGCGTGGACACGTCGCACGGCACCAGCCGCATCGTGTCGCGGATCGCCAGCATCGCCGGGACCGAACCGCCCGGGGAGTGGATCCACAGCGCGATGTCGGCGCTCGGGTCCTCGGCCGCCAGCGTGATCAGCTGGGTCGCCAGCAGCGTGCCGTTGTCGTCGTCGAGCGGGCCGTCGAGGACGAGGACGCGCTGCGCGTACAGTTCGCGCCGCGCTTGCGGGTGGAACAGCGGGGCTTTCGAGTCGTCGCTCATGCCCTCCACCCTGCGCCGCGGCGGAAACGCGGCTCAAGCAGATCTGCCCTCGGCAGATCCGCTCACAGCAGCGCGACCGTCGGCGGGTGTCAGGCGCCGGCCAGCGACAGCTTCACCGCGAAGCCCAGGAACAGCGCCCCGACCGCCGACGTCGCACACGCCGACATCTGCCGGCGGCGCCGGAAGGCCGCGGCGAGCTTCGTGCCGCTGAAGATCAGCAGGCTGAGGTACAGCGCACTGGCCAGCTGCGCGAACGCCCCCAGCACGACGAACGAGAACGCCGGATACGCGTACCCGGGGTCGACGAACTGCACGAAGAACGCGACGAAGAACAGGATCGCCTTGGGGTTGACCAGGCTGATCACGAGCGCCCGCCGGAAGGGCCGCTCCGCCGCGTCCACCGCTTCCGGAGACGCCGACGCCGCCTCCTCCAGCCGCTCCCGCCGCGTCCGCCACATTCCCCACGCCGCCCGCAGCATGCCGAAAGCCAGCCAGCTCAGGTAGCCCGCACCCGCGTACTTGACGATGGAGAACAGCACGTCGTTGGCCTTGAGCAGCGACGCCGCACCCGCCGCGGACAGCGTCATCAGCACCGTGTCGCCGCACCACACGCCCGCGGCGGCGGTGTAGCCGGACCGCACGCCGCGGCGGGCAGCCACCGACAGCACATACAGCGAGTTCGGCCCCGGGAGCAGGATGATCAGCACAAGGCCCACGAGGTAGGTGGGCAGGTCGACGACACCGAGCATGGGCCGGAGTGTCGCACGCGCGCCGGACACGCGGAAGAGCGGGCAGCCGCGGCCCGGAGCCGTACTCCAGGGAGGGGGTGCGGTTGGTCCGCGGGCGGACAAGGCCGGCGATGCAGCCGACCGCCCACCGGCCTCCGCCAGGCTCAGGCCGCACCGCGAACCGCGCGCATGTGCCGCGTGTACTGCGGCCGCCCGATCGCGTACCAGAGGCCCCGGGCGAACCACGGCAGGCCGCCGAGCATGGCCGCGCGCTCTTCCGGGGTGGCCTCCTCAAGGGTGATGCCGAGGAACAGGAGCAGCTTGGGCTTGGGCGTGGCGTTCTGGAAGTGCTCGCCCATGGCGTCCCACTCGCGCTGGGTGACCAGGCGGGCGGCGAGGGGCAGGAGTTCGGTCTCTTCGTCGTCCAGGTGGGCGACGAGGACGGCGCGGTGGTCGACCAGCGCGGCCACGAGGGCGTCGCGGGCGTCTTCGCCGGCGCCCGACTCCCATGCCGGCAGTGCGGCCTCGGCGCGGGTCATCGACTCGGCGATCCGTTCGTGCTGGGCCTCCATGCGCAGCACGAGGTCGGTCTCCAGGTCGACGCGGGACAGCAGCGCGGGCCACAGGTGCTCGTCTTCGCCGTGGTGGTGGTTGTGCAGGCCCATCAGATAGTCGCGCAGGTGGGCGGCCAGGACCGCGGCACGGGCGGTGTCGCCGGGGGCGACCTCGGAGATCAGTTGGGCGAGGAGACGCGATTCGCGGCGGAGGCCCCGGTGGATGACGGTCATCCCGTGGGTGTCGATGGTGCCGATGGTGTCGTTGGCGATGGTGGTCTGCTGCGCCTTGGCGGCGTTGGTGTTTTCCATGGCATGAAGCGTGGCCGGGGGCGCATGGAAGGGACTTGGAAGCCGCTTGGAGGGCGGACTTGGACGCTCGCACACGCCCCGGGACCGGGCCACAACACCCGTGGGGAACGCCGGTAGGTCCGGAGCGCGGGCGAGTCGACGGCGCACACGTCCACGGAACGCAGCCGGCACCGGCCGCGCCGCTCCCGCTGCGTAGCATGACCGCACGATGATCTGCATACGCGTGCTCGGGTCCTGCGCCGCGGAGCGGGGCGGGGAAGCCGTGCCGCTCGGCGGCCGCCGTCAGCGTGCCGTGCTCGCGCGGCTCGTCGCGGCGCGCGGGCAGGTCGTGTCGGTCGACCGGCTCGTCGACGATCTGTGGCAAGAGGCCGCGCCCGCGCAGGCGGTGACGTCGCTTCAGGCGTACGTGTCCAATCTGCGCCGTCTGCTCGAACCCGGACGCGCCCCGCGCACCCCGGCCAAGCTGCTGGTCAGCTCGCCGCCCGGGTACGCCCTCCAGCTCCCCGACGGCGCCGTCGACGCGTGGCGCTTCGAACGTCTGCTCGACGAAGCCCGCGCCGCACACGAAACCGACCCGCACGCGGCACAGCGGCAGCTCACCGAGGCGCTGGAGCTGTGGCAGGGACCGGCGTACGCGGAGTTCGCCGACGACCCGTGGGCTGCGGCCGAAGTCCTGCGGCTCGCCGAGCTGCGGGTCGTGGCCCGCGAGTTGCGGGTGGCCGCGCAGCTGCGCGGGGGCAACGCCGCGCTGTCCGTCGCCGATGCGGAGATCCTCACCCGGGACGAGCCGTTGCGGGAGGAAGGCTGGCGGCTGCACGCACTGGCGCTGTGGGCGGCCGGCCGCCAGGCGGACTCCCTGGCGACGCTGCGCCGCGCCCGTGCGGTGCTCGCGGACGAGGTCGGATTGGACCCGGGGCCCGCGTTGGCGGCGCTGGAGGAGGCGGTGCTGACGCAGGACGCGGGGGTGCTGCGCTCGGCCACGTCGGCGGGGAGTGCCGCGGGTCCGGAGCACTCTCGACCGCCACGGAACATCACTCCCCGATCCGACAGCCCCGGCCCGGCCGCCGGCCCCGCCCTGCCCGACCCAGTCCGCACCAGCACCGAGCCACAAGCCGCCCCTCCCGACCGGACACCCCAGGCCTCTCCCCCGGCCGTCTTCCTGGGCCGCGACACCGAACTCCGGAACTTCGCCGCGGCTGCCGACCGCGCCCTCGCCGCGGGCCCCGGCTTCGCTCTCCTCACCGGGGAAGCCGGCCTCGGCAAGTCCGCCGTGCTCCGCCGACTCGGCGCGCACCTGGCCGCGGACGAAGCGAACCCCGACTGGCTCGTGGCCGTCGGCCGAACCACCGACGCCGAAGGCGCTCCCCCGGCATGGCCGTGGGTCGAGGCGCTCCGGACGATCGCCGCCGTATCCCCTCCGCCCGCCCAGCTGGCCCCGATCCTCGCGCCCCTACTCGGCGAGGCCGCCGCCGACGCTCCGGCGGAAGCCCCAGCCGAGGTCAACACCGCAGCCCACCCCGCCCCCTCGGCCGGTATCCCCCACGGCGACGCACCCGCCGGCCGCTTCCACCTCCACCGCGCCGTCCTCGCCTGGCTCACCGCCGCCGCGGACCGACACCCGGTGGCACTCTTCCTCGACGACCTGCACTGGGCCGACGCGGAAACCCTCGCGCTCCTCACCACCCTCACCGAACTGCCGTCCGGCACCCGGATCTTCGTCGTGGCCGCGTACCGCCCCGACGAGGCCGACGCCCGCCTCGCGGACGCCCTCGCCGCGCTCGCCCGCACGTCCCCGGTCCGCGTCGCGCTCCCCGGGCTCCCGGCCGAGGCCGTGGCGGGCACCGTCGCCGAGATCGCGCGGGCCGCCGGAGCCCCGCCGGTCGACGCGGCGACCGTCGCCGCATTGGCCGAACGCACCGGCGGCAACCCGTTCTACGTCCGCGAGAGCGCGCAACTGCTGGTCGGCGAAGGCGCGCTCGTCGCTCTGTCCGATGTTCCCGACGGGGTCCGGGACGTGCTCCGCCGCCGCCTCGCCCGGCTACCGGATCAGGCCGTCGCGGTCCTGCGGCTCGCGGCGGCGGTCGGCCGGGAGTCCGACGTCGACGTGGTCGCGCATGCCGCCGACGTCGACGAAGACGCCGTGTTCGCCGCCCTCGAAGCCGGGATCATCGCCGGGCTGCTCACCGAACCCACGTCCGGGCGCGTCCGGTTCGTCCACGCGCTGGTCCGCGACACGCTGCTCGCCGACGTGAGCCGCCTGCGGGCGACCCGTATGCACGCCCGCATCGCGGCGAGCCTCGAAGCGCTCGGCTCTTCCGACGTCACCGCGCTCGCCCACCACTTCGCGCGTTCCGTCGCGCCCGCGACCGCGGCCCGCGCGCTGGACTACTGCCTGCGCGCCGCCGCACTCGCCGAAAGCCGCTACGCGTACGACGTCGCGGCTTCCCAACTCGCGCACGCCTTGGCCGCGTTCGACCGGCAGCCCGGGACCGGCGGCACTCCCGACGAGCGCTCCGATCTCCTCGGCCGCCTACTCCAAGCCCAGCTCCGCGCGGGCGCCATCATGGACGCCCGCGCCACCCGCCACGCCGCGATCGACCACGCGCTCACCGCCGGACGCGACGACCTGCTCATCGCGGCCTTCACGGCGTGGTCCGAGCCCACGCCGTGGCAGACCCGCCCCTACGGCATGGTCGACACCCCCGTCCTCACCCAACTGCGCCGCCTGCTCGACGACTCCGCGGCGGCCCCCGGACCCGAGGTCCGCTGCCGACTCCTCCTCGCGTACGCCGCCGAACTCTCCGACCTCCGCGACCCCACGGTGCGCGCCGCCGCCCGCGAAGCACTGGCGCTCGCCGCCGACTTGGCCGACGCCTCGCTGCACGCCCAGGCCCTGGCCGCGATTCTGCGCGAGCACGACGTCGACCGCGAAGCCGACGAGCAACTCCGGCTCTCCGCGGACCTCGTCACGCTCGCCACCGACCACGACCTGCCGGTGCACCTGTGGTACGGCCTGTTCGAACAAGCGTCCGCCGTCGCCGTCCTCGGCGACGTGCCGGAAGCCCGGCGGCTGGTCGACGCGTGCGCCGACCTGGCCCGGGCACACCGCATGCCGGGGCCGACCGCGGTGGCCGACTGTGCGCAGGCCACCCTCGCGCACATCGCCGGACGGCTCGACGAAGCCGAAGCGCTCTACCGGGAAGCGTCGGCGGGCATGGCCCGGCAAGGCTCCCCGCACGCCGAAGGGTTCCTGGACCTCGCCCTCGCGGCGATCGCCGCGGGCCAAGGCCGGCTCGCGGAGGTCCTGCCGCGCGCCCGCGAACTCCATTCCCAGTACGGCCCGTTCGTCAACGACCTGCTGACCGCCTGCCTGGCCGCCGCCGGTCACACCGACGAGGCCCGCGCACTGCTCCGCACCGCCGGGCCGATCCAAACGGACTTCCTGTTCCGGATGTTCGCCACCTACCGGGCGACCGCGATGTCCGCGATCGGGCACACCGACGGCGCCGCGGAGCTGTACGACATCCTCCTGCCGTACCGCGACGCCCCTCCCCCGTCCTCCGGCTTCACGCTGGCGATGCGCCCGGTCGCGGCCACCCTCGCGGACCTCGCCGATCTCCTCGGCCGTACCGACACCGCCGCCGAACACCGCGCGAACGCCGCGGAGATTGCGGCGCGCTGGGAGACCTCGCTCGGCAGCGCGCCGGTCGTCTGAGGCGGTCACGACGGTCACCCCGTCGAACCATCACTCCATCACTCCATCACTCCGTCACGCCCTCTCCCCGTCAAGCCGTGACGCACAAACGGCCGGCCGGGGAAACGGGATATCCGCTTTCCCCGGCCGGCCGCTTGGCCGGTCGGCCCACCTGTCTACGGGCCGACCCGATCGTTCCCGTCGGAACTGCTTCAGTTCCTGACCGCCCTGACGATCAGCCAGATCACCCCCACGACCACCACGATCAGCACGATGACCAGCAGGACCGCGAAGATCCCCAGCTTCTTGAACCAGGACTTCTTCTTCTTTTTCTTCTTCTTGCTCTTGTCCGATTTGCTCTTGCCCGCCTTGTCCTTGTCGGACTTGGTCTCCGACTTGACCGTGTCGGAGTTCGACACGTTCGACTTGGCGCCCCCGGCCTTGAGCTGGTCGGACGCTCCCGCGGCCTGTGCAGCCGATGCCGGTGCGGCACCCCCCGGCGACACAGCCGATGCGGCAACCGCCGTGCTCTCGGCGGGAGCCGCGGCAGCGGCCCCGGTGCCGAGCACCGCGAACCCGAAGACCACACTCGTCAGAAGGGCCGCCCAGCGGACCCGCCCCTGGTGCCCCTGGCCTCCGTGCCGATGCGTACGCAACGCAGTCAAAACCTTTCTTCCCTTCCGCAAGATTCCGAATGGACCCCCGGGAGTCTAGGGAGGACCGCAGCACGAAGGTGAGGGATGCGCATCAGGTTTTTCGCGCGGGCCTCGGGCCGGACCACGGCGGAGGCGGCGCCGGTCCGCCGGGCGGAACCGAACGGGCGTTCCGGTTGTCCTGATCGGTGATCGTCACCGCAACGTCCCCCCACGAAGGTGATCCCGCATGTCGTTCCACCGCTCCGTGCCGCTTTCGGCATGTCTCGCGGCAAGTGCGCTGTTCGCGCTGACCGCCTGCAATTCCGATGATTCGGGGAAGTCCACCGCCGGTTCGCCGTCGGCGTCCGTGCCCGCCGCGGCCCCGGCGGCGCCCTCCGCGTCCGACGGGTCCGGACAGCCGGGCGGCGGCGCATCCGCGTCCCCCGGCGCGGCCTCGAAGCCGGCGGGCGGTGCGGTGCCCGGCGGCGGCGCGGCCGACTCGGACGCGTACGCCCTCGACCACCCGTGCACCAAGGAACAGCTCTCCATCACCTTCGAGCCGCGACCCGAGGCGCCCACCCAGCGGGTGATCCGGGTGCGGAACACCAGCACGAAGGCGTGCGGCCTGTCGCTGATCCCGTACGTCGAACTCGACAGCAAGAAGGACGCCGGCAACGGCAAGATCGTCAAGCCGAAGGTGCCGGACGGCATGGGCGGTCCGCTGCACGCGCTGCGCGTCGGCAAGAGCGCCTACGCGGTGCTCGACCTCAACCCGGGCAACGCCGCCACCGGCACGGCGACCGGCATCGACGAGGTCGACGTCCTCGCCGACCCGGGGAACATGCCTGCCGCCGACACGCTCAACTTCCCGCTGCCCGCAGGGACGCGTATCGCCGATCCCAAGCTCGGCATGTACCGCGACAGCATCACGGACGCCGCCGCATCGGCCGCGAAGGCGAGCATGCCCGAGCAGTCCTGACCCCGGCCACCCGGGGTGACGGCATCGGCGCACAGCGTGCCGAAATCCCGCGCGCCCGGGAGGCCCGTTTTGCCCTCCGGGCGCGCACCATGGGATCAGGACATCCGATCCCGAGGTGATGGCGATGCGCAGTCGGTTCGCGCCGGACCGGGGGCTGACCGGTCGCATGCTGCTCACGATGTTTCTGCTGGGCCTGCTCTATGTCGGGTTCATCGCGGCACTGATCGTGCTGCTCCGATCCGTCGTGCTGATCGTCCTGGTGGTGGCCGCGCTGCTGGTCGCGCAGTTCTGGTTCTCCGACCGCATCGCGATGTACGCCATGCACGGCCGGATCGTGTCCCCGGAAGAGGAACCGGAGCTGCACGGGGTGGTCGACCGGCTGTGCGCCGCGGCCGACATGCCGAAACCGGAAGTCGCGGTGTCGAACATGGATCTGCCGAACGCGTTTGCGACCGGGCGGAACGCCAATCACGCGGTGGTGTGCGTGACCCGGGGCCTGCAGCGGCGGCTCGACACCGAGGAGATGGAAGGCGTCCTCGCACACGAGCTGTCGCATGTCGCGCACCGGGACGTCGCGGTGATCACCATCGCGTCGTTCCTGGGCGTGATCGCCGGGCTGATGGTCCGGTTCGCGTTCTACTCGCAGTTGTTCGGCGGGCGCGGACGGCGCGACCAGAACACCGCCGTGCTGTTCGCCATGGTGATGGGTGTCTCGGCGGCCGTGTACGCGATCAGTTTCCTGCTCATCCGGGCACTGTCCCGCTACCGCGAGCTGGCCGCGGACCGGGCGGCGGCGATGCTGACCGCGAAGCCGTCCGCGCTGGCGTCCGCGTTGACCAAGGTCAGCGGCGAGATGGCGCGGATCCCGACGGAGGATCTGCGGACCGCGCAGGCATTCAACGCGTTCTTCTTCACGCCCGCGCTCAGCGCCGGGACCACGCTGTCGAACCTGCTGTCCACGCACCCGAGCCTGGAGAAGCGACTTGCCGCGCTCGCGGACATCTCGGAGCGGCTGGGCAAGGGCGTCTGACACGCAAAACGATGCTGGCGATGCAGGGGCAATGCAGGCAGTGCAGGCAATGCAGGCGACGGAACTCGCGAGGTGGCCGGTGGCTTTCTGGGACACGGTGTTGGGGCGGACCAAACAGGTCAAGCCGGATCTGGACCGGCTGTTCGGGCTGCCGTCGGCGGCGATCACGTTGGAGGCGGCGGCCGGGTTCGTGCCGACCGGCGATGCCGCGGTGTGCTTCTCCAGCACCGAGGGCGAGGCGTTCCAAAACGTGGTGGACGACGTCCGCGCCCTGCTGGACGCGCGCCTGCCGCATCCGGACAGCCTCGGCGACGACGCCCCGGAGGCTCCCCCGGTCGACCTCCGCCGGGACGGCTACGGCTACTCCTGGCTGGTCCTACGCCGCCCGCCCGACGACGTCGCCGCCCTGGTCAACGACCTGCACGCGGTGAACGCCGGACTCGAGGAGACCGGGTTCGGCCCGCAGCTGCTGTGCTCCCTGATCGCGTTCCGGGACGCGCGCGACCGGGCGCTGGCGCTGGTGTACCTCTACAAGCGCGGCACTTTCTATCCGTTCGCGCCGCTGCCCGGCGACAAGCGGGACAACGCCTTGGAATTGCAGGTGAAGGCGGCGCTGGCCGACGATCTGCGGATCGAGACGGACCTGTCCCGGTGGTTCCCGGTGTGGCGCGCGCCCGGGATGTAGGCCCCCCGGGCCGGGGGGTGTCCGGGCCGTGTCTGGGCCGTGTCCGGACTGGGGCGCGCGCCACCCGGCTCACACCTCCGGCGCGGCCACTTCACGGATCTCGCCGTCGGCCAGCCGCAGCCAGCGGTCGACGCCGATGGCGGTGAGGAAGCGTTCGTCGTGGCTGACCACGACGAACGCGCCGCGGTAGGACGCGAGGGCGCCTTCCAGCTGGCCGACGCTGACCAGGTCGAGGTTGTTGGTGGGCTCGTCGAGCAGCAGGAGCTGCGGTGCCGGTTCGGCGCAGAGCACGCAGGCCAGGGTGGCGCGCAGCCGCTCGCCGCCGGACAGCACGCCGACCGGGAGGTGGGCGCGGGCGCCGCGGAAGAGGAATCGGGCGAGCAGGTTCATCCGGTCCGCGTCGGTCCGGTCGGGCGCGAACGCGGCGAAGTTCTCGGCCACGGTGCGGTCGGCGTCGAGCAGGTCGAGGCGCTGGGACAGGTACGCGATCCGGCCGTCGGCGCGCTTGACCGTGCCGTCGTCGGCCGCGAGGTCGCCGTGCACCAGGCGCAGCAGGGTGGTTTTGCCGACGCCGTTGGGCCCGGTCAAGGCGATGCGTTCCGGGCCGCGGATCGCCAGGTCGGCGCCGTTGCCCGCGAACAGCGGTCGGCCGTGGTGCCGGACCTGGAGGCCTTCGCCGAGGAAGACGGTGCGGCCGGCCGGGACCTCGGTGTCCGGCAGGTCGAGGGTGATCCGCTGGTCGTCGCGGAGGGCGCGGCCGGCTTCGTCGAGGCGGGCCTGGGCTTCGCCGACCCGGCTGCCGTGCATCTGCCCGGCACGGCCTGCGGCTTCCTGGGCGCCGCGCTTCATGTTTCCGGCGAAGATGCGCGGCAGGCCGGCGTTCTTGAGGTTGCGGGCGGCGTTGCTCGCGCGGCGTTCGGCGCGTTCGCGGGCCTGCTGCATTTCGCGTTTCTCGCGCTTGAGTTCCTGTTCGGCGTTGCGGACGTTCTTCTCCGCGGCTTCCTGGGCGATCTGCACGGCTTCTTCGTATGCGGTGAAGTTGCCTCCGTAGAGGCGGAGTTCACCGCGGTCGAGTTCGGCGATGCGGTCCATGCGGTCGAGGAGGGCGCGGTCGTGGCTGACCACGACGAGGCAGCCGTTCCACGCGGAGAGGACGTCGTACAGCTTGTGCCGGGCGTCCGTGTCGAGGTTGTTGGTGGGCTCGTCGAGGAGCAGCACGTCGGGGCGCTTGAGGAGTTGGGCGGCGAGGCCGAGGGACACGATCTGGCCGCCGCTGAGTGTGCCGAGGACGCGGTCGAGGGCGAGGTGGCCGAGGCCGAGGCGGTCGAGTTCGGCGCGGGTGCGGTCCTCGATGTCCCAGTCGTCGCCGATGGCCGCGAAGTGCTCGTCCGCCACGTCGCCGGATTCGACGGCGTCGATCGCGCGGATGACCGCGTCGACGCCGAGGACTTCGGCGACGGTGCGGCCGGCGGTGAGCGGGAGGTCCTGCGGGAGGTAGCCGAGGGTGCCGGCGACCTGCACGGATCCGGCGGTGGGCCGCAGTTCCCCGGCGATCAGCCGGAGCAGCGTACTCTTGCCGGCGCCGTTGGGGGCGACCAGGCCGGTGCGGCCGCCGCCGATGGCGCAGGTCAGGTCGGTGAAGACGGGGGTGTCGTCGGGCCACGAGAACGACAGGGCCGAGCAGATGACGGAAGCGTCGGACATCGCAAAGAACCTTGGGTGTGCGGCGGGGCGGGCATCGGCCTACGGCCCCGGAAACCGGGCGGAAAAAGGAACGACGAGATGGCCACGGCGATGCCCCTGGGCATCCGCCGACGGCCGTCAGCTCCGGGTCTCACCCGGAGATGTCGTCGTCACCCGCCACGGTCGGTCTCCTCACGCTGGTGTTCCGGCGATCTTAACGGCATGCGGGCATCGGGTCATCCGGATTCCCGGTCGACGGCCGGTCGTGTCGCGGCGGTCCCGGGTCGGGCTCGGGTCGGTGGCGGGTCGGGCTCGGGTCGGTCGCGGGTCGACCGAAGACGCTCGCGTGTTAGGCGGCGGCGGAACCGGGCAGGCGCACAACGGGGGAACTTCCGCTCCGAGGAGGTCTTCCGATGTTGCTGCTGGGACTCCTGCTGCTGATGGCAACCAGT
This sequence comes from Uniformispora flossi, assembly GCF_049534875.1. Taxonomy (NCBI): domain Bacteria; kingdom Bacillati; phylum Actinomycetota; class Actinomycetes; order Kitasatosporales; family Streptomycetaceae; genus Uniformispora; species Uniformispora flossi. The sequence goes on from NZ_JBMULZ010000001.1 coordinate 84,418, forward strand.
GCGTTCACTGCGCTGCTCATCACGGAGAACTGGTCCGGCACGCCCGAGTACTCGGTGTCGATGTTCGGCAACCACATTGCGACGCTGAACGGGGTCGCGATCTTCATATCCGGGCTCGCGCTGGCCCTGATCTTCATGCTGGCGCTCGGCCTGATGGGCGCGGGAGCCGCGCTCCGGCGTCGGCACACCCACTACGCGCAGATCGGGTCGTCCACCGAATGGCGGGCGAGCCAACGCCGCGACGCGGCGGAGGCGCGGACCGCCCCGCCTCGCCAGCGCGACGAGGCGGCCGATCAACCTCCGCCGGGCGACGCACCGCCTCCTCCGCCGGAATCGGGGCCGTCAGGACCGACCAAGACGTAGGGCTGCGCCGCGGGCCCGGGTCCCGTACCAGCCCGCGACCAGTGCCAGGGCCGCGACGGCGACCAGGATTCCCGTGTAGGCGGCCTCGCACAGCCAGAACGGGCCGCCGTCGGCGGGCCCGGACCGGAACGACGCGAGCCACTGGCCGCAGGCCAGGATCACGGCGAGCGACCCGGCCAGCGCCACGCCGACGGCGGCCAGGGTGCGCTTGAGCCAGGCCCCGGCGGCGACCGCGAGGGCGAAAGCCAGCAGCGCGGCCGCCGCCGGGGCCGGTCCGATCACCGGGAACCAGATCCAGCGCGACGTGAACAGCCCGCCGTCCTGGAGCGGCCGGCGGATGCGGTAGGCCACCGTCCCGGCGCTTCCGCCGACGACCGCCAACGGGGCGGCGAGGGCGAGGACTTTGGTCGCGTACCAGCGGCGGCGCGGGACCGACTGGGTCCACGCGACCAGGTGCGTGCGCTGCTCGAACTCCCTGGCCACCAAAGGTGCTCCGAGGAGCGCTCCGGCCACGACGGCGAGCGCGGGGACGCCGATTTCGAAGGCTGGAATCGCGTAGTCGTAGGTGTCGACGAAGTGCTTGGTGCCGCCGTCCGAACACATCCATTCGCGGTCGCCGCCGCCGCCAGTGCACAGCGCACGCAGCGCACCCAGGTCGTGGTGTGCGGCCTGTCCGGTCCACAGCATCGCGGCGCAGGCGGCGGCGAACAGGGCGAGCGTCCACCCGAGCTGGGCCCGGTGCTGCCGCCAGATCAGCCAGTTCATGCGGACACCTCCGCCGTGTCGTCGCAGGGCGTGCCGTCGTCGGGGTGGGCGGGGTGGCCGCTGCCGGGGCGGGATGCGGTCAGGTATCCCATGACGAGTTCGTCGAAGGTGGGTTCGGCGTCGTCGAGGCCGGGGCCGGGGCGGAGTCCGGTGGTGCCGCGCACGAGTGCGGTGCGGCGCCCGGCGGTGTCGGTACGGCTGACCGTGCCCGGCAGGTCGGGGCGGCCGGCGGGGCCGGAGACGATGCGGTGTTCGGCGCGTAGGTCGTCGATGTCGCCCGCGAGGCGGACGCGTCCGCCCGACAGGACGACCAAGTGGTCGCAGATGCGTTCGAGTTCGGCGATGACGTGGGAGGAGAAGACCACGGTGGCGCCGGTGTCCGCGCAGGCGTCGAAGACCGAGCCGAGGAACGCGCGGCGGGCCAACGGGTCGAGGTTGGCCAGGGGTTCGTCGAGGAGCAGCACGTCCGGCCGCTTGGCGAGGACGAGCGTGAGCGCGACTTGGGCGCGTTGGCCGCCGGACAGCGTGCCGATGCGGGCGCGCGGCGGGATCGCCAGGTCGGCGATGCGGGCCGCGGCTAATCCGGCGTCCCAGCGGGGGTTCATGCGCCGCCCGGCTTCCAGCGCGTCCGCGACCCGGAACCCGGACCACAGAGGAGCGTCCTGCGGCACGAATCCGAGTCTTTCGAGGCGGAGTTCGGGGTTCGCCCCGGTGATCCGCACGCTGCCCTCGGTCGGGCGGGCGAGGGCGGCGAACAGGTGGAGCAGGGTGGTTTTGCCCGCGCCGTTGGGGCCGACGAGTGCGGTGATGGCCCCGCGCGGGATGCGGAGGGCGCAGTCGCGGAGCGCCCAGGCGCCGCGGCGGTAGCGGTAGCCGAGGGCGTCGCTTTCCAGAGCCCAGTCTGCTTCCGGAGGCCGATCGTTCATGCGACACCTCCGATGCGGCGCGGCGATCGGGCGGCGCGGCGGGCGTTGCCCGGCTCCGGATCCGCTTCCGCATCCGGCTCGTCGAGGGCTTCGGCCAGCAGCGCCCGCATTTGGTCGGACGTCAGGCCCTCCGCGCGGGCTTTGCGCACCCAGCGGGTCAGCCCGGCGAGCAGCGCGGGCGGCGCGTCGAGCGGCAGCGTCGCGGACGTGTCGGCGACGAAGGTGCCTTTGCCCTGGCGGCTGTAGACCACGCCTTCGTGCTCCAGCTCGCGGTACGCCTTGGCCACGGTGTTGGGGTTGACCGCGAGCGCGTCGACGATCTCCTTGACCGTCGGCAGCCGGTCACCCGGGGAAAGTCTGCCCAGCAGGACTTCCTGCCGGACTTGCTGCATGAGCTGCCGGTAGATCGGAACTCCGGACCCGGCGTCCAGGCGGAACACGCGTCGCACCTCCCGGTGGATCGGCGATGGATTCCCTCGGTTCCCCAAAGTACTAGAAGAGTAGTGAAGTGGGGAAGTGTCGGCAGGCTTCAGCCATTCATGGGGGCGCTTTGACTCTCAACGACTGTCCCCACCAGTGAACTTCTCCCGACCACCACCCACTTGGCTCAATCTCGGGCATTAATCAATCGCGCCCCGTCCAACCGCTGCGGCAGCATGGATCCACCGCCAACCAACCCACCGCACAAGGGGGGGATCCATGCCCGCGCCCGCACCCGGGGAAGCCGGCTCCGAGTCGTCGAACCCGGCACGCCACAAGACGTCCGTGAAGCTCGCCTTACAGTTCTACGGCCGCGAGATACTCCGCAGCCGCCGCTACTCGTTCCCCGCGCTGCTGCTGCCCGCGCTGGGCAACGTCCTGCTGTTCTACGTCGGCCCACTGCTCGTCGCCGCCGCCATCGGCCACATCGCCGCCGGCTCCACCGCCGTACTCGGTTACGTGCTGGCCTACTTCGCCGTGTGCCTGCTCGCCGAGGGCATCTGGCGGGTCGGCGTGCACTGCCTCAACCGCGCGGACGCGCGCGGCATCGAGCAGTTGAACCTCGTCGGCATGGACGCGCTGCTGGCCAAGGACGCGGCGTTCTTCCACGGCAACTACGCGGGCTCGCTCACCAAGCGGGTGCTCGGCTTCGCTTCGCGGTACGAGGAGTTCATCGACACCCTGTCGTTCTCCGTGGTCGCGAACATCGTGCCGCTGATCTTCGCGTCCGTGGTGCTGGGGATCTACAACCCGATCCTGGTGGTCGTCCTCGTCGGGATGATCGCCCTGACCGGCTTCGTCGTCGCGCCGCTGATCCGGCGCCGGCAGAAGCTGGTCGACGCGCGCGAGGCGGCGTATGCCCGGGTGTCCGGACACGTCGCGGACAGCCTGTCCAACATGGACACCGTCCGGGCATTCGGCGCTCAGGAGAAGGAAGCCGCCGAGCACCGCTCGCGGGTCTCGGACAGCCGCCGGCTCGCGCTGCGGTCGTGGGACTACAGCAACCTGCGGATCGACACGATCATCGCGCCGATGTCCGTGCTCACCAACTCGCTCGGGCTGCTGGTCGCGGTCGTGTGGGCCGGGGGGCTCGGCGTGCAGGGGACCATCGTGGCGTTCACGTACTTCGGCAACGCGACGCGCATCATGTTCGACTTCAACCAGGTCTACCGGCGGCTGGAAAGCTCGCTGACCGAGGCCGCGCAGTTCACCGAACTCCTCCTCGAATCACCCACGGTCGTGGACCCGCCGGCCCCGGAACCGCTGCGCAACACCGGCGCGGACGTGCGGTTCTGCGATGTGACATTCGGCTACGCGGGCGCGCCGCCGCTGTTCCGCGGCCTGGACCTCGACGTGCCGAGCGGCACGAAGCTGGGCCTGGTCGGGCGCTCCGGCGGCGGGAAGAGCACGCTGACCCGCCTGCTGCTCCGGTTCATGGACGTGGACCAGGGCCGGATCCTGATCGGCGGCCAGGACATCACCGCACTGCGGCAGGCGGACCTGCGGAGCCTGTTCGCCTACGTCCCGCAGGACCCGGCGATGTTCCACCGGACGCTGCGCGAGAACATCGCCTTCGCCCGGCCCGACGCCACCGAGAAGGAGATCCGGCAGGCCGCCGAGGCGGCCCACGTCACGGAGTTCGCCGACACCCTGCCGGAGGGCTTCGACACCCTGGTCGGCGAACGCGGCGTCAAGCTCTCCGGCGGCCAACGCCAACGCGTGGCCCTGGCCCGGGCGATCCTCCGCGACGCCCCGATCCTCCTGCTCGACGAGGCGACCAGCGCCCTCGACTCGGAGAGCGAAACCCTCGTCCAGGACGCCCTGTGGCACCTGATGCAGGACCGCACCGCCTTCGTCATCGCCCACCGCCTCAGCACGGTCGCCAATATGGACCGCCTGGTCGTCCTCGACCAGGGCACCATCGTCGAGCAGGGCAGCCACACGGAACTCCTCGCCCACGACGGCACCTACGCCAAGCTGTGGCACCACCAGTCGGGCGGCTTCCTGGACGAGGAGAGGGAGACGGACGTGGAGAAGGCGGTCGAGGGGGAGGTGGACCTGCCAGGGATGCGGCGGTAGGGGCCGACGAGGGCGGGAGTATGACGGCGGCGGCGCGGTGGGGCTCGGCCGACGCGGCGGGAGCGCACGCCGCGAGGGCGTCGACGGCCGGGCGCGTGCGCGGCGGGAGCCGAAAGTCGGCGCGCCGGCCCGCCGACCGGGATGGGCGAAGCGGCCGGTGTGGGACACGGGAACCGGGCGGCGGCGCGGTGATGGGTCGAACATCGCCGCGCCCGGGTAACGGTCGCGGGTCGCGGCCCCAAGTCGCGTCGCGCATCGCTGCGTCCAGAGGTGGTAGGAGTTGCCCGTGACCGACTATGCCGCCTTGTGGAGCCCTGATCCCCCGTACCTACACGTGGCCGACGGCACCGCAACCACGCTCGCCGAGGCGCTTCCGCCCTCCGGCGCACCGTGTTTCGTCGCACGGTTCGACGCGCGGCGGATGACCACAACGCACTCCGTGTTCGAGCGGTTCAACACCGGCTTCCGCTTCCCCGTCTACTTCGGCTGGAACTGGAACGCGTTCACGGATTGCCTCCGCGACCTGACCTGGTTGCCCGCCGACAAGTACCTGGTCGTCATCGCGCACCCGGACGCCCTGCTCGCCGACGAGCCCGTCGATCTGGACACGATGCTGCGGATCCTGCGGCATGTAGGCCGCGTGCGGGGGCAGGCTTTCGGTCGCGATCCCGCCTGGGACGGCGGACACGTCGCGTTCAACACCGTGCTGTTGGACCCGTCGCCCGAACTCACCGCACGCTTGGAGCGGGACGCGGCCCGCTACCGACCTGGCTGGGGCGCGGAGGACCGTCGAGGGCAAGAGACCGGGGACGACGCGCGGTAACGGCACGCCGACAGCCCCGGCGCGGCGGCGGCGTCCCGGCGCGCTCACGACCTCGTCGGCTCCCCCTCACCGCTCCGAAACCGGCCCGTAGCGACCCGCGAAGCGCGGGTCCGTCTCCCACCACGGCCGCATCATCTCCGGGCCCTCGTCCGCCGGGTCCGAGGGGGCCAAGCCCGCTTCCGCGCGGGCCACGGCGGATTCCGCTTTCCGGGCCGCGGCTTGGGCGTCGAGTTCGCGGTCGATGCGGTGGGCGCGGCGTTCGTCTTCGCGGATCATGCGGACCAGCAGGATGGCCAGGAACGGCAGCCCCGCCAGGTCGCCGGTGAACCACAGCGCGCCGCCGCCCCAGACCTGGTCCTGGTGCGGCGACGGGCCCCAAGGGCGGACCGCTTGGTAGTGGCCCCAGGCGATCTCCTGGTGGCCGAGCATCACGTACAGACCGAGTGCACCGTCGAAGATCACCTCGGCGAAGGTCAGCCACATCGACACCAGGTGGGGATACCGGCGCGGCACCGGGTCGACCTGGACGCGTGTCCAGAAGTACACGCTCCCGATCGCCACCAGCAGGAGCCGGGTCAGGTGCGGGGCAATGCCGCCGTGCAGCGTCGCCGGGTACCAGCCCGTCAGGTAGAGCACGAACGGGGTCAGCACGAACACCGCCGACGGCAGCAGCGGGAACGTCAGGGCCGCCGCCGCCTTGCCGCGGCGGATGCGGCCGAGCCGCGCCACCGCCGGTCGGGGCAGGAAAGCGCGCAGCAGGGTCAGCGGCGCGCCTTCCGCCAGGAACAGCGGCACGACCATGAGCAGCAGCATGTTCTGCACCGCCCGCGCCCAGAACAGCACGTCCTGGTACACCCCGAGGCACGACATCGTGGTCAGCGCCCACGTGCCCAGTCCCAGTCCGACGAAGTGCACCGTGCGGGTCCGCGGCCAGGCTTCCCCGCGGGCGCGCAGTTTCCGCACGCCGGTCAGGTAAGCCGCGCCGAGGCCGATCACCAGCACGGCGGTCAGAGGGTCGAACGTCCACTCGGTGAGGACTCGGACCGGGGTGAAAGGGGGCACGTCGTACGCGGACACGCGCCGACGGTACGCCCGGGTTTCCCCTCCTCCTGGCCGGATTGCACCCCTCCGACGAAGTCCGGGGCAGAACGACAGCAACTCTTGACCATCCGATGGCGTTGCCCGGCCGCGGGTGCGGCGTGGGTCACAAGCGCGCCGCCCCTCTCCCGCGACCACGCCACAGTCTCACTGGCCGTTCCAAATCCCGTCCCGAAGATTCGAATATCCGAATGATCGACCTTGAACCCGACGGCCCGTCAAGCTAGCGTCGCCGAACACCGCCGCCACCGGACCGAGGAGGCCCTGTGCCCGCCGAAGACCGCTATGCCGCTCCGCTCGCCTTCGAACCCGGACGTCTGTACCGCCAAGCCGACGAACCGATCCGGGTCGGCGCCCTGCTGTGGGTGCTGACCGATCCGCACCGCGGGCACGAGTTCGCGTACAACCGCTGGTACGAGCGGGACCACTACTACGCGGGCTGCATGATCGGCGCGTCCACCGTCGCCGGCAGCCGCTGGGTCGCCACCCGTCGGCACAAGGACGCACGGCTGCCCGACAAGCCCGCGCTCGGCTTCACCCGCGACCAGGCCTCGTACGGCTGCGTCTACTACATCCTCGACGGCGAGTACGACAACTGGCTCGACTGGGCGACCCCGCAGGTCCACGCCCTGTACGCCGCCGACCGCGGCTTCGGGCCCCGCACGCACTACAACACCGGCGCCTACCGCCACATCTGGCGCGCCTACCGCGACCCCGACCCGGTGCCGGTCGAACTCGCCCTCGACCGCCGCTACGCGGGCATGGTCGCGCTGTGGGTCGAGCGCGCACCCGGTGTCGACCCGGAGCAGCTGGAGGCGTGGTTCGAGGACTACCTGCCCGGCTGGCTGGCCGGCTCGCCGATCGCCTCGGTCTCGTCCTGGGACACCGTGCAACTCGACGAGACGAAGCCGGACTTCGTCCCGGGTCCGCAGGCCGCCGACGAACGTCGCAGCCTGCACCTGCACTTCGTCGAGAGCGATCCGCTGGACTGCTGGGACCGCTACACCGCCTTCGCCGAGGCACTGACCGCGTCCGGGCTGGCGACGGTCGCGCTCGCGGCACCGTTCATCCCGACGATTGTGGGCACCGACGCGTACATCGACGAACTCTGGTAGCCGGTCGGGCCCGGCACGAGGCTGGGTAGGCCGGCGCTCCGCCGGGCTGACACCATGAGGCGCCGCCACGTCGTCGACGCCGAGGAGTTGCCGTGACGCCCGAGGAGACCGTCGGCCACCTGGCCGCCCGGCTGCACGAGACCGGGTTCACCGTCCAGCAGGTGCAGATAGGCCCGACGCCCACCTACGTGGGCCACAAGCGGGTCATGCACTGGCCGACGCTGACGTCCATGCACGTCTTCACCGCCATCGGACACGCGACGCATCCGCAGTACGCGGACACCGCCGCGTACACCCATGCCGTGCTGCACTATGCGTCCAAGCACAAACCCGGGCTCCCCCTGGGCCTCCAAACCGGAGTCCTGGCACCGGCCTTCCTCGTCGTGCCCGCCACCGACGACGCGATGCGGCACATCGTCGCCGAACGCATGCCCCCGCGCCGGTTCGCCGCCATCGGCGAATCGGTCCTGGTCGATGCCCATTACGGGCGTTACCTCCGGCACCAGGGCCGACGCCTCGTGGGCGGCGCCTACAACAAGACCATCAGCCGGACGATCGAAGCGACCACGGCGGGGATCCTCCTCCCGGGCTGAGCCGAGGCGGCCGGACACGGCTTAGAGTCGCCGGCATGCCGAACTCCCACCCGGACGCCACCCCGAGCACGATCCCGGACACCGCCCCGGACATCGCCGCACTCGACGCCCTCACCGCCGACTTCTTCGGCGCGTTCGACAACCGCGGCGGCAAGCCCGCCGACGTCGCCCGGGTGCGCCGCCTGATGCTGCCGAAGGGCGTGGTCGTCGTCACGCGCCCGGAATTCACGGTGCTGAGCGTCGACGAGTTCGTCGGGCCGCGCGAGAAGCTGCTGTCCGAAGGACGGCTGGTGGAGTTCTCCGAACGGGAGACGACGGCGCGCACCGAGGTCGTCGGCGATCTGGCCACGCGGTTCCTGGAGTACCGCAAGTCGGGCCTGCTCGACGGCGCGCCCTACGAGGGCGGCGGCACCAAGACGATCCAGTACGTCCGCACCCCGGACGGCTGGCGGATCAGCGCGTTCGCCTGGTTCGACGAAGCCTGATCCCCCACCGCCCGCGCCGCGCCCGCGGACGGCCGGCGGCCGTCCGCCGGGCCTCCCCGGCCAGGGCGAGCGGCTGCCAATGCCGGTCCGGCGACAGCATCGGCAGCTTGCGCCGCGACTGCTCCTGGACTTCCACGTACGCCTCGCGCGACGTGATCCGGTAGGCCTCCTCCCACGAGGCCAGCGCCGCCCGGGCCGCGCTGCCTTGTGGCCCGCGGCGGCGGACATGCCGCGCCAATACCGCACACCCCAGCAGGAATGCGGCAATTCCCCCGAAGATCGCGGTCAACGCCACGGCATCGCTCATGGCCCGACCCTACGTCCGCACCGCGCCTACCGCGCCGCACCGAACGGGAGGGCGTTCCGGCCGTCGCGGAGGACGGTCCCCCACCACAGCAGCTGGTCGAGCATGGCCTTCGCCGAAGCCTCGTGCTCCGCGGGCTCCAGCAGGGCGCCGTCCTGGCCGAAGAGCAGGTAGTAGCGCGGGAACGACACGTACTCGCGGACAGTGTGCGCGTGCAGTTCGTTGAAGACCTGGCGGAGTTGCTCGATGGCCAGCAGGCCGCCGCTGGCACCGCTGTAGCCGACGAACGCGATCGGCTTGGCCTGCCATTCGGTGTAGTGCCAGTCGATCGCGGCCTTGAGCGCGGCGGGGAAGCTGCGGTTGTAGTCAGGCGTCACGATGACGTACGCGTCCGCGTCCGCCAGGCGCCGGGTCAGCTCCGCCATACCGTCGGGGCGCGTCATGTCCGGCTGCAGCGCCGGCGGTACGGACGGCAGTTCGAGCGGGATGTCGTAGTCCGCGAGGTCGATCGTGTCGATCTCGAACTCGTTGTGCCGCAGTGCTTGTTCGCGGAACCACGAGGCGACGACCGGGCCGAACCGGCCCTCCCGGACGCTTCCGGTGACGACGGCGAGCTTGAGCTTCGGCTGAGTTTCACGAGACATGGGTGTACTCCCTACGAGAATTCCGGTGGCTGCCGCCCCCTGGCGGCGATCACCAGATTGCCGGGCTCCGGAAGGCCGAGGGAGACCGCGCGAAGGGTGGTAGTACCGGGGCCACGATGAGCGCCGGACCCGGTGTTACGTTCGGTCCGTGAGCGAGAACGAACTGGGACTGTTCCTGCGCCTGCGCCGCGAAGCGGTCACGCCGGCCGAAGTCGGGCTGCCCGCCGGGGCGCGCCGCCGGACGCCCGGGCTGCGCCGCGCCGAACTGGCCACGCTGGCCGGGGTCAGCGTCGAGTACGTGACGCGTCTGGAGCAGGGCCGCGACCGGCACCCGTCGGCGCAGGTGCTGTCTTCGCTGGCGGACGCGCTGCGGCTGACCACCGGCGAGCGGGTGCACCTGCACCGGCTCGCCAAGGGCGCCGAGCCCGGGTTCACCTGCCAGGGCGGGCCGCGGCCGAACCGGGTCGTGCGGCCGACCGTGCGGGCGCTGCTCGACCGGCTGGAACCCGCGCCGGCGGTGCTGGTGAACCGGCTCGGCGAGGTCCTCGCGCACACCGACGTGTTCGCGCGGATCGCCGAGCCGATCGGGCTGCTGGAGGGCGGCCGCCCGAATCTCACCCGGTTCGTGTTCACCGATCCGCGGGCGCGCGAAGCGTATCCGGACTGGGAGAGGGTCGCCGACGAGCAGGTGGCCGCGTTGAAGCAGGGCCCCGGCCAGGCCGATCCGCAGGTGGCGGCGCTGATGGACGAGTTGACGCTGCTGTGTGGCGCGGAGTTCGCGGAACGCGTCGCCCGCGTGCCGGGATTGCCGCGGGCGAACGGAATCGTGCGACTCGTGCATCCGGAAGCGGCCGAGTTGCGTCTCTCCTATGAGACGCTCGACCTGCCGGCGGACGACGACCAGCAACTCACCGTGTACTTGCCCGCCGACGACGCGTCGGCGGCAGCGCTCGACCGCTTGGCCGGACGGCGCCCGGGGGCCTTGCATGCGGTGTGAAGCGCCCGGCACGCAGTGTGACGAACATCTTTTATGCCCCAACTCCTCGGTGAAACTGCGGATTCGAGTGACTTAACCCGTCCTGCGGCGTTAGTGCTTACGCGGGAACCACGTCCCGCACGCACACGAAGGGACGGGCGTAGAACTCCATGCAACAGCTTGCGAAGAAGGGGCTGCTGGTCGCGCTTGCGGCGACCGGCGCGTTCGGCGCGGCCGGCGGGGTGGCCTTCGCGGACAGCGGCGCCGACGGTGCCGCGTCGAACTCGTCCGGGGTGGGTTCGGGCAATGCGGTGTCGGTGCCGATCAACGCACCGGTGAACATTTGCGGCAACAGCGTCAGTGTGGTGGGCGTGCTGAACCCGGCGTTCGGCAACAGCTGCGCCAACGGCGCGCCCGCGGAGGCCCCCACGCACACGCCGAAGCCGCGGACGCCTCCGCCGACCACGCAGCCTCCGACGGCGCCGCCGACCAGCGTGTCGCCGGCGGCGAGCCACCCGGCGACGCCGCCCGCCACGGAGGCCCCGGCCAAGGGCCCGCACCTGGCGGAGACCGGCAGTTCGTCGATGCTCCCGGTGGCCGGGGGCGGCGCCGCGCTCCTCCTCGGCGGCGGCCTGCTCTACCGCCGCATGCGTCGCAGCCACTGACGCTGCCGCTTTCCGCCGGACGCACCGTGCCACCGGACGCACCGTGCCACCGGTCGCAGTGTGCCGTCGGTCGCAGCGTGCCGTCGGGAATACCGCGCGTTCGGGAATATCGCGCGGCCGTGCTCGACTTGCCCCCGGTATGACCGAGACATCGTTCGATCCGCGGGACCTGCTGGCCGAGAGCCGCCTGGGCGTGCTCGCCACGATCAAAGCCGACGGGCGGCCGCAGTTGTCGCCGGTGATGCCGTTCTACGACCGGGCCACCGAGACCCTGTACGTGTCGATGACCGAGGGCCGCGCGAAGACGGCGAACCTGCGGCGTGATCCACGGGCCGCGCTGGAGGTCACCGGCAAGGACGGCCTGACCTGGGCGACCGCCGAAGGCACCGTGACGCTGACCGGCCCCGGCACCGGCCCGCGGAGCCCCGAGGTCGAGGAACTCGTCCGCTACTACCGCCTGGCCGCCGGCGAGCACCCGGACTGGGACGAGTACCGCACGGTCATGGTCGCCGACCGCCGCGTCCTCATGGCGATGGCGGTCGAGCGCGTCTACGGCGCCGACATCCGCTGACGCGCCCCCCTGCCGCCCGCTCGCGGGGCCACGCCGCGCGGGTACCCGAACGCGGACCGGGAGCCTGACCGGAACCGGGACCGCCCTCCCCCCGTCCCGGGCCGCCGACCCGGGATGGAATTCTTGTTCCGGCATTGGCACGGATCCACAGCGGGACAGCGGGACAGCGGGACAGCGGGACAGCGGCGGAACGGCAGCGCTTGGCGGCGCGGATGGGGGCGGCGGCGTGAGGTTGTGCTTCCTGCTGGAAGACAAGTACCGGCACGACGGCCTGCCCCGGCACCTCATCCGGCAGCTCACCGCCTGGGGCCACCATGTCGACGTCGTCGAGCCCGCCCGGAACCTCGTCCCGCTCGACGACCTGCGCCGCCGCGGCCACGACGCGTGGATCCTCAAGACCGTCACGGACGGCCCCGGCCTGACGCTGCTCGACGCGGCGGCCGCGTGCGGCATCACCACGATCAACGATGCCCGCGCGGTGCGCAGCGTGCGCGACAAGGCGGTCGCCGCCGCGGTCGCCCGGCGCTGTGCGCTGCCCGTCCCGGACACGGTGTTCGCCGCCACCCCGGAGGCCGTCGCGCAGATACCCGCGGAGCGCTACCCGCTCGTGGTCAAGCCGGTCGCCGGGCACGCCGGCAAGTGGGTGCACCTGGTCCGCACCCCGGGCGACCTGGCCGCGGCGCAGGCCGCGTTGCGCGGCAAGGGCTTCCTGCTGGTGCAGTCGTACATCCCGAACCCGGGCGTGGACTTCAAGGTGTACAGCCTCGGCGGCGAGATCCATGCGACGGTGCGCGCGTCACCGATCCATCCCGGGAAGCCGGTCCGCGCCCGCGAGGTCCCGGTGCCGCACGAACTCGCGCAGACCGTCGCGCGCATCGGCGAGGTCTTCAGCCTCGACCTGTTCGGTGTGGACGCGGTGGAAGGCCCGGACGGGTGGGTCGTGGTGGACGTCAACGACTTCCCGAGCTTCCGTGCGGTCCCGGACGCGGTGCCCCGTGTCGCCCGGACCATACTCCGGCTCGCCGAGTGCCCCTCCGTGCCGCGGCAAGGCCGCTCGTGGACCGCCGTGCGGGACGCCGGATGAGCGCGCGGATACGCATCGTCTCCGAGCAGGCCGACCACACGACGATGCTCGCCTACGCGGCCGCCGTACGCGCCCGCGGCCACCGGGTCGAGACGCTGCACCCGGACGTCCCGGACCCTGACCTTTCCGCGGACCTCTATCTGCTGAAGTCGCGGACGCCCCAGGCGATCCGCCTCGCCCACCGGGCCGAGGCGGCGGGCGCCGTCGTGTGCAACTCCGCCGACGCGACGGCGCTGTGCGTCGACCGCGCGGCCATGGCGGCCCGCGCGCGGGAGGCCGGCGTGCCGTTCCCGCCCACCCATGCCTTCGCCGGCCCGGACGCTCTCGCCGCCCCCGGGCGCCTGATCCTCAAAAGCCGCCACTGCCGCAAGGACGAGCCGCTCCCCGCCGTCGGCACGGCCGCGGAACTCCGTGCCACCGGCTGGCCCGACGAGCCGGTCGTCGCCCAGGCGTTCGCGGACGGCGACGGTTGGGACCACAAGTTCTGGGCGGTCGGGGACCGGATCTTCGCAGGACTGCGTCGGCCGCCCACGGCCGAGGCCGCCCCGGCCGGGAAGCGCACCGTGCCCGTGCCCGACCCGTCGGCCGCCTCGCTGGACGTCGTGCGCGCCGTCGGTGCGGCGTTCGGGCTGCACGTCTACGGCGTCGACATCATCGCCACCGCGTCCGGCCCGCTCGTCGTCGACATCAACGCCTTCCCCGGCCTCAGTGGACTCCCGGATGCCGCGGACGCGTTGGCCGCCCTCACCGGCCGCCTGCTGACGGCCTCACCCGAGACCCCGGCTCACCCGGGCAGGACCACCGTCGCCGCCAAGTAGCCGGGGAGTTCCGCGAAGTGGCCGAGGACGCCGCACGCGGAGCCGTCGCCGCGGCCGTCGTCGACCGGCGGGCCGTCGACCCCGCGGACGCCGTCGCGGGTGACGTGCACGGTGTGCATCCCGTAGGCGCGCGGGCCGAGGACGTCCTTCGACAGGTTGTCGCCGACGAACAGGATCTGGTCGGCGGGCACTGCGCATGCGCGGGCCACCACCGCGTAGAACTCCGGATGCGGCTTGCGGAAGCCGATCTCGCTGGACAGCACCGCGGACGCGAAGCAGTCCGCGATGCCCGCCTCCGCGAGCGTCCGCAGCCGGGCGGCGGCCGAGCGCTCGGTGTTGCAGGCCAGCACGCAGCGCCAGCCCTGCCGGTGCAACGCCCGTACCGTGGACGCCGCATCAGCGTCGACCGCGGCATCCGGCAGCGAAGCGAACACCGCCTCAGCGGCCTCGGCCGCGTCGGGGACGTCCGCACCGCACCGCAGCGCCGCGCGGGCGATCACGGCCGAGAACATCGTGTGCACCTGCGCGTCCCGGTCGGTCTGCCGGATCTCCGCGTGCACGGAATCGAACACGGCGGCGAAATCGTCGGGCACGTCGAGCCCCAGGCGGTCGCGCAACGCGTCGGCCACGCACGCTCCGTCCGGGTTCGGCCCGGGCCGGGCCAACGTGCCGCTGAAATCGATTGCCAATGCACGGATGGCGTGCACAAGCCCCCCTCACAGCCGGACGGCCGCGCCGTCTCCGGTACCCCGCGCACACTGTAAGGCCAGATCGGGCCGAAGATCGATCGGCCGAATCGAGCGGGTCACACCCGGCTCGAATACCAGGACAAGACGACCGCGACGATGATCGCCAGGCCGATCGTCCAGCAGCCGATGAGCCCTTCGGGCGGGCGGGACGGCGCCGGAGCGAGGCCGTCCCGCCGATCTTCACGAACGGCACTAATCGGTGCCAACTCCCCCGGGAATCACCTGCGTTGACGGGATGCAGGGCAGGCCTGCGGCACGTCCGCCGATCGCCTGGCGGACGCCCTCCGAGGCCGACCACAGCGAGCTTCGCGGCCCGTCCCCCCGGCAACGGCCCGCACTCCGGCAAGCCACTCGAACGAGTGAACGGAATGATGGCGCGCGCCGGGGGACGGGGTGGCGTGCGCCGGGGCGCCCGAAGACAGCGGTGGACAGGGGGCGGACAGGAGCGGACAGGGGGCGGACGAGGGTGGGAGCCGGGCGGGTTCAGGCCTGTTTGGCGGCCAGCTCCACGACGGTGATGTCGGAAGGCGCGCCCACCCGGACCGGCGGCCCCCAGGCCCCTGCGCCGCGGGTGACGTACAGCTGGGTGTCGCCGTAGCGTTCGAGCCCGGCGACGGTGGGGTTGGACAGTTCGGCGATGTAGTCGCCCGGCCACAGTTGGCCGCCGTGCGTGTGCCCGGAGAGCTGGAGGTCCACGCCGAACTTCACCGCGTCGTGGATCGCCACGGGCTGGTGGGCGAGCAGCACGGACGTGCGCGACCGGTCCCGGTCGCCGAGCGCACGGGCGAAATCCGGCCCGTGGTACTCGGATTCGCCCGCGAAGTCGTTCACGCCGGCGAGGTCGAAGCCGGGCATCTCGACACGGGTGTTCTCCAGCGGGTGGATGCCCAGCTCGCGCACGTGGTCCACCCATGCGGCCGCACCCGAGAAGTACTCGTGGTTGCCGGTGACGAAGTACGCGCCGTGGCGCGCCCGCAGCTCGCGCAGCGGCTCGGCGGCGGGGCCAAGGTTGGCCACCGAACCGTCCACCAGGTCGCCGACGATGGTGATCAGGTCGGGATTGGTGCGGTTCACCGCGTCGACGACGCGCTGTGCGTGGGCTTTGCCGAGGATCGGGCCGAGGTGGATGTCGCTGACCACGGCAATGCGGAACCCGTGGGCGGAGCGCGGGAGTTTCGCGAGCGGAATGGTGAGGTGCTTGGTCTGGGGACCGCGGAGAACCCCGTACGCCCCGTAGCCGACGGTCCCGGCGGCGGCGACCGCGGCTCCGGCGGCGACGGCCCGGGCGACGAAGAGGCGGCGCGGCAGGGCAGGGTCGGGCGTCGCGGGCTCCGCCGGCAGCGCTGCGGTCGGCGCTGCGGTCGGCTCTGCGGGAGGCGCTGCGGAGGCCGGGACCGGGGCCTCCGCCGTGTCCTGCGGCGCCGGTTCCGCCGCGGGGACCGCGACGGGGACGGGCGCGGCAAGGCCGCTCACCCGCTCCTCCCCCGCCCGCTGCGCAGGTGTCCCGCGCAGCGCGACCCACCGCACCGCTTCGCCGACCACCAACGCCAGCACGAGGTACAGCAGCGTGGCCATCCACAGATAGCCCGGCCACGCCAGCACCTGCTGCAGGACGAACGGCGCGTCCGCCCACGTCGATACGACCGCGCCGAGGCTGGTCAGCGGCAGCACCGCCACCACGACGGCGCCGATCCGCCGGACCGGGCCGGGCCCGCGTGTCGTGTCGGCGACCATCCGCCGCCACACGTACCAGTGCACCCCGGCCAGCGCGGCCAGGACCGCCAGACCCGCGACAATCGCGCCGCCACCCACGTGCACTCCCCTGTTGCGTCCGGTCGACCGTCGGCCACCCTACGGGGCGGCGACGGCCCACCGGACACGGCCTACTTGCGGTTGTACAGCCGCATGGTCAGGGTCCCGAACACGGCCACGAACGCCACCGAGAAGAGCAGCACCCAGCCCGTCTCCGACGTGCCCCAGTCCCCCGCCATCAGGTCGCGGACCGCGGAGACCAGATGCGTGACCGGGTTGACCTTCACGAACGCCTGCAGCCAGCCGGGCATGGTGTGGGGCTCGACGAACACGTTGCTGAGGAAGGTCAGCGGGAACAGCACCATCATGCTGACGCCCATGACCGACTTCTCGCTGCGCAGCAGCAGGCCGAACATCGTCCAGATCCACGAGAACGCGAACGAGAAGACGACCAGCAGAGCGATCCCGGCGAGGACGCCGAGCACCCCGCCGTCCGGGCGGAAGCCGAGGATCAGGCCGACGGTCATGATGACCGTCGAGGCGAGCACGTAGCGCAGCAGGTCGCCGAGGATCATCCCGACCAGGGCGGCCGGCCGCCACACCGGCAGGGTGCGGATCCGGTCGAACACGCCGCGCTCGATGTCGTTGTTGAGCGATACGCCCGTGTACATGGTGATCATGACGATGCTCTGCACCATGATGCCGGGCAGTACGAACTGCAGGTATTCACTGGTCGATCCGGCCAGCGCACCGCCGAACAAGTACGTGAACATCAGCGTCATCATGATCGGGAACGCGGTCACGTCGAACAGCTGCTCGGGCACGTGCTTGATCTTGAGCATCGCGCGCCAGCCGAACGTCACCGACGCGGACAGCGCCCCCGGCCGCGCCGGGCGCTCGCGGGCGGCGAACACCCGGGCGAGGTCGTCGGCCACCACCGGCGCCGGAGCGTCCAGGTCGGCGTCCTTGGCCGCGGGAGTGGAAACGGCGGTGGTCATGCGCGGTTCTCCTTCACGAGGTCGCCGATACGCGGGTCGTCGTCTGCCGCGGCCTCACCCGCGCGGTCGTCCACGTCGGCGGGCGCTCCGCCGACGTCCCCCGATGTCTCCGTGAGCGCCAGGAACACCTCGTCCAGGCTCGGCTGGCCGAGCGAGAAGTCCGCCACCACGATCCCGGCCCGGGCCAGTTCGGCGAGCGCCCGTGCGGCGTCCTCCGCCGCGCCGAGGTCGGTGCCGTGCCCGGGAATCGCCGCGGTGAGCGCGACCGGGTCGGACTCCAGCCGGACGTCCGAGCCGAGCACCCGCCGCAGCACGCCGGCCGCCTCCGGCCGCCGGTCCGCGTCGTGCAGCCGTACCTGGATCGCCCCGGCGCCGACCGACGACTTGAGTTCGCCCGGCGTGCCCTCGGCGATCACCCGGCCGTGGTCGATGACCGCGATCCGGGACGCCAGCCGGTCGGCTTCCTCAAGGTACTGGGTGGTCAGCAGCACGGTGGTGCCCTGGGCGACGACGGCGCGGACGATGTCCCACACCTGGTTGCGGCTGCGCGGGTCGAGGCCGGTGGTCGGCTCGTCCAGGAACAGCAGGTCGGGCGTGTTGAGGATGCTCGCGGCGATGTCGATGCGCCGCCGCATGCCGCCCGAGTAGGTCTTGACCTGCCGGTCCGCGGCCGGGGTCAGGCCGAAGACGTCCAGCAGTTCGGCGGCGCGCGTCCGGGCGACCCGCTTGGGGTGGCCGAGGAGGCGGCCGAGCAGCACGAGGTTCTCGGTGCCGGTGAGGTCTTCGTCGACGGAGGCGTACTGGCCGGTGAGGCTGACCCGGCTGCGCACCGCGTCGGGTTCGCGCCGGACGGACTTGCCGAACACGTACGCGTCGCCGTCGTCCGGGCGCAGCAGCGTGGCCAGCATCTTCACGGTGGTGGTCTTGCCGGCGCCGTTGGGGCCGAGGACCCCGTAGACGGTGCCGGCCGGGACGCGCAGGTCGATGCCGTCGACGGCGCGGTTCGCGCCGAAGACTTTGACCAGCCCCTGCGTCTCGATCGCCAGGCCGGAGGGATGGGTGGTCATCGTCGTTTCGCCTTTCACGGTCGCGTTCCGGTGGGGTCTCTCTGGCTTTGGACTCTCCGCAGAATCGTTTCTCATCGGTCGCGGGGGAAATTCTTTTCCCGCCACGCTACGGAGCCGCTCCGACACCGCCGGGTCCGCGCCCGGACACGGCCGAGCCCCGCGCGCCGGATCGGCGGCGGGGCTCCCCGGGCGGTGCGGGGTCAGGCGCCGGTCTGCGGCTCGATCAGATCCCAGCGGTTGCCGTACAGGTCGCGGAACACGGCGACCGTGCCGTACGGCTCGCGGCGCGGCTTCTCCTCGAAGACGACGCCGGCGGCCCGCATGCGCGCGTAGTCCCGCTCGAACGCGTCGGTGTTCAGGAACCACCCGACGCGCCCGCCGGTCTGGTCGCCGACGCGCGCGGCTTGGCCGTCGTCAGCTGCCCGCGCCAGCAGCAGCCGCGTCTCGACCGCGCCGGGCGGCGCGACGACGACCCAGCGGGTGCCGTCACCCCGCGGCGTGTCCTCGACCAGATCGAACCCGAGCGCGTCGACGTAGAAGGCGATGGCCTCGTCGTAGTCGCGCACGACCAGAGCCACCAGTCCGAGATGAGCCATGCGGAGATCCTGCCACGGGGGCGGACGGCGGGCCGGGTGCGCCGGGCTCCGAAGGGCCACGCGGAGGCCGCGCGGAGGCCACGGAGGCCGCGCGGTGACGCGGTTTGCTCGGCGGACCGGCGCGGGAGCGGCGAGCCCGGCAGCAGACCCACGAGCCGTGCCCCGCTGCCCCGCCCCACCCACGCCGCTCCGGCGTTCCCTCGCCGCGCTCCGCTCACGGCACCGGGCAGGTCGTCCCCGGGCGGGTGATCCCGTAGTGCCGGCTCTCCGGGTCGAAGTCCATGCCCAGGTAGTTCTTGTAGAACGTGAAATGGGCCGTGAACGACGGGAAGACGTGCATCAGGGGCAGCTTGCCCGTGTCGTAGTCCGCGTAGGTGCCCAGCGGGGCCGCGCGGGTCTCCACGCCGGTTGCGGCGGCGATCTGGGCGGCGAAGGCCGACTGGTTGGCCTGGCACGCCCAGAACTTCAGCCACTTGAACGGCACCTTCACGGTCGTCCGCGGCTTGGGGAACGGGCCGATGTGCGCCTTCAGGAAGCGTTCGAGGAAGTCGACGTCCTCGTTGTTCAGGCCGGTCAGGGTCAGTTCGACATCGTCGCCGAGGCCGCTGCTCTGGTACGCGCTGCTGCGCTCGATCGCGGTGAGGATGTGGTGGACGACGAGCGGGAACGAGCAGCCCCACAGCCAGACGAGGCCGTCCTTGGCGAACGCCTTGCGGAACTCGGCGAGGGCGGGCTTGTCCATCGTGGGGGCGACGAAGTCGAACTGCGCCCGCGGGTCCTTGTCGTCCGGGTCGCGCATCGTCATCCCGGTGAGCATCAGCCGGGTGAAGCTCACCGCCCCGCCCGGCCCCGGGGTGGGGACCAGGGCGGTGCGGTCGTCGTCGCTGTCCACCAGGATCGGGCCGCCCATCCAGCCGTGGCTGAAGAAGTGCAGCTCGGCGAGGCTGCCCGGGTCGGGGCCGCTGCCGATCGCCCGGACGGCCGCGTAGACGTCGGTGATGGACAGCACTTTGAACTGGCCGGACTTGAAACGGGTGTGCCTGGAGCCGTCGGGGAACGTCACCGTCTCGTAGCTGGACTTGCCGACCGGGTCGAACTTGGCGATGGTCTTGCTGGTTTCCACCTTTGCGCCGCTCGGGTAGGCGACATCGGTCCGGACGACCTCGCCGGAGCGGAAATCCATGGTGGTGAACCGGAGTTCGACCTTGGCGGTGTTCGCGGCGACGATGCGCTTGCGCCGGTTGTCGCACAGCGACCGGAAGTCGACGCCCTGGAATTCGAAGTCCACCCCGGCGACGAGCACGAATTGCTTCACGGCGAGCCTCCCGGCCGCGCGGCGAACCCGGTCGCCCTCACTCGTCCGGCTGCCAGTCTTCGCCGACCTTCTTCCACTTCGGCAGCTTGTCGTCGGGCCGCAGCTTGGCCAACGTGGTCGGCAGCCGGACCAGCCAGGGGTCGCCCTGCGCCACCTCGTTGCCGGGCGCGCCCTGCGCTTCCTGGATCTCCTTCACCAGCGGCACGTACATCGAGCTGCTGATGTCCGGCGGCGGGCCGCCGTTCCAGATCTCCCCGGTCTCCAGGTAGTGCACGACGGCGGCCTCGAAGCCGGGCCGCACCGGGAAGACGACGCGCCCGGCGCCGGCCCGCAGGAAGTCGGCGAACTGCGGGTCGACGTCGTCGAGCAGCATGCGGTTCTTCCAGCCGGGCTTCCAGCCCCAGAAGTACGGATAGAAGAAGTAGCCCAAGTGCTCCCATTCGAAGGCCTGCTCGAAGAAGCGGATGTACGGCATCTGCGCTTCGCTGCGCGCCAGGTTCGGCTGCGGGTAGCCCTCGCCGGACGTTTCCAGCGCGCCGAACGCCTCGAACTGCTGCGCGGTGAGCAACGTCAGGCACTGCTTGCGGAGTTCGGTGGTCACCAGTCGCTGGTTCCACAGCGGGTTACGGCCGGAGATGACGACCCCGCCGGCAGCCGCGGCTTCGGCGAGTTTGCTTTCGTACTTCTGGAGTTGCGCGAGGTAGCCGCTGGTGATGGCGTCGTGGGTCTTGAGCTGCCAGGCCTGGAGGGCGCGCGCGGTGCGTTCGCAGAAGATCTCGATGGTGGCGGCGTATCCGCGGACCTTGTAGGCGAGCGACGCGATCGAGACGGAGCCGACCTCGCCGGCCATGTCGGCGTAGCCCTGGGTGCCGAGCGCGTCGATCCAGTTGCTGCCGAGCATCAGCCGCCACGACGCGTTGGTGTAGAAGCGTGCGTCGCCCTGGAGCAGGACGTACTTGGCGCGGAAGCCCTCGTCGATGGCGAGGTCCTGCGATTTGGAACTCTCGTACGGGTCCTGCGCGACGATCGCGTCGATGGCCTTGCTGATGGTCTTGACCGGGGGCGGCGGCGCCTCGATGCCGGTGACGTCGTACTGGAGCGCGTACTTGGTGTAGTTCGTCTCGTCGAGTTCGTCGGCGCGCAGCGTGAACGGGTCGGGTTTGACCAGGGTCGAGGACTCGGCCTTGTTGCGGGTCTGCGCGACGATGAACGCGGTGGCCGGTTCGGGCAGCGTGATGTCAAAGAGCAGGCGTTTGCCGTAGTTGTAAACCTGGGCTTGGAGGACCTTGTCGACCCACTGGTAGACGCCGCTGATGTTGCCGCTGCCGGCCGAGTTGTCGAAGCCGTGGGCGTACTTCTCCTCGAACTCGGTGAGCGTGGTGACGGTGCGGCGTTCCAGGACGCGTTCGACGACCTTGCTGACCGAGCGGGTCACCACGTCCTTGCTGAACTCGGTGGCCTGGCGTGTGGATTCCTCACTGGAGCTCTTGGTCCCGTAGTCGGCGTTGGCTTTGACTTCGACGAACGGGCCGTACTTGGCGTCCACCGACACCCCGGCCTTGAACTCGCTGTCCTGCTTGAGCGTTTCGTTCGCCTCGCGCTTGAGGGAGAAGCGGTCGGTGCTCTGCGAGTCGCGTTCTTCTTCCTTGGTCGTCTCGCTCTCGGTGAGCACCGTGGTCTCGGTGCGGTCGAGGCGGCGGGTCTCGCGGCTGAGGTGCTCGGACTTGAGTACGTTTTCGACATGTGCCAACTCCCCGCCCTCGTACCGCAGGACGTGCTGTTTGACGAGCAGCAGATCGCCGATGCCGACGGGTCGGATGGTGCCGTGGCCGGTGGGCATCGGCAGGCCGGGGTCGCCGACCCAGGGGGAGCCGTCGTCGTCGGCGAACCAGGCGTTGCCGATCGCGGCGACGTACGACGGCTTCGGCGCGGTCAGCCGCGCGGTCGACGCCCGGTTCCGCGCGTCGTCCAGCCCGCCGAGCAGCGCGGGCAGCCCGGTGCTCGCGGGGTCGAGCCCGAGCCCGGCCAGGGTGTCGCGGACGGGCGCGGGCAGCGCGCGGACCGCGTCGTCGGACAACCGCCACGGCTGGTCGACGTGGGTACGGGCCGACGCCAGGGGCTCGTCCGGCTGATCCCCGCCGCCGGCATCCCGGACCGTCTCCGTCACGTGCACGGCACCCGCGAAATGCGCCGCCGACAGGCCTTGCAGGGCCGCGATCGCCGCGTCGAGGCGCGGCACGGTGTCGTCCGGAGCCGCCTCCGGGCGGTCCTCCGCGATGCCCGGACTCGCCGACCGCGCGGGCGGGCCGTCGGAGGCCGACAACCCGCCCGGCCGGGCGGTCTGTACCGGGGTCACGTCGTCGGCCAGGACGAGGGGCCGCAGCCGCACCGGGTCCGCGCCGTGGCCCGCCGCGGCGAGCGCGTCGTAGCCCTGCGCGGCGGCCGCGAGGCCGCGCGCGTCGTAGCCGGACACGCCGGAGAGGAGTTTGAGCGCGACCAGGGTGTCGGCCAACCGTCGCTGGTCGTCGTGGAACACGGACGACGCGACGATCGCGGCAATCGTTTCCGACGTCGTCTTCGCCACGATCGCGGCCAGTTGTGCGGCGGTCACCGGACCGGCGCCCAGCCCGTCCTGCACGGCCAACGCCGTTGCCGGGTAAGCGAGATCGTCGACGCCGCGAAGCGCGAGTCCGGAGGCCAGGTAGCGCCGTGCGTCGTCGCGGGGGTCGCTGCCGGCGTCCCGAGCCTGCTGGAGGCCGACGCCACCGGACAGGAAATCCGCTTCGAGCACTTTGAGTTCGGCGGGGGCGGGCAGATTCGCGGGCCGCAGCAGCAGGAAACGGAAGAGGTCGTCCATGTCTGACTCCTCGTCGGGGCAAGGGTGTTGCCACCATCCGCATCGGGATCCGACGCTGCCCCAACGGTACGAGCCGCCATGAGACGACCAAACAGAAAGCTGGTTTTCCCACCCGTTCGGCCTAGCCGGCACCGCGGGGTGCCGAATCGTTTCGGTCGGCGGGTGAGCGACGGCCGTCAGGTTCCGCCGCGGACCAGGACCTCGATGCGGTCGGGGTGGTAGACGACCCAGCGCGGGGCGCCGGCGTGGGCCAGGCGCAGGCGGCAGAGCTCGACGCCGTCGGAGAGGGTCGACCAGCCGGTGACGACGCCGGGCCACGGGGCGCCGTCGTCGTCGTAGGTCTCGACCGGGCAGTAGTCCTGCCGGACGCCGCGTTCCGCGGGTACGGGGCACCCCGCCGACCACGCGTCGAGGACTTGCCGCGCGGTATCGCTCACCATGGCCAACCTCCGAGGTTCCGAGGACGACAACCCGGTCCGCCATGATACTTCAGTGTTTGCGCAACCTTTAAAGTCGGGGGCCCCGGAAGGCACCGCTGGGCCGACCGGCGGGCTTGCCCGGATCCCGTGGCCCCCCGGCGCTCCGCACGCGTCCTGCTGCACTCCGCACTCGCCGTCGTCACGGCGGCGGCGAGTGTGCTGACCGCGTGTTCCTCCTCGGGCGGCGGCACGTCCGACCGCGCGGCCTCGCCGGCGGCGGCCGCCCCCGCCGCCATCCGCAGCGCGGCGCCGCCCTCGGCGCAGCTCGCTCCCCCTGCGCATGCCGGTGAAGTCCCCATCGAAGAGGGCTCGTTCACGGACCGACTCGCACTCACCGAGCTGAAGCTCGCGGACGGCGTGACCGGGCGTCTGAAGATCGGTGCCGACGTGAGCGACACGCTCGCGCTGGAGATCCGCGCGGCGTTCTACGACGCGGACGGGAAGCTGCTGGGCAGTGCTTCCTTCGGCTACCAGGAAGAGGAAGAGACCGGCCCGGCGCACGGCGACGTCGACAACGCGCACAAGCCGCGGGCCGCGGGCGAAGGCGTCGACTTCGCAGTCGCGGTGCCGCCGGGTGCGGCGAAGCCGTCGGCGGCGGTGCTGTCGGTGCCGGTCCTGGTCAACGAGTAGGTGGGACCGCGGCTGCGGTGTCGCGCCGGGTGCGCTCGTACTCCGCGGGGTCGCGGATCTCCCACGCCGCCTGCCCGATGGCGAGGACGCCGCGGGCCGGGAGCGGGACGGCGCCGATGTACGGGTTCGGCGACACCCGCACCGGGTGTCCGAGGTCGACGCCGTCGAGGACGGCCGAGGCCTCGTCGACGAAGTACATGCGCTGCGGCATCAGCGTCCCGGTGTGCCCGCTCGGCATCGGGCCGGAGAACTCGACGTATCCCAAACCCAGTTCGCGGGCCATGCGTTCGCGCATCCGCACGAGTGCGGGCGGTTTCCACGACGCGGGCGGCAGCCGGCCGCCGACGGCGTTGAGCACGTCGAGGGCGAATGTGGAGTGCGCGGTCAACGTCCAGTCGAGGGCCGGGTTGTCGGCGGTCACCCGCAGCGTCGCCGGTCCCGCCCACGCGAGGGTGATCTTCGCGTGCCCGACGTGGTCGCACGCGGGCCCGTAGTAGCGGGGGCATGCGGCGTCGACCCGCGGGCCGTCGACATGGATCGACCAGCGGCCGCCCGGGTCGCGGTGCCACAGCGAGCGGTACGGCGCGAACGAGGTGTCCGGGAAGACGCGCAGCGCGAGGACGTGCCCGGAGTCGAACGGCAGCCCGAAGACGCCCCAGCCCCGCACGTACTCGTGCCCGGGCCACGGCGGCTCGCCCCGGGTCTCCGGCAGGTCGGACAGGAGTGCGGCCAAGTTGCGCATGCGGTCCACCTCGCTCCGCGCGAAATCCGCCCCCGTGTACCCGTGTGCTTCCAGGGTCCCCCCGATCGCGCGGGGCGGCATGTCCGGCGTCCGGGGGCGGCGGAACCGGAACCGCAAGCCCCTTCCTCCGTTCCATACGCACGCGTATGGTGAGCCTCGCGCCGCGACCATGCGCTTACGTATGGTCGCGGTCGCGTCCGGATCACCCGCCTTCTGCTCCCCCCGGAGATGGAGACATCTGGAGCGGATACGACAGAAAGGGACCCTCTGTTGCGCATCCGCAAAGCCCACGGCGCCGCCGCGCTCGGACTTGCCGCGCTCGTCCTCGCCACCGGCACCGCCGCCGGCGGCGCCCAGCCCGCGACCCCGAAGACCCCGGCCGGCGTGCAGGCGGCCGCGGCCACCCGGCTGGTACCGGTGGACGGGACCGCCAACTTCCGCGACATCGGCGGCTACCGCACCTACGACGGCGCGACGGTCCGCACCGGCGTCGTCTACCGCTCCGAAGCACTGAACAAGGTGACGGCGGCCGGCATCACCACGATGCAGAGCCTGCGGCTGTCCGGCATCGTCGACTTCCGCACCTCCGCCGAGATCGGCGCGAACGGGCCGGACAAGGTCCCGGCCGGGGTGCCGGACACCAACCTGCCCATCTCGGACGGCGGTTACCTCCAGACGCTGTACGCGGTCGTGAACTCGCGCGACCCGGTGCAGCAGCAGGCCATGCTCGGTGACGGCAAGGCCGCGCAGATGATGCTCACCATGTACCGGACGTTCGTGTCCGATCCCGCGACCCGGGCGCAATTCGCGGCTACCGCACGGGGGATCGCGAACGGCACGGTGTCGCTGTACCACTGCTCGGCGGGCAAGGACCGCACCGGCTGGATGACCGCGATCCTGCTGACCGCCGTCGGCGTACCGCAGACGACGGTGGACGGGGACTATCTGCTGAGCAACCAGAACCTCAAGGCGGGCAACGACGCCCTCAAGCAGCAGCTGCTGGCGGGCGGGCTCATGCAGCACCCGGAACTGCTCGACCCGCTGCTGACCGTCGACCAGTCCTACATCAACGCGGCCCGCGCCGAAGCCACCGCCGAGTACGGCTCGTTCGGCCGCTACCTGCTCGACGGCCTGGGCCTCGACGTGCAGACCCTCGCGAAGCTGCGGCAACGCCTCGTGGGCTGAGCCGCCGCCCCCTCGGGGGCGTCCCCGCGGTCCCGCCCGTCACGGGCCGGGCCGCACCGGTCCCGCACCGCCCCGGCCGCGGGACCACCCGGCCCGGCCGCCGCGCACGACCCGGAGTCGCGGCGGCCGGGGTGGGCTCACGTCCGGAACCCCATGTGCACGTGGTCGTGGTGCGTCTGATCGGTGAAGAACTGATTCGACGTCCCGCCGCCGCTCAACTGGTAGGGCCCGCCGACGTTGTACGCGCCCGCCGCGGCCGCCGCCCGCATGAACCCTTCGACGAGCGCCCGCGGCGTCGACGGGTCCACCACCGGATGCCCGTCGATGCTCCACACGTCGACGGCGCGGCCGAGCGGATGGTCGCTGGGCCGCGTCGTCCCGAACACGTCGATCGGGTGCCCGGAGCGCACGACACTCACGTTGATCTCGTAGGTGCCCGCCAACGCGAGCAGCGCGTCCGCCACGGAATCGTGCACCTGCCCGGACCGGAAGTCCGCGGCCGCCGCGAACGGCAACTCGATCCGCGGCTCGGCGAGCACCCGTGTCACCACCGCCGACAGCGACGCCGCGGGCGGCCCCGGATCCGCCGGACGCAGCTCGGTCACCGCCCACGGCGCGGACCGGTCGGCGCCGGCGGCGAGGCGCACGTCGACGGTCGTGCCGCCTTCGGTCACCGTGCCCTGCGCGTCCTGCGTCCACTGGCGGCATGGGATCAGCACACTCGCCGTGGTGTCGAGGATGCCGCCGTACTGCGCGTAGATCACCTGCAACGCGGCCGCGTCCGCCTCCGGCACCAACGGCCCCGCCTCGTCGGCCACCGCCGCGGACACCGCCAACGCCGCGGCCCGCGCCTGCGCGGCGGCCTGCCCGCCACCGCCGGGCGGCCACGCCCCGAGCGCCTCCACCACGGCGACGGCACGGGCCTTCATCTGTGGACTGACCTCGCCGGGGCCGGGGACCCAGGGGGTGGTGGCGGGGAGCTTGGCTGCGGTGGGCGCGGCGGACGTCGCACTCGGCGCGCCGCCGGATGCGGGGGCCTGGGCCGCACTGGACGCGGGCGCCTTCCCCGAGCCACCGCTGCTGCATCCGCTCGCGCACACCAACCCGGCCACGCCCAGCAGCACTCCGCGACGGGTCGGCCCGGGTGTCGCGCCTGCGCTCATGCGTTCACGGTACGGCGGGGGCGACGCCCGGCGGCGGCTTGAGCGGGCGGCGTGTCGGGGGTCGGGGGTCAGCGGTTGGGTGTCGGGGGTTGGGGGTCGGGTGTCGGGGGTTGGGTGTCGGGGGTCGGGTGTCGGGGATCGGGTGTCGGGGATCGGGTGTCGGGGATCGGGTGTCGGGGGTCGGGTGTCGGGGGTCGGGTGTCGGGTGTCGGGTGTCGCGGATCGGGTGTCGGGTGTCGGGTGTCGGGTGTCGGGCGGTCCTCCTAGCGGAGTTCCCCGCTGATGACCCACAGGTGGCCGAAGGGGTCCTTCACCCGCCCCTGCCGCATGCCGTAGGGGCGGTTCTCGACCGGGATCACCAGTTCGGCCCCGTGCCGCACCATGCGTTCCGCGGTGGCGTCGGGGTCGGGCACGGTCAGCATGAGGAGGACAGGCGAGCCGCCCAGTGCTCCGGGGTCGACCCACCCCCACTCGGGCACCTGCTGTGCCAGGGCGAAGACGATTGATTCGAGGACGAGTTCCGCGTGGTTCACGATGCCGTCGTCTTCGGCGGCGCGATGGTTGAGCGTGGCTCCGAGCGCCTGGGTGTAGAAGGCGATCGCCTTGTCGGCGTCCGCGACCAGGAGTTTGGGGTGCAGTTGTGTGCGCATGCCTCGATGGTCGCGGGGCGGGCCGTGCTCGGGATTGTAGATTTCGGCGCTCTTCGGCGAGCGGCCGTGCGACCGGCGGGGGTTACGCGCTCGCGCAATCTGACCCTCTTCTCCACCGGCCCAGCAACGCGCGTTGCCTGCTGCTGTGAGCGGGTTTCCGGGCCCTGACCCGGGGGCGCGGCAGGGCGATCCGGGCTTCGGGATCCGGATGTCGGGGTTGCGGGCACCCCTGCCGACCATGGCATCCTCGCTTCACCGCCACGAACGCCCGCTCACCGTCGCGTCCGGAAGAGGCCATCTCCTTTGCTGCGTAACGCCCTTGCTTTGCCCTGCCGGGTGCTTGCGAGCACGTCGGCGGTGCGGCGGGCGGTGCTGGCGGGGATGTTCGCCGCGGGGATCGTGCTGTGTGGCTGGGTGCTGTCGGATCGGGCGCAGGCGGCGGAAGCCGTGCCGGGCGTGCCGACCACGACGGGGCAGCCTGTCGCAGGTGATGCGGTTGCGAAGTCCGCGTCGGCCAAGCCCGGAGCGGATCCGGCGAAGGCGCCGGCCGTGTCCGGGACGAGTCCGACGGCGAGCGAACGGTCGAACGCAGCCACCGCTTCGGCGCACACGCCCGTCTCGCCCGCCGGGGTTGTCTCGGCTGTCACGTCCCCGACGCCCGCCAAGGCGGTCGGAGCGGGCGCGACCGCCGCCGCGAGGCCCGTGTCGGTGCCGCAGCGCGTGACTGCGCTCGCCACTCCCCCCGCTCTCGCCGCTTCCCCCGGAGAACTGCCGACGGTCGTCGGATCCCCCGCGGCGAGCGGAGTCGGCCGGGAAGTCTCCACGGCACTCGACGACTTGGGCCTCGAAGCGGTCACGCTGGTCCCGCCCTCGACGGACGCGCTGGTCGGCGACCTGCCGAGCCTGCGTCCGACGGAGGACGCATCGGGCGGTGTCCGCGACGATGCGGCTGCCCGCTCCACCGAGCCGGCCCCTGCTCCGGAGACGCCGCCCGGGGCCGCAACCCCCGAAGCATCCCGCGTCGGTCAGGACACGGCCGCAGAGCTGCCGGTTGCCGCCTTCGACGGACCGCGGCGCGTCGGGTCCGCCCAACCTGCCCTCTCCACCCGGCAGTTGCCTCACGACACCGCGGACCGCGAGGCGCCGTCCGCACCCGTCGGCCCCTCGTCGGCCGCGTCCACCTCCGGCGAGGCCGTCAACGGCTCCGGGCACCGCGTGGACGCCCCCGGTGCGGTCTGTGCCGCTCCGGCGCCGACCGCCGCCGCCTCCCCGGCGCGTCCCACCGGATCCCGCACCGCGGCCGCCGGGCCGAGCGGCGGGCCGGGCGACGTCCCGGTTTCCCCGGCCTGACGGGCGGACTCCCGGCCGGCCGCGTCCGGATACCGCGTGCCTCGGCACCCGGCATCACGGTTCCTCGGCAGCACGGCGAACCACGGGGTGCGGCAGCGCACCGCCGTGGCCCGGGGTAGGCGCGTCGACCGGCCGCATCGGCCTCCGACGCTGCCAGTCGTGACACCACGATCCGCCTGACCGGCGGGTCCCCTCACGCCCCTCGCCGTATCCCGCCCCGTACTGGCCACGCCCGGACATCTCCGGCCACGGTGCGAGGCGGCCATGCCCGCACCCGGCCGCACCCAAGACTCCTGACCGACCCGGACCCCGTCACGGGCCGGGACTCCGGTCAGGCCGCCGCACCCGACGCACGTACGACGTCCGCGGCATCCGGGGACATCCCCGGCAATCCGAAGAGATCCCGGTCCATCCCGGGAATCTCCCCACCCTTCGAGCACTTCGAGGAATTCACACATGCGCAAGATCGTCCGTTGGAACCGCGGCTTCGTCGTGACCGGCGTCGCCCTCGGCCTGGCCGCGCTCGGCGCGGCCGGTGCCGCGGCCGCGACCGCCGCGAAGGCGCCGGCCACCCCGGCCGTGCCGTCCGCGTCGTCGGTGGTTGCGGCGCCCGCCGTTCCGTCGGTGCCGTTCGTTCCGCCGCTGCCGGGGACGCCGGACGTCGCGTCCCTGCCGACCGACCCGGGCCAGGTGGCGGACGCGGTGCGCGGTCTCGTCGCCGCGCACGTCCCGGCCGCCGACCTCACGGCCGCCCTGCCCGTCGAGGTGCCGGCCGGTGCGACCGGCATAGCTCCTGGGGACACCCCGGGCACGCGTCTCGACGGCGTGCCGTCGCTCGACGGCGCGCGTGACCAGGTCACGCAGCTCACCGAGGGCCTGTCCCAGACGGTGACCGACCTCCTGCCCGGCGTGCCGCAGGCACCGTCCGCCGAGAACCCGGTGCCGACGATGCCCGACAACCCGGTGCGCACGCTGCCCGTCGACCCGGCTGCGCTTCCCGGCGCGGACACCGTCCGCGACACCGCCGACACCGCCGACCAAGCCGCCGCCGCGGCCCGCGAGGCCGTCGCGCAGCTCCCCGTCACCGCGTCCCTGCCGGAGCAGGCCTCGACGGCGCTGACCGACCTCGGCTGACCAAGCCATCACGCGGCCCCGGGCACAGGCATCCTGCCCGGGGCCGCCCCCATTCCGCCGAATCCGGCATGAAAACCAGGTTTTCGAAATCCCGATCGCGCACACGCGGACCCTCCCCCGCCTCCGCCCGTCTAGACTGCGCCCGTGTCGACGAGTGAGCTTCCTCCGCGGGCTGTGGACGCCATGACGCGCGCGCAGCTTGCGCGGTACCGGCGGATCACCGACGCGGTGATCGAACTGGTCGCCGAGATCGGGCCGGATGCTCTGCAAATGCGGGATGTCGCGGCGCGGTCGGGGATTTCGCTGGCCACCATCTACCGGTACTTCTCGTCCAAGGACCATCTCCTGGCCGCCGCGGTCGCGGACTGGCAGAGCCGGCTGACCGACCGGGTGCTGACCGAGATGGGGCCGGGCGGCGGACGCCCGCCGGCCGCGTCGGCGGAGGAGCGGGTGCTCCGGTTCGCGCGGCGCGAGCTGCGGGCTTTCCAGCGGCATCCGCATTTCGCGCGGCTCACGGTGAGTCTGGTCTGCTCCGCGGATCCGTACGCCAGCGAGATGATCGCGCGGATGAACGCCGCATCGGACGCCGCCCTGGCAGCGCTGATGCCGGACGTCCCCGCCGAGGCCGCGGCAACCGCCGGGGTCGCCGTGCAGGCCGTCGTGTCGACCGGGCTCATCGCGTGGGTGACCGGGCGCAAGGCCTGGCCGGAGATCCTCGACGACACCGAGCGCGTCACCCGGCGGGTGCTGGCCGGGCTCTGAGCCGCCCCCGCCGCCGAACTCCCACCGGGCTCCCGCCGCGCCCCTGCCGAATCCCCGTCAAGGGCCACGTACCCCGGCCCCGTTCCGCGCATCCGCCTTCCGAAAACGTTGACCATGACAAGAATCGCGTTTTAGTTTGGTCGCATGCTGCCTCAGGGGTTCCGCGCGTTCGACGCCGACAACCACTACTACGAAGCACTCGACGCCTTCACCCGCCACATCGAGCCGGAGTTCCGCAAGCGCTGCATGCAGTGGGCGCAGGTGGACGGCAAGACCCGGTTGCTCGTCGGCGGCAAGGTGAACAAGTTCATCCCCGACCCGACGTTCTCCCGGCTGGCCAAGCCCGGCGTGCTGGAGAAGTGGTTCCGGGGCACCGCCGAGGGTTCGCTGATCGAGCAGTTCGGCGAACTGGAGCCGACCCGTCCGGCGTACCGCGAACGCGATGCGCGGCTCGCCGCGATGGACGAACTCGGGCTCGATGGGGCGATGTTCTTCCCGACGCTGGGCGTCGGCATGGAGCAGGCGCTGCGGCACGACATCCCGGCCCTGTGCGCGGCGTTCCGGGCGTTCAACCGGTGGCTCGACGAGGACTGGGGGTTTGCGTACCGGGACCGGATCTTCGCGGCGCCGTACATCACGCTCGCGGACCCGGACAACGCGGTCGCCGAACTCCGGTGGGCGCTGGAGCACGACGCGCGGATGATCGTCATGCAGTACGGGCCGATCACGACCGCCCGCGGCTGGACGTCCCCGGGCGATCCGGTGTTCGAACCGTTCTGGTCGCTCGTGAACGAGGCGGGTATCACCGTCGTCTACCACGGCGGCAACAACGCGTACGCCGAACTCCTGTCGTGGTGGGGCGAGTCGCACGACCTGGAGGCATTCCGGGCGACGCCGATGCGCGGCCTGATCAGCCCGGAGCCGATCGCCGATACGATCGCCGCACTGCTGTCGTACGGCGTGCTCGCCCGCCACCCGCGCATCCGCCTGGCGGCGATCGAGACCGGCTCGGACTGGGTCCCGGTGCTGTTCCGGCGGCTGAAGAAGTCGTATGCGCAGCAACGGCACGCCTGGCCGCAGGATCCGCGCGAAACGCTGCGCGAACGGCTGTGGGTGGCGCCGTTCCACGAGAACGACCTCACCGAACTCCGGGACACCATCGGCGCCGACCGCATCATGCTCGGCTCGGACTGGCCGCACACCGAGGGCATCGCCGAACCCCTGGCCTTCGCCAAGGACTTGGAGGCGTCCGGCTTCACCGACGAGGAGCAGGTCAAGGTGATGCGCACCAACGCCGAGTCGCTCGTCCGCCGTCTGCCCTGACCGTTCCGAGGAGGTATTCGATGCCGTTCCCCACGGATGTCCCGGTCGTCGACACGATGATCGGTTTCCCGCACGAAGGCTGGGACCAGTACGCGTTCATCCGGCGGCAGACCAAGGACCGGGAGTCGCGCGAGGACTTCGAGTTCCCGGCCGAGTACATGTTCAAGGGCGTGCCGAAGGATCTGCCGACCGACGACCCGGTCGGGTTCACGCTGCACGAGATGGACCGGTTCGGCATCCGGCACGGGCTGATCGGCGTCGGCGACGAGACGTCCCGTACGGCGCTGCGCAAGCATCCGGACCGATTCCTCGCGTCGTCGAACGTCGACCCCAACACCGGGATGGACGGCATCCGGCAACTCGTCCGCGAGTACGAGGAATTCGGGGTGCGGGCGGCCGGATGCTTCCCGTCCGGGACGTTCCCGCAGGTGCCGATCGACGACAAGAAGATGTACCCGTTCTATGCGAAATGCGTCGAGCTGGACATCCCGATCTTCGTCTGCGCGGGTGTGCCCGGACCGCGCCTGAAGATGGCACCGCAGCACGTCAAGCTGATCGACGAAGTGATGTACGACTTCCCCGAGCTGGTCATGGTGACCCGGCACGGCTGCGAGCCGTGGGTGGACCTCGCGGTCAAGCTCATGCTGAAGTGGCCCAACCTGTACTACTCGACGTCGGCGTTCGCGCCCCGCTACTACCCGAAGGCGATCGTCGACTACGCCAACACCCGTGGCGCGCACAAAATCCTCTACGCGGGGTATTTCCCGATGGGGCTCACGCTCGACCGGATCTTCGGGGAACTCCCGTCGGTCGGCTTCAAGGACGAGGTGTGGCCGCAGTTCTTGTACGGCAACGCGGCACGCCTGCTCAAGATCGACCCCGCGTAGCGCTCAGCGGCTCTTCTCGCTCCCCCTGCACTCTCCCTCGATTCTCCTTCGACGCTTAAGGATTTCCGTGGAGTTCGGCATCTTCCTCCAGGGCTACAACCCCGCCTTCCGCCGTGAAGGCAACCCGAACGCCGAGCACGAAGCGCTCATGAACGACATGGCGTACGGCATCGCCGCCGACAAGGCGGGCTTCAAGTACGTGTGGCTGAGCGAGCACCATTTCCTCGACGAGTACTCGCACCTGTCAGCCAACGACGTGATGTGCGGCTACCTCGCGCACGCGACGGAGCGCATCCACATAGGCTCGGGCATCTTCAACCCGCTGCCGCAGGTCAACCACCCGGCGAAGGTCGCCGAGCGCGTCGCCATGCTCGACCACCTGTCCGGCGGCCGCTTCGAGTTCGGCACCGGGCGCGGCGCGGGATCGCACGAGATCCTGGGCTTCCTGCCGGGCATCGAGGACATGTCCCAGACGAAGGAGATCTGGGAAGACGTCATCCGCGAGTTCCCGAAGATGTGGCTGCAGGACGAGTACGAGGGCTACGACGGCCGGTTCTGGTCGCTGCCGCCGCGCCGGATCCTGCCCAAGCCGTACGGCAAGGGCCACCCGGCGATGTGGTACGCGGCGGGCAGCCCGCCGTCGTACGAGATGGCCGCGCGACTGGGCCTGGGCGTGCTCGGCTTCTCGATCGGCGACCTGGAGGCCGCGGAGAAGCTGACGGCGAAGTACAAGGAGGCGATCGGCAACGCCGAGCCGATCGGCGCGTTCGTCAACAACAACGTACTCGCGGTGTCGACGGGCTTCGTGGCCACCGAGAAGCGCGCGGCGATCGACCGGGCGGTCGCGGCGCGGCCGTCGTACCTGGTGAGCAACGTGTACCGCTACCACGACACGTTCCCGCACCCGGAAGGCCTGCCGAACTGGCCGGAACTGGTGCCGGACATCAACGCGGAGATGGTGGAGTTCGCCGCGGACGCCGGCGCGATGATCGTGGGCGACCCAGACAATGCCCTCAAGGCCGTCAAGCAGTTCGAGGCCGCGGGCGTCGACCAACTCGTCCTCGGCCTGGGCCCGGACACCCGCGAGGGCACCCTGGAAACCATCCGCCTCTTCGGCGAACACATCATCCCCAAGCTCGACACGGAAGCCGAACACCGCACCACGGTCTTCCGCCGCACCGCCGGCGCCTGACCCCGAACGGCCTCCGCCCGCCCCGGCCCGGGACGGCCCGGGGCGGGCGGGGGGTTCGCGTCAGCGGGACGGCGTGGGGGTGGCCGAGGCGTCGGCACTTCGCGATGGGGTGACACTCGCAGAGACGGTGGCGGTGGGGCTCGCCGATGCCGTCCGCTGCGCCTCCAGGCTCCGGAACAGCGCCGAGTAGTCCGTCGACGGGTACGGCGCGTAGGGCTTCGACTCGGTCGGCGACTTGTTGCTCAGCGACACCAGCCCCACCACCACGACAACCAACGACACGACGATCAGGAACATCCCCACGGGGTTCCGCGGGTTGTAGACATACCGCGGATTCCCCCACTTCTGCTTCTTGAACACCGGCTCGTCGTCGTCGAAGTAGGGCATCCGGCAGATGCTAGGCCGGATCCCCCTGCCGCGACACAACAGACGTCTTGCAGTAATCGAACGGCCACACGGAGTGATCGCACGGCCTTTTGCAGACCGCCAACTATGCCAGGGGGCTCATGCGGGCCTCGCTGCCCTACGCGCCGCGCACCGAGATCGAATCCCACGTCCAAGCCCGTTTGGAGCGAGGCAAGCTGCTGGATCGCAGCAACGCGCCGGAGATTTGGGCTGTCATCCACGAAGCGTGTTTTGGCATCACAGTCGGCTCTCCCCAGACGATGGCGGCTCAGTTGACTCATCTCCGCGACCTCTCGGCCGGCGACTCGCCGGTCATCGTCCAAGTGATGCCGGGCAGCGCCGGTCCGCATCCGTTGATGTACGGATCGACCATCCTCATGACCTTCGACGATGCCCCGTCGATTGCCTACAACGAAGGCGCGCACACGGCACAGCTCATCGAAGACCCAGCACTGGTGAGCAACTACATGAGGTCCTACCATCACGTCAGGGCTGCCGCCTTGTCACCGGCGGCGTCCTTGACCGTGCTCGAATCGGCAGTGAGGGCCTATCGGACATGACAATCGCCGCCGTGTGGTTCAAGTCGTCGCACAGCAACGGAGAGGGCGGCGCCTGCCTTGAGGTCTCGCCCTCGTTCCCGGCCGTCGTACCCGTCCGGGACAGCAAGCTCAGCGCCTCCCCCACGCTCGTCTTCTCGTACGCAGGATGGGCGGCCCTCGTCTCCTCGATGAAGGAGAGCTCATGAGCGTTGACGCCATCTGGTTCAAGTCCTCCCACAGCAACGGTGACGGCGGCGCCTGCCTTGAGGTCTCGCCCTCGTTCCCGGCCGTCGTACCCGTCCGGGACAGCAAGCTCAGCGCCTCCCCCACGCTCGTGTTCTCGTACGCGGGCTGGGCGGAACTCGTCTCCTCGGTGAAGGAGACCTCATGAGCGTTGACGCTGTGTGGTTCAAGTCCTCGTACAGCAACGGGGAAGGCGGGGCCTGCCTCGAAGTCTCGCCCTCGTTCCCCGCAATCGTGCCCGTGCGGGACAGCAAGATCGCCGACTCTCCGGTGCTGGTGTTCCCCCGCGCCGAGTGGGCGTCGCTGGTCGCCGCCGTGAAAAGCCCTCGGTAGGCGGCTCAGGCTTTCACCGCCCGTCCCGCCGGCGACTTCACCGCCGTTCCGTGCCCCGTGTGTGACCGTCACCGCCGCGTGGCGCAGCGCCAGGTTGCCCGGGGTCGCGGCGGTCACCGTGACGTTCGCGGGCGCGCGGACCGTCGCCGGGTCGATGCCCAGGTCGGTGGTCGGCAGTCCGCGGACCGGCAACGTGTCGAGTGCCTCGGCGATGCGTCGAGTGAAATTCTCCACGAAGCCTGTGTGACGTCGTGTTCCTCCCGCCGCGTCGTGAAGGGCAGGCGGGTCGTCATCGATCCCGCCCGTACCGGAACGACAACGCCGGGAGGCACAGGTACATGGCGGTAAAGCAAGGCAAGCGCACGGGCAAGGCCGGGCGGATGGCCGGAGTGGGGCTGACCGCGGCGCTGTTGGCGGCGGGTCTGGCGCTGCCGGCGGCGGCACACGCGCAGGGCGCGGGGCCGGTGGCGCCCGCGGCCGTGACGCCCGACGCCTCCGTATGGCGAATCGATACGCCTGGGGTGGGCGACGCATCGGTGGCGGTGCCCGCGGACGTGAGCACGGTCGGCGGCACGAGCGTGACCGTGGGGTACATCCGGCCCGCGGGCACCAAGGGCTGGGCTCCGCTGGCCGCGCACTACGCGAACGGCCGGTGGGTGCCGGACACCGTGCCGGTGCCGGGCGGTTCGGCGGTCGCGCGGCTGCACCAGGTGCAGGTCACCGGTGCCGGCCAGGCGTGGGCGGCCGGGTACGTCAGCGCCGACGGAACCGACCGGCCGTGGGTCACCCGCTGGGACGGCCGCGCCTGGACGACGGTCGACACCTCCGCGCTCCCGAGCGGCATCCTGTACGGCCTCTCCGGTACCGCGAACGACCTGTGGGCGGTCGGCGCCGCCGATGACGGCGCGCTCGTCGCGCACTGGGACGGCCGCGCCTGGACCCGGGTCAAGCTGCCCGTCGCCCCCGACGGCTCGGCGTGGGACGTCGGCTGGTACTCCGCCGTC
Organism: Uniformispora flossi; assembly: GCF_049534875.1. Taxonomy (NCBI): domain Bacteria; kingdom Bacillati; phylum Actinomycetota; class Actinomycetes; order Kitasatosporales; family Streptomycetaceae; genus Uniformispora; species Uniformispora flossi. The sequence goes on from NZ_JBMULZ010000001.1 coordinate 121,562, forward strand.
GCCGCCGCGGCGGCCGACGACGTGTGGGTGGTCGGCCCGGAGAACACCTCCGCCCACTGGGACGGCCGCGCGTGGACCCGGGTCGCCGTGCCGCTCGGCGGCGACGGTGCGAGTGTCTGGCTGGAGAACGTGCGTGCCTCCCGCACCCAGGGCACCTGGGCCGTCGGCTACGTCGTCGGCCAGGAGCGCGAAGCGATCGCGCTGCGCTGGACCGGTCGGGCCTGGGAACGCGTGCCGCTCCCCGCGGGCAGTGCCGCTCGGCAGCTCGACGACGTCGCGTTCACCGCGGCGGGACCGGTCGCGGTGGGCGCCCGGAACGAGCCGTCCGCGCCGATCGGCGAAGCCGGGTACGCGGTGCGGCTGCCCGCCCGCCCCGGCCAGCCGGCGAGCCCGGTGACGCTGCCTTCGGGTACCGAGCACCTGTGGGGCGCCTCGACCGGCGAGTTCGGAATCGGCCTTCGGGTGGTCGGCACCGCCCAGAACCCGGAACTGTCGAGCACGCTCCCGTTCACGGCGTGGAGTCCCTGGATTCCGGCGTCCTGAGCGACTCCTGAATCCCCTGCCGACAACGGCCGTGCCCGGGGCTCCCCGCCCCGGGCACGGCCCAGGCAGCCGGCCGTCAGCCGCCGCGCCCGGCCCGCTTAAGACGCTCGCCCGTGGCCCGGCACCGGTCCGCGAACGCGCGGGGCTCGTCGACCACGAAATCGGCGTCCAGCAGCCCCACCACCAAGACGAGCCACTCGAACGAGTCCACCCGCGTCACCACCCGGCAGCGCCGCTCCCCGAGCGGTTCGACCACCGCCTGCTCGTCGTACTTGAACCGGTCGGCGACCCGGTCCGCCGGGGCCTCGACGGTTACGACAACCCGGTGCCGGGGCGTGGTCATCTCGGCGCGAAGGTACGCGTAGGCGGTCTCCGCGGGCAGCGGCCTCGGCACGAACAGCGCTCCCGCGGGCACGGGTTCGCGCACCCGGTCGAGGCGGAAGGTGCGCCAGTCGGCGCGGTCGAGGTCCCAGCCGAGCAGGTACCACCGGCGCCGCATCAGGACTTGGCGGTACGGCTCCACCCGACGCGCCGACTCGGCCCCGTCGGCCGCCGTGTACACGAAGCCGATCCGCTCGTGCCGCGCGCACGCCGCCCCGACCACCGCCAGCACGCCCGCGTCCACCGGCGGCCCCGGCAGCGGCACTGCTTCCAGCGACGCCCGCACCGCCTGCGCACGAGGCCGCAGTCGGGTCGGCAGCAAGTGGTCGAGCTTCCCGAACGCCCGGTCGGCCGCGGCCGCGATGCTGGTGCCCCCGCCCGCATCCCCGTCCCCACCCCCGCCCTCGGCCGCATCCGCACCGGCACCGGTACCGGCGCCGGCACCGTCGGCCCGTGCCAACGCCAAGCCCACGAGCGTCGCCACCGCCTCGTCGTCGTCGAAGATCAGCGGCGGTACGGCCGTCCCGGGCCGCAGGCGGTAGTGGCCGTCCGGGCCCGTCCGGGTCTCCACCGGGTAGCCGTACTCCCGCAGCCGCTCCACGTCGCGGCGCAGCGTGCGCGGGCTCACCGACAGCCGGCGGGCCAGTTCGGCGCCGCCGAAGGTGCGCCCGGTCTGGAGTGCGGCGAGCAGATCGAGCATGCGGCGGGTGACGTCGGCCATGCTTCCCAGTGTCCGGGTATTGCGGTCGGAATCCGGCCGCAATGCCGCTTAGCGTGGCGGACGTGGTCACCAAGCACGCACCCCGAGCCGACAGCCCGCCCGACGCCGACACCCCGGCCGCCCGGTCCGGCCGTGCCATCCGGATCCGCGCCGCCCGCACCCACAATCTCAAATCCGTCGACCTCGACATCCCGCGCAACGCGCTGACCGTGTTCGTCGGCGTGTCCGGCTCCGGCAAGTCCTCGCTCGTCTTCGACACGATCGCGGCCGAGGCCGGCTACCAGCTCAACGAGACGTACACGCCGTTCGTGCGCAATCGCCTGCCGCAGTACGTGCGCCCCGACGTCGACCACATCGACGGCCTCTCCCCCGTCATCGTCGTCGACCAGCGCCGCATCGGCGGGAACGCCCGGTCGACCGTCGGCACGATCACCGACACGTACGCCTACCTCCGTCTCCTCTTCTCCCGCATCGGCACACCCCACATCGGCGAGTCCACCCGCTTCTCGTTCAACGACCCGTCCGGCATGTGCCCGACCTGCGCCGGCCTCGGCGAGACGCTGGCCACCGATGTCGATGCCATCCTCGATCCCGCCAAGTCCCTGGCCGACGGGGCGATCCTGCTGCCCGGCTTCGGCAACGGGCAGTACTGGTACCGCCAGTACGCCGACATCGGCAGCTTCGACGCCCGCACCCCGCTCGCCGACTGGACACCCGACGAGCGCGAGGCGCTGCTGTACGGCGGCCCCGCCGCCGCCCGCCTGGGCACCAAGCCACCGAAGGACTACGAAGGCGTCGTCCAGCGCTTCGAACGCGTGTACCTGCACACCTCCGACACGGTGTCCGCGCGGAAGCAGGCCGTGGTGGACCGCTTCACCCGGTCCGCCCCCTGCCCCGACTGCCACGGGGAGCGGCTCGGCGAAGCCGCCCGGTCGGTCCGCGTGCGTGGCCGGACCATCACCGAGCTGAGCCGCCTCGAAATCTCCGAACTCGCCGCGTTCGTCGCGGACATCGACGACCGACGGGTCGCCCCTGCGGTCGCGGCGCTGCACGCGCGCCTGACCGCCATGACCGACATCGGCCTCGGCTACCTGTCGCTCGCCCGTGCCACCGCGACGCTGTCCGGCGGTGAATCGCAGCGCGTCAAAACGGTGCGGCATCTCGGCAGCAGCCTGACGGAGATGCTGTACGTGTTCGACGAACCCACCGTCGGACTTCACCCGCAGGACGTACGCGCCATGACCCGCCTGCTCACCCGTCTCCGCGACCAGGGCAACACCGTCCTCGTCGTCGAACACGACCCCGACGTCATGCGCATCGCCGACCACATCGTCGAGGTCGGCCCCCGCGCGGGCCGCGACGGCGGCTCGGTCGTCTTCGCGGGCGACTATGACGCCCTGGCCAACGCCGACAGCCCCACCTCCCGCGCCCTGCGCCGGACTCCGCGCGCGACGCGCCGCCGCGCCTCGACCGGCCGCCCGTTCCGCATCGCCGACGCCCGCCGCCACAACCTGCGCGACGTCACGGTCGACCTGCCGGCCGGGATCCTCACCGTGGTCACCGGCGTCGCGGGCTCCGGAAAGTCCAGCCTGCTCGCCGAGTTGCTCGCGCGGCACACCGCGACGGCGATCACCCAGCGGGCGGTGTCCACGAACCGCCGCTCGACCCCGATCACCTACACCGGCATCGGCCCGGCCATCCGCAAGCTCTTCGCGAAGACGCACGGCGTGAACGCCGGGCTGTTCAGCGCGAACTCCGCCGGCGCCTGCCCGGAATGCCAGGGCACCGGCGTCGTGTTCACCGACCTCGCGTTCATGGACGGCCACTCCGCACCGTGCGAGGCCTGCGGCGGAAGCAAGTTCAACGACAAGGCACTCGGCTACACCGTCGACGGCCTCACGATCGCGGACGTCGAGGCCCTGACGGTCACCGAGGCCCGCCACCGCCTCGACGTCCCGGACATCGGCGGCGCACTCCGCCACATCGCCGAGGTCGGCCTCGGCTACCTCACCCTCGGACAGCCGCTGTCCACGCTCTCCGGCGGCGAGTGTCAACGCCTCAAGATCGCCAAGGAACTGCGGTCGGCCACCGGCGAGATGCTGTACGTCCTCGACGAACCCACCACCGGCCTCCACCTCGACGACATCGACACCCTGCTCGGCGTCCTCGACCGCCTGGTCGACACCGGCAACACCGTCGTCGTGATCGAGCACAACCTGACGGTCATCCGGCGCGCGGACCGGATCGTCGACCTCGGCCCGGGCCCCGGCCGACACGGCGGCCGCGTCCTCTTCGAAGGCACCCCGGAGGAACTCGCCGACCACCCCGACTCCGCCACGGGCACGGCGTTGCGGGAGACCATGCCGGACGGGGTCTGACAGGCGGTCGCGGCGAAAGCCGCGGTCGTCCCTCCGGAGCGACTTCGCGGCGAAATCGCCTCGATCCTCGGACCCCGGGCGAGCCCGGGGTCCGAGGATCGACGCCGTATCCGGGTCAGCCGACCGGCTGCCCCTCCTTCTCGGCTCCCGACGACCGTTCCAGCGCCACCTTCGGCAGACACCGCGCGAGCGGCGCGGGCAGCCACCAGGCACAGTGTCGGGCGGGCGCGGGCACACGGCCGGACGGGAATCCGACCGCGGCCCGAAACGGCAGGGTTCGCCGACTCGGGGGCAACACCCTCAGCCGACGCCCGGTGCGGAGTCGTCCGGCGCGGCGACGGGCAGTCCGGCCGCCCGCCACGCCTGGAATCCGCCGACCACATCGGTGGCCCGGAACAGCCCCAGGTCCAGCAACGAGGCCGCGGCAAGGCTCGACGCGTAGCCCTCGTCGCACAGCAGGATGATCCGGATGCCGTAGCCGACCGCCTCGGGCAGGCGTGCGTCGCACTCCGGGTCGAACCGCCACTCCAGATGGTTGCGTTCGACGACGAGCGCGCCCGGGACGGTGCCGTCGGCGGCGCGTTGCCCGGCAATGCGGGTGTCGACGAGCACGGCACCGTGGTGGTGGAACTCGTCGTACGCCTGCCGGACGTCCACACGTGCGTAGCGGGTACGCGCCGCGGCCAGCAGCGCGTCGACGCCGCGCGCCCGGCCGTGGTGGGGAGGCGGCGGAGAGCCGCGCTCCGCGGTCACCGGGTCGTCTTCGGGCGTGGGGTGCCCGGCCTGGTCCGCCGCGCTCACCAGTCTTCTCCGGACCGCTCGACGCGCAGTTGGGTCAACGGCCCGTCGCCCGGGCGGCCGAGCAGGCCGGCGTCGTTCTCGAAGATCGTCATGGCGGTCAGCCGAGGCGCGTAGACGTGGACACTGACGGCCGGCTCGGTCCCCGTGTTGGTGACTTGGTGGATGTAGCCCTGCCCGAACGCCCGTGTCGCGCCGGGGACGAGGAGCCGTTCGCGGGCGGCTCCTCGTCCCCGGGGCGTGGCGATCAGCGAGCGTTCGTGCAGCGTGCCCGCGACGACCGTGAACGCGCCGGACGACTCGCCGTGGTCGTGCAGTCCGGTGCCCTGGCCGGGCAGCCAGCTCAGCAGCCATACCTCGTGGTCGTCTGCTGCGTGCAGGCGGCGGTACCAGCGTGAGACCGGGTCGAACTCGACGGTGTGCAGCGAAGCGGCGGCTTGTCGGGCGTACCCGGCGACGATGTCGATCGGGCGTACCGCGGGCGCGGGCGCGGGCGACGTCGGATCGGCCGGCACAGCGGACGGTTCGCCCGCGACGGTGGTGTTGTGCGACATGTGTGGGAGTCCTCGGAAGAGCGCGGCGGAATCGGTGGGCGGGTTCGGGTGCGTCAGGGGGTGCCGGGTGTGTGGGGGTGCCAGGGTCGCCGGTCGGGGCGGGCTGCGGGTTCGGGCGGGCCGCTGCGGCAAGTTGGCGGTCACGGCGCGTACTTGGCCAGGGAACGGCGGATCTCCGCGGCGTACGGGCCGTCCCACCAAGGGATCGTCCGGGCCAGCATCGGCGGGCCGCCGCTCACTTGCACGAGGGCCCGGCCGCGGGGCAGGCGGAAGAGGTCGGCGGCGTCCAGCACGGGTTCGCTGCGTGATGCATGTGTGACGGATTCTCCGAAGATCCGGCTCACGGAACGGCTGGTCGCGACGGTCTGCGGCTCGAACCTGGGCGTGGTCTGCGCAAGATCGTCGAGGAACCGGGTGTCGGCGGAACCTCCGCCGTAGACACGGACGTTCGCCGCGCCCCACATCGAGGCCATGCCTGCTTCGCCCCAGACACCGACGCCTTGGGCCCACGACTGCAGGACGGTCATCATCACGATTCCGCGCGACCCGTAGTGGCTGTAGAGGAAAGGGAGTTCGTGCCACGGGCAGACGTTCGCGGCTTCGTCGAGGACGAAGAGCGCGGGCACCGCGAGGCGTCCGCCGGGGCTCTCGATCGCCCGCCCTTCGATGGCGTAGGCGAGCGCCGACACCAGCCCGATCAGGAAGGGCGCGGCGGCGCGTTCCGTCTCCTCCGACAGCAGGTAGATCGTCGCGTCGTCGCGTTGCGCGAAGTCGGCGTGCCGGAACTCGGGGCGCCTCGGGTTGCTTCCGGGGGTGACCCATTCCGTGACCGAAGGCACCGCGAGGGGAGACGCGATCTGCGCCGCGACCCCGAACACTCCGGAGCGTTGGCGGGTGGGGGCTTCCCGCACCATGGCGATCGAATCCGCGGCGAACGGCTGGCCGTTCGCGCGCAGGATGTGCTCGGGAGTGCTGTCTCCGGGGCGCATGAGCCAGGTCAGCGTCCGGGTGATGGGTAACCCCTCCAGGGACGCGGCCAGGAGGAAGGAACCGAACAAGTCCCGTCCGGCGGGCTCGAAGTAGCCGTCGCTGCGCACGTGGCTCTGCCGGTTGATGCCCGCGAAGAACGACGCGAGCATGTGGCCTTTGGCGACGTTGTCGCCGACGAACGACAGCGGGTTCCACCACCAGGACGGCGACTCCCCGGCCTGGTTCTGCGGGTCGAACACGAAGACCGGGCCGCGGCGTTCGCGGACGCCGCGCGTCGCGTCCACGATGTCGCGCTTGTTGGACGTGACGATCACCGCGCCGGGGGCGCCGACCACGGCCGGTATCGCCCGTGTCGAGGTCTTGCCGGTGCGGGGCCCCCAAATGTCCATGTGCATGTCCTCCCAGGACCCCCACAGGTCCCGGCGGCCGTGCACCGTGCGGCCGATGTACACGCCGGGGACGGCGGTTCGCGCCCCGAGCCGGACGGCCTCGGTTGCGGCCCCGCGTGTGGTGGACCGCGCGACCCCGGGCCGGCCCGCCAGAAGCCGTGCCGCGCGGTCGACGTCCGGCCATCGGCGTCGGCGCCGAACGAGCAGCCCCGCGGCGGACGCAACGGCGACCGCGCCGAGGGCGGCGCCCGCACCCGCCCACGGCCCGCCACGGACGGCGGTGACACCGATGCCGGATACGGCACCGATCGGCAGCAACAGGCAGAGGAAAAGGACAAACCCGGTTTCAGCGGCGGGCCGAGGGCCACGCCGCCGTGTGGTGGCAGACATGCTGCGGGAACTTCGCTTCCGGAGTGCCGGTGTCGGACGGTCGAAACGTCACGGGCGGGATTCGCCCATGCCGTCAGCGACAGCGACCCCCGGGCGGCACCGGCAGGTGGCAGATACGGTGCCGCGTCAGCAGGAATGCACGGCGGGACACAGCAGACATCCCGCCTCCTTCCGCAGCCACCTGGACCTCATCGATGCGCACTATCCGACCTCATCGGATCACGGAAACCCCGCCGGGACTATCCGCAACACGCGGGACGCCGTAAGGAATTCGTTGGGCGGGGTCGCGCCGGGCACGGTTTCGCCGGGCAGGGCCGGCCAGCCGTTGCCGATGAGGCAGGGCCTCCGCCGACGCCGATGGAGTGAATGCCGTCCAAGCACCCCGGCGCGTGTAGGGCTGCTCCCCGCGCCGGCTAACCCGGCGCCCCGGAGATCTTCGCGGGCATGGCCAGTATGGACTCAAGGGCCTGATCGGAAGCTTGCAGCCGCTCGATCTCCTCCGCGATGCGCGCCCGTTCCCGGCGGAGATGGGTGGTGAGGCCTGCGCACCCCGAGGACGTCATCAGACCGTCGCCGTCGCCGTCGTTGCCGGTGCCGTCGTCGTCGTGGAAGCAGTCGAGGATCCGGTTGATGACCGCGGTGGGGAGCCCGGCGGCAAGCAGCCGCCGGATGCGCCGCACCGTCGCGACATCGGCCTCGCTGTAATCGCGGTAGCCGTTGGCCAACCGCGCCGGTCGGAGCAGCCCCTGCTCCTCGTAGTAGCGCAACAGCCGCCGACTCACCCCCGTCGCGTCCTCCAGCGCACCGATCCGCATACGTCCGCCCTTCCTCGCCGGCACCCGCTTCGTATCAAGCGCGCCGACCGAGGCCTTCTTCCCGCGCGCGGCCGGGCCGTCCGAGGCCGGGGAATGCGGCCGTGCGCCGCTCTTTCCACCCTTGCCGCTCTTTCCATCCTTGCCGCTCTTTCCATCCTTGCCGCACTTGCCGCCCTTGACCCTCACACCGGTGTGACGACTTAGCGTTCCGGTCACCGGCGGTTCGGGAAGCCGGGCAACCGAGAGAGGAGACCGTGATGCCAGGAGCGGTGATCATTGGTGCGGGCCCGGGGATCGGGCGGTCGGTGGCTCGGCGGTTCGCCGCGGAGGGCATGGCGGTGGCCCTCATTTCCCGAACGCCCGCCTCCCTCGACGCTGCCGCCGAAGCGGTCACACCGCTCGGTACGCCCGTCGTGCGGCTACGTGCCGACAGCGCGGACGAGACCGAGCTGCGCGGAGCCCTAGACCGGGCGGTGGAGGCGTTCGGCCCGCCGGAGGCGGTGGTCTACAACGCCGCCGTCGTCCGCCCGGATGCGCCCGGCGAACTCACCGTCCGCGGCCACCAGCACGCCTGGGCGGTGAACGTCGTCGGAGCGCTGACGGCCGCGGCCCACACGGCACCACTGATGGCCCGGCACGGCGGCGGCACCTTCATCGTCACCGGGGGCATGCCGGAGCCGAAGTCCGCGTACGTCAGCCTCTCCCTCGGCAAAGCCGGCGTGCGGACGCTGGTGGACCTGCTGGACCAGGAATACGGCCCCAGCGGCGTCCACTTCGCCAGCGTCACCGTTGCGGGCCCCGTCGCCCCCGGAACCGATTTCGACCCGGACGACATCGCCGAGCACTACTGGCGCCTGCACACCCAACAGCGCTCGGCCTGGCAACGGGAAGTACTCCATGACGGCACGGCGCGGGCGCATGCCGACGACAACCATCCGGGCTGAGCGACAGGACGGGGGCCGCCGGCCCTCATGCTCGCGCTGGGACTCGGCATCGCCGTCCACGACACCCCCACCTGGGCAAGCCTCCTCCCCCGGTCAGTTCCGCGCCGCCCCAGGCACGCGTTCTGGATAGGCCACGAACCGGAAATATGAGAGACATAGGGCAAGCACGACTTCACGACAAAGGTCCCGAACGCACATGTCCGTCCCTCCCAAGCCCACACCAGCCGCCGCCGCGGATACCCGCTCACCGGCCCAAGCAGGCCCACCCGTCGACCCCCCAGCCGGAGAAACGCACGTCCCCTATGCCGCGCCATGGCCGGCACCACCGCCCGCGGCTGTCGCCCAACCCCATCACGGCGACCAGTCCCAAGCCTTCATCGACCGGTCAGGCCGACAGGACCCCCGAACCCTCTGGCAGAGCGGAGCGTTCGACGTGGTCGCCCGTTCGCTGCCGCGGGTGTCGAAGCTCCGCGGCACCCAAGCCACAACGCAATCACGCCGGCCCCCGGTCCAACCCGACGCGGGAACGACCCGCCACGCAACCCGCGAAGCGTCCGGCCCCGAAGACGGCGTGCAGTTCTGACGGGCGAACAGCACGCCTCCGCGCGGCCAATGCCCCAGCGCGGCTGCCCGGGCCCCTCATCCGTCATCCGGGCCGAGACCGGTGTCCGGGCCGTCGTGCCGGACGCACCGAGCCCGCGCGGCGGCGGTCCGCGGCCGCGCGGGCTCGGTGCGTCGGGGTTCAGCCGGAATACGGGGCGGCGACGTCCAGGACCCAGGTGACGCCGAAGCGGTCGGTCAGCATGCCGTACAGCGGAGCCCACGCCGCGGGCTCCAGGGGACGGACCACGGTCGACGCCTCGGCGAGCCGGTGCCACAGCGCGCCGATCTCCTCCGCGTCGTCACCGCGGACCGAGACGAAGAACGGGTTCTCGCCCTGTTCCCACGGCAGCCGGCCGGGCACGTCGTAGGCCATGACGTGGAAGCCGTTTTCACCGACCACCTCGCCCCACATCACCCAGTCCGCTTCGTGCTCGTCCTGCACGGCGCCCGCGTCCCGGTAGGTGACCGCGACGGTGCGCCCGCCGAAGACGGACTGGTAGAAGTCCAGCGCTTCCCGCGCCGTGCCCCGGAAATTCAGATGGGTCGTGGTCGTGACGGACATGGTCTGCTCCTTGCCTTGCTGCGCGACGGGTGGTGAATCCGCGGGCCGGCCTGGCCACGCGGCGGGTGCCGTCTCCGGGCGGTTCTCCGTCCCGGACGGCTCGTCGTCCACAGTGGCGGAGGTAGCGGACAGGTTGTGTCCTGTACTACGCGCAGAATGGAGGGCATGCAGAAGACCTCCGCCCGGCTGCTCTCGCTTCTCTCGCTGCTCCAAACGCACCGCGAGCGTTCGGGCGACGAGCTGGCCGAGCGCCTGAACACGACCACGCGCACCGTACGGCGGGACATCGGCCGCCTGCGCGACCTCGGCTACCCGATCGCGACCGTGAAAGGACCGGCCGGCGGTTACCGCCTGGAAGCCGGTGCGCAGATGCCTCCGATGCTGTTCGACGACGGCCAAGCCGTCGCTCTGGCCGTGGCACTGCAGACCGCGGCCGACGGCACCGCCGTCCCCGACGACGCCGCACGCGCCCTGGCCGCGCTCCGCCAGGTCATGCCGTCCAGGCTGCGCCACCGCATCGACCTGCTGCGTCTCACCGCCGTACGGCCGCGCGAGACGCAGGACGGCACCCGGGTCGACAACGACGTCCTGGTCGAGCTGAGCCGGGCCATCCACACCCGCGAAGAACTCCGTTTCGACTACGCCCCGGGCCCGAACGGCACGGACGGCGGCCGGCGCCGCCGGGTCGAGCCCCACCACTTGGCCACGTGGCGCCGGCACTGGTACCTCGTGGCCTGGGATCTCGACCGCGGGGACTGGCGCACTTTCCGAGCCGACCGGATCCGCCCCCGCACCCCGACCGGACCCCGTTTCGCCCCGCGCGACCTCCCCGGCCACAGCGTCTCGGAGTTCCTCACCGGCCGGTTCCGCGGCAACGACGACGCCACCGGCGACTGGCCCTGCCGCGGCGAAGTCGTCCTCCACCTCCCGGCCGCCCAGGTCGCGCCCTTCGCCGTCGACGGAATCGTCGAGGAACTCGACGGCCACCGATGCCGGCTCACCCTCGGCTCGTGGTCGTGGACCGGCCTCGCCGCGGCCCTCGGCCGCTTCGGCACCGACTTCGACGTCGTCGGCCCGCCGCAATTGGCCACCGCGTGCGCCGACCTCGCCGCCCGCTACGCACGCGCCGCCCGCACCGCGGAACCCGACACCGGCCCGACCGCGTAAGTCCCTCCGCGTGGAAGCGACAGCCGCCGCATGCCGACCATCGGACCAGGTACGAACCCGGAATTCGAGTCGGGGAAAGATACCGCCATGCGCCGAGCCCACGAAGATCCCGAACTACGCGAACTGATGGGCCGCTACGTCACACCGGAGCAGCGCCACTTGCTGCTGCTCGGCGGCGGCCTCCTGCGCATGGACGCACTCGAGAGGGAACACTTCACGAAGTCGCTCGGCCACGCCGCCGGCGAGATCACTCCCCGCGAGCTGAGCATCCTGTTGGAGGGCGGATGGCGTGGACGGCACGCCGCCGCCTGGCTCATTGCCGTCGCCCGCAGAACCGAGTTCCGTGATCGCCTCGGCGAACTCCTGCTGGCCAGCGAGGTCTGCTACGCGGGGCGGGGCTATTGCGTCGCCCTCGCAGCGTTCGGCACCCCGGCCGACGCGGCCCTGCTGGCCTCCTACCTCGACCACTACCTGAGGAGGCCGGACCTCGACTACAACCAGCCCGAGGCGATGGGTGCGCTGCTGCACCTCGACGCAAACCTCGGGACCGACACCGCAGCCCGGTTCCTCACCCCTGGCGGGCTCTGGCAGCGGTGGGTCGACGGCCCGCCCGCCAAGGGATTCGAGCCGCAGGGCTACCTCCGGATCATGAGCCGGTTCTGCACCATCGCCGCCGAGAGCCGACTGAACGTGGCCCACCGCCATGAACGTTGGCCACACTCGGGCCACGCACCCGTAAGGGGATTCGGTAAGTCGTGCGACAGTCCCGCTGATTGAATCCCCCGGGCGGGCATCGGGGCGAGTGGCGGTCATGCCGGACAACCGGGGACACTCGGTTCTGTCGACGACTTCGGGGATACCGCGTCCACGTAAAGCGGCAGGTCCTTGCGGAGTGTGTGCGAGATATTGAGACCGCGAGCAGCCCATGGCACGCTCACGCCGCATGATCGATGAATTCGCGAAAGACCACCTGCACGGGAGACTGCGGCGGGACCGCAAGGCGCTGCTCTGGAAACTCGACGGCTTGTCCGAGTACGACGCCCGCCGGCCGTTGACAGCGACCGGGACCAACCTCCTCGGCCTGGTCAAACACGTGGCCGGCGTCGAGGCCAGGTACTTCGGCGAGGTCTTCGATCGCCCTTCCCCGGAACCGCTGTGCCGCTGGCAGGACCACGCCGACGGCAGCGATCTGTGGGCGGCCGAGGACGAGACCCGCGATCAGATCATCGGGTTCTACCGGCGCACGTGGGAGCACTCGGACGCGACGATCAACGAGCTTCCCCTCGACGCCCCCGGCCACGTGCCGTGGTGGCCGGAGCCTTATGCCGACACGAACCTCTTCGCCGTCATGGTCCATGTCCTCGGCGAGTCCATCCGGCATGCCGGGCACGCCGACATCCTGCGCGAGGGCCTCGACGGCCGGACCGGGTTGCGCGCCGACCATGAGAAGCAGATCGACGAGGAAGCCCGTGCGGCCTACTGCGCGAAGATCGAGCAGGCCGCCAGGTCGGCCGCACAGATCAAACCGTAGCCGTGCCGCGGGAAATCGACATGCCCGCCCGGACTTCTCCTTTCTGGGGATCGAAGCAGACCAATCCCAGTCTGTCGGCGACTTCGGACACATATCTGGACACTGCTTCTGCAGAACTCCATGCAAGCGCGATGTATACGTATGGACCGCTTGCCCCACCTGCGAGCGGGGTTGAGGCCCAAGGCGTATCGTCTCCGGTGTCTCGATCCGGCCAGCGCCTCGCCAGAACCTCCAACAGGTCCACAATTTCCGCCTCCACCGGAGTTGTGGTTTCGCCATCCAGGTATTCACCATAAAGACGGCAGTGCGCCTTCCCCGCTTCGCGATGACCGGATGGCATATCGCCTTTCCAAACCGCCAGGTCGTAACTCATTCTCCCAACCAACCCCAAGCCTTCGGTGGTGAGCCGCCGTACACCTTCCTCTCCTGAGGGAGCAGACACAACAAAGCCACCCGCTCGAGATGCGAGTCCAAGCCGTTGCACCGGTGCCGCATCAGAACCCCCGCGGCGGCCCCCCTTCGCGAAAGGCAGTAGTGTCGCGATGCGTGGCCTGGAAGGATCTGCCGCCATGGGGCAGACCAGGTTTTATCCGGTGTTCGAGTCCGAAGACCTGGACGCGGCCTACGCCGCCGCCAAGCGTCTCCTGGCGCTGTCCGACACCGACGAGGTGCTGACCACGTTGTGGGCCGAAGCACCCGACAAGTCCGAGCTCGACAAGCTGTCCGACGTCTTGGCACGGCCCGATGCACCGGTGACGATCTCCCAGCAAGACAACGGCGGGCATCGCCCGGGATGGTGGACCTTCGAGGCATCGTCCCGCTCCGACCAGAGCATCGAAGTGCCGTTCCTCCAAGAGGCCGAGCACCTCATCGCGTCCGTCGGCTGGGAAGTGGCCTGGCCCGAAGTCCCGGAACTCGACCTCTGCCGGCGGTGCGACCACTCCGAGGTCCAGCTGATGCTCAACTGTTCCGGCATCTACATGGAGCAGCCGGCCGCCGGGCACCTGGTCTACGTCCACGTCAAGTGGAGCGACGCCGAAGACGACCGGCGCGCCGAATGGCTCGCCACGCAAGCAGGACTACAAATCCTCGGACCAGGCGAAATCGGCTGGTAGCCACGTCGCTTCGACTGCATTCAGCAGCAGGGCTCCTTGCAGCCCCCTGGGGTGCCGACCGTCCCGACGCGGCTGACGAAGCAACCCCGGGACAGCGGCCGCTGACCCCGGGAACCACAACACAACCCGGTTCGTCTCCGAGTTGAAGATCACGAAAGGAGACAGGCATGGGCATGCTTCTTCCGGAACTCGCGCACTTGGTGGTGCGGGTGATGGGCCGCACCGTGGGGCTCCGGGTCCTGGTGCGCGCGCAGGTTGGCAAATAGAGGGCTCCTGCGACGAGTTGGTGCCGCGAACTGCGCAGCCCCGGGACCGCGCGGCAACTGAAGCGTTCAGTTCGGGGTGGTCCCGGCGGTCAGTCGTACGTGCGCGTCCGACCAGAGGGCGGACAACTCGTCTGCGGACACGGCACGGTCCGCCGTCCAGGACACGGAACGGGCTGTTCCCCGGTCGCGGTAGCGGCGCATGATGGCCACATGATCCGGCAGGCCTACGAAACCGTGCAGCGCGGGGGTGTCCGTCCACACGGCGACCGAGCCGACGCGCCGCGTTTGGGGAGACGCCCAGAGCCAGACCCCCACGGCCCCTTCCAGCACCGGCCAATGGCGACGCAGGCGGAATCCGGCGCGGGCGATCCCCGGGAGATCCCGCGAACGTGCCGCCGTAAAGTCCGTCAACGTCACCAGTACCGGGCCGTCGTATGCGGCAGCCCTTCCCGGATGCCACCGCGATCGCACCAGCCGTATCTCACGCACATCGTCAACCCTAACGAGCTCGTACAGCGTCGGTAGGGCAGCGCAGGGCGGGAGTGCGCCGTGGGCACCGCATCCGACAAATCGCAGGGCGCGACAAGGTGATTGGCCTGGTGAGGAGCGGTCAGTGCAAGTCCTCGGCGACCGCGCCCACCACTATCGGGACGTCCGAGAACTGTTCGTCCAGGGTGTCGCCGGAGCCGGAGCCAGAGTCGGATCCGGAGGCGGATCCGGAGGCGGATCCGGAGGCGCGGTGCGCGACGGTGTCGGCCACGATGACCGTGATGTTGTCCGGGCCGCCGCCGCGGAGCGCGAGCATGATGAGTTCTCGCACGGCCGCCTGCGGGTCGGCGAAGGAGGCGAGAGTGTCGTGTATCGCGGGGTGTGAGACGGCACTGCTGAGGCCGTCGGAGCAGATCAGGTAGCGGTCGCCGGGGCGTACTTCGTGGAGGGAGAGGTCCGGCTCGGCGTCATCGCCACTGCCCAACGCGCGCAGCAGCAGGGAGCGTTGCGGATGGGTGGCGGCCTCCTCCGCGGTGATGCGCCCTTCGTCGACAAGGCGCTGTACGAAGGTGTGGTCCTGGGTGATCTGCGTCAGCACGCCGTCCCGCAGCAGGTACGCGCGGGAGTTGCCGACGTGGGCCACAGCGAGCCGTCGGCCGGTCCAGAGCAGGGCGGTCAGCGTGGAACTCATGCCCTTCAGCTGCGGATCCTCCGCGGCCAGCTGCCGGAGCCGGGCATCGGCCTGCTGCACGGCAGTTGCGAGTGGGGTGAGGATGTCGGGTCCCGGTTCGTGATCGTCGAGCGTGACGATGGCGGCGATCACTTCCGCGGACGGGATGCCTCCGGCGGTCTGGTGGGCGGCTTGGACGTGTGTGCCGTCGGCAATGGCGAGCAGCCGCGGTCCGGCGTAGCCGGAGTCCCCGTTGCCCTTCTGGATGAGTCCCCGATTCGACCATGCGGAGTATCGGAGCGACACGCGGAAGAACGCGCCCAGCCCGGGCCGCTCCCGAGTTCGGGTCGGCTCCTGATCGATCCCGGCCGGCGCTGGTGTGGGTGGAGTGAAAGACGACGCGGTCGTGGCGTGTTCGCGGACGAGGCCTGCGGCTTGGGCGGGCAGCCAGCCCGGCTCCATGCGTACGTGCGTTGCATTTGCGCCCTCATGGCGGCGGCCGGAGATCTGTCCGGAGAAATGTCGGAGCAGCTCGGCCAAGACGGGGCGTTGCTCGGGCTGTTTGGCCAGGCAGGCGGCCACGACGCCGTGCAGCTCCGGGGGAAGAGTCCGGAGGTCGGGGCTCTCGTACACGGCGCGGTAGTGGAGGACGTGGGCATGGCCGGCACCGAAGGGGTGCACACCGGTGGCGGTGTAGGCCAGCACCGCGCCGAGGGCGAAGACGTCGCTCGCCGGACCGACGGGAGCGCCGGTGAGCTGCTCGGGGGACATGAAGCCGGGTGTTCCGACGGTCGCTCCGGCAGCGGTGAACGTGCTCGCCTCGCTCGTGATCGAAATCCCGAAGTCGATGACCCGCGGGCCGTCGGCGGCCAGGAGGATGTTGGACGGCTTGAAGTCACGGTGCACCACCCCGGCGTCGTGGATGGCTTCCAAGGCTTCGGACAGACCCGCGCCGAGGGCCAGGACCGCGGCCGCCGGCCAGGGTCCGTGCCGCGCGACCGCCTCCTTCAGGGAGACGCCCGGAACGTAGACGGTGGCCAGCCAAGCCGGGGAACCGTGCGGATCCGCGTCGACCACTCCGGCGGTGAAGGCGCCGTTGACCAGCCTCGCGGCGGCGACCTCGCGGGCGAAACGGCGTCGGAAATCCGCCTCGCGCGCCAGTTCCGGATGGACCACCTTGATCGCGAACGCCCGCCCGCCGGGGGAACGTGCCAGGAACACCCGGCCCATTCCGCCCGCGCCGATCCGCGCCGTGATCCGGTACCGGCCCACCTGCTGCGGATCTCCCGGCTCCAAGGCTTGCAACCGCCTACCCCCTACGTGTTCGGCACCGGACGCGCCGGTCAGACAACCTTGTGGCCGTACGCTGTCGCGAGTGGCGCGAGGTCCGGTTCGCCGTACTTGTCGACCAAGCCCTCGAACGTTGCGGCCTTGTCGTCCCCGAAGCGGCGTACGGCCACCATGTAGTGGGCTGCGCCGACGAACACGGGCGGCCGGGATTTGCTGTGGAACTTGTCGGCGTACATGACGAGTTCCTCCTCCTCGGTCTCCGGCACGTAGTCGGCGACGGGGATCGGCAGGCCTTGCCGGAGGATGTCGTCGCGGGTCAGGCCCATGCCGGTGTGGCACGAGCAGAAGCGGCGGATGGTCTCGGGGAAGCCCAGATCACCGAGAATCCCCGCGCCGAGCACGCCGTGGCGGATGTAGTGCTCCCGTTCCCCGGGCGGGCCGGACAGCCTGTAGACGCCGATGTCGTGGAGCAGGCACCCCGCTCGGACCAGGGCGACGTCCACGGCGAGGCTGCGGCGGTCGATGATCTGTTCGGCCAGCTCGCAGACGATCCGGCAGTGCGTGTACACCCGCTCGAACGCCTCCGGCGACGGCGCGAGCCGCTCGTGAAGCTCGCGGATCTCCTGGTCCGTCGGAATCTCCATGCGCGAACGCTCCTTTCACCACGTGCCGCCGGTTCGCAGGCATCAGCATGGAGGGAATGGCCGGTTGCCCGAAAGCCGGGGCCCGGCGGCTGGTGAGGCCGGCGAGTCCGTTCCTTGCCCGGGGAAGGCACCGAGCCTGCTCGTCGTCCTGGTTGCGCTGTGCGGTCGGGCAAGGGGTTGCCGGCGAGTTCGTCGGTGCGCATTGTCGCCATAGCGTTGCAGTCCGGTACGGGAGCCGTTCCGCCATGACACATGGTCCACCGCTTCCCTATCATCCCAACGAGCAACTGCCGCACAGACGCGGCCTTTTGGGGGATTGATATCTGTTCCCGGGGATCCGGGCGGTTGGGGGATCGGGCATGGCTGTGGGCGGCGGACTGCTGCGGAGAACGTACGAGGCGAGTGCGGCGCTGGCGGAACGTACCGCGCGCCGTCCGCAGCCGCTCGGCGGCCGGGCGCTGGAATGGCTGCCGAGCGCGGTACTCGTGGTGGTCGCGGTCGGATCCGCGCTGATCTCACTGCGCGCGGGTGGGTCGCTGGGGGGTCCGTCGGCCGCTGTCGCACCCGACGCCACCAGCTACGGGCAGGCCGGCTCCGGCGGTTCGGCAGGCTGGACGATCTGGGACCTGACCGCGGTGCTGCTGCCGTGGGCGATCCCGCTCGTCATCGGCGGGGTGGGGCTGACCGACACCGCTTTCGTGCACCGCCGGGGCGCGGTGGCCGGCGTCCTGCTGGTCGGCCTGGGCGGGACCGCGCTGACCTCGCTGCTGGACCTCGTCGCCGCCGGCGACGGACAGCCGCCGCGCTGGCTGGGGCTGGTCTATCTGCTGCGGTTCGCCTTCGCCGTGCAGATCATGGTCGGGGTGGTGCTGTGGGTGCACATCGCGCCGCCGTCCCACCGCACGGCGCTCAACGCCGCGCTCGCCGCGACCTTCGCCGCCGCGGTCCCGCTGATGTTCAGCGTCGTCGGCAGTGACCTGCTGCTGCAGTTGTGGAAGCCCGATGCGGTGCTCCAGACAGCCCTTCCGTTGATCGCGCTGCTGCTTCTGCTCGCGCTCCTGCCGACCGGGAAGGTACTGGTCGGGCCCGGCCAGGGCTGGCCGCGGGCCTCCCGCGGTTCGTTCCGCGGCGTGGTCCTGCTCGGACTGGCAGGCACCGCGGTCGCGGTGTGGACACTCGTGGACCCGGGCGGAATCCCGAAAGCCGTCGCGTTGTGGCCCGTGGTCGCCCTCCTCGGCTGCCTGGTCGCGGCCGCCCTCACCTACACCGCCGGCGGCTTCTCCTCGGTCGCCGGTTCGCTGCTGGCCATGGCGGTGGGGCTCGCCGCCGTGCCCGCCGCACTGTTCGGATTCGACCGCACGTCGTTCAATCCCGGACTCGGCTTCGACGGCGCCGGCGAGTCGGTGCCGTGGCTGCTCGGCCTCGCGGCGGCGGGCGTGGTCGGCGCGGTCGTGGCGCGGGCCGGCGGATCGTACGCGATCGTCCTCGCCGCGGTGCTCCTCGTCCTCTGCGAAGCGGCCGGCGCGGACACCGGCGAGACGCACGTCCTGCTGACACGCGCCGCGGGCGCGTTCGCCCTCGGCGTCGTCATCGGCGCCCTGCGGCCCGAACCCGCCCTGGCGGCACTGGGATTGACCGCCACCTGCAGCCCGGTGTGGCCGGATCTGCAGAGTTCGGCGGTGCACTACGCGTGGGTCGATGCGCTGACGGAACGGCCGTGGGGAGTGCCCGTGCCGCTGCTGGTACTCGCCGGTCTTGCGGTGCCACTGGCCCTCTGGGCCGGACTCCGCACCCCGACGCGCGGCCCGGGGCCGGCCGGGCCGAACCCGGGACCCGTCGGCGGGTACCCCTACCCCCCTGCCGCGGTCCCGGCCCAGGCAGCCGCAGCGCCCGGCGCGGATGCGGGGGCTTTCGATCCGGAGGCCGCGGCTTTCCGGATCCCGCCGGCGGATCCGGCCGGTCGGACCACCACGCCGCCGCCCGCCGCCGGCCCCTGGCAGCAGGCGACTCCCGGCCCGCAGGGGACAGAGCCCGCGCCCGGTCCGGAGGGGTTCGGCCGCGACGTGCGCCCCGGCCCGCGCCGTGGCGACCTCGGCGGCCCGGACGCCCGGTAAGGCGCATGCCCGGCCGGCCGTGGGACGGCCGGTCCCACCTGTAAACAACGTCCGTCAGTTCTAGACCTGGTTCCCGCGTTTCGGGGTGTGCTCTGCTTCGAAGCGGTGCCACTGCCCGCTGCCTTGTCCGCGTTGCCGTCGGTGCTCCTGATGTCCCGCAACAGGAACGCCGTGGTGCCCGCCGACCGGGTGCGCGGCGGGCTTGGACGCTACTGCCGCTTCGGCGCGCTGAGTTCGAGCACGAGCCCGTCCGGGTCGGTCAGCCGCAGGTTGTAGCTGACCGCTTCCTCGAAGATGTCACCGGGCGCGAAGCCCGCAGCGGCCAGCTCGCCGCGCAGTCTTTCGAGCGTCCCCAGGTCGGCCACGGCGAACGCGAGGTGGTCGATCCCGGCCGTGGCCGTGCTGCCCCCGTCCACCGCCATCTGCATCCCGACCACAAACCCCGCCGTCGGATGCCGCAAGGCCGCGTACGCGCCGGACCCGAGCGTTCCCGAAGCGAGATCCTCCAGCCCCAGAACCGCCCGATAGAAGGCCGCGCTTGCATCGACATCGCGCACCACAAGCTGAATGTGCGAGAACCCCAGGATCACGTCGCGCATGCTACGCCGCCCAACCCCCGACGACCATGTCCATCGCGGTTCAGTCGCTTCGGCGGTGACCGGTGATCGCCGCTCCGGAAGCTAGGCTCCGTGGCACGTTCACCACCGCGCTTTGGTCGTCGAGCCGGAGGCGGCCGTCGGCGCTCGGGCGGGCGGCTTCAGGGGCGGTGAGGAGAGCGACGACGGTGATGCCGTTCCGCGTGGAGCTTCAGGTTCAGCAACTGCTTGCGGGCCATGATCAGATCGCCGAGGGACAGCCCGAGGGCCACCACGCGGTTCGTTTCCATGGTGACCTTGAGCAGCAGGCGCGTGGTGTGGTCGCCCTGAGGCACGAGGACATAGGACATGAAGGCGCCCATGATGGTGCCCGTCATCTGCTGTCCCTGTTCGACCGAGACAATCCGGCCCAGTTTGCGCCCGCCGGCGCACGTGAAGCGCTCTCCGGCCTGCGGCTCGGGAAGGCCGGCCAGTTCGCGAGGCGAGCGACGGCCGAGGTTGTCGATCCAGTCGTAGGCGTAGGGGGCAAGCCGCACTTGTGCGACCCACGGCCACACCGCTTCCGCGGGCGCCTCGACGGTCACGCCCCGCCACGCCTGCAGCGCCGGCGACTCGACGAACTCGTCGCACGGGTAGGAGCGGGCGGTCTCGTCCTCGTTGACGCCCCACCGGTCACCGATCACGCGTCCACACCTCCGCCGACGTCCCGTTGTACGGAGCCTAGATGCAGATCCCGTTGCCTTGGCCCGTCGGCGTCGGGGACGACACCAGTCCCCGACACCGACTAGACCACCCCCCTCACCCCCTCACCCCCGCCCCTCCGCCTTCACCCCCGCCCCCCGCATCAGCCACCAGGCCGCCCCCGACGCCGCCACCGCCGCGGCCGCCGCGATCGCGAAAGCGATGGCGTTGCCATGGGCGAGCGCGGCCGTACCCGCCGTGCCGCCCGCCAGACCCGGGTGGTCGTCGGCGTAGGACGACGACGCGGATGCGGTGATCGTCGTCAGCACCGCCAGGCCCACCGCGCCGCTCAACTGCCGTGTGGTGTTGAGCATCCCCGAGGCCATCCCGGCCAGGTGCGGGGCCACACCCGACGTGGCCGAGACGGTGATCGGGGTGAACGACGCGCCGATGCCAAGGCCGAAGACCACGCCGGGCAGGCCGATCGTCGGCAGGTAGCCCGAGTCGCGGGCGAAAGCCAGGGCGAGGGCGAGCCAGGCAAAGCCGACCGCGCCGATGGCGGTGCCCACGCCGGCCACCAGGCGTGGGCCGAACCGGGGCAGCAGGCGTCCCGTCGCGATGCCGCCCGCCATCAGCGCCGCGCTCACCGGCAGGAACGCCAGGCCCGCCCGCAGTGGCGACCAGTCGCGTGCGCCCTGCACGTACAGCGACAGCAGGACCGGGCTGGCGAAGAACCCGAGGCCCATCAGGAACATCACCAGGTTCCCGCTCACCACCGACCGTGCCCGGACAACCTCCTTGGGCACGAGCGGACTCGGCGAGAACCGCGCCTGGTGGACGACGAACGCCGCCAGCAGCGCGACCCCGGCGACCTGCGGCCCCCACACCCGCCCTGCCGACCAGCCGTACGCCGACGACTCCATCAGCCCGTACAGCAGTGCCGCGATACCGCCGGTGGCCAGCACCGCGCCCGGCACGTCCAGCCGGTGCCGGCCCGCGCCCCGCGCGGACGACGCCGACGGGTGGTCGCGCAGCACCCGCGCCGCGACCGCGAACGCCGCCGCGCCCACCGGCAGGTTGATGAGGAACACCCAGCGCCAGCTCAGCCATTCGGTCAGCACCCCGCCGAGCACCGTGCCCGCCGACGCGCCCATCGCCCCCACCGCGCTCCACAGCGCCAACGCCCGGGCCCGGCGCGGGCCTTCCGGGTATGTGTGGGTGATGATCGCCAGCGTCGTCGGGGTCAGCAGCGCGCCGCCGACCCCCTGCGCGATCCGCGCGGTCAGCAGCGCGGGGGCGCCGTTCGCCGCCCCGCAGGCCGCGCTGGCGGCGGTGAACAGGACGAGGCCCGCGAAGAACGTGCGGCGCCGCCCGTACAGATCGCAGCACCGGCCGCCGAGCAGCAGGAAGCCGGCGAAGGCCAGCGTGTAGGCGTTGACGACCCAGGGCAGCGATGTAGCGCTCATGCCGAGGCCGTCGCTGATGCCGGGCAGGGCGACGGACACGATCGTCGCGTCGAGGATCACCACGAACACGACCAGGCAGGCCAGCCCCAACAGGACACCCGGCCGCGGACCGGCCGGGCCGTCGCGCACGACCGTCGGCGAACCGGAGCCCGGAACAGGGGAACCGGAAGGAGGAGAGGAACCGGAGGAAGGAGAAGGAGCGGAAACAGGACGTGCAGGCATGGCGGAGCCACCCCCGTAAAAGACGTACGGAACTCCTGACGAAGCACGAGAGTAGGCGAACCTAAGTAGTTTGTGAAGCTCATTCACTAACCAGGGCGGCCAGCTATGCTCCCCCGCATGCCGCACGACGACGACGCACCCGAGCCGCCCCCGGCGGCAGAGCCGACGGGCAAGCCGGCAGGAAAACCGGCCGTCAAACGCGCCGCCACCACCGCCCGCGGCCTCCGCGCCCCGCGCGTGGGACGTCCACCGACCCTCGACCGGGAGCGGATCACCGCCGCCGTCATGGCGCAGGACCTCGCGACGCTGACGATGCAGAGCGTGGCCGGGAGCCTCGGCGTCGCGCCGTCCGCGCTCTACCGCTGGGTGCGCAACCGCGACGAGCTGCTCGACCTGGCCAGCGCGGAGATGGGCCGCCGCATCGTGCCGGAGCGCGAGCCGACGGCGGCCGACTGGCGGGAGTGGCTGACCGATCTCGCGTACGCGATCCGCCGCGAGTTCACCGCGTTCCCCGGCTTCGCCGCGCGCATGCTGTCCGTCGGCATCCACCGCGAGGCCGGGCACGGGCCCGTGGAGCGGGCCGCCACCCGGGCGTTCGAACTCGCCGGGAATCCGCACGACCGGGCCCGCCAGTGCTGGTACGCCTTCGCCGCGGCCGTGATGGGCTGGATCGCCGCCGAGCAGTCCGGCTTCCCCGCCGACCCGCCGATGGACTTCGCCGCCCTCGTCGACATCCTCCTGCGCGGCACCACACCGACCCGACCCGCGTGAGAACGACAAGGGCCCGGACCGCTCACCACGAGCGATCCGGGCCCTGTCGGCAACCGGGAACAGCCGGTCAGTCGACCTCCGCCGGCGCCGCCGCGAACTGCGACTCGTACAGCCGTGCGTACGCGCCGCCCGACGCCAGCAGCGACGTGTGCGTGCCCTGCTCGACGATGCTGCCGTTCTCCATGACGAGGATGGTGTCCGCGTCGCGGATGGTGGACAGGCGGTGGGCGATGACGAACGCGGTACGGCCGTCGCGCAGGCGGGCCATCGCGCGCTGGATCAGCACCTCGGTGCGGGTGTCGACCGAGCTGGTCGCCTCGTCGAGGACGAGGATCGTCGGCTCGGACAGGAACGCCCGGGCGATGGTGATCAGCTGCTTCTCGCCCGCGCTGATGCCGGTTCCCTCGTCGTCGACGACGGT
Source organism: Uniformispora flossi (assembly GCF_049534875.1). Lineage (NCBI taxonomy): Bacteria > Bacillati > Actinomycetota > Actinomycetes > Kitasatosporales > Streptomycetaceae > Uniformispora > Uniformispora flossi. The sequence continues at coordinate 145,073 of NZ_JBMULZ010000001.1, forward strand.
GTCGTAGCCGTCCGGCAGGGTGCGGATGAAGCGGTCGGCGTGCGCGGCCTTCGCCGCCGCGACGACCTGGTCGCGGGTCACGCCGTCCGAGCCGTAGGCGATGTTGTCCGCGATGGTGCCGCCGAACAGCCAGGTGTCCTGGAGCACCATGCCGACCGCGCTGCGCAGTTCGTCGCGCGACATGGCGGCGGTGTCGACGCCGTCCAGGGTGATCCGGCCGCCGGTCACCTCGTAGAACCGCATGAGCAGGTTGACCAGCGTGGTCTTGCCCGCGCCGGTCGGGCCGACGATGGCGACCGTGTGGCCGGGCTCGACGGTGAGCGACAGGCCGGTGATGAGCGGCTTGCTCGGGCTGTAGGAGAACGCCACGTTCTCGAACGCCACGCGGCCGCGCAGCTCGGCCGGCCGGGCCGGCGGGTCCGGGTCGGGCGACTGCTCCTGCGCGTCCAGCAGTTCGAACACGCGCTCGGCCGACGCGACACCCGACTGGATGAGGTTCGCCATGCTCGCGGCCTGCGTCAGCGGCTGGCTGAACTGCCGCGAGTACTGCACGAACGCCTGCACGTCGCCGATCGACAGCGCCCCCGACGACACCCGCAGCCCGCCGATGACGGCGACCAGCACGTAGTTGAGGTTGCCGATGAACATCATCGCGGGCTGCATCAGCCCGGAGACGAACTGCGCGCGGAACGAGGCGTTGTAGAGCTTCTCGTTCTCCTGGCGGAAGATCTCCGCGGACTCCTCCTGGCGGCCGAAGACCTTGACCAGCGAGTGGCCCGTGTACATCTCCTCGATGTGCGCGTTGAGCTTGCCCGTGGTCTTCCACTGCTGGATGAACTGCGGCTGCGCCTTCTTGCCGATGCGCGCCGCGACCACGATCGACACCGGCACGGTGACGAGCGCGACCAGCGCGAGCAGCCAGGAGATCCAGAACATCATGCCGAGCACGCCGACGATGGTCAGCAGCGAGAACAGCAGCTGGCTCATGGTCTGCTGGAGCGTCTGGCCGAGGTTGTCGATGTCGTTGGTAACGCGGCTCAGCACCTCGCCGCGCGGCTGCTTGTCGAAGTACGAGAGGGGCAGCCGCCCGATCTTGTCCTCGACGTCCCCGCGCAGCCGCTTGATGGCGCGCTGCAGCACGGAGTTCGCGATGCGCGACTGGATGATGCTGCACACGCCGGACAGCACGTAGACGAGCACCGCCCAGCCGAGGATCACCCCGACCGCGTCGAAGTCGACGCCCGACGGCCCGAACGCGCCGCGGAAGATCTTGTCGGTCGCCTCGCCGAGGATCTTCGGCCCGACGACGGACAGCGCGACCGCGAGCACGGCCAGCGCGACCACCACGTACACCAGGAACTTGTCCGGCTCCAGGAGCGCCAGCAGCCGCTTGCCGGACGCCTTGAAGTTCAGCGACTTCTCCACGGGCTGGCCGCCCATGAACCGGCCGGGGCCGGGCTGCGCCACCGGGCCGCGGCGCGGCGCGGCCGTCGTTCCTTCGCCCTCCGAAGCGGCGGACGCGCCGCCTTCCGGGGCGGGCGGCGGCACGGCATCCTTGCGTTCGACGTCCGTCATGCCGCCTCCTCCTCGGTGAGCTGGGACAGCACGATCTCGCGGTACGTCTCGTTGCCCGCCATGAGTTCGTTGTGCGTGCCGACGCCGACGACCTCGCCCTCGTCGAGGACGATGATTCGGTCGGCGTCGCGGATGGTGTTGACCCGCTGCGCGACGATGATCACCGTCGCCTCGCCGATCTCCCGGGCCAGCGCGGCGCGCAGGCGCGCGTCGGTGGCGTAGTCGAGCGCCGAGAACGAGTCGTCGAACAGGTACACCTCGGGCTTGCGTACCAGCGCCCGCGCGATCGCCAGGCGCTGCCGCTGGCCGCCGGACACGTTGGTGCCGCCCTGCGCTATCGGCGCGTCCAGGCCCTCGGGCATCGCTTCGACGAACGGCTTGGCCTGCGCGGTCTCCAGCGCCTCCCACAGCTCTTCGTCGGTGGCGTCCGGGTTTCCGTAGCGCAGGTTGGTGGCGACGGTGCCGGAGAACAGGTACGGCTTCTGCGGCACGATCGCGACCGACCGGGCGAGCAGCGCCGGGTCGAGTTCGCGGACGTCCACGCCGTCCACGAGGACGGCGCCCTCGCTGACGTCGGACAGCCGCGGGATGAGCCCGAGCAGCGTGGTCTTGCCGCTGCCGGTCGAGCCGATGACCGCGGTGGTCTCGCCGGGCCGGGCGGTGAAGCCGATGCCGCGCAGCACGGGGGCCTCGGCGCCGGGGTAGCGGAAGCCGACGTCGCGGAGTTCGACATAGCCGTGCCGGGTGACCTCGCGCACCGGCGCGAGCGGCGGCACCACGGTGGTCTCGGTGTCGAGGACTTCCTGGATGCGCTCGGCGCAGACCTCGGCGCGCGGCACCATCATGAACATGAAGGTCGCCATCATCACCGACATGAGGATCTGCATCAGGTAGCTGAGGAACGCGGTGAGCGACCCGATCTCCATGGAATGGCTGTTGATGCGGTGCGCACCGAACCACATCACGGCCACGCTGGAAAGGCTGACCACGGTCATCACCAGCGGGAACATCAGCGCCATGATCCGGCCGACGCGCCACGACACATCGGTCAGCTCTTCGTTCGCCTCGGCGAACCGCTCGCGCTCGTGCTCGTCCTTGACGAACGCGCGGATCACCCGGAGGCCGCTGATCTGCTCGCGCAGCACCCGGTTGACCGTGTCGATGTCGTCCTGCATGCGGCGGAACAGCGGACGCAGTCGGCTCACGATGACGCCGACGATCACACCGAGGGTCGGCACGATCGCGATGAGGAGCATGGACAGCGGCACGTCCTGGTTGAGCGCCAGGATGATGCCGCCGACGCACATGATCGGCGCCGACACCATGAGCGTGAACGTCATGAGCGCCAGCATCTGGACCTGCTGGATGTCGTTCGTGGTGCGGGTGATGAGCGATGCGGCGCCGAACTGCCCCACTTCGCGCGCGGAGAACGACTGGACGCGGTCGAAGACCGAGGCGCGCATGTCGCGGCCCAGCGCCATGGCCGTCCGGGCACCGAAGTAGACGGCGCCGGCCGAGCAGATGATCTGGAGGACGGAAACGCCCAGCATGACCCCGCCGGTGCGCCAGATGTAGCCGTTGTCGCCTCTGACCACACCCTTGTCGATGATGTCCGCGTTCAGGGTGGGCAGATAGAGCGTCGCCGAGGTCTGGATCAGCTGGAGGATCACCAGCAATCCGATGGCCCCGGCATAGGGCCGCAAATGGCCCCTGACGAGTTTGATCAGCACGGTATCTCTCAGGGCAACGGGGGGAGGTCCCCACCAACTCCGACGGTGCAGCCTTCCCGACCGCGCCGTGCCGAAGCGGGGCAAGCCGAAGCGCACCCCGTTCGGGCGAAAGATATATGTAACCACCAAGGAGCCGGTACCGTCCTCTGTTTTTCGCCGGGGACGGGTTGCGGTCGGGCAAATTTTCCCCGGCCGGGGAAAAACCGGCCCCGGTCGCCGGTTACGCGCGGGCCACCGGCCGCCACGCCATCACGTCGTCGAGCGGCTTGATGGCGGTGTCCGGCGACAGCCGGGCGGAGAGCCGGAGGGCCCGGTCGCGCAGCGCAACGGCGGCGCGGCCCTGCCACTGCGCCATCGCGCCCATCCGCGTGGACTTGCGGACCACCGCGGTGGTCCGCGGCAGCCGCAGTGCGGTGTACGCCGGGAGCGCGGCGGCGACATCGCCGCCTCCGTTCGCCAGCAGCGCGGCCAGGTCGACCGCGTCCTCGAGCGCCTGGTTGCCGCCCTGGCCGAGGTTGGGCGTCATCGCGTGCGCCGCGTCGCCGAGCAGCGCGACCCGGCCGCGGTGGAAGGCGGGCAACGGAGTGGCCGACCAGTGCACGTCGAGGTGCAGGACCTCCCGCGGGCTCGCTGCCCCGACGAGTTCCGGGATCGGGTCGTGCCAGTCGCCGAACAAGGCGAGCACTTCGGCCCGCGGGTCGGCGTACTTCTCGCCTTCCGGGCGGTTCGCGGTCGCGTACCAGTAGATCCGCCCGTCGGTGAGCGGCATCGCACCGAAGACCTGGCCTCGGCCCCAGGTCTCGCCGAGCGTGAAGCCTGCTTGCGCCGCAGCGGGGACGACGGCGCGCCACGTGGTGAAGCCCGCATAGACGGGCGCCGGGTGACCGGGGAAGAGGACGCCGCGGATCGCGGAGCGGATCCCGTCCCCGGCGACGACCAGGTCGGCGGTGTACGCCGCACCGTCGGCGGTCGTCACCTTCGCCGGCCGCGCCGCGTCGCCGGGATCGACGTCGACGACGGCGCTCCCCAGGCGCAGCACCCCGGCGGGCAGCCGGTCGAGCAGGGCTTCGACGACGGACGCCCGGGTCGCCAACACGATCGGGTCGCCGAAGCGCTCGCGGATCGCGTCGCCGCTGGTCGTGGCGAGGATCCGGCCGTCCGGGCGGCGCAGAACCCCGGCGCCTTGGATCGCGGACAGCGCACGGATGCGGTCGCCGACGCCGATGGTGTCGAGGGCACGCAGGCCGTTCGGGGCGATGGCGATACCGGCGCCGACCGGCTCCACGGCATCGGCGCGCTCAAGGACGGTGACCGCCCAGCCGTCGCCGTGCAGCGCGGCCGCCGCCGCGAGACCGCCGATACCGGCGCCGACGACGAGGGCGGTGGGGGTGGGGGTGGGGGTGGGGGTGGGGGTCGACGGGGAGGTCATGGCAGGCCCTTTCACGAAGTCAGGGTGCGGACATGCCGCGTCGGCATGCCCAGGCCAGGCACTCCCACTACAGGTGTAGAGCGCTTGCCGTGCGCCAGACTCTACACCTGTAGTGGCGATGCCTCTACGGGTGTAGTGGACCTTTCTCTACAGGTGTAGTGCGGCGTGCTCGGCTCGCTACAGTGGCAGCGTGATCACCAGCGGCAGCCCCGAACCCGGCACCGGCAGCGCTCCCGAACCGGGGGGCTCGTCCGGGAACGGACCTTCCGGGGGCAAGCCCGCGGAGGGAGGCACGTCGGGTGGCAGTGCGTCCGGAACCGGTGCCGCAGTCGGCAGACGCGCCCGGCTCGACCTCCTCGGCGACACCGCCGTGCGCCTGCTCGTGGAACGCGGCATGCGCGGCCTCACCCACCGCGCCGTGGACGAGACCGCGGGCCTGCCCGCCGGCTCGACGTCCTACTACGCCCGCACCCGCGCGGCCCTCCTCGAACTCACACTCGCCCGCATGACCGTCCTGGAAGCGGGCGAATTCGGCAACGTCATGCCGGAACCGGGCGCGGCTCCGGCCCCCGCCGGCGACCCGGCGCCGCCGGACCTGTCCGCGCTGCTCCCGCAAGACCGCGACGGCATCGTGCAGTTGCTCGCGTCGATCGTCTCCGACGCGATCCGCGACGGCCGCGACCAGAAGATCGCCCGCTACGAACTCGCCCTCGAAGCCACCCGCCGCCCCGAACTGCGCGGCGCCTACGACGACGCCGGACGCACCTTCCGCACCGCCGCTGTCGGCATCATGCGCGCCCTCGGCTCCCGCGACCCGGCCCGCCACGGCCGCTTCCTCGTCATGTGGTGCGAAGGCGTCATGTTCGACTCCGTCGCGGGCGCGGGCTGGAACGAACCACCGTCACGCGACGAAATCGCTTTGGGCATAGGCGAGTTGCTGGACGGGATGCTGGCGGCGACGACCCGCCCGCCGGAAGAGTGACGCCGCAGGGGTGACGACAAGCCGACCGGCCCAACACCGGTCGGCCTTCGTCACCGCTCTCACGCCATGCAGGTCAGCGGCTTGCCGCCGTTGTACGCGACCATGTCGCCCAACGCCGCCACGACGTCGATCGGGCGGCCGAGCGGGCCCGGCTCCAGCTCCGCGTAGGCCCGGTGCAGATTGCCGACGATGCGTTCGCTGTCGAGGAGTTCGCCGTACTCGCCGAGATCCAGCTCCCGTGCGGTCTCCAGCGGCGTCAGCCCGGAACTGTGCCCGGCCACCGCCGCGGCCTGCACGAACCGCAGGTAGCCCAGCACCCGGTCGACCAGTTCCGGCCCGGCGACCGCGCCGTGTCCCGGAACGATCGTCGCGGCACCGAGCGGCTTGACGACCTCCTCCAGCACCTGGATGGTGCCCGCCACCGACCCCTGGACGACGAACGGCGTACCGCCGTTGAACAGCACGTCACCGCTGAAGAGCAGCCGCTGCTCAGGCAGCCAGACAATCGAGTCGTTCGTCGTATGCGCCGGTCCGCCGACGTGCCGCACCTCCGCACGCATGTCGTCGGACCACATCGTCACCCCGTCGGTGTACGTCAGGAACGGCGGTTCGAGGACCACGTCCCCCCATTCGACGTCGGTCCAGAACGGCGCCGACCGCGGCTCGCCCCAGTCGGCGATCCCCTGCCGCGTCGCCTCGTGCCCGACGATCGTCGCCCCGCGGAACAGGTGGTTGCCGAACGTGTGGTCGCCGTGGTGGTGCGTATTGATCAACGTCCGCACGGCCTGCGCGGTGACCCCGGCGATCGCGTCCAGATACGCGCGCGTCCGCCGCACCGTCGCACAGGCGTCCACACTGATCACCCCGCGCCGCCCGACGATGAACCCCGTGTTGTTGATCCACCAGGTCCCATCGGGCTGCACATACGCGAACACCCCGTCCGCAACTTCCTCCACCCGCGGCGGCCGCACCGTATCCACGTCGTGCTGCACCGTGCTCATCCGGGCCCCCCTCGTCGCGACCCCGGGCATCGGGGCATCCGACCCCGTCCCGGCTGCCGCAGCCAGGCCCCCATTGCACCAGAACCGGTCGGCCCGGGACTCCACAATCCGGGCACTGCACCGGTTTTCACCCCGGCGTGGTGGCGTGGAATCCGACACCGGCCGGGTCAGACGTTCACGGTGTCGTCGGTGGGGGGATGGCGAACGGTGGGGCGGTCGGTGGGGGCATCGTCGGTGCGGGTGTCGTCGGGCGGGGCGGGTAGGGCGGCAGGGGTGGGACGAAGGCGGCGCCGACTGCCGCCGCGACGGCGTTCGCCTGGTTCTGGCGGACGATCAGCACCACCAGGACGAGCACGAACACAGAGACGAGCACAATCGTGATGACCAGCCAGAAGTCACCGGGGTCCCCGGCCCCGCCTCCACCGCCGTTCCCGTAGTAGCCACCGCTACTACCGCCCCCGTAGTAGCCACCACCACTGCCGCCGCCCCCGCTGCTTCCGCGGCCACCGCCCCCGCCACCACCGCGTCCGCCGCCACCGCTGCCCCCGCCGCGGCCTCCCCCGCTGCCTGCCCTGACCCAAAGCTCAGTCAACGTTTCGACCATGTCGCGTAACCCCCCGTGTCACCGCGTTTCCCAGAAGGTAACGCGGTGACGGGGCGCAGGTCGTGAGGAACTCCCCTACGGTTGGCGGAGTTTCCCTACGCCAGAACGGCAATCAGCCGTAGCGCAGCTTGTCTCCGCCCTCGGCGATCAGCCGCCGTCGGAGCCGTAGGCGAGTAGCAGGGCGCGACTGTGTCGCTCACCGCTAACACGAAGTTCCGTGCGCGACCCGCCGCTGGTTGCCCCCGCTCACGCCAACAGCGACACCACCGCTCGCGCCTCACGTCCCGAACGCACGCTTGTGATGGCCGTGTTGATCTCCTCCAACGGCACCTGACGGGTGATCAACCCACCCAGGTCGAGCCGTCCGGACACTGCCATCGCCATCAGTCGCGGCAAGTCGCGGGACGGAAGGCCGCCGCCGCCCGCGCAGCCCTTCAGCGTGCGGTTGAAGAACAGGTGCTGCGGCAGCACGCTGATCGGCTCGTTCGGCGGGCTCCCCACCATCACCGCGGTGCCGCCTTCGCGCGTGGCGGCGAACGCCTGCGCGAGGACGCCCGCGTGACCGGTGACGTCGAACGCGTAGTCGACTCCGCCGTCCGTCGCCTTGCCGACCGTCTCGGCGAGCGCGTCGTCCGCGACCAGTGTCTCGGTGGCGCCCAGTGCCATCGCGCCGGGCAGTTTCGCCGGGTTCACGTCGGCGACGATGATCCGCGAGGCCCCCGCCAGCACCGCGCCCTGCACGACGTTGAGCCCGACGCCGCCCGCGCCCACCACCAGCACGGTCGAACCGGGCTGCACGTCCGCGGTGTTCAGCACCGCGCCGACCCCGGTGACCACGCCGCAGGCGAGCAGGCACGCCGCGTCCAGCGGCAGGGCGTCCGGCACCGGGACGAGCATCTCCTCGTTCACGCACACGTATTCGGCGAATGAACCGATGCCGATGAACGGGTACGCGGCCATCCCGTCCACCCGCAGTCGCGTCGTCCCGTCCCGCATGCGTCCGAGCTGGCTCTGCCGGATCGGGCTGCGGCAGGCCGCGGGTGAACCGCTGCGGCAGCCCGCGCAGCGCCCGCAGTGGCCGGTCATCGCGACCACCACGCGGTCGCCCGGCGCGACCATGGTGACGCCGGCGCCGATCTCCTCGACGATGCCGGAGCTTTCGTGCCCCAGGATGGCCGGGAGTTCGCGGGCGACCGGGCTCTTGCCGTCGATCGCCTTCAGGTCGGAGCCGCAGATCCCGGACGCGGCGACCCGGACGAGCACCTCGCCCGGGCCCGGGTCCGCGATCTCGACGTCGTCGCGCAGCACCAGCGGCGCGTGGAACTCGGTCAGCACAGCAGCGCGCATCTATAACTCCCGTACCGGAATCGGCTTCCGGTCGTCGTCGGTTCGGAGGCGGTGGGGGTGCGGGTGAGGGTGCACATGGGGGTGCAGGAGGCCTTGCCGGCGTCGCACGGCCGCGATCGCCGCCGCGGCCTGGTCGAGGTTGCCGAACAGCGGAATCGCGGCCCGGAGGCCCGCCGCGGCGATGGCCTCCGCATCGTCCGGGGGCGCGCATTCCAGGTTGCGGAGGACGAGGCTCAGGCGCGGTCCGGAGGGCGGCAACTCCGCCAGCCCGTCCACAAGTCGGACGAGCGGTGCGGCGCCGGTGTCCGCATACCCGTAATAAGACTGGACGTTCACGTGCAGCAGCGCGTCCCCGTACGCGGCGCCGCTGTCCGCCACCGCCGCCAGCACCCGGGCGAAGACCGAGCCGCCTTCGACGGCCGGGCCGAGCGGGATCTCGATCGGATTGACCAGTGATGTTCCGGCGCCGTAGCCGAGCCGCCGCAGCCCGGCCACCGTTTCCGGGGGAAGCGGCCGGACATCCAGCCCGGCGCGGTCGCACGCGTCCGTCGCCAGCACGGACGCGCCGCCGCCGGGGCCGACGACCAGCACGCCCTCGGCGCCCCGCGAAGGCCCGGCATACCGCTGGAACATCCCCAGCACGGCCAGGAAGTCCTCCAGCGAGTCCACGACGGTCAGCCCGGTGTCCGCGCAGAGCGCCTGCCACATCCGGGCGTCCCCGGCGAGGGCGCCGGTGTGCGACGCGACCGCGCGGGCGCCTTGGCGGCTGCGTCCGCCGACCAGCGCCACCACCGGCTTTCCGCGGTCGGCCGCGCGGCGCAGCGCGGCGGTGAGGCGTTCGCCGCCGCCGGTGCCTTCGACGTACAGGCCGATCACCCGGGTCGCCGGATCGTCCGCGAAGTGGCCGAGGAGTTCGGCGGCGTCGACGTCGACCGCGTTGCCGATGGTGACCAGTCCGGAGAACCGCAGGCCGCGCCGGATGCCGGCGGCGACGATGTCGCCGGCCAGGCCGCCGCTCTGCGAGACGACGCCGACGCCGCCCGGTTCGGCGGACACGCCGAGCTGGAAGGTCTGGCGCCCGGCGGGGGCGTACACGCCGAGGCAGTTCGGTCCGAGCAGCCGGACGCCCGCGTCACGGGCGGCGGCGGCCAGGCGGGCTTCCAGCCCGGCATCTCCGGCTTCCCGGAAGCCGCCGCTGACCACGTGCACGAACCGCGCGTGCCCGGCCGTGCCGGCGACCAGGTCCGGCGTCGCCGCGGCCGGGACGGCGACGAGCAGGTAGTCGGCGCCGCCGGGGATCTCGGCGACCGAGGGCACCGCCGGGACGCCGTCCACCTCGGCGGCCGTCGGGTGGACCGCATACAGGCCGTCCGTGCGGCCGAAGGCCCGGTACGCGGCCAGGAACCGGTTCCCGAAGGTGACTTTCGTGGTGGACGCGCCCGCGACCGCAACGGTGCGCGGGGCGAAGAGCCGGGTGAAGTCGGTGCCGTCCCGCGGCGGCTCGGGGGCATCCGCGGCGCGCAGGATCAGGCGCGCGTCCACCGCCACCGCCCCGTGGGGCGTGGCGATCACCGGGTTGCATTCGAACGCGTCGAGGACGAATCCCGGATACGCCTTCGCCACCGCCTCCGGAACCCCGTCGAGGCAGCGCAGCAAGGCCGTCACCGCGTCGAGGTCGACCGCGGCCCCGCCGCGCACCCCGTGCAGCACGGCGGCGCCCGGCAAAGCGTCCACCAAGGCGGCCGCGCCGCCGTCGCCGAGCGGCTGGAGGCGTACCACGGCCTGGTCGAGGGTCTCGGCGAGCACGCCGCCGTGCCCGAAGAGAGTGGCGAGGCCGAACGGGCCGCGGATCACCCCGGCGATGAGTTCGACCCCCGGAGGTTGCTGTTCCTCGACGAGCCACCCGTCCGGGATGATCCCGTGGTCGGCGAGGCGGTCCCGCATCGCGCGCACGGCGTCCGGCAACGTCGCCGCGTTCAGGCCGAGGCGTACCGCGCCGACGTCGGTCTTGTGCACGATGCCGGGGCCGTACGCCTTGAGGACGAGCGGGCCGAGCGACCCCGCCCGCGCCGCCCAGTCGACCTCGCGCTCCCCGGCATCCACCACGATCCCGCGCGGCACCGCCACACCCAACCCGGCGAGCAGCGCCTTCACCTCGTGTTCGGGCACAGCCTTCCCGGGCACAGCCTTCCCGGGCTCACCGGTCACGCGCCGGCCTCCGCGGCCCGCCGGTAGCCTTCGCGCGCGGCCACCGCCAGTGCCCGGGCCTCGGCGAGCACGGGCTCCAGTGCGGCCCGGTCCACCCGAGGCACGAGGTGCCCGCCGCCGGCCTTGGCCAACATCTGCGGCAGCCGGGTGCGCAGGCGTTCGAACGCCCACTCCAGCATGTCGCCGCCCGCGGTGACGTCGAACGGCACGACGTTGTTGACCGTCTCGCCGGCAGGCCCTGGACGGTGGTTGTAGTGGTAGTGCGGTTCGCCGTCGAACAAGTCGAACCGCAGGTACTCGTGCCCGTCCTCGGCGTCGAACACGTGCACGGAGACGCCTTCGTCGGAGAACCCGCCGACCGGCGACTTCGCCTCCAGTTCGGCGAGCTGTGCCGCGTTGCCCGCGTACGCGGCACGCAGCGCCTCCGGGTCGACATCGCGGTACTCGACGCCGATCCGCAGCGCCCCGGCCTCCAGCATCCGGGTGTTCGCCGCGACCGGCGGCTGCGGCGGGATGCCGTAGACCACCCCCACGGTGGGCCCGACGTCCGCCGCCGCTGCCCCGGTCGCCACGCCGTTCGTCGCCTCGCTCACGCGGATCCTCCTGCCGTGCCGAGAAGTCCCGGGACCGGGGCGAGGCGGGTGAACACCTCGTACGCCGTCCCGCCGATCAGCCGCGCCCGCACGTCGTCGCGCAGTCCCAGCTCGTCGATCTGAGCGAGGGCCTTGGCGTGCGCGACGGTCGGGAAGTTCGTCCCGAACAGCACCTTGCGGCGGCCGGGCCCGGTCAGGAACTGGTGCACCGATGCGTGCCAGTGCCGCGGCGGGTACGCGCCGGTGCCGAGGTAGACGTTCGGGAACTTCAGCGCCAGGGAGACCGCCTCGTCGACCCACGGCCAGCCGGTGTGCGACAGCACGAACCGCACCGTCGGGAAGTACAGCGCGGGACGGTCGATGCCGATCGGGTGGCCGCATTCGCTGGCCATAAGGCCGCCCGAGGTTCCAGCCTGCATGGCGACCGGGATGTCGAGGTCGGCGCACATCGCGTACCAGGGGTAGTAGTCGGCGTGGTCGAAGCGCCGGTCCCAGCTGTGCGTGTGCAGGTACAGGCCGACGATCGTCGGATCGTCGGCGATCCGCGCCCGTGCTTCGGCGACGCCCGCCATGCCGCGCGTCGGGTCGACGACCAGCAGGGCGGCGAAACGCCCGGGGTGACGCTTCGTCAACTCTCCGTACTCGTCCCAGCGCATCGCGAAGTGGTCGTAGTCGCGCGGGTCGATCGCGGCGCGCGCGGACAGGTCCCCGGTAGGCAGCAGAACGGTGGCCACACCGAGCGTGTCCATCCGTCCGACCATCGTGTCGGCGTCGCAGAACGCCTCGTCGGGGCCGCGGCGGACGCGCACGTTGATGCCGGTCGCCGCGATCGCCTCGTTCCACAGGGCCTGCCGGTCCGGGAAGAACGCGTTGCACAGGTAGTCGACGACGGGCAGGGCGGCGGGAGCGCCGCCGGCGTTCATCGCGGCGTTCATCGCGGCGTTCGTCTCGGCGTTCGTCTCGGCGTTCGTCTCAGCGTTCATCGCGGAACCTCTTGAGCTTCGGCGAGACGTCGACGCCCGTCCACGCGTCGAGAGCGCCGGGCACCGCGATCTCGGCGCGGATGCGGACGCCGAAGCGTTCGCGCAGGGCTTCCTCGACGCTAGCGGCAAGCACCGCGAAGCCCGACGGGTCCCCCTCTCCGACCACGTGCACGACCATCTCGTCGCGGTTCCCCTCGCGGATCGCCCGGACGAAGTAGTCGGGTGCCGTGCCCGGCACGCCTGTCGCGATCTCGCCCACGACCTCCGGCCACAGGTTCACGCCGCGCAGCTTGACCATGTTGTCGCCGCGCCCGGCGAACGGCCCGATCTTGCGCAACCAGGAGCCGCAGGCGCACCGGTGACGCGGCATCAGGTAGGAGAGGTCCATGATGTTGTAGCGGAACTGCGCGCTGCCCGTTTTGTACAGTTCGGTGACGACCAGCGCGCCGGTCTCGCCGTCCGGCAGGCGTTCGCCGGTCTCCGGGTCGACGACCTGCACGACGAACGCGTCCTCGAAGATGTGCAGGCCGCTGCGGGCCTCGCACTCGACCGCGACGGTCTGCACTTCGTGGAAGCCGTACGTCGCGTAGCAGGGCAGCCCGAAGGTCCCTTCGAGCAGCTTGGTGTCGCCGATGTTCGGGATCGCCTTGAGCGCGAGGTCGGTGCGCGGGTCGAGCCCCATCTCGCGCACGACTTCGGCGAGGCGCAGCACGTAGTCGCCGGTGGTCAGGATGGCCGAGGCGCCGTATTCCAGGGCCAGTTCGACCTGTTTGCGGCTGGAGGTGACGTTGCCGGTGCTCGCGGTGATCACGACGCAGTTGAGCCACTGGTAGGCGGCTTCGTCGAACGAGAAGGCGCCGTTGTGGGTGCCGTACGACCACGAGTTGATCACCACGTCGCCCGGCCGCACGCCCTGCATGTACAACTGCCGGGCCTCCAGGATGCCGCCCACCGCGCGGTCCCAGGCGGTGTAGAACGTCGGCCGCGAGGCGCCCGTGGTACCGCCCGACATGTAGAGCCGCATGGGCTCGCGGGCCGCGTCGGCGGGCGTCACGCCCTGGTAGTCGCCGTACGGCGGCGCGGCCTCGATGCTGCGCCGGATGTCGTCGACGGTGTACGCGGGCGCCCTCCACAGGTCGTCCAGCCTCCGCAGGTCACCGGGGGCGAACCCGGCCGCGTCCCAGCGCCGCCGGTGGAACGGGATGCGGTATGCGGTGTCCGCTCGGTGCCTCAGCCGCGCGAGCTGTGTGCGCTCGATCTCGTCCGGCGTGGCGAAGTAGGCCGTTTCGAAGTACTCCGGCGGCGGCGGGAAGCGGTGTGCCGCCTCGCCGAAGTCCACCGCCTCGTGCGGTCGGCGGATGCCCTGAGACATCGTCAGACTCCGTATATCCGGGCCGCGTTGCCCGCCAGGATCGCCGCCGTGTCGGCTTCGACCAGCCCGTGCGTCAGCTCGTCGGCGATCTTGCGGGTGTTCGGCCACAGGCACACGCTGTGCGGGTAGTCCGTGGAGAACATCGCGGCCTTCGCCAGATAGGGGTAACCCCCGCTGCGCACGAGGTCGAAGCCCACCCGGTCGTCGAGCACGGTCACGAACACCTGCTCGCCGAGGATCCCGCTCGGCGGTGCGGTGATCCGGTGGGTGCCCATGCTGTGCTGGTTCTCGAACTGCTCGTCGGCGGTCTGCGCCCAGAACGGCAGCCAGCCGAAGTTGACTTCGCCGATGACCAGACGCAGCCCGGGGTGCCGTTCGAAGACGCCGCCGAGCGCCATGTAGGTGAGCTGCTTGGTCGAGCTGAAGAACCGGTGCACGGTGCCGGCCGCACTGAAGTTGTTCGCGGCGACGTTGTCCCAGTCGGCTTCCTGCGGCTTCCCGCCGAACGTGCGGTGGTAGGTGAGCGGAACGCCGTTGCGTTCGGCGGCCGTCCACAGTTCCGTGTAGTACGGGTCGTGGTAGGGCCGTTCCGGGTTCCCGGGCAGGAAGGCCGCTTTCGCGCCCGCCGCGAGCACCCGGTCGAGTTCGGCCGTCGCGGCCGCCGTGCCGTCGTCGACGGGCAGCATCGGCAGCCCGACGATCCGGCGCGGGTCGGCGGCCTGGAACTCGCCGAGGATCCAGTCGTTGTAGGCCCGCATGCAGGCCTGCGCGAGGCCGCGGTCGGTTTCCTGGTAGGTGAAGATCGCCTGCGCCGGGTAGACCACGGACACGTCGACGCCGTCGCGTTCCATGTCGGCGACGTGTGCGGCGCCGTCGTAGTTGCCGGGCAGGATGTCGTCGAACCGGAGCCCGGAGGCAACGTGTTCGTCCTTGGTTCGGCCCGCCATCGCTTCCACGCCGTAGGTGCGCTTGGGCGGCTTGCCGTCGAAGCTCCAGCCGTCGCCGCCGTCGGCTCCGCGGATCAGGCGGGGTGTGCGGTCGCGGTATTCGGCCGGGACGCTGTCGAAGACGTGCGGGGGTTCGTTGACGTGGCAGTCCGCGGAGATGATGCGCGTCGTCATGCGTTGCTCCGGTCCGTGGCTTCGGTGAGGTCCGTGGGCAGGTAGGCGTCCGGGAAGCGGTAGAAGTCCACCGGGTTGTCCCACAGGATCTTGCGCTTGCTCGCGTCCGACAGGATGTGCGCGCCTTGGCCGAGGAACTCCTCGGTGGTGTGCGGGAATTTGGAGTCGGGGTGCGGGAAGTCGCTCTCGAACAGGATCCGGTCGTCGCCCATCCAGCGCACGACGTCGGCCACGAAGGGGTCTTCGCACTCCGTCGAGATCCATCCGTTGCGCCGGAAGTAGCCGGTCGCGTTCATCGTCAGCTCGGGGAACTCCCGCTCTCCGGCCATCTCCAGCTGTTCGTCGATGCGGTGCAGCCAGCTCGGCAGCCAGCCGCAGCCGGCTTCCAGGTAGGCGACGCGCAGCCGCGGGAAGCGTTCGAACACGCCGTGCACGATCATCGAGGTGATGACGCCCATGGTCTCGAACGGGTGCACGACCGTGTGCCATTCGGTGAAGGTCTTGTACCGGTCGTGGCCGAACGATTGGCCCTTGAGCCCCATGAACTCGTGGGTGCCGAAGGCGACGCCGAGGTCTTGCAGGGCTTCCCACAGCGGGTCGTAGTAGCGGTCGCCGAGGGTGCGCCCGTCGAACAGGTTCGGCCGGGCCCAGAAGCAGCGGGTGCCCAACGTCTCGTATGCGTAGGCGACTTCCTCGACGGCGCGGCCGATGTCGACCAGCGGGACGGGCCCGGAGACGTGGACGCGGTGCCCGGACGTCTCGCGCATCTCCTGTCCCCAGCGGTTGTAGGCGCGTGCCATGGCGGCCTGGAGTTCGGGGTCGATGCCGTCGAACCACATGTCGTACTCGGGTCCGTAGATCACCGCGACGTCGATGCCGTCCCGGGCGAGGGCGGCGGCCACGCGGTCGCCGGTGAAGCCGTTGAGGAGCAGGTCGTCGCCGTAGATGCGGCGCATGTCGTCCGTGGTCCAGTTGATGGCTTCCTGGAAACGGCCGTAGACGATGGTGTCGTGCTGGGTCCAACGGCCGTCCACGGTCACCGGGTTGTACGTGTCGAACCCGGGGAACGGCTGGCGGCGGCCGAACCGGTCGGCGTGCTTCTTGTCGAGGAACCGCGTCCACAGGTCGCGCGGGTAGATCACGTGGGCGTCGGCGTCGAAGACCGGAAATCCGTTGCGCATCGCGGGACCTGCCTTGGAAGAGTCGCGGGTCGTGTGTACGGGCGTGGGGCTCTGGGCGCATCCTGCCGGTGGGTTCCAGCTAAATCAAGCGAGTGCTTGAATTTTGCCGCGGCCCACCGGCTTGCGGCGCGGCAACCGACCAGGTCAGCAGGGCCGCCGCGGGCTCCCCCGGCAGGTCCCGGAACCCGACCGTGACGCGGGCGCCGATCGCCAGCCGGGGATCGTCGTGGGCGCCGTCGAACGCGCCGGGCAGCAGCAGATCCGGCTGCTCGTCCACGCGCACGGTGAGCACGACGTACGGCACCGGCGAATCCGCGGAGAACCGGTGGTGGTTGACGATCCAACTGGCGATCTCGCCGTTTCCCGAGGCCGGTTCGTGCCGCCAGGCGAACGAGCCGCAGGCGTTGCACATCGCCCGGTCGGGCCACCGCCACCGCGCGCAGTCGACACAGCGCTGAAAGACGAGTTCGTGCGCGGCGATTCGGGCCCACCACACCGCGGAGTCGCGGTCGACGTTCGGTCGTACGGTCATGTCGGGCCTTTCCGCGTCGGGTGCTCCTGGTCGCGTCGGAGGTCGGGCGCTACCGATCGCGCCGCAGGACGAGGGCGGAGCACGTCCCGCCCACATATCCCGGCTGACCGGTCGTCAGCGCGGTTTCCGCGCCCGGGACTTGACGCGCACCGGCGGCTCCGCGCAGCTGCGTCGCGGCCTCGGCGATGTGGTTGATGCCGTGCACGTAGCCCTCCGACAGGTGCCCGCCGTGTGTGTTGACGGGCAGCCGTCCGCCGAGGCGCGCGTGGCCGTCGGCGTAGAACCCGCCGGTCTCGCCGCGTGGCACCAAGCCGTAGTCCTCGAGCTGGAGCGGCACCAGGAACGTGAACGCGTCGTACAGCTCGGCGACGTCGATCTCGTCGGGTCCGACACCGGCCGCCCGGTAGAGCCGCGGCGCCAGGTCGGCCGCCGCGCTCACCGTCGGGTCCTCCCGGCCGTTCGAGAACAGCCAGTGCCCTCCGCCGGTCGCGGCCCCGGCGATCAGCACGGGCGGCTGCCGCAGCGCGCGGGCCCGTTCGGCGCTGGTGACGACGACGGCGACGGCGGCGTCCGTCTCCAGGCAGCAGTCGTACAGCCGCAGCGGCTCGGCGATGGGGCGGGCGGCGAGGTAGTCGTCCATGGTGAGCGGCTTCCGCATCATCGCGCGCTCGCTCAGCAGCGCGTGTTCGCGTTGGGTGATGGCCACCCGGCCGAGGTCCTCGGGCACCGCGCCGCGGGCATGCATCCAGGCGCGGGCGAGCATGGCGTACTGCTGCGGCGGGGTGGCGTAGCCGTACGGCAGTTGGTACGCGAACTCCAACGCGTCGGGCGCCGCTCGCCCGGTGCCGCCCATCCGGAACTCCGACCGCGCGTTGACCGCCCGCCAGCACACCACAGTCTCGGCCATCCCGGAGGCCACCGCCAACGCGGCCTGCGCCACCACCTGGTGCGAGGTACCGCCGCCCCCGAACATGTCCAGGTGGAACCGCAGGTCCCGCACCCCCAGCGCCTGCGCCACCAGCACCGCCTGCACCGAGTCCCCGACCCGGTGGCACGCGACCCCGTCGACGTCGCCGTGCCCGAGCCCGGCATCCGCCAGCGCCCGGGAGACGGCCCGCAACGCCAGCGTCAGCGTGCTGACCCCCGAGTCCTTCGCGTACTCGGTCCACCCCACCCCGGCAATTGCCACCCGGTCCCGCGGCCACCCGTCCACCATCCCCGCATGCAAGCGCGCCGCGGCAACGGAATCAAGTCAAACGCCTGAGTGAATTCAGCGCGACGGAGACGGCCGGGGCAACCAACCGTCTACAGTCGACCGCAACAACCATCGAGTCGGGGGAACGGTGGGATGGACGTCATCCTTGATCTCATCCAAGGCTTCTTCAAGATCATCTTCTTCCGCCGCAAGAGCCGCCGTTCCCGCCGCTGGTGAACCCCGCGGGGCGGGAAGCCTTCCGCGCGACACGCCCCGGCTTCGGTCGACAGGAGTCGGCAGCGGGCCGGGCGGCATCCGCCGATCGCGAACCCCCGCCGGGCGGCGCATGATCACAGGACCGCGCCTCGCCGCCATCGCGCCCGTTCCGCCCCGGCCCGGCAGCCGGGCGCGCGTCCGGGAAACACAAAGGCGAGGAGCTTGTGCTCTCCTCGCCATGTTCAAGGTATAGCGCACAGGGGGTCTTGCGGCAAGGCCCCCCTCACCCCGCAGAATCATCCGCCGAAGCCAAAAGCTGAAGGATTGGGCGGTTAGCACTTTGTCTGTGCGTTTGTCGGAAAAGTCAGAACGGGACGGGGCGCAGGGCGGCAGTGCGTTCGCGTTGCCGGAGCGGTTGGCCGGGAAGGCCGATCCGGGACTGATCGGGGACGACGAGGCGCATTTCGCGGCGATCGGGGAGAGCCTGGCGCGGGCGACCGCCGAGGTGGCCGAGCAGCTCGACGCGGTGCGGAAGGCGCCCGGCGGGGCGGGGCAGGCCGCGATGGAGCGGGACGTCGAGGTGTACCGGCTGAGCGGCCGGCTGCGCGCGCTGCGCCGGTTCGGGCTGGACTTGTGCCTCGGCCGCATGGTGCCCGAGGGCGCCGACGAGCCCGTGTACGTCGGACGGCTCGGCCTCACCGATGCCGACGGCCGGCGGCTGCTGGTCGACTGGCGGTCGCCTGCCGCCGCGCCGTTCTTCGGGGCGACGCACGCCGATCCGATGGGGCTCGCCAGCCGCCGCCGGTACCGCTGGACGCGCGGCCGGGTCGGCGACTACTGGGACGAGGTCTTCACCGCCGACGGTCTCGACGGGCACGCCGCGCTCGACGACCAGTCGGCGTTCATCGCGAGCCTCGGCACCACCCGCTCGCCCCACATGCGGGACGTGCTGGCCACCATCCAGGCCGACCAGGACGCCGTCGTCCGGGCCGGCTCCCGCGGCGCGCTGGTCGTCGACGGCGGCCCCGGGACCGGCAAGACCGTCGTCGCGCTGCACCGCACCGCGTATCTGCTGTACTCCGACCCGCGCCTCGGCCACCGCCGCGGCGGCGTGCTGTTCGTCGGGCCGCACCAGCCGTACCTGAACTACGTCGCCGACGTCCTCCCCAGCCTCGGCGAGGAAGGCGTGCTGACCTGCACCGTCCGCGACCTCCTCCCCGAGGGCGCGGACGCGCCGCCGGAAGCCGACCCCGAGGTGGCGCGGCTCAAGTCGTCCGCGGACCTGGTGAAGGGGATCGAGAAGGCCGTCCGGCTCTACGAAGAGCCGCCGTCCCGCGGCATGACGGTGTCGACCGACTGGGCCGACATCCGGCTGACCGCCGACGACTGGGCCGAAGCCTTCGCCGCCCCCGGCGCGGCGACCCCGCACAACGAGGCCCGCGACCTGATCTGGGACGAACTGGCCACGATCCTCCACGACAAGCTGAGCGAGCACGACGACACGATCGGCCCCGACCTGTTCCGCCGCTCGCTCCGCTACGACGAGGACCTCACCGACGCACTCAACCGCGCCTGGCCGCTGCTGGACCCCGCCGACGTGGTCGGCGACCTGTGGTCCGTCCCCGCCTACCTGCGCATGTGCGCGCCGTCGCTCACCCCGGACGAGGTCCGCGCCCTTCAGCGCCCCGACGCGCACGCGTGGACGGTCGCCGACCTGCCGCTGCTCGACGCCGCACGCCAACGCCTCGGCGACCCGGACGCCGCGCGGCGCAAGCGCCGCCGCGAGGCCGACCTCGCCGCGCAGCGCGAGCGGATGGCCGACGTCATCGACAACGTCGTCGCGGCCGACGACGACGGCGAAGGCGCCGTCACCATGCTGCGCATCGGCGACCTGCGGAACAGCCTGGTCGACGAGGACGCCGTACCCGCCGCCGACCGCGACGCGTTGGCCGGCCCGTTCGCCCACATCGTCGTCGACGAGGCGCAGGAACTGACGGACGCGGAATGGCAGATGCTGCTGCTGCGCTGCCCGTCGCGCAGCTTCACCATCGTCGGCGACCGCGCGCAGGCCCGGCACGGCTTCGGCGAATCGTGGCGGGAGCGTCTCGAACGCGTCGGCTTCGACCGGATCGAGGTCGCGTCGCTGAGCGTCAACTACCGAACGCCGGAAGAGGTCATGGCCGAGGCCGAGCCGGTGATCCGCGCCGCGCTGCCGGACGCCAACGTGCCGACGTCCATCCGCGCAAGCGGCATCCCGGTCACCCGAGGCCCGCTCGCCGACCTGGACACGATCCTCGACACGTGGCTCGCCGACCACGACGAGGGGGTGGCATGCGTCATCACCCACGCAGAACAGCACCAGCGGCTGCGGGAGTCGCTCGTCGGCCGCCCCCGTGTCCAGGCCCTCACACCCGACCTGTCGAAGGGCCTCGAATTCGATCTGGTCGTCCTCCTCGACCCGGACACCTTCGGCACCGGCATCGAGGGCGCCGTCGACCGCTACGTCGCCATGACCCGCGCCACCCGCCAACTGACCGTCCTGACCGACCCGGCAGCCGGCCACGCCCCCTGACGCGTTGCCTTGGACACGGCCGAACGGCGCCACATCTCGCCGTTCGGCCCTCCAGCCGCCGCCGTGCCGCGCACCCGGCGGCTGTGGTCCGTCAGCGGTGGCGCGCGCCCGGCGTCAACGGCACGGCCGCCAACGCGGCCAGCGCCGCGGCGGCCCAGACCACCGGCCATGACGTCGCGCCGTGCAGGACCGGCAGCAGGAGCGGGGTCAGGAAGCCCGCGGCGAAGATCGTGGTGCCGGCCAGGCCGAGGGCCGTGCCCGCGCGGTCCGCACCGGCCAGGACGGCGACTTCGGTGTAGGCCACGCCGTGCCACGCGTTGGCCGCCACACCCGCCGCCGCCAACGCGAGCACGGCGACCGGCGTCGGCGCGTGGGTGAGGACGGCGACCGCGGCCATCGCAACCGCCGCGACCACGCCGATCACCCGGATGTACGTGCGCCGGTCGCCGCCCCGGTCGCTGCGCCGCCCCGTCCAGATCCGCAGCGCGCCGCCGCCGAGTTGCGCCGTGACCACCGCGACGGCGGCGGCCGCCGCGCCCGCGCCCTTCGCGTCGTGCAGGAAGATCCCGGCGAAAGACAGCACCGCGAACTGCGGGACGGTCAGCAGCGCCCCGGCCAGTGCGACCCGCCACACGTCCCAGCGGCGCAAGGGGCTCGGGCCCGATGCGGCCGCTTCCGGCGTCCGCGCCGGCTCCCCCGGCGCGCGCAGCCACCGGGCGATGGCCGCCGCGGTGAGCAGCAGGAACACGGCGAGGGTGAGGTACGCGGCGCGGAATCCGTACGCCGACGCGACCGGCGGCAGCACCGCCACCCCCACCGCCCCGCCGACCGGGATCGCGGTCTGCCGGACGCTCATCGCGAACCCGCGCTCGGCATCGCTGAACCACGTCATCACCGCACGGCCGGACGAACCGTTGACGCTGCCGCCGAGCGCGCCCGCGGCACACAGGAATCCGGCCAACCGCCACACCCCGGCACCGTCCGCGGGCGTCGCGACCGCAGCCATCGCCACCAGTACCGATCCCGTCGATATCAGCCCCGTCAGCAGGATCCGCCGGTCGCCGAACCGGTCGGTCAGCAAGCCCCACACGATGTCCGACGCCGCGACGCCCAGACCGAGGCAGCCGATGACGAAGCCCAGTTGGCCGGTGCTGAAGCCGTAGTCGGCGCGCATGGTGACGCCGGTCACCGGGAGCCCGGAGAACATCGCGGAGAACGCCGCCTGCGCGGCGACGCCGAGGGCCAGCACAACCCAGCGGTGCCGCGGCCGGACGGTGGTGTGCGGTACCGGCGCGGTTGTCGCCGTGGTCACAAGAGCCCCCAAGAAGTAACCCTACAATGTGGTTACCAGAGATTATTGACGAGAAAGTAACCTGTCAATTCGGTTAGGATCGACGGCATGTCAGCGCCCGAGTTCACGTTCGTCAGCGGAAATCTCGCCCTCGACTTCGTCGGCACGGTCGGTCAGCGGACCACCGAGCCGATCGAACTCATGCCCGCAACCGTCGATTTGGCGGTCTGGGCGGCGGCATCCGGCACCGCGGGCGGCGCGCTCGCCGAGCCGCCGTCCGACACGGACTACGCGGACGCGGTCACGCTGCGCGAAGCGGTCTACCGGCTGGCCACCGCGGCCCGCACCGGCGCCCGCTTCACCCGGAAGGACCTGGCCACCGTCAACCGGCACGCCGCCGACGCGCCCGGCACCGTCCGCCTGGGCGCGGACGCGACGGTGCGCCGCGCCGGGGACATCCGCAGCGTCCTCGCCGACGTGGCCCGCTCCGCCGTCGAACTCCTCGGCGGCCCCGACGCGGTCCTCATCCGCGAATGCGAAGCCACGCCGTGCACGCGCCTGTACGTGGACGCGTCCCACCGCCGCTCCCGCCGCTGGTGCGACATGCGGGGCTGCGGCAACCGCGCCAAGGCGGCCGCTTTCCGGGCCCGGACGCGGGCGAAGGCCAGCACGGCCAAGGTCGCGGTGAAGCAGGCGACGGGGCGGCGGCAGTCGGCATCGGGGAGCGGATCGGCGGCTTCGGAGTAGCCGCGGGGCCCCGAGCAGCGTTGGCGCGCCGTCTCCGATCCTGCCCCGGTTCGTTGCCGCATGGTCGTCGGTC
The DNA here is from genome assembly GCF_049534875.1 of Uniformispora flossi. Taxonomy (NCBI): domain Bacteria; kingdom Bacillati; phylum Actinomycetota; class Actinomycetes; order Kitasatosporales; family Streptomycetaceae; genus Uniformispora; species Uniformispora flossi. Next base: position 167,825 of record NZ_JBMULZ010000001.1, read on the forward strand.
GAACGTCGCTACGGACACCCGGGCTGTGTCCGGCGGATCCCGACGCCCGCCACGGGCACCGGACGGACACGGCCGGACACGGACTAGCCGAGCAGTTCGATCATCACCGACTTCTCCCGCGTGTTCTCCAGCACCGAGTCGTGGCCGTAGCCGCTGTCGCCGATGCCCGCGAATGGGAGGCCGCCGCCGAGGCGGCGGTAGGTGTTGACCCAGACGAACCCGGCGTGCAGTGCGGCGCTCATGCGGTGCGCGCGGGCGAGGGACTGCGTCCAGACGCCGGCGGCGAGGCCGTAGCCGGTGTCGTTGGCGATCCGCACCGCGTCGTCCTCGTCGGCGAACGGCATGACGACCGCGACCGGCCCGAAGATCTCCTCGCGGCACACCCGCAGCGTGTTGTCCGGCACCCGGAGCAGCGTCGGCTCGACGAAGTAGCCTTCGGCGTACGGTGATCCGTCGGGGAACAACGCGGCCTGACGGCGCCCGCCGAACACGGTCTCGGCGCCTTCCCCCGCGGCGCCGTCGAGGAATCCGGCCACCCGGGCGAACTGCTCGGCGGACACGATCGGCCCCATCGTCGTCGCGGGATCGAGCGCGTCGCCGAGCACGACGCCCGCCACCGCGGCCCGCATCCGCTCGACGAAGTCGTCGAAGACGGACCGTTCGACGAGGATCCGGGTCCCGGCGTAGCAGACCTGGCCCGCGTTGCCGGTGAAGACGGCCGTGGTGGTGGCGCCGACGGCGGCGGCGTCGAGGTCGGCGTCGGCAAAGACGATGTTCGGGGACTTGCCGCCGAGTTCGAGCGCCAACGGCTTGAGGTGGTCGGCGGAGGCGCGGGTGACGACCTGCCCGGTCGCGGTCGAGCCGGTGAGGGATATCCGGTCGATTCCCGCGTGCCGGACCAGCGGATCGCCGACCTCCTCGCCGAGCCCCGCGACGATGTTGAGGACGCCGGGCGGCAGCACGTCCGCCACCAGCTCGGCGAACCGCAGCGACGACGCGGACGCCTGCTCGGCGGGCTTGATCACCGCGGTGTTGCCGGCGGCGAGCGCGGCACCGGCCTTCGCGGTGAGGGTGGGGAGCGGCGCGTTCCAGGGGATGATGCCGAGCACGACGCCGTAGGGCTCGCGCCGGGTCAGACCGACCGTGGTCGGCCCGACCTGCGTGCTCATGCCGCGCACCGCGGCATCGCACTCGCCCGCGAACGCGTCCCACATATAAGCGACGCCGGGCAGGTCGCCGCCGGCCACGTCGCGGATGATCCGACCGTTGTCCCGGGCCTCGATCTCGGCGAGTTCCGCCGCGTGCTCGGCGACGACGCGCGCCACCGCCTTGAGGTACATCGCGCGCCGCGCGGGCGGCAGCGCCGCCCACCCCGGAAAGGCGCTCCGCGCGGCCTCCACCGCGGCTTCCGCGTCCACGGCACCGGACCGCGGCACCCGGGCCCACACCTCCCCGGTCGAGGGGTTCACGGAATCCAGCCACCCACCACCCGCCGCCGCCGGAAGAACCTTGCCACCCACCAGATTCCCGAACTCGCGCACCACGCCGCCCTCTCCGCCGAAGACCCCTACCCGCCACGGTTCTAACGGGGAAGCCCCGCAGCCGCAAGAGAATTCAAACGATTGATTGATTAGAGAGGGCGGGGACGGCAATGCCGCGCGCGCCCGGCCCGACGGGGCCAAGGACAGGACGACACAGACGCGAAGGGTGCGGCGGTCAGAGCGGAGCGAAGGCGGGAGGACGCGGAGACGCGGAGACGCGGAGACGCGGAGACGCGGAGACGCGGAGACGCGGAGACGCGGAGCAGTCGTGTAGACGCAGCAGATGCGGACGAAGCACGGGGTGGGGCGGGAGTAAGGCGGACACGCGCGGCGCAGCACGAAGGCGCAGAGCCGCCTCGCTCCGTCACCGCGAGCGCCGCCCCCACCGCACCTCGCCCCCCTCACACCCCTCGCCCCACGCCCCACGCCACCCATCCAACCCTTGTGAATTGCATGTACACCTGCAAGCATCCGCCCATGCCCGCCGACCCACCCCCCGGCACCACTGGCACCGCCGGCTCCCCGAGCGCCCCGGCCCCCCTCCCGGCCCCCGTCCCCGACGACGCGCCCGAGGCCATGGTCAGTGCGTTCATCACGCTCGTCGTCGAGGCCGATCGTGCGCCGGGGTACCGCGCGCGGATCGAGGCCGCATCGGGGCGGTCGCTGCCGCGGTCGGCGATTTCGATCCTGTTCGTGCTGCATCGCCACGGGCCGCTGGGGGTGAAGGAGATCGCCGAGCGCCTGGGGGTCGAGCAGTCGACGGCGAGCCGGCAGATCCGACCGCTCGAAGAGCACGGGCTGGTGCACCGGGACACCGATCCGCGGGACGGCCGGGCCGTGCGCCTGCACCTCACCGAGGCGGGGCTGGACGTCCGCGAGCGGGTCCGGCAGGTGTGGCTGCGCGACATCTCCACCGTGTGGCGCGACTGGGATCCCGCCGAGCGCGCCCAGCTCGCCACCCTGCTCACCCGCTTCCGCGACTCCTTCCGCGAACTGCGCGGCGGCGACTGACCCGAGCCCGCAAAGAGCTGCAACACCCCGCAAAGACCTGCAGACACCCGCAAAACCGCAAAGCACAGCCCCGCAAGGAACAGACCCGCTCCACCCCACCGACCGACGGAGGTCGTATGCACATCGCCTACACCCCGGAGCAGGAGCAACTCCGCCGCGAGTTGCGCGCGTACTTCGCCGGGATCATGACGCCGGAGATCCGCGAGGAAGTGAACCGCGGCGAAGGCGCCGCGCTGGACCGGGACAGCGCGTACTGCCGGGTGATCCGCCGCATGGGCCAGGACGGGTGGCTCGGCATCGGCTGGCCGAAGGAATACGGCGGCCAGGACCGCACCAACATCGAGCAGCTGATCTTCCACGACGAGGCGATGGGCGCGGGCGCCGCCATCCCGCTGCTGACCCTCAACAGCGTCGGCCCCGCGATCATGGAGTTCGGCAGCCAAGAGCAGAAGGCGTTCTTCCTCCCCCGGATCCTGGCCGGCGAACTGCACTTCGCCATCGGCTACTCCGAGCCCGACGCGGGCACCGACCTGGCCGCCCTGCGCACCAGCGCGGTCCGCGACGGCGACCACTGGGTGATCAACGGCCAGAAAATGTGGACGTCGCTGGCGAGCGTCGCGGACTACGTCTGGCTGGCCGTCCGCACCGACCCCGACCAGCCGCGGCACAAGGGCCTGTCGGTGTTCTGCGTTCCGACGGACACCCCCGGCTTCTCGTGGAGCCCCGTGCCGACGCTGACCGGGCAGGTCACGACGGCCACGGTGTACGACAACGTCCGGGTCCCCGCATCGGCACTCGTCGGCGAGCCCGGCGACGGGTGGAAACTCATCACCGGGCAGCTCAACCACGAGCGCGTGGCCCTGTGCTCGGCGTACGGCCTGCAGCTCCTCGTCAACCAGACCCACCGCTGGGCGTCGGAGACCGAACTCCCCGACGGCTCCCGCGTCATCGACCGCGAGGCGGTGCAACTCAACCTCGGCCGCCTGCACGCCCGCACCGAGTACCTGAAGCTGCTCAACTGGAAGGCCGCGTGGGGTGCCGACCACGGCGCGAAGTTCGGGCCCGCGCAGGCGTCGACGACGAAGGTGTTCGGCACCGAGCTGTACGTCGAGGCGTACCGGCTGCTCATGGAGATCTTCGGCGAAGAGGCCTACCTGCGCATGCCGGCGGCCGAGGACGACCTGGGCGGGCGGATCCGCGCCAAGGTCGAGCAGATGTACCGCATCTGCCTGATGCTCACCTTCGGCGGCGGCACCAACGAGATCCAGCGGGACATGATCGCCATGCTGGGACTCGGGCTGCCCCGGCCGCCCCGCTGACCGGACGCACCCTCACGGGCCCGCGGCACGCCACCCTCTCCGCCAAGGCCTCATCCACCCAGGAAAGGAACCACCGATGTCGGAATCCCCCGCTCCCCCGGTGCTGATCGAGCGCGACGGCCACGTCCTGGTCGTCACCCTCAACCGCCCCGAGGCCCGCAACGCCCTCACCACGGAGATGATGAACCTCCTGGAAGAAGCGTGGGACCTGGTCAACGAGGACGACGGGATCCGGGTCGCGATCCTCACCGGTGCCGGCGGGGCGTTCTGCGCGGGCGCGGACCTGAAGAACATGAGCCGCAGCGCGCCGGGCGATGCCTTCAAGGGCGACGGCGACGGCACGAAGCTGGCGCTCGACATGTCGGTGATGAAGTGGATCCTCAAGGGCTTCACGCTCAAGAAGCCGCTGATCGCCGCCGTCGAAGGCCCGGCGATCGCGGGTGGCACCGAGATCCTCCAGTCGACCGACATCCGCGTCGCGGGCGAGTCGGCCCGGTTCGGGGTGTCCGAGGTCAAGTGGGGCCTGTTCCCGCTGGGCGGTTCGGCGGTGCGGCTGCGCCGCCAGATCCCGTACACCGCCGCCGCGGACATCCTGCTGACCGGCCGCCACTTCCACGCGCCGGAGGCGAAGGACCTCGGCCTGATCTCCCACCTGGTGCCGGACGGCACCGCGTTGGAGAAGGCCAAGGAGATCGCGCACACGATCGCCGCGAACGGCCCGATCGCGGTGCAGGCGGTCCTGCGCGTGCTGCGCGAGACCGACGAACTGCCCGAAGACGAGGCGTTCAAGATCGAGTCGGAGATCGGCATGCGGGTCTTCCTCAGCGAGGACGCCAAGACCGGGCCGCGCGCGTTCGCGGAGAAGAAGACGCCGGAGTTCAAGGGCCGCTGACCCGGCGCACACGACGGCAGACCACCGGCGGGCCGGAACCCCCGAGGTTCCGGCCCGCCGCCGGCGGCCGCTGCCGGCACGGACCGGTCGGGGCGGAGGGCGTCGGCCGGGCGGGGGTTTGGCGCTCCCCGGCCGTGCTACGTACAGTTCCCTGGTCGGCGCACCGCGCGGGCCACGGACACGACCAGGGAAACGGCAGCAGGGATGACAGCGCGTAACGAAGAACTGCTCGCCCCTGACGTCCCCGGCATCGACCCCGAGCGCCTCGCCACCTGCCTTGCGGTGCTGCGCGAACTCGACGGGCTGCCGACCGAGCACCCCGACGCGATAGCCGTCCGCAACGCGACCTCGCACATCTGGAAGAGCCTCAAGGAACGCCGCCGCGCCGACCGCAAGGCCGCCGTGCGCGCCAACGACGACGCCGTCACCGCCGCGACCGCGACCGGATCGCCGGACCGCATCGACGACGAAACGCAGGGCATCCCGATCAGCACGTCGACCGTCGGCGCTCTCGCGGGCATATTGCGGCGCTCCCGCGGCTGCTACATCTGCAAGCAGCGCTACGTCGAAGTCGACGCGTTCTACCACCAGCTCTGCCCACGCTGCGCGAAGGAGAACCGGGAGCGCCGGGACGCCCGCACCGACCTGACCGGCCGCCGGGCGCTGCTGACCGGCGGACGCGCCAAGATCGGCATGTACATCGCGCTCCGGCTGCTCCGCGACGGCGCGCACACCACCATCACCACGCGCTTCCCCAACGACGCGATCCGCCGCTTCAAGGCGATGCCGGACAGCGACGAGTGGATCCACCGCCTGCGCATCGTCGGCATCGACCTGCGCGACCCGGCGCAGGTGATCGCCCTGGCCGATTCGGTGGCCGAGGCGGGCACGCTCGACATCCTCATCAACAACGCCGCGCAGACCGTGCGCCGCACCCCGCAGTCCTACGCCGCGCTGATCGCCGCGGAGGACGGCCCGCTGCCGGCCGGCGAACTCCCCGAGTCGGTCACCTTCGGCCACATCGCCGGGTCCGGCCACGTCGCCCTCCCCTCCGCGTCCCCGGCGCCCGACGACCTCGACCCGCAGGCGCTCACCGCCCTCGCCCTCACCAGCGGCTCGGCGACGCTCGCCCGCATCGAGGCGGGCACGGCCATCGACGCGGGCGGACTGATCCCGGACCTCGACGCGTCCAACAGCTGGATCCAGCGCGTCCACGAGGTCGACCCGCTGGAACTCCTCGAAGTCCAACTCTGCAACGTGACGGCGCCGTTCCTGCTGGTGAGCCGCCTGCGCCCGGCGATGAAGGCGGCTCCCGCACGACGCAAGTACGTGGTCAACGTCTCCGCGATGGAAGGCGTCTTCCAGCGCGGCTACAAGGGCGCCGGCCACCCGCACACCAACATGGCCAAGGCCGCCCTCAACATGCTCACCCGCACCAGCGCCGACGACCTCTACGCCGACGGCATCCTCATGACCGCCGTCGACACCGGCTGGATCACCGACGAGCGGCCCCACCCCACCAAGATGCGCCTCCACGACGAGGGCTTCCACGCTCCCCTCGACCTCGTGGACGGCGCGGCCCGCGTCTACGACCCCGTCATCCGCGGCGAAGCCGGCGACGACCTGTACGGCTGCTTCCTGAAGGACTACCACCCGTCCAACTGGTGACGAGTCCGCGCCGGCGGTCCGTTTGCCCGGACGGCGGTGTCGGCGCCGGGTGGCAAGCTCCGCCGCCATGGAGGCCGCGCAGTTCTGGCAGCTCGTGGCGGCCGCCCGCGACCGGGCGACCGACCCTGACAACGCCGACGATGTCGCCCGGCACGCCACGGCACTGCTCGCGACCCGGCCGCCCGAGGTGATCGTCGCCGCGCAGCAGACGCTGTGGAACCTGATGGCCGAGTCGTTCACGAACCCTCTGTGGGCCGCCGCCTACGTCATCAACGGCGGCTGCTCGGACGACGGGTTCGACTACTTCCGCGGCTGGCTGATCCTGCAAGGACGCGACGTCTTCGAGCGCGCGGTGGCCGACCCGGACACGCTCGCGGACGTGCCCGTCGTGCGGGCCGCGGCGAGCGAGTTCGACTCTTTCGAGGGAGAAGCGGCACTGGCGATCGCTTTCGACGCCTATCCCGCGGCAACGGGCCGACCGCTCCCCGACGACGCGTTCACCATCGACTATCCCGATCTCGACCCCGCCTGGTCCTTCGATTTCGACGACTGCGCCGAAATGGCCCGGCGGCTGCCGCGATTGGCGGCGCTCTACCCGCCGGAGGCGCAGCCCGTCAGAACTCCAGCTCCATCCGCTGTTCCACCGCATCCACGCCCCATTTACGGGTCGGGCTGGAGTCCGTGAGGCGGAAGCCGGCGGACTTGTAAAGGTGGTGGGCGGCGTCGAGGCCGGCGACGGTCCACAGGTAGACGCCGCGGTACGCGCGGGCGCGGGCCTCGGTCATGGCGCGTTCGAACAGGGCACGGCCGACGCCGCGGCCGCGGGCTTCCGCAGCGAGCACCACCCAGCGGAGCTGGCCCCAGTCGTCCTCGGCGCGGGTCAGGCCCGTCGCGCCGACGATGCGGCCGTCGAGTTCGGCGACCCACAGGCGGCCCGCGGCGTACGAGCCCTCGTCGTGCCAGGCCATGACGAGTTCGGCGAGGCCCACGGCGACGTAGGCCTCCATCGTCGTGTCCATGCCGTACTCGGCGGCGTACAGCGTGCCGTGCAGGGCGGCGACCGCGCCCAGGTCGCCCGGACGCGTGCCGTCCCGCACCACGACCTCGCCCACCGCGGGCCGGCCGGTGTTCCCGGAGTCCTCCATCGCGCTACCCTTCACTGAAACACTCGTTTCAGTGGAGGATAACCCCGGTGCCCGAACCTGCGGAAGCCTCGCCGCGCCGCCGTGAGCTCCTCGCGGCCGCCCTCGCCTACGCCGCCGAGCACAACCTGTCCGATCTGTCGCTGCGTCCGCTCGCCGCCGCAATCGGGTCGAGCCCGCGCGTCCTGCTCTACCTGTTCGGGTCGAAGGACGGGCTCATGCGCGAAGTCCTCGCGGCCGGCCGTGAAGAGCAACTCGCGCTCGTCGAACGCGCGTACGCCGAAGCGGCCGACCCGCGCGCGGCACTCGAACTGCTGTGGGAGTGGTGCACAGCGCCGCACCGCCGCTCCACCCTCCGCCTGTTCTTCGAGGGCTACGTCCGCTCCCCCGGCGACGACGGCCCCTGGCACGGCTTCGCCACCGCCTCCCTGGACGACTGGCTCCCCCCGTTCGAGCGACTCTTCGCCGACACCGACATCCCCGCCACCCTCGCCCTCGCGGTGCTGCGCGGACTCCTGCTCGACGTCATCGCCCAAGAGCCCGCCGGCGCCGGGGCGTCCCAGCCGCGCATCGACGCGGCCTGGCACCGGTTCCTGGACGGCGCGTTCGGCACCGCACCCGCCGCCGGAGACCGCCGCACCGGGAGTGGCCGGCCCCGGCCGGATGCGGCAAGGCCCGGCACCGCGTGACGCGGTGCCGGGCCTTCCGGTTTCCGGGCCGGGATTCGAACCCCGTCAGGCAAGCACCAGCCGGCCGTCCCGCACCCGGTCCAGCACCCACGCCGCGGTGTCCGCGGCCGACATCGCGCTCGAATCCAGCACGTGCTTCTCGAACGCGCCCAGGTCCGCGAACTGCTCGTGCATGTGCCGCACCGACGCCGCATCCGTCAGCGCAGTCGCCGCCGTGCGCCCGGTGGCCCGGGTGACGGTGGTCTCCTCGTCGGGCCGCAGCACCGTGTAATGCAGTTCGATCCCGGTGGCCTTCGCGCACTCCCGGAACGGGTCGAGGAACCACGGGCCCACGATGCCGTCGAGGATCACCGTGTAGGCGCCCGCCGCATAACCGAACGCGGCATCAGCCAGCACCTGGACGACGACTTCGTTCTGCCGCTGCGCCGCCGGCAGGTACGGAGGAATCGCGCCGCGGCGCAGGAACGCCCAGAAGTCGTCGGCATGCAGATGGACACTCGCCGGAAAGGCGTCGGCCAGCCGCGGCGCCACCGTGCTCTTGCCGGCCCCGGGCGGTCCGGTGAGGACGACGACGCGGCCGGGCGGATTCTCGGCAGGCTCGGACATGAAGATGCTCCGTTCCGGGTCGGGGGACGCGACACCGCGCGGTACTGCGCGTCGCAGCGTAGTCGCGGCCACCATCGCCCCAACCCCCCGGTGGTGCGCAAGCGCTTTCTGTGATCCAGTGAGAGCCGTGGTACGTGACAATTCTCCTGGGGCGCGAGCGCGGTACGGAGGTGGCGCGGTGGCGGAACGGCCGTGTCCGGCAGCGACGCGCCCGGCCGCGGATCGGGCGTGACCCGAATGGCCGAACAGCTCGTCCCGACCGCGGGGAACCCCCCGGAAGGCCTCGCGTCCCGGCTCAACTGGCTGCGCGCCGCCGTCCTCGGCGCCAACGACGGCGTGGTGTCGACGGCCGGCCTCGTCCTCGGTGTCGCGGGCGCCGAAGGATCCCAGTCGGCGATCCTCACCGCGGGCCTCGCCGGGCTGCTCGCGGGCGCGCTGTCGATGGCCGCGGGCGAGTACGTGTCGGTCAGCACGCAACGCGATGCCGAACGCGCCGCCATCGAACGCGAACGGCGCGAACTCGCCGAGGACCCGGACGCCGAACTCACCGAACTCACCGACGCCTACATCGCCAAGGGCCTGCCCGACGACCTGGCGCGCGAGGTCGCCGTCGCCCTCACCCACCACGACGCCCTCGCCGCCCACGCGGAAACCGAACTGCGGCTCGACCCGGACGAGTTGACCAACCCCTGGGAAGCCGCTCTGGCCAGCTTCGGGTCGTTCGCCGTCGGCGCGCTCCTGCCACTCCTGGCGATCCTGCTGCCGCCGCACGACTGGCGGGTGCCGGTGACGGTCGTGTCGTCGCTCACCGCGCTGCTGCTCTGCGGGTGGTCGAGCGCGCGGATGGGCGGATCGCCGCCCGGGGTCGCGGTGGTCCGGAACGTGGCGGGCGGCGGCTTGGCCATGGCCGTGACGTACGCGACGGGCGCGCTGCTGCACGTCTCCGGCGTGTAGCCGAGCCCCTGCGGACGCGGCCTACGCGAAGTCCGGGGCGTACACCCATTTCGTGGTCTCGACGATCGCGGTCGCGCCGGTGGAGACCACGCCTTCGACGGCGCGGACACCGCGAACTCGGACGCCGAGGCTTTCGGCTACACGCACGCCGCGTTCGACGCCGCCTACCGCGCGGTGCAGCACCTGACGTGACCAAGCCCCGGGTTCCGGTCCGCCGACGACCGGAACCCGGGACGCGCTCCCGAGCCGGTGGGCCGACCGCAGCCCCGCCCGGGGGGGCCCCCCCCCCGGGGGGCGCCCCCCCCCCCCCCCCCGGAAGAAAACCCCCCCCAGGGCCAACGCCCCCGCCCGGGCGCCCGGCCCCCCGCACCCCACCCCCCCCCCCGCCCCCCGGGCGGGGCCCCCCCACCCCGCTGTCGGCAGCCCACCGCGCCGTACCGTCACTCCGCCTTGAGCCGCTCGGCCAGGAACGCCAGGATCTCGTCGCGGGCCCGCACCGTCGGGTGGCCCGCTTCGTCGACGAAGTGCGCGGTGACCACGCTGTGCGCGCAGCCGACGACGTCGCGGAAGAACGGCGGCGGCTCCGGGTTCGCCGCGTCCTCGGGGAGCACGCGGCCGTCGAACGCGTCGCCCAGCAGCGCCCGGTAGGCGGCGAACCGCTGCCCGGTGCAGAACGCGTCGTTCTCGAAACGGTAGGCGAGCACCTTCAGGCCGTCGCGCGCGACCCGCGCGGCCACGGCCGCGGCGTCGTCGTCGCCGATCTCCAAGGCCGCGGGGTCGTCGCGCGGGAGTGACGGGTGGTTGACGACCGGGGCGATCACCGCGGGTTCCAGGACCATGGTCAGTGCGAAGTTGCCGGTGAAGCACATGCCGATCGCGCCGACCCCGGGGCCGCCGCGTTCCGCATGGGCGAAGCGGGCGAGGCCGCGGAGCCAGGCGGCCACGGGACTGGTGCCGCTTCCGGCGAGCACCCGGAACTCGGCGCTCACGCAGGCGCGGCGCAGCACGGCCGCGCCGGCGTCGGCGGCGGGGTAGGCGCCGTCGGTGCCGAACAGCGACGGCACGTACACCGAGAGGCCCGCGTCGCGGATCCAGCGGGCGAACCGGGCGACGTCGGGGCTGATCCCCGGCATCTCCGGCATGAGGACGACGGCGGGACCGGATCCGGTGACATGGACGGTCTTGGCGACGCCGTCGACGGTCACGGTGGTGCGGGTGAAGTCGGCCAGCGGGTCGTCGAGGTCGGTGTGAGAGCGGGTCATGGGAGCGATCGTGGCCGGTTGCTACGCTCGGGCGGGAGTGGCGGTATCGCCATGCAGTACGTCGATCTCGCCACGCAGCGTGGCGATCGCGCCGTGCGACGGCGGCCGGGAGGGTGGCCTGTGGATCTCGTGCGGGTGGGTGTCCTGGCCTATCCCGAGTGCTTCGCGTCCGAGGTGTTCGGCGTGCCGGACCTGCTGACGATGGCGGGGCATGTGGCGTCCGGGTACGGCGATGCGCGGCGGTCGTACGAGGTCCACGTCGTGTCGCCGCGGCGGCGGGTCGCGGCATCCGGCGGTGCCGCGCTGGACGTGGCCGCGATGCGGCCGGTCGACGTGCTGGTCGTGCCGGGGTTCGCGTGGGCGCCGGGGCTCGACATCGGGGCGTTCCTCGGCGGGCTCGCCCCGGAGATCGCGGGAATCCGCGCGCAGGCCGAATCGGGGGGTGCGGTCGCGGCGATCTGCGTGGGTGCGTTCCTGGTCGCCGAGGCGGGATTGCTGGCGGGCCGGGGGGCCACGACGTCGTGGCTGTTCGCGGACCGGCTGGCCGGGCGGTACCCGGATGTGCGGGTGTGTGCGGACGAGTTGGTGGTGACGGACGGCGGCGTGACGACGACCGGGGCGTTCAGCGCGATGTACGACTTCGCGTTGGGGCTGGTCGGCACCTACGCCGGTCCGCGGGTCGCGCGCGGCACCGCCCGGGTCGCGCTCCTCGACGACGCGCGGTCGCGGCAGACGCCGTACGTCGACACGGCGCTGCTGCCCCCGGCGGGCGGGGACTTCGCGCACGAGGTGCGGCGGTGGCTCGACCGCCGGCTGGCCGACCGGTACGACCTGCCGGCGCTCGCCGCGGCGTTCCATGTGAGCACCCGGACGATGCTGCGGCGTTTCGGGGCCGAGACGGGCGAGACGCCGCTGACCTACCTGCATACGGCGCGGGTGCGCCGGGCCCGGCAGTTGCTGGAGACGACCGACCGCACGGTCGCGGCGATCGCGGCCGAGGTCGGGTACCGGACGCCGGGGAGCTTCGGCCGGGTGTTCGCGCGGCATACCGGGCGGGGGCCCGGGGAGTACCGGGCGAGGTTCCGGCGCGGGGGCGGACCCGGGTGACGGGATAGCGCCGGTTCAGGCTCCTGCCCAGGCTCCGGGGGCGCCGGTTCAGGCTCTGCTTCAGGCTCTGGTTCAGGCTCGGGTTCAGGCGCCGGCTTGCCGGCGGAGGCCCGTCAGCGTCAGCTCCAGCGCGGCGCGGAACTGCTCGACGTCGTCGTGGCCGTCGAACTCGTCGACGATCTCGTGGACGAACGGGTATTCCTCGGGGTCGAGTTCCCGCCAGGCTCCGGCATAGTGCCCGAGGAAGTCGTCCCGTTTCACTCCGCTGTCGAGGAAGCCCTCCGGCAGCTCGCGGCCCAGGTCGATGGCGGAGCCGACGACGACCCCCACGACGGCCGACACCGCGTGGAACCTCTGCCTCGCGGTCAGGTCCAGGCGGAGGGTCGGCTGACCGAGCTTCTCGTACAGGCGCAGCGCGTTGCCCTGGACGTCGGAATTCCGCATGAAGTAGGCGGCCAGCCAGGACCGTTCGACGATGGCGTCGAACAGCGTCAAGCCCATCGCGCGCAGGTCCTCGATCGGGTCGCCGGTGGGCGGCAGCTTTTCGATGGCGGCGAGGACGTCGCCGATCACGTAGTCGGTGGTGCGGTCGAGCAGCTCGTCCTTGTTCGCGACGTACCAGTAGATGCTGGCGGCGCCGCCGCCGAGACGCGCGGCGAGCGCCCGGAACGTGAGCGCCGACGGACCGGCCTCGTCGAGCAGGGCCGCCGCCTCGGCGAGGACGGATTCCATCGAGTGCGAAGCCCGGCGGCGTCCCTCGCCGGCGCGGGTCTGGGGGCGTGGCATGGCTCCGGCCTCTCGTGTTTGCGTCATATCGAACGTTGTTCTACTGTACCTGATCGTACAGTGTTCGATATTCGTACCACGTTCGATCGGAGGGCAGCCATGGCCACAACCACGCTCTCGGCTCCACCACGCACCTACCCGTCCCTACGCGCGGCGTGGATACCCCTGGCAGCGCTCTGCCTGGCGTTCTTCGTCGAGATGGTCGACAACACGCTGCTGTCGATCGCCCTGCCCACCATCGGCCGCGACCTCGGCAGCGGCACCACCGCGCTGCAGTGGGTCACCGGCGCGTACTCGCTGACCTTCGGCGGTCTGCTGCTCACGGCGGGGTCGATGGCCGACCGGCTCGGCCGCCGCCGGGTGCTGCTCACCGGGCTGGTCGTGTTCGGCGCCCTGAGCCTGTGCGTCGTGTGGGTCACCACCGCCGGCCAGCTCATCGCCTTGCGGGCAGCCCTCGGCATAGCCGCGGCCGCAATGGCCCCCATCACGAACTCGCTGGTGTTCCGCCTGTTCGACGACAAGGCCCTGCGGATGCGCGCCATGACGGTGATGATCGTCGTCGGCATGTCCGGCTTCGTCCTCGGGCCGCTGCTCGGCGGCACCGCGCTGGCCCACGTGCGGTGGGAGTGGCTGCTCGTCGTCAACGCCCCGATCGCGCTCATCGCCTTCATCGGCGTCCGGCTCGGAGTCTCGGCCGACCGGCCGGAGGACCTGACCCGGGACAAGCTCGACGTGCCCGGCGCGGTCCTGAGCGTCGCCGCCATCGGACTCGCCTGCTACGCGCTGACCAGCGGCGTCGAGCACGGCTGGCTCTCCGCCCCCACCCTTGCCTCGGTCGCGGGCGCCCTCGTGGCCGCTCTCGCCTTCATCGGGCACGAACGCCGCAGCGCCGCCCCCATGCTGGATCTGAGCCTCTTCCGCAACGGCACCGTGCGCGGCGCGACCATCGCGCAGATGGGCACGTCCATCGCGATGGCCGGCGTGATGTTCGGGCTCATCCTCCACTTCCAGTACGCCTACGGGTGGAGCCCGGTGCGGGCCGGCCTCGCCAATCTCCCGATCATCGTGACGATGCTCCTCGCGACCCCGCTGTCCGAGTGGCTCGCCCGCCGCTTCGGCCACCGCATCGCCTGCCTGGTCGGCGCGGCCTGCCTGGCCGGGGCACTGGCGGGCCTGGCCTGGGGCGTCGAGCACGGGTACGCCGTCATCGCGGCGTGCATGGTGCTCATGACCGTGGGGCTGCGCACCGTGATGACCATCTGCGCCGTCGCCCTCGTCGAAGCCATGCCGAGCAACCGCACGTCCATCGGCACCGCGCTCAACGACACCGCCCAGGAGGTCGGCTCCAGCGTCGGCACCGCGATGGTGGGCACCTTGATCGCCGCACTCGTCACCACCCAGCTCCCGGCAGGCGTGTGGAGCAGCGACCTCGTCGACTCGTTCTTCCACGGCGAGCGCATCGCCTACGCCCTGCTCGCCGCCGTCGTCGGCCTGATAGCGGCCGGCGGCGCCCTGAGCCTCACCAACTCCCACACGGTCGAAGAACCGGCGGCCGAGGAAGAGGAGACCGAGGAAGGGGCGGCCGAGCACATGGCGGCCAGGGAGCCTGCCTGAGTGACGGCGGCAGCGGGCCACCCCCTACCGCGGTAGGGGGTGGAGAACGGCTCCGCAGTGTGACGTGCCGTCGTACGCCCGATTCCTACTGTCGTTGGTGGCAGACCGGAACGACCGGTTGCCGCCGACGGGAGTCCCCCATGACCGCGCTTCCCACCACCAATCCCGCACACGTGACCCCGCCGGGTGCCGACACTCGCCCGCACGGCTTCGCCCGGCTGCGGGGCGCCTACAGCTGGCGCACTTCGGCCTACGCACTCACTGCGCCGGCGGTCGGCTTGGCCGCGCTGCCCCTGCTTTTGGTCGGTCGTTCCGTCGGCTACCGATGGCAGCGCCGCTTGGCGGTGCGGCTGCTCGATGCGGAGATCCCCGAGGCGTCCGGCAGGGGACGCTTCGTCCACGGCACCGCCCACAGCGTGGCGGCGCTGCCGCTGCAGATCCTGTCGGCGGTGCTCGCGGGGGTGTTCTGGGCGCTCTTCCTGGCCCGCGGAGTCTGCTATCCGCTGGCCGAATGGGGCAACGACGTCTCCGGGTCCTGGGGCGGGCCGACGATGGCCGGAGCGTGGGCGGCACACTTCGGGGTCGGTCTGCTCACCGGTGCCGTGGTGCTGCCGCTGGTCGCGCTGCTCGTCGCGGCGCAGCGCCGCCTCGCCGTCCGGCTGCTCGGCGGCGGCACAGCCGAGGGACTTGTCACCCCTGGTGGGTAAATGAACTCTCTTGTCCCCAGGTGGCGTTGCGCAGGGATATCCACGGGCGGCCGATGCTGTCCGGCCCTGCATAAGTGCCGAGGACCCGGGCAGCGGTGAATCAAGATGCCCCTCCGGGAGGAGAAACGTTGATGGACGACGGAAGCACCACCGGCAAGGCCAAAGAGCAGGGGCGCCCCGCGGAACGGGCGGCGGGCAACGCACTGCAGCGTCGCGAGGCCGGCACCACCGAACCGTTCGCGCTCGCCTCGGACCGCGGCCGCACGACCGTCGCGGACAGCGTGGTGGCGAAGATCTCGGGCATCGCGGCGCGAGAGGTGCACGGCGTCCACGACATGGGCGCCGGGGCGTCCCGGGCGCTGGGCGCGGTGCGCCAGCGCATCCCGGGCGCCAAGCGCAACGTCGCCCAGGGCGTCAACGTCGAGGTCGGCGAGAAGCAGTGCGCGGTCGACCTGGACCTGGTCGTGGAATACGGCGTGGAGATCGCCCACTTGGCGAACGAGGTGCGCGGAAACGTCATCGAGTCCCTGGAGCGCATGACGGGCCTCGAGGTCGTCGAGGTGAACATCGCCGTGGACGACGTCCACATCGAGCACGACGACAACGCATCGGCCCGACAGCTCCAGTAGCCACGGTGAGTCGGGCCGCTCGGCGGCAGGGACGCTCGGCCGGGAAACCGGCCGAGCGTTCCGCGCGTTCCGGGGCCGGCCGACAGCCGCGCCCGTGCCGAGGTGCACCCGGCCTAGGCGAGCTGGGTGTAGCGCGCCAGCGCGTCCTTGAAGGCGGACGGGCCGACGTTGAGCGGTGCGGTGAACGGATCGCGGAGCTGGAAGACGAAGAGGATGCCGAACCCGACCACGGCGCCCGCGAATCCGAGCAGGGCGACGTTGCGCGGGTTGACGGTCATGCCGACCAGCGGCGGGTAGACGAGCACCAGGATGCCCGCCACGACCATGGCAACGAGGAGCACGTCGGGCGCGACCGAGTCGACGTCGGCGAGGCGGGCGTAGCGCTTGACATAGAGGTCGTCGAGGGCCGCGGCGGTGGCGTCGTAGGCTTCGCCGCGGCGTTCCTTCGGGATGCTGTTGAACGCCGCCTGCACGGCGTCGAGCCGCCGCCACGCGGTGGGCGACGCCTGGTGCCGGGCCAGGTCGGGCCACTCGACGTCGATGACGGTGCGGGTGTAGTCGGTGATGCGCGCCCGGATCACGTCCCGGTCCTGCGGGGCGAGGTCGCCCGCCCGCGAGTAGACCTTCGCCAGGACGCGGGCCTCGTCGTGCGCATGCCCCCGCACCGTGGACTGGAGCGACCAGCCGCCGACGATGAGGAAGCCGGTGACCAGGATGAACGCCGACAGCACGACGCTGCCCGCAAAGCCCACCGCCTGCGGGTTGAACGACCCGTCGCGGCTGCGCTCGCTGCGCCCGAGCCACAAGGCGGCGCCGACCGCCAGCGCGGCACCGAACAGGGTGCAGGCGATCCAGAGCAGGGCGATGAGCACTGAGGCCTCCGAAAGGGTCGTGCAGGGCAGGGCGGGATGACCGGACGGCCGACCGGCCGACGGTGGTGGTGGGGCGGGTTCGTCAGCCCTGGCGGTGCGTTCCGCGGCCGCGGCTGTCGCCGCCGCGGCCCATTGCGGCGAGCGCGGCGGGGACGATGGCGAGGAGCAGGGTGAAGCCGAGCCACGACATGAGGTCCCACGGGCCGGCGGTTTCCTCGGGCTCCGGGCGCTTGGCAACGCGCCCCGGTGGGAGGACCTCTTGGACCGGCACGATCGGCAACTCGACCGCGGGCGTGGTCGCTTCGGGAGTCGGCGACGCGGGCGCGCGGGTCGGGGCCTTCGTCGCCGGGGGCGGGGCCGGGGTGCGGCTGGGCGCCGGGGTCGGCTTCGGCTTCGGCGGGGGTGTCGTGGCGGCCCGCGGAGTCGGCGGCGGCGGTTTGGCCGGAGCGCGCGTCGGGGCGAGGTTGACGGTGTTGTTCTGGTTGACGGCACCGGAGCCGTTGCCGGTGTTGCTCTGCTGGATGATCGTGATGCCGGGGCCGGGCACCGCCGTCGGCCTCGCGGCCGGCGAAGGCGGCGGCTTGGGGCGGGAGTTGGCCGCGCCCGAGCAGGCGCAGCACCGCGCTTCGCCGAGCAGGGGCGCCGCGTCGAGGGTGCGGACGACCACGGTCGTGACGTCACACGGCGGCGGCACCGGCAGGGCGAAGAGCGGGAGAACCATGCCCTCAGCGTGCGCGACCAACGGGGTGGCGGGAACGAGTTCGCGGCAAGATACCCCGTTCGTGTCATACGCGGAACGGAACCCCGGTTCGCCGACTCCGGCAACACGGAGAGCAGGGACTCACGTTCACCGGATTTCGGCGTTCTAGTCACACACTTTCGAGTAATTGATCACCCTCGTCCCCACTCCCAGGATGGTTGGCGCCGGCCCGAATTCCCGGGCCCGGCTGTTCAGGGGAGGCATGACTGATGACGGTCGATGCGGGTTACGACATCGAGGCGGACGGCGCCGACGGGCAGCAGAGTCTCGGCACGGCCGCGGCGCGGAACCTTGCGACGACAACCAAGTCCGCACCGCAGATGCAGGGCATCAGCTCGCGCTGGCTGCTGCGGATGCTGCCGTGGGTGCAGGTCGCGGGCGGCACGTACCGGGTCAACCGCCGGCTGACGTACGCCGTCGGCCGCGGCCGGGTGAGTTTCGCGCAGACCGCCGACAACGTCCAGGTGGTGCCGCCGACACTGCGCGAACTCCCGCTGCTGCGCGGCTTCGAGGACGAAGGCGTGCTCGCCGCGCTGGCCGCCCGCTTCACCCAGCGCGAGTTCGCCGCGGGCGACGTGCTGACCGAGGCGGGCAGCCCGGTCGACCAGGTGTTCCTGGTCGCGCACGGCAAGATCAACAAGATGGGCGAGGGCAAGTACGGCGACACGACCGTGCTGGGCGTCTTCGCGGACGGCGACCACTTCGGCGACGAGGCCCTCGTCGACGACGACGCCCGCTGGGCGTACGCGGCGACCGCGGTCACGTCCGGCACCCTCATGGTCCTGCCGCGCGCACAGTTCCAGTCACTGGTCGACCAGTCTCCCGAACTCCTCGTCCAGATCGCCCAGTTCCTCGCCAGCGCCCAGCAGTCCACGAACAAGCACGGCGAAGCGGCGATCGAGATGTCCGCGGGCCACGAGGGCGAGATCGACCTGCCCGGCACGTTCGTGGACTACGAGCTGTCGCCGCGCGAGTACGAGCTGAGCGTCGCGCAGACCGTGCTGCGCATCCACAGCCGGGTCGCGGATCTCTACAACCAGCCGATGAACCAGATCGAGCAGCAGTTGAAGCTCACCATCGAGGCGTTGCGCGAACGCCAGGAGCACGAGCTGGTCAACAACGCGGAGTTCGGCCTCCTGCACAACGCGGACCACGAGCAGCGGATCCACACGCACCATGGTCCGCCGACCCCGGACGACATGGACGAGCTGCTCTGCCGCCGCCGCGACACGTCGCTGTTCCTGGCGCATCCGCGCACCATCGCGGCGTTCGGGCGCGAGTGCAGCCGGCTCGGGCTCTACCCGGCCACCGTCGACCTGCAGGGCAGCCAGGTGCCGGCCTGGCGCGGGGTGCCGGTGCTGCCGTGCAACAAGATCCCCATCACCGACGGGCACACGTCGAGCATCATCGCGATGCGGCTCGGCGAGCACAACCAGGGCGTGATCGGCCTGCACCAGACCGGCCTGCCGGACGAGGTGGAGCCGAGCCTGTCGGTGCGGTTCATGGGGATCAACGAGAAGGCCGTTATCTCGTACCTCGTGAGCGCGTACTACTCGGCGGCGGTGCTGGTGCCGGACGCGATCGGGGTCCTGGAGAACGTCGAGATCGCGCGGCCGCGCGACTAACGGCCGAGCGGCCGACATTCGGGGTACGGCCGGGGTGTCCCGGCCGTACCCCCGTACCGCCAGGGGGCGCTGCCTTGAGTTGGTCGGACATCCTCATCATCGTCGGCTCGCTGGTCGGCGTAGCCGCGTGCATCTATGTGGTGCAACGTTTCGTCCCGCATCCGCTGCGTGAACGGCACAACGACGTGGCGGGGTTCATCTTCGCCGCGGTGGGGGTGTTGTATGCGGTGCTGCTCGCGTTCGTGGTGATCGCGGTGTGGGAGAACCACGACGCGGCCCGCAAGACGACGTTCCGGGAAGCGGACGAGCTGGCCGGCCTGTACTGGGTGTCGCGGGAACTCCCGCTGCCGCTCGGTGCGGAGCTGGAGCAGCAGACGCTGCAGTACGCGCAGACGGTCATGCACCAGGAGTGGCCGCTGATGAAGGACCACAAGTCCAGTCCCGCGGCGACGCAGTTGGTGTACAAGCTGCGCGCCGGGGTCATGTCCTACGCGCCGGGCAACGAGCGTGAGGCGGTGCTCTACCACAACGCGGTGGACCACCTGGAGAACCTCGCCTCCGCCCGCCGCGAACGCCTCAACCAAGTCGACGAGGACGTGCCCGCGCTCCTGTGGGTCGCCCTGATCGCCGGCGCCGTGCTCACCGTCGGCTTCACCTTCCTCTTCGGCTTGTCGAACACGCTCTCGCACACCGTCATGGTCCTCATGCTCACGGGACTGGTGGTGGTGTCGCTGGTGGTCATCAAGGAGATGGACTTCCCGTTCGCGGGGGTCACCAAGATCGATCCCACCGCCTTCGAAGTGTTCCTCGACCGCCTGCCACCACCGCGGACGATGTAGTGCCGAAACGCAGGGCGCCCGGTGTCCCCGGGCGCCCTCGCCGCGCGTCCGGCGGGGCGCCGACCCGCCTTGCAACCTGACGAGCCGTCACTTACCGTCCGGACAACGGCACAGACGCGCAAGCACCTTGGAGGCACCGATGGCACGGATCGAGATCCCGGACGGCGACGGGCCCGAGGTGATGCGGGCGCTGACCCTCGTGCCGCACTTCGCGGACGCGGTCATGGCGTACGAGACCGCGGTGGCGCGCAGCCGTCTCGACCGCCGCCTGCACGAGCTGGTCCGCATGCGCATCGCGGTGATCAACGAATGCGTGGTGTGCCTCAACTGGCGCAACGCGGATTGGGGCGCGAGCGAGGAGCAGCTGGCCGCGGTCGCCGACTATGCCGACAGCGACCTGTTCACCCCGGCGGAGAAGGCCGCGCTGGAGTTCGCCGAGCGTTTCGCCACCGACTCCGCGCGGATCGACGACGACCTGCTGGAGCGCCTGACCGGGCATCTGACCGCGCCGGGCATCGTCGACCTGACCCTGGTCGCCGGCAAGTACCTGGCGCTCGGCCGGTTCATGCAGGTCCTCGGCCTCGACCAGGCGTGCAACATCACCTTCGACGGCAGCGGCGACCTGGTGGTGACCGGCGCGGAGAGCTGAACGGGCCGGAACCGGGCCGGCGGAAACCGGGCCCGGCGGGACCGAACCCCCGGGAAACGAGCTACCCGGAACCGAACCGCAGGGAACTGAACCACACCGTTCAGTTTATGATGAGCGCATGGCGCCCACTCCCCCCTCCGGCACATCCGGCTCCACCGGCTCCGGCTCCGGCTCCGGCTCCACCGATCGGTCTCCGCACGGAGCCGTCGACGAGTTCGGCATCCCGGTGCTCGCCGAGCCCGTGAACGCGTCGCAGCGCAAGCGGGCCGCGATCATCGCCGCGGCGCTCGCGGTGTTCCTCGACGAGGGCTACACCGCGGCGTCCGTCGACGCGATCGCCGCGAAGGCCGGCGTGTCCAAGCCGACGATCTACAACCACTTCGGCAACAAGGAGCGCCTGTTCCTCGCGGTGATCGCGGGCACCCTGCCCACGTCCTTCGCGCCGCTCGTGGAGCCGCTCGCGGAGCTGCGGGCGACCGACGACGTGGCGGGCGGGTTCCACCGCCTCGGCCTGGCGATGGCCGTCACCGTCACCGACGACGCCGTGCTGCGGCTACGCCGCCTGGTCATCGGCGAGGTCGACCGGTTCCCGCAGCTGGGGCACCTGTGGCACCGGCTCGGGCCGTCCTGGTTCAACACCGAGATGGCCGCCACGTTCGAGTTCCTGATCGAGCGCGGCGTCCTGCGGATGGACGACCCGGACCTGGCCTCGCAGCAGCTCACCGCGCTGACCGTGGGCGTCCCGCAGCTGATCCGCACGTTCCAGCCGGACGTCCCGCTGCCCGAGGAGACCGTGCGGCGCATGGTCGAGTCCGGCATCAAGGTGTTCCTGGCCGCGTACGCGGTGCCGGCGTCCTGAACTCCCCTGGCCGCGACATCCCGCCGGTCACGCGATTCCGCCGGTCATGTGCTGTCGCCGGTCATGTGCTCTCGGCGGTCATGTGCTCTCGGGGGTCAGGTGCCGTCGGCGGGCGGCTTCGGCGGCTCCGACGGCGGGTCCGGGCGTCCCGCGATGGCGTTGATCCACCGCTGCGCCCGGTCCCCCGCGCGCCGTGCCGCGCGGGCTTCCGCCTTGGCGAGTTTGGCGCTGCCGGGCTTGTAGAACCGGCGGGCCCACGGCGAGTGGGGCCGGGCGAGGCGCAGCGCGCCGACGAGGGCGAGGAACGGCACGACGATTCCGGCGACGCCGAGGAAGTACCGTCCCTTGAAGACCGCGACGAGGGCGAAGACCAGGGTGATCACGATCGACACCGCCCACCCGCCGCGGCTCTCCCCCTTGTCGGGCGAGAAGGGGTTGGAGCCGACGAAGAGGAACAGTCCGAGCCCCGCGGCGTAGACGACGGCGTCGACGGACTGGCGGCCCTCCTGGGTCCAGTACACGTCGTCGAGGTGCAGCCACAGCGCGAATTCGTCGAGGGTGAGCGCGGCGCCGACGGCGAACGCGCAGGCGGTGACGATGTGGCCGGCGCCGTGCGGGTCGAGGGTGAAGCCGATCGTCGCGGAGATCATCATCAGGAAGATGCCGGGCACCAGGTGGTGCACGTGCACGCTGCCGACCTCGACGTTGCCGAACGGCCCGCGCCCCGACCGGATCAGGTGCACGACGAGCCGGGTGATGGCGAACGTCGCGATGAACGCGACGAGCATCCACAGCAGGGTGATGCGGGCGTCGTCGGCGGTGATGTGCACGTTCACGAGCGTCTCCCCGGCGGACGGTCACGGGATTTCGGTACCGGACGGCCGGCCGGGTCGCCGACCGGGTGACCGGTCGAGCGACCGGACGGGTGGCCTCGGACTGCAGGCCGGGTGCCGTCCGGTTCAGCCCACGGCCGCGGCCGCGGACATCGCGGCGGCGTCGCCGCGGGCCAGCGCCGCGGTACGGCGGTGCAGCGCGCATGCCCAGTCGCAGGCCGCGTGGGCCTGCCGCACGGTGCTCGCCGGGACACCGGTCAGGTGTTCGATCTCCCGGATGCCGTGGTCGAGTTGGGTCTTCCAGGCGCCGAACAGCACCATGCCGCTCTGGAAAGCGGCGGGCACCGAATAGCCGTACTCCCGCATCAGCACCGCGACCAGCGTCAGCCGCCCGGTCTCGACGGCCTGCCGGTAGCCGGCCAGGTCGGCGTCGACGCCGCTGAGCAGTGCGGCGAGTTCGTGCAGGGGCGCGACGCCGGGCGCGGGCGGCGCGGACGGTCCGCCGAGCCGCGGGTCCAGGCGGTGCAGCGTCGCGTACAGCGGCAGCGGGGTGCGATCGGCCAGGTTGTCGAGGAACTCGGCGAGCGGCGGCACGGTGTCGGCGGCCCGCCACTCCTGCTCACGCCGGCAGGCCGCCGCGTGCCGGTCGAGAGCGTCGGCGAGTTCGGGCAGCAGAGCGGCGCCGTCCACGACGGTGATCCGCTCGTACAGGTCGGTCAGCGCGAAGTGCAGCGCGTCGGCACCGGTGGTGTAGCCGTCGCGCAGGACCCCCACGAGGGAGGCGGTGTAGGCGGGTTCCCAGCCGGACGTCTCGGCGCGTTCGGTGAGCACGCCGAGCCACGCGGCGAACAGGCTCGCGATGCGGAGCGCGCCGAGCGGGGCGTCGTGCAGTGCGTCGGCCACGGGTGCGATCGGGAACGTGCGGTCCACGGATCCGCCTTCGGCGGCCGGGTGCAGGCCGACGCGCTGCGCCCACAGGCGGGTCTCGATCGCCGCGGCCGCGGCGTCCGGGTGCGCGGGCGGCCGCCCGCAGCGCACGTCCGCGTGGGCGACGGCTTCGGCGACGAGGGAGGCGATGTCGCCGCGGGGCACCGCTAGCACCCCGCCCGGCGCGGCACGGCCTGCACGGTCTTGGGCCAGGTCATGCGCAAGGCTGTCCCACCCGGCCCGGGAAACCAAACGGGCGCGCGGCCGGATCCACCCGGCCGGCGCAACGGGGGCACCGGGTGCGAGCGTCCGCCCCGATCAGCCCTACCGGCTCGATCAGCCCGATCAGCCCGATCAGCCTGATCGGCCCGGCCCCCGGTCGGCCCGGTCCCGAGTCAGCCCTGTCGTAGGGCCTCGAGGGCCGCGGCGACGGCACGCGCCGGGCCGCCGTCCTGGCCGAGCAGCGCGTCGGAGAGTTCCACCGCACGGGTGACGGCGGCCACCGGAAGTCCGGCGTACAGATGGGGGAACTCCGCGCCGCCGCGCGACACCTCCCAGCGCAGGGCCGGGCCGAGCGCCGCGGGGTCGACCGCGAGGAGGGTGAGGCCGGTCCGTCCGGCGAAGTGCCGGCGTGCGGTCTCCTCGACCTGGGCGGCCGTGGAGAAGTGGATGAACCCGTCCCGCGCGTCCACCTCGGAACCCGCGAACACGCCTGCGGTTTGGGCGGATTCCCACTCTTCCGCGGGCAGGAGCTTGTAGATCGCGGCAGGGTCCATGAGGGGAGCCTAACGGCGTAGGGTTCCGCTCATGGCATTGGACCCGGCGGAGATCGAGCGGCACGTGGCCCGGCTCGGTGCGGCGAAGTATCTGCTCCTGACCACCTACCGCAAGGACGGCAGCCCGGTGCCCACCCCCGTCTGGGTGGCCCGCGACGGTGCGTCGCTCGTCGTGTGGACGGTGACCGGCACGGCCAAGGTGCGGCGGCTGCGCAACGACCCGCGGGTCGAACTCGCCGAATGCACGTTCAAGGGCGCCCCGCTGTCGTCCGGCGTCGCGGGCACCGGCCGGGTCCTCGACGACGCGGGGGGCGAACGCGTGCGCCGCCTCATCAAGAAGAAGTACGGCCTGACCGGCTGGCTGACCGTGCAGGCCAGCGTGCTGCGCCGCGGCCGGACGGGCACCGTCGGCCTGGAACTGACCCCGACCGGCTGACCCGCCGGCCGGGGCCGTCCCGCGGCACGCTCCGCTGGGCCGGGTCAGCCGAGTTCTTCGCGGATCCCGGCCGCGAACGCGTCGATGTCCGCCTCGGTGGTGTCGAACGACGTCATCCAGCGGACCTCGCCGGTGTGCTCGTTCCACGTGTAGAACCGGAACCGCTTCTGCAGCCGCTCGGTCGCCTCGCGCGGCAGCACCGCGAAGACCGCGTTCGACTGCACCGGCCGGGTGATCTCCAGGCCCGGGACGCCGCGCACCGCGTCCGCGAGCCGCGTCGCCATCGCGTTGGCGTGCCCGGCGTTGCGCAGCCACAGGTCGCCCGCCAGCAGCGCCTCGAACTGCACGGACAGGAACCGCATCTTCGACGTGAGCTGCATCGACAGCTTGCGCAGGTAGTCGATGCCCTTGACCGCGTCGGGGTTCAGCACGACGACGGCTTCGCCGAACATCAGGCCGTTCTTGGTGCCGCCGAACGACAGCACGTCCACGCCCGCGTCGGTGGTCAGCGCGCGCAGCGGCACGCCGAGCGTCGCCGCCGCGTTGGCCAGCCGCGCGCCGTCCAGGTGCACGAGCATGCCGTGGTCGTGGGCGTGCCGGCAGATCCCGGCGATCTCCTCGGGCGTGTAGACGGTGCCGAGTTCGGTGCTCTCCGCGAGGGACACGACGCGCGGTTGGGCGCGGTGCTGGTCGCCCCAGCCCCACGCCTGGAGGTCGACCAGTTCCGGGGTGAGCTTGCCGTCCGGGGTCGGCACGGGCAGCAGCTTGAGCCCGCCGACCTTCTCGGGGGCGCCGCATTCGTCGACGTGGATGTGCGCGGTGTCCGCGCAGATCACCGATTCCCACCGGTCGGTGACGGCCTGCAGGGCGACGACGTTGGCGCCGGTGCCGTTGAAGACCGGGTAGACGTGCGCGGTGGGGCCGAAGTGCGCGCGGAAGACGTCCTGGAGGTGGGCGGTGTAGGCGTCCTCGCCGTAGGACACCTGGTGGCCGCCGTTCGCCAGCGCGACGGCGGTGAGGACCTCCGGGTGCACGCCGGCGTAGTTGTCGCTGGCGAAGCCGCGGACGCCCGGGTCGTGGTGGCGTACCGCGGACGTCGCCGGTATGGGGGTGTACTCCGGGCCGCGGTTCTGGTCCTCCTCGGCGGCCGTGCGGGGGGAGGTTTCCGGGGTCTCCGGGGTTACTGCGTCAGGCACAGGCGCTTTCCGTTCACGTCGTCGTTGGGACGGTCCCACAGGGCGGCGATTTCCTCGGCGAGGTCGGCCACGTCGGTGTAGCCGGGGAATTTGGCGTCGGGCTTCTCGGCACGCAGCGCGTCCCACACGAGGGCCTTGACCACCAGGATCGCGGCCGCGGGGCCGTCGGAAGCCACCGCGTCTCCATCTTCGCGCGGCGTACCGACGGTGCGGGCCTTGCGGAACGAATCGGCCATCGCGAGCGTCCACGCCTCGGCCGCGGCCTTCGCCGCCGCGTAGCCGGCGTTGCCCGCGGTGGGCTTGCCGGCCGCGGTCGCGGAGATCAGCACGAACCGGCCGTGCGGGGCGCGGGCGAGCGCGTCGTGAAAGGCCAGCGAGGTGTTCTGCACGGTGCGGATGAGCAGCTTGTGCAGGAAGTCCCAGTCTTCGAGCGTGTTGTCGGCGAAGACCTTGCCGCCGCGCCAGCCGCCGACGAGGTGCACGAGGCCGTCGATCCGGCCGTGCCGCCGTTCGACCTCCTCGGCCCACCGGCGGGTGTCCGCGGGGTCGGTCAGGTCGACGAGTTTGCCGTAGGCGCGGGCGTCGGCGGCGAGCGCGACGGACGCGTCGAGCCGGTCCTGGTTCGCGTCCGCCGCCTCGACGATCGCGCCCGCCTTCGTCAGCCGCGCCACGGCGGCCTGACCGGCGGGGCCGCCCGCGCCGGCGACGGCGATCACCGAGCCTTCGGGGAGGAGACGGACGTCGGGAGCGGCCGGGAATTCGGAAGTCATACCGTTCTCTCTCGGTTCTCGTGCGGCACGGCTTGAGTGCGGTGCGTGCCGGGTCACGCCGCGGCGTCGCCGACGATGCCGCGGGTCGAGGCGATCACCGACGCGAGCCGGCGCTTGAGGCCTTCGTAGAACATGCTCAGCGGGAACTCGTCGGGCAGCACCGCGTCGACGAGGCCCTTGGGCGGGCCGTCCAGCGGCAGCGCGTCGGGGCCCTTGGCCCACACCGACGCCGGATGCGCGGGCACGTAGGCGGTGACCAGGTCGTACGCGGCGATCCAGTGCGCCACCTTCGACCGGTCCACGCCCTGCCGGTACAGCTCGTCGACCTCGGCGCCGAGTGCGATCACCGCCTGGGTGGCCTTCGGCCAGTCCACCGTGAGCTTGTTGTCGTGCCACTCCACCGCACCCGCCTTGTGCAGGTACGCGAACAGCAGCTGCCCGCCGAGCCCGTCGTAGTTGCGCACCCGCCCGCCGGTGACCGGGAAGCGGAACAGCCGGTCGGCCAGCACGGCGAACTGCACGTGCCGGGCCGCGGCCACGCCCTGCTTCTCCAGGTCGACGGCCTCGCGGAACGCGGTGAGGTCGCAGCGCAGCTCTTCCAGCGCGTACATCCAGAACGGCTGCCGCTGCTTGATCATGAACGGGTCGAACGGCAGGTGGCCGCGGGAGTGCGTGCGGTCGTGGATCAGGTCCCACAGGACGAACGCGTCCTGCGCGCGTGCCTGGTCGCCGATCAGCTCCTGCGCGTAGCCGGGCAGCTCCAGGCCCAGGCTGTCCGCCGCGGCGGCGGTGACCCGGCGGAAGCGCGCGGCCTCGCGGTCGCAGAAGATCCCGCCCCATGTGAACCGCGGCACCTCGCGCACCGCGACGGTCTCCGGGAAGAGCACCGCCGAGTCGGTGTCGTAGCCGTCGGTGAAGTCCTCGAACGCGATCGGCACGAACATCGGGTTGTCGTACCGCTCGGCTTCCAGGGCGGCCAGCCACTCGGGCCAGACCACGCGCACCAGCACGGCCTCGACGTTGCGCGCCGGGTTGCCGTTCTGCGTGTACATCGGGAACACCACCAGGTGCTCCAGCCCGTCGCGGCGGGCCCGCTCGGGGCGGAACGCGAGCAGCGCGTCGAGGAAGTCCGGCACGCCGAACCCGCCGTCGGCCCACCCGCCGAAGTCGCGCACCACGGTGTCGAGGTAGTCCCGGTCGTGCGGGAGCAACTCGGCAAGCTCGCCGATCGCCGCGGTGATGTCCGCGACCAAGGCGCGCGCGGTGTCCGGATCCTGCGCCGCGGTGTCGAGCGAACCGTCGTCCGACTGCATCGTGCGCAGCTCGGCGACGGCCGCTTTGAGCCTCGGCCACGCCGGGTGGGCGGCGGCCGACGGCGACTCGGTGGTGTGCGCCCGCGTGGGCCGCAGCGTCGTAGGTGTGACCATGACCCCTCGCAAGGAAACCGACAGATTCTCGTTAGGGAATCATAAATCCGAAGAATCTTCGGTTTCAAGTGAGCTTGACGACGATTCTTGTTGTCTCATCGGCTGTTGACCGACAAAACCACGCCACACGCTCCGGCCTTTCCGGAGCGTGCGCGGTCTGCTCCTCCCAGTGAACGTCCCCCGGCGGCGGCGCGCCCGCGCTACGCACCCGTCGGAGCGAACAGCCCCGACGCGGTCACCGGCCGCAGCCCCTGGGCGCGCAATCCCGCCAAGATCTCCGGCAGCGCGGCGATGGTGCCCTCGTGTCCGCAGTGCAGGCTCACCACGTCCCCGGCCCGTACATGGTCGAGCACGTTCCGGGTCACGGCCGCCGCGCCGGGGTCGGTGTGGTCGAGCGAGTCCAGGCTGTACGAGAGCACCGTCGGGTACCCCGCGCGCGCAGCCTGGGCCTTGATGACGTCGTTCGCGTACTGCGTCTGGGACGGCCGGAACCAGCGCCCGATCGACCCGGTGAGCGCGGACAGCCGGGTCGCGCACCCCTCGATCTCCCGGTAGACCTCCGCCTCGCCCATCGCCGGCATGTCGAGGTGGTTCTCGCTGTGGTTCCCCAGCTCGTGCCCGCCATCCAGCACCCGCCGTGCCATCGCCGGATGCTGCCCCAGCCACGCCCCCACCGCCAGCACGGTGACCTTCGCGCCGCCCCGCTCGGCGGCTCCCAGCAGCCGCTCGATCTGCGCCGGCTCCCCCTGGCCGTGGAACGTCAGCGCCACCTCCGCACGCCCGGTCGCCGCCCGGCCCACCTCCGCCGGCAGCCGCACGGGCGCCGCCGCCGACGCACTCGGTGCCGCACTGGACGGCGCCGGGGCACTCCCCGCGGTCGGCGCGCCGCCGGCCTCCGGGCTCTTGTCACCCCCGTCCCCGCACCCGGTCGCCACAACTCCGGCCGCCACCCCGGCGGCCCCCTTCAAGACACTGCGTCGGTCAAGCCCCATGCCCCGACGCTATGGGGCGGGCGCGCACCCGCCGGGGCAGACACGCGTGGTGGCCCGGGAAACCACCCGCGGCCACCATCTGCGGCGGGCGACCCGGCGCCCCCGCAGCCGAGCCGTAAGGCGGGTCGAGCCATGCGGCGGGGCCGCCCCGGGCATCTGTCCCAAGGCGTCGGGATCGGACACCCTCTCCTCATGAGGAAAATCACTGCCGCGGCCGGAAGTTCGCTCTTCTTCGCGTTGGCACCCGGCGTGGTGGCGGGCGTGGTGCCGTGGGCGCTGACCGGCTGGCGGACCGGTCACGCGGACGGGGCATGGTGGCTGGTGCGCGGACCGGCCGCGGTGCTGCTCGCGGCATCCGGGGCGGTGCTCGTGCACGCGTTCGGCCGGTTCGTCGTCGACGGGTTGGGCACCCCGGCGCCGGTGGCGCCGACCGCGCGTCTCGTCGTCGGCGGACTGTACCGGTACGTCCGCAATCCGATGTACCTCGCCGTCGTCGCGGCAGTCGTCGGCCAAGCGGCTTTGCTGTGGAGGCCGGTGCTGATCGGCTACGCCGCAGGGTTGTGCGTGCTCTTCGCCGCGTTCGTACGCGGTTATGAAGAGCCCGCGCTGTCCCGTCAGTTCGGTGCGGATTACGCCGAGTACCGGGCCGACGTACCGGCGTGGATACCCCGGCGCCCCGCCCGGAAACCATGACAATTACCCCCGGATGCCCAGGTTTTGCCGACGCACCCGGCGCCGCACGGCGGTTCGGGCCGACGCAGGGGCATCCGCCGCTCAGCGGGCGGGTGGTGATGATCCGTAGGATCCTCCCCCGTGACGACATCATGGAAACGACGGATCGCGGCGGGCCTGGGCACTCTGCTCGTGGTCGCGGCGCTCGGCGGGGCCACTCCGGCCATAGCCGACCCCGACAACGGGGACGCACCGCCGCCGAAGGTGGACCTGGTACTGGACCTCAGCGGGTCCATGAACAAGAACGACGCCGGTGGGCAGACGCGGATCGACGCGGCCAAGAAGGCGTTCAACGAGATCCTGGACGCGCTGCCGAACGAGGCGCTGGTCGGTCTGCGGGTGCTCGGCCAAGGCAACCCGGGGAACAACCAGCAGGCCGGCTGCCAGGAGACCCAGCAGCTCGCGCCGGTCGGCAAGCCGGACAAGGGCGCGATGAAGGTCGCGGTCGCGGCGCAGCGCCCGACGACCGGGTACACGCCCATCGGTCTGACGCTGCGCAAGGCCGCCGAGGACCTCGGCAAGGACAAGGGCAGCCGCCGCATCATCCTCATCACCGACGGCGAGGACTCGTGCGCGCCGCCGGACCCGTGCCAGGTCGCGCGTGAACTCGCCGCGCAGGGCCTGAACCTGGTCATCGACACGCTCGGCCTGGTACCGGACGACGTGACGCGCGACCAGCTGTCGTGCATCGCGGGGGCGACCGGCGGCACCTACACGTCGGCCAACAACGCGGCCGAACTTTCGCAGCGCGTCCAGCAGTTGGTTCAGCGCGCGGTGGTGACCGCGGCCGAGGTGACGACGCCGACGCCGGTGCACGGCAGCCCGAACGGCTGCGCGGACGCGCCGCTGCTGGGCCCGGGCGTCTACAACGACCGCGAGGAGTTCGAGCAGCACCTTTGGTACAAGGTGCCGCAGTTGCCCGGTCAGGAGCTGCGCGCGTCGGCGACGGTCGGCCTCGACCGCGCGGTGGCCCGCGACTACGACGTGACGATCACCGCCGTGACCGACGACGGCCGCGACCTGGCGCGCTACACGGACGCGGGCAGCGGCCGGATGGACCTCCAGTCCGCGGGTCTGCGCTATTCGCTGCCGAAGCACGGCGACGACACCCCGGACGCGAAGGACGCGAAGATCACCTGCCTGATGGTGAGCACCGCGTTCAACGCCCCGGCGGGCGGGGTCGCGAAGACCCCGGGTATGCCGGTCGAGCTGCTGGTCGACCTGGTGGCGGCGTCGGACGCGCAGGCGTCGGACACGCACGGGCTCGGGCGCGGCTGGATCTTCCTGGGCGTGCTGGCGGGCGTGGGCCTGCTCAGCGGTCTGCTGTTCGGCTGGATCGTCCGCTTCTTCGCGGGCATGCGGAGGGCTGTGTGATGCGCTCGTTCACGCGTACGCTCCGACGGGCCGCCGTAGCGGCCGCGGCACTGACGCTGGCGGCGACGCCGGCCATGGCGGCGTCCTCGACGCCGTCGTCGAGCCCGACGGACTCCTCTTCGGGTTCGTCCGGTTCGGGCAAGGGCGCGGCTCCGGGGACGTCGTTCCTCACCGCGGGCAAGGCCGAGATGGACTCGACGTCGACCGCGACCGCGTCGACCGGCGAGTACATGTACTGGTCGTTCCCGGCGCTGTCCGGCCAGGACGTCACCGCGAAGGTGACGCTGAAGTTCCCGACGCAGCGCGCCGCCGCGTCGACGTGGCGGGTCGACGTGTTCGACGGCATACGCCGCCACCAGCCGTGCGCGGCCGGCCATCCGCAGAACGCGGCGGCGCCGACCGCGACCGAGGTGAAGCTGGACTGCGGGCCGCGGACGATCCGGCCGTGGTCCGAGGCGTGGGCGTCCGACCCGCTGCCGGGCACGTACTACGTGCGGGTCGCCGCGACGGACCTGTCGCAGAAGGACGTCGGCCTCAAGGTCGACGTGACGCTCGAACTCTCCGCGGAGGGCGGCGGCGACATCGGCCCCGACGCCGGGCAGGACGACGCGCTCAAGGCACCGCTGGTGCCGATCACGCGCGGCGGGCAGGTGCTGCAGCCGGGCCAGGTCGCGGACACCCGCAAGGTGACCATGGACGGGTTCGACAACGGCGACGACCGCTGGCTGTCCGGCACGACCGGCCGCTGGGTCTGGACGGTCGGCTCCGGCATCGCCGCGATGCTGCTGGGCGTCGGCGGCTACATGTTCGCCCGGCATCCGCGCCGCTGGTTCCGGTGATCATGCACTGATCGGCACCGATCCGGGCCGATGCACACAACACCCGCGGGTGGGGGACCGATTCCGGTTCCCCACCCGCGGTGCTTTCCCCTCCGGGTGTCATGTGTCGCCGTCGATGCCCACGAGTCGCGCGAACTCCAGGAACGTCCGTGCCGCGCCGGAAGGTTCGGCCGGGGCGTGGACGAGCGCGACGGAGCGCACCAGCGGCGGGCTGAACGACCGGATGACGGCGGCCTCCCCGAACACCGCCTCGGCGATGGTGCGGTACCAGAGCATCGAGCCTTCGCCGTTGAGCACGGACGCGATCCAGTGCACCCGGTCGTCGCTCTCCACGGCGGGCACCGGCCGCACCCACAGCGCGGCGAACATCGCCTCCATTTCGCAGCGTCGTCCGCTGCCGCGCGTCGGCAAGGCGAGCCTGATCCCGTCCAGGGCGTCCAGCGGCAGCGGGTCCGGCAGGTCTTCGGACGGCGGTGACACCAGGACGACTTCGTGGTCGGCCACGGGGTGCGCGCGCAGGTCGTCGGGCACCGGCACATCGACCAGGCCGAGGGCGGCGTCGCCGGTGCGGACCGCGTCGAATACGCCCTCGCGGTCGCCGCAGCGCGCGACGTCGACGGCGACCTCGGGGGCCAGGTCCTCGAAGGCGGGGATGACCCGGCCGGTCAGGTCGACGGCGAGCGTGGGGGTGGTGGCGACGCGGACGCCGTGGGTGCGGGCGGCGACCGCGGCCCGGCCGACGTCCTCGATGGCGCCCACGGTCTCCAGGACGGTCCGGGCGAGGCGGACGACGCGCTTGCCTTCGCCGCTGAGCCGCACGGTGCGGCCGTCGCGGACCAGGAGTTCGGCGCCGAGTTCGTGCTCCAGGGCCTTGAGCGCGCGGGACAGCGCGGACTGCGCGACGTACAGGGCTTCGGCGGCGGCGGTCATGGTGCCGTGGTCGGCGATGGCGACGAGATAGCGCAGCTGCTGCAGAGTCACGCCCGGCAGATTAACCGGCCGGGGCCCGCGGAGAACCGTTTTCCGAGAATTCCCGTCTCCTTTACCGGATGCTCGGGTCGGGTTCGCCGAGCCGTCCCACCTGCGCGGATTCGGTGCGCCGCGGGGAAACCCCGGCGGGCACGGCAGTCCTTTTCGGCAACGAACGATGCCCGGAATGCATAGATCGCGGGCCGCACGCGGCAGCGGCGGTGCGGTACGGCGCCCCGCAACCGGAACGGTTACATACGCATGCGTATGGTCCGGGCCGCGTTCCGCCAGCTCAGCGCACGTTTCCGCACCTTAACGGCCTCGTCACCGGCGAGCCGGGTCAGGTGGGGCGCGGCGTCGGCGGGCCGCCGGCCCCGCGGCCGGCCGGCGTCTCCCCGGGCCCGGGATGCGCCTTGACACCCCTTGGCGGCACCCGCACGATACTGCGAGCCCGCCCGGGACAGGTAATTCCGGTTTCCCCCCGGCCCCGGGAAGGCGACGTTCCGGATATCGCGCACCATCGCTTCCGCAGTCGATTCCCGGGTGTTCGGGCCGAGTATTCCGGCGCTTTTCCGAGGACCCGCCGCCCGCGTCTCCGTCGGCGTTTCCCGGAATATTCCGGGGGCTCGGCGGACGGCCGCGCCCGCCCCGGAAGGAGCCACATTCATGGCGTCGCAGACCGACCGCCGCGACCTCGTCCTCGCGATCGGACCGTTCGAGGAGCCCAACGCCGCACTGGCCGCGGCCGCACACCGGGCGGGGGCGCAGGGGGTCGTCGACCTCGGCCGGGACGCCGCCGCGGCCCGAGCCGCGCTCGCGGTCCTGGCGCGGCGCCGCGACCGGGCCTTCGGCGTCCGCGTGCCCTGCGGCTGCCCGCTCGTCCCGGCGGAACTCCCGGACGGCGCCGACGTGGTGGTGCTCGCCGCGGACGCGCCGTGGGCGGTGTCCGACGTCGGACCGGGGCGCCGCGTGCTGGCCGAGGTCGGCTCGCTCGCCGAAGCCCGCGCCGCGCGCGACGCCGGCGCGGACGGCCTGATCGCGGTCGGCCACGAGGCCGGCGGCCGGGTCGGCGGCACCACGACGTTCGTGCTGCTCCAACAGCTGACCACCGATCCCGGGCTGCGGCTGCCGGTGTGGGCGAAGGGCGGCATCGGCCCGCACACCGCGGCGGCCGCGGTCGCCGGCGGCGCGGAGGGCGTCGTCCTCGACACGCAGCTCGCACTCCTCGCGGAGTGCGCCGCGGCCTTGCCGGGCCCGGTGGCCGCCGCGCTACGGGCCATGGACGGCGCCGAGACCGTGCGGCTGGACGGGCACCGGGTGTTCACCCGGCCGGGCTTGCCGCTGCGCGAACTGGCCGACGCCGCCGCCGCGTCCGGCGGTATCGCGACCGCCTTCGGGGCGCGCGGGCTCGACCGGCAGCTGCTGCCGGTGGGACAGGACGGCGCGCTGGCCCGGCGGTTCGCGGAACGGTACGGGACGACCGGGCGGGCCGTCGCCGCGGTCCGGACGGCGATCGCCGCGTCGATCGAGGCCGCCGTGCGGCTGCGGGCGCCGGCGCCTGCTGCGGGGGACGAGCCACGCGGCACGTCCGCGGTGCGCCGCCCGCGTCTGCCGGTCGTCCAGGGCCCGATGACCCGGGTGAGCGATCGGGCGGAGTTCGCCGAGGCGGTCGCCACCGGCGACGGACTGCCATTCCTCGCTTTGGCATTGCTCGACGGCGACGCGGTCCGCACCCTGCTCGCCGAGACCGCGGCACGGCTGGGCGACAAACCGTGGGGGGTCGGGCTGCTCGGGTTCGCGCCGCCGGAATTGCGGGAGCGCCAGTTGGCCGCGGTCGCCGAGGTGCGGCCGCCGTACGCGCTCATCGCGGGCGGGCGCCCCGACCAGGCGGCGCCGCTCGAAGCCGCGGGGATCGCCACGTACTTGCATGTGCCCTCGCCGGGGCTGCTGGAGCAGTTCCTGCGGGCGGGGGCCCGGCGGTTCGTGTTCGAGGGCCTGGAATGCGGCGGGCACGTCGGGCCGCGGGCAAGTTTCCCGTTGTGGGAGACCCAGATCGACGTGCTGCTCCGGCACGCCCGCAAGCACGGCGCGGCCGACCTCGACGTGCTGTTCGCCGGCGGCATCCACGACGCCCGCTCGGCGGCCATGGTCGCCGCCGCGTCCGCCCCGCTGACCGAACGCGGGGCCCGCGTCGGGGTGTTGATGGGGACGGCGTACTTGTTCACCGACGAGGCGGTGACGGCCGGCGCGATCCTGCCCGGGTTCCGGGATGCCGCGGTCGAGTGCGGCGAGACCGTGCTGCTGCAGACCGCGCCGGGGCACGCCACGCGATGCGCGGACACGCCGTTCGTGACGGCGTTCGCGGCGGCCCGCGCGGATCTCGAGGCGCGGGGAGTCCCGGCGACCGACATGTGGGCCGAGCTGGAGGGGCTCAACCTGGGGCGGCTGCGTATCGCCAGCAAGGGCGTGCGGCGCGCGGGTTCCGACCTCGTCCGGGTCGACGACGCGACGCAGCGGCGCGACGGGATGTTCATGCTCGGGCAGACGGCGGCACTGCGCGGCGGCACCACGGACATCGCCGCACTGCACCGGGAAGTGACGGACGGGGCAGTCGAGTTCCTGACCTCACGGGCCGCCGGGCTGGGGCTGGGCGCGGCGGTCCCGGATGCCGCCGAGCCGCTCGATGTGGCGATCGTCGGAATGGGGTGTGTGTTCCCGGGGGCGGCGGATGTGGCCGGGTTCTGGCGGACCGTCGTGGGCGGCGCGGATGCCGTGTCCGAGGTGCCGCGGGAGCGCTGGGACCACGATCTGTACTACGACCCGGAGGCGGTGCGTGATCCGCGCGGTCGCACGCCGTCGAAGTGGGGCGGGTTCGTGCCGCGGATCCCGTTCGATCCGACGGCGTACGGCATTCCGCCGGCGTCGCTGGGGTCGATCGAACCGGCGCAGTTGCTGGCGCTGCATGTCGCGGCGCGGGCGCTGCACGACGCCGGGTACGGCGACGGCCGCGAGTTCGACCGCTCCCGGACGGCCGTGGTGTTCGGTGCGGAGGCGGGCACGGATCTGGCGGGGGCGTACGGCTTCCGCTCCCTGTACCCGGCCTACTTCGGCGCGCTGCCGCCCGACCTGGACGCCGAGTTGCCGATGCCGACGGAGGACTCGTTCCCCGGGGTGCTCGCCAACGTCATCGCGGGCCGCATCGCGAACCGCCTCGACCTCGGCGGGGTGAACTACACCGTCGACGCCGCGTGCGCGGCCTCGCTGGCCGCGCTGGACCTGGCGTGCAAGGAACTCGTGCAGGGCGGCGCCGACATGGTGCTGTGCGGCGGCGTCGACACGCACAACGGCATCAACGACTACCTGATGTTCGCGTCGGTGCACGCCCTTTCGCCGTCGGGCCGGTGTGCGACGTTCGATTCGGCGGCCGACGGGATCGCCTTGGGCGAGGGCGCCGCGTGCCTGGTGCTCAAGCGCCTGGCGGATGCCGAGCGCGACGGGGACCGGGTCTACGCGGTGGTGAAGGCGGTCGGCGGGGCGAGCGACGGGCGGTCCCTGGGGCTGACCGCGCCGCGGCCGGAGGGGCAACGTCGGGCGCTGGAACGTGCGTACGCGAGCGCGGGCGTGTCGCCTGCCTCGGTGGGCCTCGTGGAGGCGCACGGCACGGGCACGGTGGTCGGCGACCGCACCGAACTGGAGACGTTGACGGCGGTGTTCGCGGAGGCCGGTGCCGCACCCGGGAGTTGTGCGCTGGGGTCGGTGAAGTCGCAGATCGGGCACACCAAGTGCGCGGCCGGGCTGGCCGGGTTGATCAAGGCGTCGCTTGCCGTGCACTACGGGGTGCGTCCGCCGACGCTGCATGTGAAGCGTCCGAACGCGGCGTGGGACGCGGAGACCAGCCCGTTCTCGTTCGACGCGCACTCGCGGCCGTGGACCGAGGCGGACCCGTCGCGGCGGGTGGCGGGGGTGAGCGCGTTCGGGTTCGGCGGGACGAACTTCCATGCGGTGCTGGCCGGGCATCCCGGGCCCGTTCCGGTGGACGAGCCGGACCTGCTGGGCAGCGCGGCCGTTGCGGAGTGGCCCGCAGAGCTGTTCTGCTTCGCGGGCGCGTCGCGGGAGGACGCGGAGGCGGCGCTCGCGAAGGTCGCGGGGTTGGCGGATGCTGCCGCCCCGAGGAGCCTGCGGGGGCTGGCGGCGTTCGCTGCGGATCAGCTGCCGGCCGGGGCGCCGGTGTGGATCGCGCTGGTGGCGGCCGATGTCGACGACCTGCGCGTCAAGCTGGCGCGGGCCCGGGACGGGGCCGAGGATCCGCGCGGGGAGATCTTCCGGCGCCGCGCGGACGAGGACGGGCCGGGGAAGGTGGCCTTCCTCTATCCCGGGCAGGGCAGTCAGCGGCCGGGGATGGCCGCGGACTTGTTCGTCGCGTTCCCCGCGCTGCGGGCCGTGCTGGGCGAGGCGCCGGAGTCGTGCCTGGCGGCGATGTTCCCGCCCGCGGCGTTCACCCCGGAGGACCGTGATGCGGCGCACCGGCGGATCACGGACACCCGGATGGCGCAGCCCGCGTTGGGGGTTGCTTCGGTCGCGGTGACGCGGTTGCTGGACCGGCTCGGCGTGCGGCCGGAGTTGGCGGCCGGGCACAGCTACGGGGAACTGGTCGCGCTCTGGGCGGCCGGGGTGTACGACAGCGCGGCGCTGCTGCGGCTGAGCGCGGCCCGGGGCGAGGCGATCGTGGCGGCAGCGGGCGAGGATCCCGGCGCGATGGCGGCGGTGGCCGCCGGAGCGGACCGGGTCGCGGAGGTGGTCGGCGCGGGTGCCAACGGGGCTTTGGCGCTGCCGGGTCTGGTGGTCGCGAACCTCAACACGCCGAAGCAGACGGTGGTTTCCGGGCCGACCGCGAGCGTCGATGCGGCGGTGGCGCTGCTGGAGGACGCCGGGATTTCGGTGCGGCGGCTGCCGGTCGCGTGCGCGTTCCACAGTCCGCTGATCGCGGGCGCGGCGGAGACGCTGGCGCGGGTGGTCGACGGGGTGGAGTTCGCGACGGCGTCGTTCCCGGTGTGGTCGAACACGTCGGCGGAACCGTATCCCCCGGATGCGGAGGCGGTGCGGCGGCTGCTGGCCCGCCAGGTCGCCGCACCGGTGCGGTTCGTCGACGAGATCGAGGCGATGTACGCGGCCGGGGCGCGGGTGTTCGTCGAGGCGGGGCCGGGACGGGCGTTGACCGGGATGGTGGGGGCGATCCTCGGGGACCGCCCGCACACGGCCGTCGCGTGCGACGTCGCGGGCGAGCCCGGGATCCGGCGGCTGCTGACGGCCTGCGCGGAGTTGGCGGTACGCGGTGTACCGGTCGCGGTCCGGGAGCTGACCCGGGGACGGGTCACGCCCGCGGACGTCGAGCCGGGACGGCGGCCGGGCTGGGTCGTCGACGGTCAGCTGGTGCGGACGGCGGAGGGCGAGCCGGTCGCGGGCGGGTTGCGGCCGGCGCCGGGGAGCCGGGTGAGGGAGTCCGCGCCGATGCGGGGCGCGGCCGCTACGGCATCCGCCGGGAGCGCGGCGGAGTCTGTGCCGATGCGGGGCGCGGCCGCTACGGCATCCGCCGGGAGCCCGGCGAACGGGGGCAACACACGCTCGTGGGCGACCGCGCACGGCGGCGTACGCGGCGGCGGCCTGGCGGGTGGGAACGGCTTGGGCACCGCCGCGCCGGGCGGGAGCGCGGCCGATCCCGGTGACCTGCACGGCCGGGCCGCCGGGCCCGGCAGCGGCGTGCGCGAGGCGGATCCGGCGCTCGGGCACGCCGCAGGCCCCGGCCGGGAGCTCGGCGCTCACCCGCGCGGCGGCCCGGACTCGCGTGGGCCCGGCGATCGGTTCGACCCAGTGACCGGCGGAACCGCCCCGTATCCGGGTTCGCCGCGGCTCGCCCCCGGCCCTGCGGTCACCGCCGCGACCGAGGCTTCCGGCGGCACAAATCCCCTCGGCCCCGGCGGGTCGCATCCGGCTTCGCCGCTCGTCCCCCCTGTTTCCCTGTCCCTCCCGATTCCCTCGGAGTCTGTCTTGGCCGGTCGATACCCCGAGTTCGCGGATCCCCGTGAGAACGCCGTGCTCGCCTACCTCGCCGGGACGCGCGAGTTGATCGCGGCGCAGCGGGACGTGCTGCTCGGCTTCCTGGGCGCGCCGCCGATGACGTCGCCTGGGCCTCAGCCCGCGGTGTGGGGCGGGGTGGCGCCGATGACGCCCGTGGGGGCGGTGCAGCCGGTGTATTCGGAGACGACGGCGCCGATGGCGTATGCGGAGGCGACGGCGCCGACGGCTTACGCGGCGGAACGGGAGCCGGTCTGGGAGGTCCCGGCCGAATCGGCGGTCGTCGCGCCCGGGCCCGTGTCTGCGCCCGCCGCACCTGCGGCACCTGCTGCCGCGCCGAGCCGTGCGTTGCCGAGCGCGGACGACGTGCTCGAAGCCGTCCTGGACATCGTCGGCACGCGCACCGGCTACCCGCGCGAGATGCTCGACACCGACCTCGACCTGGAAGCCGACCTGTCCGTCGACTCGATCAAACGCACGGAGATCATCGGCGAGTTGGCGATGCGGCTGGACCTGCTCGATGAGGCGCTCGTCGAGCGGCTGGCCCGGGTGAAGACGATCAGCGGGATCGTGGAGGGGTTGGTGGCGCACGCCCGGGAGGTGGTGGGCGGGAGCTCTTCGAGCCGGTCGGATGATCCGACTTTTGATGGGGGTCCCCACTCCAACCAAGTACCCGATGCAGGGGGTGGGGCGCGAACGGTTGTCCACAGCCTCGACCAGTCGTCGGCGGACGTCCACGGCTCCGGCGTTTCAGCCGCGCTCGCCGGCGGCTCCGTGCATACCACCGGCTCCGGGTTCGCCACCGGCTCCGCTCTCGCCGCCGACTCCGCGCTCACCGCCGGCCCCGCCCCCAGCCCGGCGCTCACCGCCGGCCCGGCGCGCGCCGCCGGCCCTGGCCCCGCCCCGGACGGCAACCCCGCCCGCACCCCCGAACCCCTCGTCCTCGCCCCCCAACCCCCCACCCGCCACACCGTCGACCTCGTCGCCTTCCCCTCCCCCGCCCCCGACCCCGCCCACGTCGACGCCGCGCTCACCGGCCGGTCCGTGCTCCTCGTCGCCGACCCGCACGGGGTCGCGCTGGCACTCGCCGCGCTCCTGGAGCGCCGCGGCGCCCGGGTGCGGATCGCCGAGCCCGGGGTCACCCTCGGCGACGTCCCCGACGTCCCCGACGTCCTGGTCCACTTGGGCGCCCTGCGTGCCGAGGACGTCCCGGTCGTCCTCGACGACTTCCCGCTCCTGCGCGACGCGCTCCACGGCGGGGTCCGCACCCTGCTCGCCGCCACCGGCTTCGGCGGCGCGTTCGGCCGGGACGCCGCCGCGCGGGCGGCCGGGGCCGCGGGGCTCGGGCTGGCCGGGTTCGCGCGGACCGCGGCCCGCGAATACCCGGACACCGCCGTCCGCGTCGTCGACCTCGACCCGAAAGCCGAGCCCGCGCACCTCGCCGAGCAGCTCCTGCCGCTGCTCGCCGAACCCCCGGCCGGCGCCGACGGCCACGTCGTCGTCGGGCTCGACACCGGCACCGGGCTGCGCCGCGTCCTCGACGCACGCCCCACCGCCACCGACCCCGGCGAACCCTCCGGCACCCGGCCGCTCGGCCCCGACTCCGTCGTCCTGCTGACCGGCGGCGCACGCGGCATCACCGCGCAGGCCGCCCTCGGGTTCGCCCGCATGTACGGCTGCCACATCGAACTCGTCGGACGCACCCCCGCCCCAGGCCCGGAAGACCCCGCCACCGCCGCCGCGCCCGACCGGGCCGCGCTGCGGGCCGCGCTCGCCGCCGCCCGGTTCGGGAAGCCCGCCGCGATCGAAACCGCCGTATCCGGCATCCTCGCCGGGCGCGAGGTCGCCGCGACGCTCGCCGAACTCGGCGCGCACGCCGCGTCCGTCCGCCTGCACACCGCCGACGTCCGCGACCCGGACGCCCTGCACGCCGTCGTCGCCGACGTGTACGCGCGGCACGGCCGCATCGACGGCATCGTGCACGGCGCGGGCGTCCTCGACGACCGGCTCCTCGCCGACAAGTCGCACGACGCGTTCGCCCGCGTCTTCACCACCAAGGTCGCCGCGGCGCATACCCTCGCCGACGCGGTGCGCGGCCGCCCGGACGGCACCGGGCTCCCCGCTTTCCTCGCCCTCTTCGGCAGCGTCGCCGGTGTGTTCGGCAACCGCGGGCAGGCCGACTACGCGGCCGCCAACGACGCCCTCGACACCCTCGCCTGCCGCTGGCACCGCGCCGCCGCCGACGGTGCGCCCGACGCCGTCGCCGAACGCGTCGTGTCCGTCGACTGGGGACCGTGGGCCGCGTCCGGCGGCGGCATGGTCACCGCCGAACTCGAACGCCACTACCAGCGCCTCGGCATGCCCCTCATCGACCCCGACGCCGGCGTGGCGGCCCTGCTCGCCGAGCTCGCGTCCGGCTCCACCGCCCCGCATGTCGCCTACCTGTGCCCGCCGCCCGCCGGAGACCACCGGTGACCGCCGCCCGCGCCCGCCGGACCGGCGGGCCGCGGCCGACCGACGCGGCGATCGTCGGCATCGGCGCGGTGTTCCCCGGCGCACCCGACGCCCCCGCGTTCTGGGCGAACATCGCCAAAGGCGTGGACGCCATCACCGACGTCCCGCCGCACCGCTGGGACCCGGACGTCTACTTCGCCCCCGGCGCCGCCACCGGCCCCGTGCACGCCGACCGGTTCTACTGCCGCAAAGGCGGATTCGTCGACGAGTACGCCGCCTTCGAGCCGACCCGCTTCGGCATCATGCCGTCGGCCGTCGACGGCGCCGAACCCGACCAGCTCCTCGCCCTGCGCACCGCCGCCGAAGCCCTCGCCGACGCGGGCGGCGAAGACCGGCTGCCCGACCGTTCCCGGGTCGGCGTCGTCTTCGGGCGCGGCGGCTACATGGGCGTCGCCACCGCCCGCCTCGACCAACGCGTCCGCACCGCGCACCAGCTCGTCGCGGTACTCCGCGACGTGGCACCGGAGTTCGACGAGGAACGGCTGACCGCGGTACGCGCCGCCTTCCAGGCCGCGCTCGGCCCGGAGCAGCCCGACGCGTCGATCGGCCTGGTGCCGAGCTTCACCGCGTCGCGGATCGCGAACCGGCTCGACCTCGGCGGCCCCGCGTACACCGTCGACGCGGCCTGTGCCACGTCCCTGCTGGCGGTCGACCACGCCGTGGCGGAACTCGCGTCCGGCCGCTGCGACGCGGTGATCGCGGGGGCCGTGCACCACTGCCACATCGCGACGCTGTGGAGCGTGTTCACGCAACTGCGGGCACTGAGCCCCGCGATGCGGATCCGGCCGTTCGACCGGAGCGCCGACGGCACGCTGATCTCCGAAGGCACCGGCGCGGTCGTCCTCAAGCGCCTCGCCGACGCGGAACGCGACGGCGACCGCATCTATGCCGTCGTTCGCGGCGTCGGCATCTCCAGCGACGGCCGCGCCGCCAGCCTCATGAGCCCGCTCGCCGACGGCCAGGTCCGCGCCCTCGCCCGCGCCTGGACCGCGGCCGGCCTCGACCCGCGCGCCCCCGACGCCCTCGGCCTGCTGGAAGCCCACGGCACCGGCACACCGGTCGGCGACGGCGTCGAACTGGAGACCTTGGCCCGCGTGTTCGGCCCGTCCGCGGGCCGACCGGACGTGGTCGTCGGCTCGGTGAAGTCGAACATCGGCCACGCCATGCAAGCCGCCGGCATGGCCGGACTGCTCAAGGCCGTGTACGCGGTCCACCACGCCGTCCTGCCGCCCACGCTGCACGTCGACGCACCCCACCCCGCGCTCGCCCGCACCCGCATGCGGGTGACCGACGCGGCGGAACCCTGGGACGCGCCCGTACGCCGTGCCGGGGTCGACGCGTTCGGCTTCGGCGGGGTCAACGCCCACGTGGTCGTCGAACAGCCGCCCACAGGCGGGGCCGTGGCACTGCCGACGGGGGAGGCGCGGCTCGGGAACGCGTCCGCAGCCGCTGCCGCGCACGGGTCCGAGGCCGCGGGTGCGCCGCTCGCCGCCGTGCCCGTCCTGCGGCTGGCCGCCGACAGCGCGACGGGGTTGGCGCTGCGCCTCGCCGAGTACGCCGAGTACGCGGCCCGCAGCGACCACCCCGAGGCGCCACCGGACCCCGGCCAGGGCCCGTGCCGCCTCGCCCTGCTCAACCCCACGCCGAAGCGGATCGACCTGGCCCGCCGCGTCCTCGCCCGCGGCGAGCCCTGGCGCGGCCGCAGCGACCTGTGGTTCACCCCGCGCCCGCTCCTGGGCCCGCACGCCGCCTGGCCGGGCACGGTGGCTTTCCTGTTCCCGGGTCTCGAACCCGGCCTCCAGCCGCCGCTGGACGACGTGGCCGACGCGTTCGGCCTGCCGCTGCCGTCCGGCCTCGGAACGGACGACATCGTCGGACGCGCACTCGACGCGCTCGGCGCCGGACGGCTGCTGACCGCCGCCCTCGGCCGGCTCGGCATCCGGCCCGACGTGCTCGCCGGACACAGCGTCGGCGAATGGACCGCGATGGTCGTCGCCGGCATGTATCCGGACAGCGCGCTCGACGTGTTCCTCGGCTCGCTGGGCCCGGGCTCGGTCGCTGTCCCCGACCTGGTGTACGCGGCCGTCGCCTGCGGCGCGCCCCGCGCCTCCGCGGCCTGCGCAGCGGTCGGCGGGGTCGTCGTGTCCCACGAGAACTGCCCGCACCAGTGCGTGGTCTGCGGACCCGAAGACGCCGTGGCCCGAGTCCTGGAGCGGCTGCGCGGCGAAGGCGTCCTCGGTCAGGAGATGCCGTTCCGGTCCGGCTTCCACACCCCGATGTGGGAACCGTACGTGGCACAAGTCCGGGCCGCCTTCGACAAGTTGCCGCTGCGCACCGGCCGGGTCCCGGTCTGGTCCGCGACCACCGTCGCCC
The DNA here is from genome assembly GCF_049534875.1 of Uniformispora flossi. Classification (NCBI taxonomy): domain Bacteria; kingdom Bacillati; phylum Actinomycetota; class Actinomycetes; order Kitasatosporales; family Streptomycetaceae; genus Uniformispora; species Uniformispora flossi. The sequence continues at coordinate 211,586 of NZ_JBMULZ010000001.1, forward strand.
CGTTCCCGGAAAAGCCGGGCGCGGTACGCGAGCTGACGATCCGCCACCTGCTGGAACCGGTCCGGTTCGGGGCACTCGCGGAACGGCTACACGACACCGGAGTCCGCGCCTTCGTGCAGGTCGGCGCGGGCAGCCTCGGCGGCTTCGTCGACGACGCGCTGCCGGGCGCGGACATCCTCACCGTTTCGGCGCACGGAACCCGACGGCCGGGACTCGCGGGAGTAGCGGCCGTGGAGGCGGCGCTGTGGACGGAGGGGTACGTGGCGACGCCGACTTCGGCGGCGACAACCGCCGCGGGGAAGTCGCGCGTCGACGCGGGCACGGGCTCGGGCCCGGTCTCGAGCATCGCCGCCGCGGTGGCGGCACAACCCGGGTCGGCCGCCTCCCGACGCCGTCCGGTGCCGGAGGTCCGGCTGAACCTCGGATCGCCCTTGATCCGCCTCGATCCGACCGCACTCGCGGCGGCCCCCGGACCGTCCGCGGCGGCCCGGCCCGGGACGGTCCCGACCCTGGCGGCTCCCGGCCCCGCAGGGCCGCACCCCGCCTCGCCGCGCCGCGGCACCGAGCATCCCGGCACCGGCAGCACGCGCACTCCCCCGGGCCCCCTCGTCGACGCGGCGTCGGCACCGACCAGCCCGCAGACCCGCACCGGCCTCTCCGCGGCCGTTCCGTCCGGCGCCACCGACCTCGGCAATCCGGTCCTCGCCGCATTCGCCGCGATCCTCAACGAGGCCGGTGACGCGGCCACCCGCGCCCGCCAGGCCTGGGCAAACCGGACCCCTGCCCCGCCGCACCCGTCGGCTCAGCCCTCGCACCCGGCGACGGTCCCGCCCACCGAGGCCGTCCGGCCGCCGCCCGTGCTCGCCGCGCAATCCGGGCAAGGCGCCTCCCGCCCCACAGCCCCGGCCATGCACCCGCCCGCCTCGGGCCCGGCCGCCGCAGCCCCGCACGGCCCGAACACCCCCGCGCCTCCAGCCCTCTCCCCTCCCACGGGCCCGACCACGCCAACGCCCAGCGCCGCCGCCCCGGCCCACCGCTCTGCCCCCACCCATCCCACACCCCGCCCCACCCCCGCCCCCGCCCGTCTCACCCGACGCCAGGAGTTCTCCCTGCGCACCCTCCCGTACGTCGCCGACCACTGCATCTACGAGCAGCACGACCGCTGGCCCGACGCGTCGGACCGCTTCCCGGTCGTCCCGATGACGACGCTCCTGCACCTCGCGGGGGAAGCCGCCCGGGCACTCGTGCCGGGGCGGCTCGTCACCGGCTACCAGGACGTCCGGGCGCTGCGCTGGCTGCCCGTGGCGCCGCCGACCGACGCCGAGGTCACCGCCGCGCGCCTGGACGCCGACCGCGTGCAGGTGTCCATCTCCGGATACACCACGACCGTCGTCGTCCTCGGCACGCGGCCGCGCCCGCCCGAGCCGGCCGACGACACCCCGCTGACCGGCGAAGGCCCCGCGCCCGTGCGGGCGGCCGACTTGTACGCGGACCGGTGGATGTTCCACGGGCCCGAATTCGCGGGCGTCGACGAGATCACCGCGATCGCCGACGACGGCATCCGCGGCGTGCTGCGCTGCCTTCCCGCGCCCGGGGCACTGCTCGACGCCGCCGGGCAGTTGCTCGGCCACTGGATGCAGGTGAAGCTGCCGACCGACCGGCTCGTCTTCCCGATCTCCGTCGACCACGTCCACCTGTACGGGCCGCCGCCCGCGCCCGGCGACCGGCTCGCCGCCACCGCGCGGATCCGCGACGTCACCGCCACCACGGTCCGCGGCGACGTCGAACTCCGCGATCCCGTCGACGGGTTGCTGCGCGCCCGGTTGGCCGGCTGGACGTACCGCCGGTTCGCCGCCGACGAACGCGTGTGGCCGATGAAGTTCACGCCGCACACCACCGGTGTCGGCGAACCGCAGCCCGAGGGCTGGTACTTGGTGCGCACCCGGTGGCCCGACGCGGCCTCGCAGGAGCTGGTGATGCGCCGCTACCTCGACGCCGCGGAACGTGCCGAGTTCGCCGCCGTGCCGCCGCGGGCCCGGGCCGGGTGGCTGCTCGGCCGGATCGCCGCGAAGGACGCCGCGCGCGGATATCTGTGGGCACGCGGCGAAGGGCCGATGTACCCGGCGGAGATCCACGTACGGAACCTCGACGGCGGGCAGCCCGCGGTGAGCCGCATCCCGGTCCCCGACGCTCCCGACCTGCCGCCCGCCGACAGCCCGGCACTGCCGCACATCTCCCTCGCGCACAAGGACCGCATCGCCGTGGCGCTGGCCGGCCGCGGACCCGTCGGCATCGACGTCGAGACACTCGCCGACCTGCCCGACGCGGTCGTCCGCACCGCGCTCACCGACGACGAGCAGACCCTGCTCGCCGAGCTCGCCGACGGCGACCCGGCCGCGCGCACCGCGTGGCTGGTGCGGTTCTGGTGCGCGAAGGAAGCCGCCGGAAAGGCCGACGGCACCGGCCTGGCCGGCCGTCCCCGCGCATGGCGGGTCGTGCGCGCGGGCGGCGACACGCTCGTACTGGCGGGCCCGTCCGGCGGGCACACCGTGCGCACCCGGGTCGTCGCGGACGGCGCGGACCGCTACGTCGTCGCGTGGACCGTGCCGCCCGCCGCCCCCGCCCCGACCACCCCCCAGGAGTCCCCGTGACCAGCGAAACCGCCACCGGCACCCGTACCGCGCCCCCGTCCCGCCCGCGTGCCGCGGATCCGTCCCGGGCCGACGTGATCCTCGCCGAGGTCACCGCGATGCTCGTCGCGGTCGTCGGCGACGAACTCCTCATCGCGGGCGAAGTCGAGCGCGGCAGTTCGTTCCACGACGATCTCGCCATCGAGAGCATCGAGTTCGTCGCCCTCGCCGAGCGGCTCGAGGAACGCTACGGCGACCGCGTCGACTTCATGGCCTTCCTCGCCGAGCTGGAGATGGACGAGATCCTCGGGATGACCGTCGGCACCCTCGTCGACCACATCGCCGCCCAAACCGACAGCCCGTCCGCCCCGTCCACTCCCGACGCGCACCGGAGCGCGGCTGCCGGACGGGGGGTGTAGCGGCGATGCACGTCGACGCCAACGGGCTCCGCTTCCACGTCCAGCACCTGCGCGGCGACCGGCCCGCCGCCGCGCGGCCGACCGTCGTCCTGCTGCACGGCCTCGTCCTGGACAACCTGTCCAGCCTCTACTACACGCTCGCACCGCCGATCGCCCGGGCCGGCTACGACGTGCTGCTGTACGACCAGCGCGGCCACGGCCGCACCGACCGTCCGCCGACCGGCTACGACCTGGACACCGCCGTCGACGACCTCGCCGCCGTCGTCAAAGCCTGCGGCATCACCCGCCCCGTGCACCTGGTCGGCAACAGCTACGGCGGCCTCGTCGCCCTCCACACCGCCTACCTGCACCCCGAATCGGTGGCGAGCGTCGTCCTCGTCGAAGGCCAGTCCCTCGATCCGCAGCACACCGGCGACCTGCCCGGCCCGGACGGCTACAAGGGCGGCTGGGTCGAGTCGATGGCGAACACGCTCAACCTCGTCGCCCTCGGCCTCGAACGCAACCGCTGGGACGCCTCCGCGGCCGCCGCCGACCGGCAGGCCCGCAAAGCCGCCCGGGTGCGCGCCGCCACCGACGCCCTGCTCAACGACACGACGCTCATCGAGGACGTCAGCACCGCCCGCCTCCTCACCCCCGGCCAACTCGCCGCCGTCCGCGGCCCCGTGCTCGCCCTCTTCGGCGCCGAATCGGACCTCGCCGCGTCCGGCCCGCTGCTCGCCGCCCTGCTGCCCGACTGCGACCTGGAGGTGTTCCCGGACGCCGCCCACGCCCTGCTGCGCGACGCACCCGACGCCTTGGTCGCGACGATCCTGCGCCGCCTCGACGCGCTGTCCGCGGCGGCCGGGAGCGCGGCATGAGATTCCTCTTCGTCGTGCCGCCGTTCACCGGACACGTCAATCCGGCGGCCGCCGTCGCCGCCGAACTCGCCGCACGCGGCCACCGCACCGCCTGGTGCGGCCCGCCGGAGACCGCCGACCTGCTGCCGCCGGACGCCGAACTCCACCCGTCCGACGGCGGCCCGCCGGACGGCTACGCCGTCCTGCACGGCGCCTGGCAAGGCCTACGCGGTGTCGGCGCCTTGCGCTTCCTGGTCGCCGACGTGCTGGTCCCGCTCGCCCGTGCGATGCTCCCGGCCGCGCTCGCCGCGATCGACACGGTCAAGCCGGACGTCGTGGTCGCCGACCAGCAGGCGTTCGCCGGGGCCGTCGCCGCCGAACTGCGCGGCGTGCCGTGGGTGACGTCGGCGACCACGTCGGTCGAATTCGCCCGGCCCTTCGAGGGGTTCCCCAAGGTCCACGCGTGGGTGCGCGACCAGGTCTGCCGGGTCGCCGACGACGCCGGACTCGGCCCGGGCTGGGACGCCCGCTTCGCCGCACCCGCCGCGCTGGTCTTCTCCACGCCGGAACTGTCCGGCACCGGACCGGACGTCCCGCCGCACCACCACTACGTGGGCCCGGCGTTCGGCGCCCGCCCGACCTCGGTCGGCTTCCCCTGGGAACGTCTCGTGTCCGACCGCCGCCGCGTCCTGGTCTCGCTCGGCACCCTCAACCGGGACGCCGGCACCCGGTTCTATCCGGCGGTCGCCGAAGCGTCCCGCGCACTCGCCGACCGCGCCCAGATCGTCATGGCCGCACCCGACGGGATGCTGTCCGCCGCCGGGAACGAGCACGTGCTCCGGCAGCAGTACGTGCCGCAGCTCGAACTCCTCCCGCACATGGACGCCGTCCTCACCCACGGCGGCCACAACACGGTGTGCGAGGCGCTGGCGTTCGGCCTGCCGCTCGTGGTCGCGCCGATCCGCGACGACCAGCCCCTCGTCGCCCGGCAGGTCGTGGACGCGGGGGCGGGCGTGCGGGTGCGGTTCGGGCGGGCGCACGTCCCGGAGATCCGGGCGGCGCTCGCGGCCGTGCTCGACGATCCGCGCCACCGGGAGGCCGCGCTGCGGATCCGTGCGTCGTTCGCGAAGGCGGGCGGCGCCCCGGCCGCGGCGGACCTGCTGGAGCGGCTGCCCGCGGAGGTGTGCGGATGAACACGGGCTTCTCGCCCTTCCCGTGGCTGGCCCTGCTGCTGCTCGCCGCCGTGCTGTTCGGCACGCTGCGGTCCCGGCGACGGCTGCGGCGCATACCCGTCCTCACGGCCCGAAGCCCGGCGCAGGCAGGCGAACAGGCGGACCGCGAAGCCGGCCCGCGGGACTTCGCATGGCTGACCGTCGCGGGAGTCACCGTCGACAAGGAACTCGAACACTCAGCCGTCGAGTTCGCGACCGCGCAGGGGCTGCTGGTTCTGGACCTCGTCCCCGGCGACATGGCGGTCGAGCCGCTGCTGGATCTGCTGCACGAGTTCGACCCGATCGCGTTCCGCACCGACCCGGTGGCGCGCGGCCGCGGCGCCGAGCACGCGCTGCTCGTCCACACCGACGTGCTGCGGCGTGCCGACGTCGCACCCGCCCGCGACCTCACGCGGGCCGAACTCGCCGACGTGACAGCCCGGTTGAAACGCTACGCGGCGCGTTCCACCGGACATGCGATCGCGCCCGGCCTGCGCGGTAACCCGCCGGACGCCCGCGCGTACAAGGCGCTGACCGCGGCGCGCGGCGGGTCGCCCGTCGGTTCGCTGGGCGGGCTGCTGGGTGAGACGGCCGCGTTCGCCGGCGCCGGGTACGGCACGCCGTTCTGGGGCCTGCTCGCGTTCGCCGCCTGGTGGGTGCAGCCGTACGCCGTCGTCGCGGGGAGCGCCCCGGTACGCCCGCGCGACGCGGCCGTGTCGACGCTCGGGCGTCCCTTCCTGGCCGCCGTCCGCTGGCTGCGGGCCGCCGCCGGACCCGCCGCACCCGCCCGGTGGACACCCGCGGAGGACGCCGCCCGCCGCTCCGCCTACGCCGCGGAACTCGCCGACGGCACCGACCGGTTCTTCGAACCTCGCGCCACTGCCTGCCCGTGGTGCGGATCGGACCGCCTCCGGGTGCGGCTGCGCACCAAAGACCGGCTGCAAGGCAAGCCCGGCCGGTTCGTCCTCGACCGGTGCCGGGGCTGCGGGCACACCTTCCAGAACCCGCGCCTTTCCCTCGACGGACTCTCCTTCTACTACCGCGACTTCTACGACGGCGTCGGCGCCGACGGGGCCGAGTCGATGTTCGCCGGCATGACCCGCCACTACCGGAACCGGGCCCGGCTCGTCCGGCGGCACGCGGAGCCCGCCCGGTGGCTGGACGTCGGCACCGGCCACGCCCACATGTGCCTGGTCGGGAAGTCCGAACTCCCGGACACCGCCTTCGACGGGCTCGACCTCGGCGCGGGCGTCGAGGAAGCCGCCCGGCGCGGCTGGATCGACCACGCCTACGTCGGCCAGTTCCCCGACCACGCCGACTCCCTCGCGGGACGCTACGACGTGGTCAGCATGCACCACTACCTGGAGCACACCCGCGACCCCGGCGCCGAACTCGACGCTGCCGCCAAGGTCGTCACTCCCGGCGGACACCTGCTGATCGAAGTGCCCGACCCGCAGTGCTGGTACGCGCGCCTGCTGCACCGGCGCTGGCACCCGTGGTTCCAGCCCCAGCACCAGCACTTCGTCCCCCTCGGCAACCTCACCCAGGCGCTGACGGCGCGCGGCTTCACCGTCGCCGAGGTCGAACGCGGACCCGCGCACCAAGGGCAGCTGTTCATGGCCGCGGCCACCGCGACGCTGGCCGCCGTCGCCCCGGATCCCCGGCAGCCGTGGGCCGTGCCCCGGTTCGCACCGGCCCGGCGCGTGTGGCGCGGGGCGGCCGCAGCTGTGTTCGTGCCCGTGTTCGCCGCGGCCGCCCTGCTCGACCTGCTCGGGTCCGCCGCCGCGCGCACGCTGGGCCCGGCGGGCGGCAGCGACGCCTACCGGGTGCTGGCCCGCAAAGAACCCGGGTGACGCCCGCCCGGGCCGCACACGCCTCTTGCCCGTTCCCGAAAGGACGTCCATGGCTCTCGTCGACCGCCGGGACGCGGCACCCGTCCTGCGCGTCGTGCCGTTCTCGTTCGCGCAGGCCTTCGGGCACGCCCCCGCCGGCGTCTGGACCGCGCCCTACGCCGTCCGGCTGGCGGGCGTGCCCGGCCGCGAAGGCATCATCGTCCCGGTGGGCGCGAACGTCGTCATGGCGGCCGCACCGCGCACCGACGGCATCCTGCGGATCGGCTCGCTCGACCGGCCGCTCGAATCCGTCGAAGTCCCCGTCCACGGCACCGGACACCACGTGCCCGGCTGGGCGGCCCCGATCGTCGAGACCGCACACGCCCTCGCCCGCCTCGGCGGCCCCGGGCCCGGCGCCGACCTGCTCCTGCACGCCGACCTGCCCGACGACACCGGCCTCGCCCCGTCCGTGCCGCTGTCCGGTGCCACCGCACTCGCCTGGACCGCCCTCCACGGGCCGCGGCTGACCGCCCTCACCCTCGACGCGCTGCTCCGCAACACCGTCGACCCGCCGCACGACACCGCGGACGGCAACGCCCTGCGCAGCGCCGCATTGTGCGGCGGCGACGGGCACGCCCTGCTGGTCGGCTCGGCCGGCCCGGTCGGCGAGCAGCCGTGCGACCTGGCGGCGGCCGAGCTGCGGATGATGCTGATCGTGCCGCGCGAACAGCCGCCCGCGCGGGGCGCGGCGGCATCGGTCGCGGCGTCGCTGCGCGGTGCTCGCGACGAGGTCCGGCGGGCGGGCCGGATGGCCGCGCTGCTGCGCGACGGGCGCATGGCGGAGGCACTCGCCCTGGTGACCGCGACGCAGCGGGCCCGGGTGCCGGGCTACGGCGGCAGTTGGGCGGACACCGACCCGGTGGTCGCGGCGGCGTGCCGGGCCGGCGCGTTCGGCGCGCGGGCGGCGGGCGGCGGGACGGCGGTGGCCGCGTTCCTGCCGGTCGCCGCGGCGGCCCGGGTGCGGACGGCGGTGGCCGCGGTGTTCCGCGGGCAGGGGCGTCCGGTGCCGCGGTTCCTGACGATGGTGGGCGGGGCCGTGGCCGGGCCCGCTCACGCGTAGTCGAGTTCCCGCACCCCGTGCATCCGGGCGTACGCGCACAGCGCGCGGATCTGCGGCGTCATGGGCTTGCGCAGCCACGCCAGGCCCATGGTGCGGGTCAGCGGCGGGGAGAACGACCGGACGCCGATCGTGCCGGTGAACCGCTGCGCGAGGTCCGCGTACCACAGCGCGGAGCCGACCCCGGCGGCCACGCAGGCCAGCCACGCGCCGCGGTCGTCGGTCTCCATGGCCGTCCGGGGGCGGATGCCGTGGAAGTCGAACAGCATCGCGAAGTCGCGGCCGCGCGGCGAATCCGCGGGCGGCTTGATCATCGGCAGGCCGTCCAAGGCACGCCACGGCACCGGGTCGGGCAGCGGCGTGTCCGGCGGGGACACCAGCACCACTTCGTGGCGGCGCAGGGGATGCACCCGGAAGTCGGCGGGCATCGGCAGGTCGGCGAGGATCAGGTCGGCGTCGCCCTTGCGCAGGGCGGTGAACAGGGCGTCCCGGGTGGGTTCGCAGTCGACGGCGACGTCGATCTCCGGGCGCTTGGCGCGGAAGCCGGGCAGCAGGCCGCTCATGAAGTCGATCGCCAGGGTCTGGGTGGTGGCCAGGCGCAGCGCGCTGCGGCCGGTGTCCGCGTCGGCCGGGCCGACGGAGTCCTCGATGGCGCGGACGCCGTCCAGCACCCGGCGGGCCAGCGCGGCGACCCGGACGCCTTCCGGCGTGAGCGCCATACCGCGTCCGGAGCGGACGAACAGCTCGACTTTCAGCTCGCGTTCCAGGGATTGGAGGGATCGCGACAGCGCCGGCTGGACGACGAAGAGGGCCTGTGCAGCCGCGGTCATGCTCCCGTGCTCGACAACGGCGATGAGGTAACGCAGTTGCTGGAGAGTCACATTCCGCACCGTACCCCTGCGTATGGTCCGGGTCACCCTATCCGCGTGGTTTCCTCTTCCCGCAGCAGCCAAATGGGCGTCATCGGTTGGCCATCCCCAGGCAAAATCCACAGCAAACCGGAAGCGGCACGGACCGTTTCGGCATCGGTCCATGTCGGCTCGGTCGGATTGCGCCACCGCCCCCGGAAAAGCCGCAGGCCACCGGCGCACCGCCGACTCGTGTGCCGATTCCGCGCGTTGTGACCTCCGGCGCGGCACCGCACGATGCCCCGCGGCCGACTCGGCCGGCACCACCGGAACGACCCGGATCTCCCGAAAGCGGATCTCCCGACCAGGATCTCCCGACCAAGGAGGGCCCCATCGTGCCGCACCTCGCACGCCGGCCGTGGACCGCGGCGGTCGCCGCGCTCTGCGCCGGCGCCGCGGCCGCGGCGACCGCAGGCATCATGGCGCTGAGCGCCACACCCGCCTCGGCCGCGGCACTACCGAAATTCGACCACGTCGTGATCGTCGTCCACGAGAACACGAACTACGAAGACGTGGTCGGCAACGCGCAGATGCCCTACATCAACTCGCTCATCAGCGGCGGCGCCTCGTTCACGAACTTCCACGGCGAGTCGCACCCCAGCCAGGGCAACTACTTCGCGATGTTCTCCGGCGCCACCCAAGGCGCCACCTCGGACTCCTGCCCCGAACCCGGCCAGCCGTACGGCGCCGACAACCTCGGCAAGCAACTCCTCGACGCCGGCAAGACCTTCGGCAGCTACAACGAGGACTGGGACGGCAACCCGGCCACCTGCACCACCGCCAAGTACGCGCGCAAGCACAACCCGTGGTTCGCGTTCTCCAACGTGCCCACCAGCACCGCCCACAAGATGAGCGACTTCCCCACCGACTACACCCAACTGCCCACCGTGTCCTTCGTCGTGCCGAACCTGTGCAACGACATGCACGACCCCGGGTGCACCGCCACCGGCGACACCTGGACCAAGAACAAACTCGACGGCTACGCCCAGTGGGCCAAGACGCACAACAGCCTGCTGATCGTCACCTGGGACGAGGACGCGTTCCGCTCCCAGAACCAGATCGCCACGGTCTACTACGGCGCGAACGTCAAAACCGGGACCTACGGCACCAACTACAACCACTACAACACCATGCGCACCCTCGAGGACATGTACGGGCTGCGCACCTCCGGCCAGGCCTCCAACGTCTCCGCGATCAGCGAAGTGTGGAACGGCGGCACCAGCTCGCCGCCCGCCGTCGCCAACCCCGGACCGCAGGCATCCGTCGTCGGCCAAGCCGTCAACGTGCCGCTGTCGGTGAGCGGCGGAACCGCGCCGTACACCTGCACGTTCACCGGCCTCCCGGCCGGCCTGTCCAACCCGTCGAACGGCTGCGCGGTGCAGGGCACGCCGACCGCACAAGGCACCTACAACGTGTCCGCAACGGCCAAGGACAGCACCAACCAGACCTCCGCGGCCGTTTCCTTCACCTGGACGGTCAGCCCGAGCGGCGGAGGCGGAACCGCACCCGCCGTCACCAACCCCGGAAACCAGAGCACCCAGACCGGCACCGCCGTCAACCTGCAAGTGCAGACCACCGGTTCGCCCGCGCCCACCTGCACGGCCACCGGACTGCCCGCCGGACTGTCGATCAACTCCGGCTGCCTCGTCACCGGCACCCCGAGCACCGCGGGCACGTCCAACGTGACCGTCACCGCCGCCAACTCGGCCGGGACCGCCGCCACGTCGTTCACCTGGACGGTCACCCCGCCCGCGAGCGGCCTGCGCGTCACCAACCCCGGCAACCAGAAGTCGACGTTCAACAAGAGCGTCAGCCTCACCCTGCAAGTCGCCGGCGGCACCGCGCCCTACACCTGCTCCGCCACCGGCCTGCCCACCGGCCTGTGGATGAACCCGACCAACTGCCAGATCAGCGGCAGCGCGTGGAGCACCGGCACCACCAACGTGTCCGTCACCGCGAAGGACGCGGCCGGCGCCACCGCAAGCACCTCGTTCACGTGGACGGTCGCGTGGTTCTGACCCTCCGCCCCTGACGGGCAACCGTCCCGATGACCGGTCGGTGCGCGGGCCCCACTCCCCGGGGCC
>NZ_JBMULZ010000001.1:222632-427262 GCF_049534875.1 Uniformispora flossi
CCCCCCGCCCCCCCCCTGGGCCGTGGGCCCGGCCGGGGGCCCCCCCGCCCCCCCCCCCGGACCCCGTCCGCGCAGGAGCTTGCATGTACCTGTCGACCAGCCGCGGCACCGACATCTCCGGCGGCATCCGCGCCTCACCCGCCACCCCGCCCGGCGGACCGAAGCCCCGCGGCCGCCGCGCCGCGCGCGCCTTCCGCACCGTCCCGCCCAACGTGCTGGCCCTCGGACTGGTCTCCCTCGTCACCGACATCTCCAGCGAGATGGTCACCGCCATCCTGCCCGTCTACCTCGTCCTCGGCCTCGGCCTGTCCCCGCTCGCCTTCGGCATGCTCGACGGCCTCAACAACGGCGCCACCGCGGCCCTGCGGATCGCCGGCGGCCACGTCGCCGACCGCACCCGCCGCCACAAACCCGTCGCCGCCACCGGCTACGGCCTGTCCGCCGCCGCCAAACTCGCCATCCCCGCCGTATCGTCCGTCCCCGGCATCGGCACCGTCATCGCCGTCGACCGCGCCGGCAAAGGCATCCGCACCGCACCCCGCGACGCCCTCATCTCCCTCTCCGCACCCGCCGACGCCCAAGGCCGCGCCTTCGGCGTCCACCGCGCCCTCGACACCGCCGGCGCCCTCCTCGGCCCGCCCGCCGCCCTCGCCGTCCTGTGGTTCGCCGCCCAGGCCTACGACGCGGTCTTCGTGGTCAGCTTCTGCCTCGCCGCCTTCGGCGTCCTCCTGCTCCTCCTCTACGTCCGCGACGCCCCCGCCAAACCCGCCGAACCCTCGGGACCGGCCGCGCCTCGCGCCCGGATCCGCGACGCGCTCGCCGTCCTCCGCGTCCCCGGCTTCGCCCGCGTCTGCGCCTACGCCACCGTCCTCGGCGCCGCCACCATCGGCGACGGCATGGTCTACCTCCTCCTCCAACGCGCCGTCGACCTGCGCCCGCACCTCTTCCCCCTGCTCCCCTTCGGCACCTCGCTCGCGTTCCTCGCCCTCGCCGTCCCCGTCGGCCTCCTCGCCGACCGCTGGGGCCGCCTCCGCGTCTTCCTCGCCGGCCACGCCGTCCTCTTCGCCTGCTACGCCGCCCTCGCCACGCCCCTCCCGGCCGCCGCCGCGATCGTCCTACCCCTCTTCCTGCTCGGCGCCTTCTACGCCGCCACCGACGGCGTCCTCATGGCCCTCGCAGCGCCCCTCGCCCCCGCCCACCTCCGCGGCGGCTCCCTCGCCCTCGTCCAAACCGGCCAAGCCGCCGGCCGCGCCGCCGGGGCCGTCGCCTTCGGCGCGGCCTGGACCACCTGGGGCCCGCACACCGCGCTGACCGCCGCCGGGGCGGCCTTGGCGGCCGCCACCGGCACGGCCTGGCTCGTCTCGCGACGGCACCCGATTCCCGCCGCGTCCCCGGCGTCCGCGGCCGCTTCCGCCCCTGCCTCCCCCGCTGCCCCCACCGCTCCCGCTGCCCACGAGGAGACCGCCGGATGACCCGGACCGCGCGCTTCGCCGTCCTCGCCGTCGCCACCGCGCTCCTGGCCGGCATCGCCGTCGCCTACACCTGGCACGCCTCAGGACGCGCGGGCCAAGGCCCGAAACAGGGCTTCTCCGACGTCGCCCTCGACCCGCCCGGCCGCATCCTCTTCCGCACCACCATGGCGGGCTCCGGACGCGACCACGTCGCCGCCCTCGACCTGTCCGCCACCGGCACATCCGACGGCGACGACGGCCGCGCGATCTCCCCGACCGCCTGCCTCGTCTTCCACGCCGCGCACGGCATCGGCGTCTGCCTCAAACTCGCCAACGCCGCCCTGCACACCTACAACGCGGTCATCCTCGACGACCACCTGCGCCCCGTCGACACCCGCGAAACCGCCGGCACCCCCTCCCGGGCCCGCGTCTCCCCGACCGGCAACCTCGCCGCCTGGACCACCTTCGTCGGCGGCGAGTCCTACGCCGGCATCGACTTCGCCACCCGCACCGCCATCCTCGACCGGCGCAGCGGCACCCTCTACGACAACCTCGAGAACTTCCACGTGATCCGCGACGGCAAGCCCTACCAAGCCGCCGACATCAACGTCTGGGGCGTCACCTTCGCCGCCGACGACAACCGCTTCTACGCCACCGTCGCCACCGACGGCCACCGCTACCTGGCCGAGGGCGACCTCGCCACGCGCACCCTCCGCACCCTCCACGACAACGTCGAATGCCCGTCCCTCTCCCCCGACGGCACCCGCATCGCGTACAAGAAGCGCCTCCCCGACGCCGACCCGTCCCGCCCCTGGCGCCTCTACACCCTCGACCTCCGCACCGGCACCGAGACCGCCACCGCCGAAACCCGCACCCTCGACGACCAGGCCGAGTGGCTCGACAACAGCACCGTCCTCTACACCCTCCCGGGTGATCTCCGCGCCGACATCTGGTCGACTCCGGCGGACGGCGGGGGAAAGCCGAAGGTGCTGGTGAAGTACGCCCTGTCGCCGACGGTCCTCAGAAACTGACCCGCGGCGAGACCTGCCTACGCCGCGCTCTCTCGGCTCTCTCGTCCTCGGCCACCCCGCCCACCGCCGCCCGACACCGTTCACACCGGAGTGTGATCGATAGGCGTTCGACTGCGGATGGCCCTCGCGGCCCCGCAGGCTTTGCGCATGTCGCTGATTCAGTACCTCAAGGGATCAGATTGTCTGATTCCCGGATACCATGACCCCATGAAGACTCTGTCCGCCACCGAGGTCGGGCGAAACCTGTCCGCGGTCCTCGACGCGGTCAGCCGCGGCGAGAGCATCGAGGTGGTGCGCGGCGGCGTCCACGTCGCCACGATCGTGCCGCCGGTGCGGCCGAACGGGCAGCAGATCATCGATTTCTTCCGCGGACTGGAGCCCGATCCGGAGTGGGCCGACGCCACCGAGCAGGCGGTCGCGACGACCAACACCCCGGAGGAGGTGCGCGACCCGTGGGCCGACGCCTGATCCTCGACACCTGCGTCCTTGTCGCCCTGCAACGCGGCCAAGTCGCGCCGACCACCGTGCTGACAGCGGACGACGACGTGGTCATTGCCGCCATCACCGCCGCCGAACTGCACACCGGCGTCCTCCTGGCCCCCGACGACCGCCGCGCCCGCCTCGAGCTGGCGGTCAAGAACCTCCTCGCCCCCATCCCCGTCGAGGACTACAGCGCCGCAACGGCCGAACAGCATGCCGTCCTGCTCGCCCACACCCGGCGCAGCGGGCGCCCTCGCGGCGCCCACGACCTGATCATCGCCGCCACAGCCCTCGCCACCGGGCGGACGCTCGTCACGACCGACGCGGCGGCAAAGTTCGACGAACTGCCGGGCGTTGCGTCCGTCACCCTCCCCATCGCCCGCCGCCCCGGGGGCGGTTCGCCCCGGTGATCCGGCGGGGCGACACGGGGTACGCGATATCCGCTGGTCACCCCACCCCCCGCCATGCCTATCCTGGACGGCGTATGGATACGCCGCCCGTCTCTCCGCTTGCCGCTTTGCGGGACCGTTTGTCTGGTGTGACCCTGCGTGACGAGCGTCGGTTGGCGCGGCGGATCGACGGGGCGCGCCGGATCCGGGATCCCGAAGCGCGCACAGCCATCGCCGCCGACCTGGCGGAAGCCGTGGAATCCGCCGAGTTGAAGGCGGACCTGCGGCGCGCCGCCGTGCCGCGGATCGAGTACCCCGAACAGCTGCCGGTCTCGCAGAAGAAGGACGAGATCCTCGCCGCGATCCGCGACCACCAGGTCGTGATCGTCGCCGGCGAGACCGGGTCGGGGAAGACCACCCAGCTCCCGAAGATCTGCCTGGAACTCGGCCGCGGCATCCGCGGCCTGATCGGCCACACCCAGCCGCGCCGGCTCGCCGCGCGGACCGTCGCCGATCGGATCGCCGAGGAGCTGAAGACCCCGCTCGGGTCGACGGTCGGCTACAAGGTCCGGTTCAACGACCAGGTCTCCGACGGGTCGCTGGTCAAGCTCATGACCGACGGCATCCTGCTCGCCGAACTACAGACCGACCGCGACCTCCTGCAATACGACACGCTGATCATCGACGAAGCCCACGAGCGTAGCCTCAACATCGACTTCATCCTCGGCTACGTCAAACAGCTCCTCCCCCGCCGCCCCGACCTCAAGGTCGTCATCACCTCCGCGACGATCGACCCCGAGCGGTTCTCCCGGCACTTCGGCGACGCGCCGATCGTCGAGGTGTCCGGCCGCACCTACCCGGTCGAGGTGCGCTACCGCCCCCTCGTCGCCGACAGCGAAGCCGAGCAGGACGACCGCGACCAGGTCCAGGGCATCATCGACGCGGTCAAGGAACTCCAGGCCGAAGGCCCCGGCGACGTCCTGGTCTTCCTGTCCGGCGAGCGCGAAATCCGCGACACCGCCGAGGCGCTCGGCAAGCAGCAGCTGCGCGACACGGAGATCCTGCCGCTGTACGCGCGCCTCTCGTCCGCCGAACAGCACCGCGTCTTCCAGGCGCACTCCGGGCGCCGCGTCGTCCTCGCCACGAACGTCGCCGAGACCTCGCTGACCGTCCCCGGCATCAAGTACGTCGTCGACCCGGGCAGCGCCCGCATCTCCCGCTACAGCCACCGCACGAAGGTCCAGCGCCTGCCCATCGAGGCCGTCTCCCAGGCGTCCGCGAACCAGCGCAAGGGCCGCTGCGGGCGTACCTCCGACGGCATCTGCATCCGGCTGTACTCCGAAGACGACTTCGTCGCCCGCCCGGAGTTCACCGACCCGGAGATCCTGCGGACCAACCTGGCGTCCGTCATCCTCCAGATGACCGCGATCGGTCTCGGCGACATCGCCGCGTTCCCGTTCATCGACCCGCCGGACCGCCGCAACATCAAGGACGGCGTCGACCTCCTCCAGGAGCTCGGCGCGATCGACCCGGCCGCGACGGACGTCCGCAAACGCCTCACCCCCGTCGGCCGGCAGCTCGCGCAGCTCCCCGTCGACCCGCGCATGGCGCGCATGGTCCTGGAAGCCGACCGCAACAACTGCGTCCGCGAAGTCATGGTCATCGCCGCCGCGTTGTCCATCCAGGACCCGCGCGAACGCCCGGCCGACAAGAAGGAACAGGCCCAGCAGCAGCACGCCCGGTTCGTCGACAAGGAAGCCGGCTCGGACTTCCTGACGTACCTCAAGCTGTGGGACTACCTCAAGGAACAGCAGAAGGAACGCTCGTCGTCGGGCTTCCGCCGCATGTGCAAGCAGGAGTTCCTCAACTACCTGCGGATCCGCGAGTGGCAGGACGTCTACAGCCAACTCCGGCAGACCGTGAAGCAGATGGGCATCAGCATCGGCGACCAGCCCGCCGATGCGCAGCGCATCCACACGTCGATCCTCATCGGCCTGCTGAGCCACATCGGCCTGTACGACGCGGCCAAACGCGAATACGGCGGCGCGCGCGGCACCCGCTTCGCGGTCTTCCCCGGATCGTCGCTGTTCAAGAAGCCGCCGCGCTGGGTGATGTCCGCCGAACTGGTGGAGACCAGCCGCCTGTGGGCCCGCGTCAACGCCCGCATCGAGCCGGAGTGGATCGAGCCGCTCGCCGAGCACCTCGTCAAACGCAGCTACAGCGAACCGCACTGGGAGCAGCGGGCGGGCGCGGTCATGGCGTTCGAGAAGGTCACGCTGTACGGCGTCCCGATCGTCGCCCAGCGCAAGGTCAACTACGGGAAGATCGACGCCGAGCTGTCCCGCGAGCTCTTCATCCGGCACGCGCTGGTGGAGGGCGACTGGCGCACCCACCACGCGTTCCTCAAGGAGAACCGGGCGCTGCTCGAAGAGGTCGAGGAGCTGGAGCATCGGGCCCGGCGCCGCGACATCCTCGTCGACGACGAGACCCTGTTCGACTTCTACGACCAGCGCGTCGGCAAAGACGTCGTCTCCGGACGGCACTTCGACTCCTGGTGGAAGAAGGCCCGGCACAAGCAGCCGGATCTGCTGAGCTTCGAGAAGTCGATGCTCATCAACGACCGCGCGGGCGGCATCGACGAGGCCGACTACCCGGACTTCTGGACGCAGGGCGACCTCAAGCTGCCGCTGACCTACCAGTTCGAGCCCGGCAACGCCGCCGACGGCGTCACCGCGCACATCCCGCTGGCCGTCCTCGGCCAGGTCGTGCAGGACGGCTTCGACTGGCAAATCGCCGGTCTGCGCGAGGAGTTGGTCACCGAGCTGATCCGCTCCCTGCCGAAGACCCTGCGCCGCAACTTCATCCCGGCACCGGACGTCGCCCGCGCCGCGCTGGCCGCGATGAAGCCGCGTCAGCAGCCGCTGGCCTTGGCCCTCGCCCGCGAACTGCAGCGGCTCAAGGCCATCCCCGTTCCGCCGGAGAGCTGGGACTTCAGCCGGATAGCGGAACATCTGCGGATCACCTTCCGGGTCGAGGACGACCGGGGCCGCATGCTCGCCGAAGGCAAGGACCTCGCCGAACTCAAGCTGCGCCTGAAGCCCAAGTCGCAGGCCAAGCTGTCGCGCGCCGCGGATTCGGTGGAACGCACCGGGCTGAAGGAGTGGGGCGACCTCGGCACGCTGCGGCGCACGTTCGAGACGACGCGCGACGGCCACCCGGTGAAGGGTTATCCGGCGCTCGTCGACGAGGGCGACAGCGTGGCGGTACGCGTGTTCGAAACGGAGGCCGAGCAGGCCGCGGCGATGTGGCGGGGCACCCGCCGGCTGCTGATGCTGGGTGTCAACTCGCCGGTCAAGGCGATCTCCGGGCGCCTCCCCAACCGGGCGAAGCTCGCGCTGAGCCACAACCCGCACAAGAACATCACCGACCTGTTCGACGACTGCGTGGCCTGCGCGGTCGACAAGATCATGGCGGACGCGGGCGGCCCGGCCTGGGACGCGGAGTCCTTCGGCAAGCTGCTCGCCCGCGTGCGGACCGACCTGCCGGCGACGACCGAGGACACCGTCGTCAAGGTCGAACGCATCCTCACCGTGCACCATGGGCTGGAGGTCAAGCTCAAGGGCACGACCAGCCTGGCGCTCGTCCCGGCCCTGACCGACATCCGCGCGCAATCGGCGAGCCTGGTCCACCGCGGCTTCGTCACCGAAGCGGGCTGGCGCCGGCTGCCGGACGTCCTGCGCTACCTGCGCGGCATCGAACGGCGCCTGGCGAAGCTGCCGAACGACCCTCCGGGGGACCGGCACCGGATGCTCAAGATCGCGGACTTGCAGGAGGCCTACGCGGAGCGCCTCGCGGCGGTGCCTGCCGGACGCACGGTGCCGGACGAACTGGCGCAGGTCCGGTGGATGCTGGAGGAGCTGCGGGTCAGCTACTTCGCGCAGTCGTTGGGGACGCCGTACCCGGTGTCGGACAAGCGGATCCTGAAGGCGCTGGAAGGCTAGGTCCATGACGGGAACGGATCACGAGGATCGGTGCCACACCGAATCGCGTTCGTGTGTCCCGTAACACCAACCGGCTGCCGATGGTGATGCCGAAATTCCGGTGGCAAGTTGCTGAAGCCGACCCGGCGGACTTCCGGCCGGGTCGGCTTGGCGATTCCGAAAATCGCTTGGCACAAAGTAATTGACGCAACGAACGACCACGACACAGCGTTCGCTGCCCTCACGGGCCCTCCCTCCTCCCACCATCTCTGGTCGGAGCCCGTGCGAGTGCCCTCCCCCACCCCCGCCACCGCCGGATCATGCCGACACCCCCACCATGCCCGCCTTCGAGCAGCCGCCGCCACCCGCGATCCGTCCCCCTGTGGATAACTCAGCCGCCGGCGATTCCCAATCCGCCGCGAACGGCGACTTCGACGTCCCCTACGGCGAGCTGGACGGCTTCGAGGACGTCCTCCGCATGATCGAGTCGGCGACGCCGGGCATGCTCGACGAGGTCCGGCGGGGGTTGGCGGGGCGGGCCTAGCTCCGCGCCTTCCCCCGCAGCCGCGGATCCGCGGTCAACCGGTGCGTCCGTCGCAACGCCGGCTCCATGCCCACGACCCGGCGGCGGGGCGCGGCCCGTTCCTCTGCCGACACCCGTTCGTGGTGCGGCTCGTGCCGCGGGGTTTCGAAGGCGAGCAAGCGATCTTCGGTGACCACGTACACACCCGTGCGGTCGACGGCAACGCGCGGGGGAGGGGTCTGGGGCGAGCTGTCCGGGTCGACCCAGGCCCACAGCGGGCAACCGTCGCCGCGGTCGAGCACGGCAACGTGTCCGCCGTCGGCGGTGAGGACGACGACGTCCTCGTCGACGGTGACCCGCACCCGGCTGCCACTGCGCCCTGACAGCCCTTGCCACGGGGAGTCGCCGGACCACCGGAGCGTGCCGTCCGCGGCATCGAACGCCCGAGTGACGCCGAGGTGGTCCCAGACGTAGACGACGCCGTCCACGAGGCAGGTCGTCACGCCTTCGGCGGTGTGCGGCAGCCGGGTCGGCGCCGACCACGACGGGCGGCCGGAGGCACCGGACGCGACGAGCACATGCTCGGACGTCATGGCGATCCGGATCCCGTCGAACGTTCCGACGTAGTCCGTCGGCGGCGAAGCGAAGGTGTGCCGGGTGAGTCGGCCGCCGGCGCCGTCGACGACGTCGAGCGCACGGTCGCGGCCTTCGGCGACGAGCAGCCGCTCGCCTTGCCTGCCGAGCGGCTGGTACTCCCCTTTCCACACGGTCTCGCCGGTGCCCGGATCCAGCGCGACGACCTTCACCGGATAGCGGCGGAAGAACAGCACCGGCCCCGCCCGGTCCGGGACCGCGGCGTAGGTGCTCCAGTGCCCGTGCCGCCTCCCCCATCGCAGCCCGCCCGTCGCCCTGTCCAACGCGAACACCGCACCCCCACACTGCACGACCAAGGTGCCGTCGGCCGTCTCGTGCAGCGCATCCACATACCGGGATTCGTTGCGCCGCGGCAGCCGCACCGGCCCGCGGACGACCTCCCGCGGCGCTTTGAGCCGGTCCTTCGACAGATCGCGGAACCACAACTCGGCCCCGTCGCGCAGGTCGACGGCCCGTACGCACTGGAAGTCCGCCTGATAGGCGACGTGCTCGCCCACCGCGTCCAGGGACCCGCTGAAGTCGCTCTCCCACAGCATGCGCCCGGTGACCGCGTCGCGGGCGAACGTCGTGGTGAGGTCGGCGCCGTAGAGTCGCCCGTCGGCGGCATACAGCGGCACGTTCCAACTGGACGCATCGATGGCGGCATGCCAGCGGACCTGCGGTGCGGGTATAACGCTCTCTCTCACGCGGCCAGCATGTCAGCCCCCGAAACCCCGGTCCGAGGGATCTCCCTGGGGTCGGGCACGGGACGCAACACCCCCGTCTGCTTCCCCCCATCCCCACCCCCCACCGACTACCGTCGATTCCCCCGCCATCCCCCTGGAGCTCCCCATGTCCCGCACCGTGCAGATCACCTTCGACTGCGGCGATCCCGCCGCGCTCGCCGCGTTCTGGGCCGCGGCCCTCCACTACCAAGTCCAGTCCCCGCCACCGGGCTTCGCCTCGTGGGATGCCGCTCTCGAGGCCTGGGGTGTGCCGCCCGAGCACCGCAACGACGCCCCCGCCGCCGTCGACCCCGAAGGCTCCGGTCCGCGGCTCTTCTTTCAGAAGGTCCCGGAGGGCAAGCAGGCCAAGAACCGCGTCCATCTCGACGTCCGCGCCGCGCCCGACCTCCAGGGCGACGCGCGCATGGCCGCGCTCGAAACCGAGGCCGAACGACTGTCCGGACTCGGCGCCACCCGCGAGCAGCGGTTCGAACCCGAACCCCCGATGGGCGCAGGGCATATCGTCATGCGCGACCCCGAAGGCAACGAGTTCTGCCTCGACTAAGGACCCATGTCACAGAGGGCCGGGGACGTTCGTCACACAGAACTGAGAATCACCCTCACGCGGAAGGGACCACCATGTCCGAGCGCCTCCGGCTCAACCAGAAGGTCATCGACGAGTTCCGCGCCGCCGCCGGGATCGTCGGCGGTGATTTCCAGGGCGTCCCGCTCCTCCTCCTCACCACCACCGGCGCCCGCACCGGCACCCTCCGCACCATGCCCATGACGTACCTCCCCGACGGCGACCGCCTGATCGTCTTCGCCGCCAACGGGGGCCGCCCGAACCGTCCGGGCTGGTACCACAACCTCCGAGCCGCCCCTACCGCCACCGTCGAGGTCGGCACCGAGACGTACGAGGCCGACGCCACGCTCGTCGAGGGCCCGGAACGCGACCGGCTCTGGACCCGCCAACTCCCCCACACCCCCTACTTCGAGGACTTCGAGACCCGAGCGGGCCGCCCGATCCCCGTCATCGCCCTGACCCGAATCGCATGACGACCGGCCCCAGCCCGAACCCGACCTCCTCCCCGGACCCGGACCCGGCATCCTCACCCAACCCGGGCCCCATCCGCGGAATCCTCTTCGACGTCGACCGCACCCTCTTCGACTTCGACACCTCCGAAGAGCACGGCCTCCTCGCCCACCTAGCCGACGAAGGCCTCATCGCCCACTTCCCCACCCCCGCCGCAGCGCTCAAGCTCTGGCGCGAGATCCTCGACGAGGCCTACGCCGCCTACCTCGCCGGCACGCTCACCTTCGCCGAGCAACAGCGCGTCCGCACACGCCGGTTCCTCGCCCGGATCGACCTCCTCCCCGCCGACGGCATGTCCGACGCCGCGGCCACCGCTTGGTTCGCCGGCTACGCCGCCCACCGCGACTCCCGCTGGGCGGCCTTCCCCGATGCGGAGCCCCTGCTGCGCGCCCTGGCACCCGCCTACCGGCTCGGCGTCGTCTCCAACTCCGCCGTCGCCCACCAACGGCGCAAGCTCGACGTCATCGGCCTGCTCCCGTACCTCGGCACGGCCCTCATCTGCTCCGAGGACCACGGCGCGCACAAACCCGACCCCACGATCTTCCTGGCCGGCTGCGCCGCCCTCGGCCTCCCGCCCCACCAAGTCCTGTTCCTGGGCGACAACTACGCCGCCGACGCGATCGGCGCCCGCGATGCGGGCCTGATCCCCTGCTGGCTCGACCGCAACGCCACCGACGACGGAACCGCCGCACGCGATGGCATCCCCGTCATCCACACCCTCGCCGAGCTTCCGAACGTGCTGTCCTCGACACCGCCGGCGTACGCACCGCACGACTGACCGGGTTCCCCGGAAACCGCGCGTCCCGCTTCTCCTCGGCCTCCGCCGTGGTTGCGGTGCCCTCAGCCACCGCCGTGGTTGCGGTGGCCGCGCGCTTGTAACGCTTTGCCGTCGATCGGCCAAGTACGGCAAAGCAACGAGGAGATCCGTGCATGACAAAGCTTGGCCTGCTGCATATCGGACGCGACCCGGCCGCGTTCGAGGCCTTCTACCGCGAGCACTTCGAGGCGGTGACGCGCTTCATGGCGCGCCGTGTCGACGACCCGCACACCGTCGCCGACCTGACCGCCGAGACGTTCCTCGCGGTCATCGACTCGGCCCATACCTATCGATCCGACAAAGGCACCGAGGTCGCCTGGCTCTTCGGAATCGCCCGCCACGTGGTGCAGAACGAACGCCGCCGGGCGGCCCGGGAGCTCCATGCCGTCCGCCGCTCCGCCCACCGACGCGAGCTGGACGGGGAGGACCTCGCCCGGCTGGAAGAGCGGATCGACGCGGAGAGCGCGGCACGCCGCGCCGGCGCCGCCCTCGCCATGCTGCCGGACGGCCAACGCGCACTGCTGGAACTGATGACGGTCGACAGCCTGTCCGTCCCCGAAGCCGCGACCGCACTGGGAATCACCACGGTCACCGCACGCGTGCGCCTGCACCGCGCCCGCCGCGCCCTGGCCGCCTTCGTCCCCGCCCCGCTCACGATGACCCCGGCAACGGAGATGCGATGAACACCACCGGCAGCTTCCCGTTCCAGGAACACCTGCTCGCGGAACTGAAGGAGACCGTCGCCGAGCGTGCCCTGTCCCCGGCGCCGGCGACCGGCCGCAACGCTGTCCGTCGCGGCGTCAAAGTCGGCGCGGTGCTTGCCGCGGCGTGCGCCGTCGCGATGCTGCCGAGCCTGTTCGCAGGAACCACCACGCCGGCGTTCGCGGTCGAACGCAACGACGACGGGTCGATCTCCGTCCTCATGCGCGAGTACACCGAACCGCACGAACTCCAGGAGCGGCTCCGCGACCTCGGCGTGAACGCCGTCGTGGACTTCGTCCCCGCCGACCGGCATTGCGCGGAACCGCGGGCCGACTTCATCGCGTCCGACCCCCTGCTGTGGACCAGCATGGCGCCCCGCGACGGGCACAGCGGATACATGCGGCTGCGCCCGGACCGCATCGCTCCCGGCCAGACCCTCGTGATGGAGGTCTTCTACCGCAACGACTCCACCGGCCACGTCGCGGGCGACCTCGTCCGGGTTGCCGACGGCCCGGTGGCGGCCTGCGTCCTCCAGCCTGGCGGGATCACCACGTGATGCCGTTCCCGGTGTGGTTCCACGGCACCTGACCTGAGCCGAGATCCCCCGCGGGGGCCGCGGCGGGCCCCCGCACCAGCCGCACCCGGTTCTTCCGCGCCGCACCCCGCGGACCCGCCAACCCGATCCGCGCCGCCAGCTCGCGCACGTCCGCCTCCCGCGCCAGCGGCGCGAGCACCAAACGCTGTCGCTTCACAACCGCTTCGACCCGCACCCACCCCCAGTGACGCCACAACGCAGGCCGCACCACGATCAGTTCGTCGACATCCTTCCAGGCAACCACCCGCTCGGCGCGGCGCCCGACCCGCAGCCCAAGCCAAGGCTCGTCGACCGCCACCACCGACCGCACCCGCACGAACTCCCAGCCGGCGAGCCCGATCTGCAGCAAAGCAGCGGCCAAGACCACCCGCCCGATCGTCCCCGTCACCGCGAGGTACGCAAACGGCACCACCACCCAGTGCCGCACCTGCAACACCGTGACCGCGGCCATCCCCCGCACCGACGTCCGCGGCACACTCAACGCCGAAACCGCGCGCAACGCTGCTCCCCCTCGGCCACAATCGAACGCCGGCACGCCGGCGCGGCCTGGTCAACCGTCACCACACACGGGCCATCCCCCTCGTCGAACCACCCGTGTTCCGCGGCAGCTTCGACCAGTGGACGCCAGATCTGCCGCGCACCGCGCGCAGCTCCCGGATGCTCGCGGATCATGCGGGCAACCGCACAGCACAGGGCAATCCGCCGGCCCGCCGCCACCACGACCCGCTCGAAGCCGGGAAACGGCTCGCAGTCGAGCATGTGCTCCAGCAGGGAGGCCGCTCCCGCTGCGGCCGCCGGGGCGGCGAGGTCCGCGATGTCCAGCAGGATCGGTGCGGCGACCACAGCCGTCGGGTACACCGTCGCACTGTGCAGGTGCACGATGCCGCCGGACTCCAGTACGGCCAGCGGTTCGCGCGCCGCAACCGCATCCTCCGCTACGGCCAGCGCCCGCAGCGCAGCGCCGCAGTCACCCGGCCGGTACACGCCGTTCGACGGCCCCGGCACCGCGTTCCACCGCACCAGATCAGCAGCCCGCAGAACCTCGTCGAGTCCCCCCACACAGCCCCCGCATCCACCAACCCCGCCAACCCAACGGTCAATTCAACCGGGACGGCAGGTCAAGACACCATCAGCGCGGACGCAATCATCGGACAAAAAGAAGTGCCCGGTGCTTCGGAGAATCCTCCGAAGCACCAGGCACCCGTCCGGCCTGCCGGCCGAACCTCCGGGCCGCAAACACCCTGGGCCGAGAATCAGCCCATGTGCACGGCACCCTCGCTCGGCAGTGCGTCCTTGCCCGCGTTCACCAGGACCGCCGCGAGAATCGCGCCGACCACCATGATGGCCGCGGCCCACGCGAAGGCTGTCGTATAGCCGTCGAGCTGGCTGTCGAAGAACAGCTTCTGCTGGATGGCCGGGTCGGCGAGCTGAGCGCCGAGCGAGGCCTTCTTGTCGGCGATGAAGCTGTCGGTCGCCGAGGTCGCCACGCTGTTGAGGAGCGCGGTGCCCAGGGCGCCGCCGACCTGCTGAACGGCGTTGATCGAGGCGCTCGCCGCACCCGCGTCGTGCTCGCCGATCCCGATCAGGGCCGTGCTGGAGACCGAGGTGAAGACCAGCCCGAGGCCCAGGCCGATGAGCACCATGCCGGGCAGCATGTGCGTGACGTACTGGCGTTCCACCGTGATGAAGGTGAGCCAGAACGTGCCGCCCGCGGCCAGCAGCGATCCCACGAGCAGCGGGATCCGCGGACCGATCTTCGGCAGCAGCGCGGCCGACGCGCCCGCGGTGACCAGCACGCCCGCGGTGATGCCGAGCGCGCCCGCGCCGGCCTTGACCGCGCCGTAGCCGAGCACGATCCGCATGTAATAGATCATGAACAGCGTCGACCCGATGAAGGCCGCGCCGACCAGGAGCATCACCAGCAGCGCCCCGCCGCGGTTGCGGTCGGCGACGATGCGGAGCGGCAGCAGGGCGTGGTTCGTGCGGCTCTCGATGTAGGTGAAGACGACGAGCAGCGCGACGCCGATCACCAGCATCGCCACGGTGAGGCTGTCGGTCCAGCTCTCCTCGGCGGCGCGGGTGAAGCCGTATACGAGGGCGGCGAGACCGAGGGTGACGGTCACGGCGCCCGGGATGTCGTAGCGGGTGTCGCCGTGGGCACGGCTCTCGCGCATGATCGGCATCGCCGCCGCGATGGCGAGGATGGCGATCGGGACGTTCACCAGGAGGCACCAGCGCCACGACGCGTACTCGGTGAGCACGCCGCCGAGCAGCAGGCCGATGGCCGCGCCGCCGGCGGAGATGCCGCCGTAGACGGCGAACGCCTTGGCGCGTTCCTTGGCCTCGGTGAAGGTGACGGTGAGCATGGCCAGCGCGGCCGGGGCGAGCAGCGCGGCGAACACGCCCTGGAGGGCACGCGAGCCGAACAGCATGATCTCGTTCTGCGCGGCGCCACCGAGGGCGGACGCCAGCGCGAAGCCGATCATGCCGGTGACGAAGGCCTTCTTGCGGCCCCAGAAGTCGGCGATGCGTCCGCCGAGCAGCAGGAGCGCGCCGAATGCGAGCGCGTAGGCGGTCACAACCCACTGCTTGTTGGCGTCCGACATGCCGAGGTCGGCCTGGGCGTCGGGCAGGGCCACGGTCACGATCGTCGCGTCGAGGACGACCATGAGCTGGGCTATGGAGATGATGACAAGCACCCACCAGCGGCGCTTGTCGGCGTCACCGCCGGGTGTGCCCCGGGTGCCGGGGGCTTTGTCGAGAGTGGTTTGGGACATGGGGGTACCCCCGTAAGAGGTTTTCGGACGTACGGAGTCCGCAGGTTTGCTGCGTGGACGACTCGCGCCGCGGAAACTCAGCTGTTTCTGAGCGACGGCAGGATGACGGTGTCGACGAGGCCTTCGAGGTACTCCAGCGTGCAGGCGGTGCCCTCGCAGACCGGCCGATTGGCGACGGCTTGCACGAGCAACGGGCCGCAGTAGGGCAACGAGGCGGGAACCTTGGCGAGTTCGCCGCGTTCGACGGCCCGCATGACGATTGCTTCGAAGGCCCGGCGTTCGGGCTCGATCAGTACTTCACGGAAGACGGTGGCCAGTTCGGGGTCGCGGGTGACGGCGTGGCCCATGGAGGTGAGCAGTTCGCCGCCGTCGCGGGCGACCTCGGCGAGGGTGTGGGCAACGGCGTGCAAGTCGCCCGTGAGGGTGCCGGTGTCGACGCCGGTGTCGAAGATTGCGTTCAGGTGGCGGAGGGCAGTGCTCACCAGGGTGGGCTTGTTCTGCCACTGGCGGTACAGGGTCGCCTTGCTGGTGCGGGCGCGGGCGGAGACGGCGTCCATGGTCAGGGCGTCGTAACCGACCTCGCGGAGCACCTCCACCACGGCGGCCAGCAGTTCGGTCTCGCGCTCGGGCGAGAGCCGGCTGCTGCGGCGCTCGGATTGCTCGGCTGCTGCGGCCACCGCTGGGGTCTCCTATTTTCGGAACGATACGGTTTCGTTTCTGTCAGCGTAGACCCTAACACCAGCGAAACGAAACCGTTTCGTACGACCCACATGATCTTCTCAACAAGTCGCATGTTGTAGTCGAACAGGCACACGGAGTGATTCTTCGCGGGTAGCGTGAGACCCCTCTTCCCGAGGGGGGTTTCGATGCCTGGAAGCAAGGACCTTGACCCGTACGTGTCCGCGCGCGCGTTCTACGGGGCGGAGTTGCGGCGGTTGCGCGAGGAGGCGCGCTTGTCACAGGACGGTTTGGGTGAGCAGGCGTTCTGTTCGGGCGCCTACATCGGACAGTTCGAGGCGGCGGTGCGACGGCCGCAGCCGGAGCTGTCGAAGATCTTCGACTTCGTGCTGGGGAGCGGCGAGCACTTGCAGCGGCTGTGCCGGTTGGCGCGGGAGAGCACGCACCCGGACTACTTCGCGGATACGGCGGACTTGGAGCCGCTGGCGGCCACGATCAACGAGTACTCACCGATGCTGCTACCGGGGATGCTGCAGACCGAATCCTACGCACGCCAGTTGACCCGGATCGGGCGACCGCTTGCCACCGACGCCGAGATCGAGGACGTGGTGCGTGCCCGCATCGACCGAGCACAGCGATTGCTGAGCACTCCATCCCCGCAAGTCTGGGAGATCGTGCACGAAAGCGCGCTGCGAATCGTGGTGGGCAGCCCAAAGATCATGCGGGAGCAGTTGAGGAGTCTCGCGACCGCCATCCGGTCTCACCGGCTGATCGTCCAGGTCCACCCTTACACCGCAGGGCCGCACCCCTTCATGCACAGTCTCTGCTCGCTCATGACCTTCGCGGATGCGCCGCCGCTCGTATATGTCGAGGGTGCGCACAGCGGCCAGCTGATCGACGAACCGGCGCTGGTAGCTCGCTACCAGGCGTCCTACGATGTGGCGCGGGCGGCCTCGCTGTCTTTCAGCGAGTCCCTGGCCATGATCGAGTCGATCGCGGAGGACTACGCAATCCATGATCCAAGCACGTGAGTTCGGCAATGCGGTCTGGCGGAAGTCTTCATACAGCAACCCCGACGGAGGCAACTGCGTCGAGGTCGCATCCTTCCCCGATGCGGCGTGGCGGATGTCCTCTCACACCAATGGCGAGGACGGCAATTGCGTCGAGGTTGCAGGAGCCGTGCCCGAGGTCGTCCCGGTTCGCGACAGCAAGCGTCGAGGTGGTTCCGTCCTCCTCTTCTCCAACTCCGGGTGGACGTCGTTGGTCGCTTCGGTGAAGTCTTCGATGGCGGGATAGGTTCCGCCCCTTCGGCCGCATGGCGCCCTATCCTGGGGGTTCGATCTTGCTCTCCGGGAAGGGCGTTTCATGGATTCCGTCGACGGCTTCAAGCTGCTCGCCGACGCGCACGACTACCTGCGTACCGTCGTCCGCGGCGTGCCCGCGAACGCGTGGGGAAACCCCACGCCCTGTGCCGAATGGACGGTGCGTCAGGTCTTCAACCACGCCCGTCTCGACCAACTCGCCCTGGTCATGCAGATCACCGACATCGGGCCGCTGAGTGACCCGTTCTCGCCGGAGGACGCCGTAGGTGGGGACCCGCTGGCCGATCTCGGGAACGCCCTGCTGACCGCGACGACCGCGTGGGAGTCCGGGCGGCAGGCGGAGTTCGTGCCGACGCCGATGGGGCCGATGCCCGCCACCGTCGGAACCGCCGCGGGTGCGCTCGATGCCGCGCTGCACGCGTGGGACATCGCCGTGGCCACCGGCCAGCGCGATTCGGCGCCGCTGAGCGACGAACTCGCCGCCGGGCTGGAGGACATCGCGAACCAGATCGTCGACTTCGTCCGTAACTCGTTCGGCAAGTACGGCCCGGTCGTCGAGGTCGGCTCCGACGCCTCCCCCGCCGACAAGCTCCTCGGCTTCTCCGGCCGCAACCCCGCCTGGACCCCCACCACTCCCTGATTTCCCTTTCCACAAAGCCATTCCGCGAACGTCCTCGGCACCGGGCCCGCTGGCTTTGTTCACCAGAGAAGTGGCTCTGGCTCACGTTCTGGATGCTGTTGGTGACCTCCGTCGGTGTCGGTCTGCTTCCGGACGGGACGGGGCCGCGTATTCGGGACGGGTGGGTAGCAAACCGATGTTCGGCTTCTAGCCTGTCGCGATGAACGAAGACGGATCGGCCGAGGCGAGCCACGAAGACGAGGTGTGGCGGCGGCGCGCCGAGAACTACCCGGCCGCCCTCTACGAGCTGGCCACCGGACGACGGGGCCACGGCGTCCCGCACGAGATTCTCGATCCCATGCTCCTGCTGTGCGCACACCATCCTTCGGAGGAGGGCCTTGCGCTGGTGGGGCGCTTGGTCGACGACCTCGCCGAAGACGGCGATCCCAGGGACATGCCGGATTTCCTGGTCCGCCGCATGGCGCGGCAACTCGCCCAGGTTCGCGGTCCGGCCTCGCGCGCGCTGATGACGCTCTTCGACGAACTGCCCGTCCGGCTCGGTCTGGCTGCCGAGTTCCGGGCCTGCCTGTTGCAGGAGCTCGCACGTATCTCCGGCATCGTGCCGTCGCGCGGCCCGCACGACACATGGAATGCAGCGTGGGCTTACTACGCGCGACTGGTCGAGCTCGGCCATCCTCTGGCGTGGCTGCCTCTGGAGTCGTTCCCGTTCGAGCACAGGCTCCGCCGGCTCGACGGTGCCGGGGGAACCGGCGTCATGGTCGACGGAGCGGACGCCGAACCAAACCCGGCTGTCCCGCCCACACCGTGCGGGGGTGCGGCGGGCCGTGCGGCAAGCGAGCCGGCCAACCCCGCACGCACAGAGGCCGCCCTGGCCCCGGTCGTCGCCATCAGGCAGAAGGAGGCCCGCTTTTTCACGCTGCCCGCCCCGCTGGACCGACACGATTTCAACGGCGCCCTGCTGTCCGCGCTCCCCGCCGACTGCCTCGTCGGAGCAACGCCCGACACAGTGAGCGCCCTGCACACCACCGGCGACCGGGTCCTGGGCGACTTGTACATCGCCGCCGACGCAGGCACGGCATTCGGCACCCGCGGGCTCCGCCCGGGCCAACTCGGCGCCTACGGCAGACTCAACGCCTGGCGCGGCCTGTACGCCTTGATGGGACTGGCCAAGGACGTGGCTCTCCCGGAGGCCGTCCGGCACGCCGCCGCATGCCGCTGGCTGCGGTTCACCGTCCAACCGCACGAAAGCGAGTGGTCCGCCGGCGATGCCATGGACCTCGGATTCGCGGTCCTGGATGCCGAGCGCACAGGTGTAGCAATCCTGGCGACCAGCGAAGTGGACTGACCGGGCCGCGCGCCCGGCGAAGATCGCCAGCAGGCTCACGTGAACCGGATCAAGATGCCCAAGCTCCAGATGTTCGGGCGTGCCGGCTGCGCCCTCCTTCGGAAGCGCGTGCTCCTCGCGCGCCGACCCGGACAGCTATTTGAGGAGCCGAAAGCCCGGCCGACGGACCCAACGCCGCAGGAAGTCGGCGGTGCCGAACACTCTGCGGTAGGGATCATCAGGCACCCGCGCGACCAGGCCGGGCAGACCCGCCACGACGTCCTCTTGGTCCTCCCGCAGTTCGATGTTCGCGAACCCGCCGAGGACATCCGTCACCTCAGCAGTCAGCAGCGCCGTCACGACGTGGTCGACATCGCTGCTGTTGCCGTGTTCTCGGGAAGTTGTTCGTGACCGGCAGGCACGGTGTGGGCGCTGGCGGTCTGTTCGAAGTACTTCCATTCGCCGTCGACGGTGTGGAAGCGCAGCAGGTATTCGCCGTGCATGCCTACGTTCTGGGCGTTGACCGGCCCGGCAAGGCTTGCGTCGTCGAGCAGGATTGCGTCGGTGCCGACCTCGATGACCACGCCGTGCTTCCGGGTGGTGGTGTGGGTCAGTTCCAGGGTCGTCCACGGCTGCAGATGCAGCGAGTCGACGAAGCGGGTCAAGGTGCCTGCACAGTCGTTGGGTGCTGTGTGTCCGGCGAACGCGTGTGGGTCCACGCGCCGGCAGGCGGCGTCGATCCGGCCGTGGAGGAGGGTCTCCAGCCAGGTGGTGATGTCCACGGGCACGGTGCCGCCGGCAGAGGCCGACGACGCGGAGCGTGCCACCGGTCTTTCGGTGCCGCCGCAGCCGCACATGGCGACAACCAAGCCTCCTGCCAGAGCTGCTGCCACGATTCGACCAGCCATGTCCCCACCCCCGAATCACGTTTTGAGCGAGTGCTCAAATTCCGCGTCGCCGATATTCAACCACGCG
Source organism: Uniformispora flossi (assembly GCF_049534875.1). Lineage (NCBI taxonomy): Bacteria > Bacillati > Actinomycetota > Actinomycetes > Kitasatosporales > Streptomycetaceae > Uniformispora > Uniformispora flossi. The sequence goes on from NZ_JBMULZ010000001.1 coordinate 242,768, forward strand.
GCAGTGCGGCCGTGTCGGGCCACCCGCGGATCGGCATCACGTCGAAGGCCCCTCCCCCACCCCCGCGTCACACCCCATGGGCGGAATCACGCGGACTTTCTTCCGCATCCCCCTCCCACCAACCCGTCCGACCGTCGATCATGGTGGGGCGCCGCGATCGCGCGCCGGGTGGGGGAGAAAACAGGGTGGGTTCCGTGATGGGGGTATTCCGGCGTGCGCGGAACCAGCGCAGCGGCGGATGGCGCGCGATCATCGGCTTCAGGCACGACGCGCTCCGGGAGCGCGCCGGCTCCGGCGATGCCGAGGCGGCGTACCAGCTCGGCGCGCACCTCTCCAGCGCGGCGACCCGAGGCGAGGCCACCCGCGCCCAGCAGGCCAAGCACGCCAAGGCCGCCGAACGCTGGCTCCGCGCCGCCGCCGAGGCCGACCACCCGCGGGCCTGCTACACCCTCGCACTGCACCTCGCGTCCCGCCGGCGGTTCGCGGACGCGCTGCCGTGGATGCGCAAGGCGGCGGCGCACGACATACCCGAGGCCTGCGAGTACGTCGAGTTCTTCGCGACGCTGGCCGGGGTCGCCTCCGATCCCGCCGTCCCCGAGCTCGCCGCGCCGCCGGCCAGCCTCGCCGCGTCGTACCTGCTCCTGTGGGGCAAGGCCCAGCGCGGCGACACCGAAGCCATGGCGCAGTTGGGCTTCGGCCTCGCGCACAGCGCCCGGCACGCCGCGGTCGGCCGCGCGTGGCTGGAGGCAGCTACCGAACGGGGCCACCACGCGGCCCTCTACGACCTCGCCGCGCTCGCCTTCAACAACCGCGACGACAGCAGAGCCGGCTACTGGTCCCTGCGCGCCTCGGCCCGCGGCATCGTGCAGGCCGACGAGATCCTCCGCGCGGTCTTCCCCCACCTCCAGGTCCTCGCCGCCCGTGAGGAACTCGACATAGAGACCCGCCGCCTCCTCAACGAACACCGCGCCCGACACGCCGCCTACGCCGTTCCCCCAGTGGATGGACGGAAGGTTGAACCGCACCCCGGCGCCAATGGCTTGGTTTAGCCGCACCGTCCATCTCGGTGTGTCCGATGTCCGCGGCGTCGTCGCGCGCATCGACTCCGAGCAGCAAAACGAAGGTGCGAAGCAGTAGTTCTGAGGGCTAGAACGGGGGATGACCGTCTTCCTCTGTTCCAAGTGCGGCACCGCGATCACGCCGGAGCTGGCGGGGCTGGCCGCCGTCCCCGACCCCTCGGACGACGAACACGGCCGGGACAAGGAGACGCGTCGGGCAACCTCCACCGTTCCGCGGGGCCGCTACGCGATCGATCCCGAGCCCTGGGGAGCTCCCTACGTCGCGCAGGACGATCAGGAGGACCCGAAGCCGGCTCAGTCCCGAGGGACGCTGATCTGCCGCGAGGAGGGCTTCGTCATCTCCGCGGGCGTCCCGGGCACGGTGCTGATACACCCCGAGGACGCCCTCGACCTTCGACCGCTGCCCAACTGGGAGAACAGCACCGGCTGCTGCGGGCCGATGGGTGACGAAGGACTCAACCGAGCGTGTCCCTGCGGCGCCCCGGTCGCGACGCTGGCGGCAGACTGCTTCGGTCCCTACGAACTGCACCTCGACCCCGTCCGAACCTACGCGTTCTCTCGGTAGGCACGCGAAACAGCCCCGGAGCGCGACACGTCCTGGACGGCCTCCCGTCGTGAACAGGTGGCCACGATGGTTCATGTACCGAGCCGTGTGACGCTTCGGCGTGGCAAACCTTTGATCCATACAACCAGTCGTTAGAATCCCCGTCGGCCGAACGCGGGCTGCCGAACGCCCGCGCGGCCGCGGCGCGCCCACACGACAGGGCTCGCCCCAGGGGGAAATTCCGTGAGCACTGCCGAGGCCACCCGTACGCTGCGTCCCACCGCACCGGAGGCCGATCCGCCTACACAGTGGACGACTTGGTGGAATCTCGCGTTCGTGGCCTTACCCGTCGCCCTTCTCGCCTTCCTCGGCTGGCGGCACCGCGCGCTCACCGACGACGGCACGATCTTCCTGCGCACCGTGCGGCAGATCCTGGCGGGCAACGGGCCGGTGCTCAACGCAGGGGAACGCGTCGAGGCGAACACCAGCACGCTGTGGCAGTGGCTGCTCGCCTTCCTGGGCTGGATTCTCCCGGGGGATATCGGCTTCACAGCAGTCGTCACCGGACTCGTCCTCACCACCGCCGGAGTGGCGCTCGCCTGCGACGCCACGCGACGCTTGCACGCGCGCCGCGCCGGACGCCAGGTCCCGCTCGCTCCCGCGGGCATCCTTGTCCTCCTGGCGCTCCCCCCGTTCTGGGACTTCTCCACCGCCGGGCTCGACAGCGGCCTCGGCACGTTCTGGCTCGCCGGCTGCTGGTGGCTGTTCGTCCGCGACGCGGACCCGGCACGGCACGGCGCCGGAGGACTGCCCGCCGCGGCCTGGTACGGCGCCGGATTCCTGGTGCGCCCCGAACTCGCCGTGGTCACCGCGGTCTTCCTCACCGGCGCCTGGCTGCTGCAGCGTCCGTCGTGGCGCCGCACCGCGGCGTGGCTGGCCGTCGCCGGCGCGGGATCGGTGGCCTACGAGATCTTCCGCGCCGGCTACTACGGCCTCCTCACGCCGATGCCCGCGCTCACCAAGGAGGCCGGGGAGACCGAACTCGGGCTGGGGTGGCGCTACGGCGCGGACTTCGTCACCCCGTATTTCCTCTACATCCCGCTGACGGTCCTGGCGGTGGCCGGTGTCGTGTTCTTCCGGTGCGCGGGCACGCGCGACCGGATCGTCACCGGGACACCAGTCGTCGCCGCGGCACTGCTGGCGGCCTATGTGGTCAAGGTCGGCGGCGACTACATGCACGCCCGCATGCTGCTGCCACCGCTGTTCCTCGCCCTGCTGCCGGTACTCGTCGTACGGGCCACGCGGTCACTCGCCACGGTGTCGCCGGCGGTGGCCGTGTGGGCGGTGGCGTGCATCGGCCCATGGCATCCCTCGGCCTTCACGCCGACGGCCGGCGCCGCCGGTGCCAAGACCGTCGTCGTCCGCACCAGCGACATCGGCATCACGGGCACCCTCAACGCCGACCACACCGACGACTGGCTCCGGGCCTTCCCCGAACTCCGCGCCGCGATCGCCCAGGGCATGGCGAGCCCGCAACCGGTTCTCCTGCATCTGCGGCCCGGCGACTACGGCTTCGAGTCCACCGTGCCGCTCAACCCGGCATATGCGCATGCCCAAGTCTCCGTGCCCGGCTGGTACTTGGGTGTGACCGGCGCCGCCGTTCCGCTCGACCAGCGCATCGTCGAGATGTGGGGCCTTGCCAACACCGTCGGCGCACACCTCGAATACCCGGACGACTGGCGCGAATACTGGCCGGGACACCGCAAGCTCATCGACGACGTGTGGCTGCTCGCCCTCGAACTCGACCCCCGCGTCACCGAGCCCCCACCCGGCTACCCCAAGGTCACCGCGGCCGGGCTGGCCGCCGCCCGCCATGCCCTGAGCTGCGGCGACCTCAAGGAACTCCTCGACTCGACCCGGGAACCGCTCACCTGGAAGCGCTTCTGGAGCAACCTGACGGGGGCGGCGTCCCGTACTTCGCTGCGCATCCCTCGCGATCCGATCGCCGCGGAGGCCCGCTTCTGCTGACCGTGGCCACTCAGGCCGAGTGCCGTGCCGCCAGTGCCGGGTGCTCGGCGCCGAAGTGGTCGATGAAGACCGAACCGAGGGCGTCCGAGGCGACTTCCTCGCGGGCCAGCGGGCGGGCGACGTCCGCGACGCGCGGACCGCACCGGGCGGCGAGCGGGGCGAGGGCCGCCAGGTCGAAGCCGTAGAAGCGGGCGGCGTTGTCGGCGAGCATCGCGCGGACCTCCTCCTCCGGCACGTCGGCGAAGGTCAGCCGCAGGGCTTCGAGGGTGTAGGGGAACGACCCTTCGGCGTGCGGGTAGTCCGCGCCCCACATGATGTTCGCGACGCCGATCTGGTGCCGCATCGCGCACTCGGCGGGGCGCAGCGGGCTGGAGCCGAGGAAGCAGTTCCGGGCGAAGTACTCGCTGGGGAGCATGCTCAGGCCCTGGATCATGTCCTTGCCGAAGAAGTGCTGGGACGTGCCGTCGAGCGGCATGACGTGCACGAACTGGTCGAGCTTGGCCAGTTCGCGCGGCACCCAGGCGGATCCCTGCTCGGTGAAGGCGACCTTGAGCCGCAGGTAGCGCTCGAAGACGCCGCCGAAGATCAGGTGGGCGAGGACGCGGTTGGAGAACCAGGTGATCTCCGACAGCAGGACGGCGAGGCCGCGCGGGTCGTGCGGGTATTCGGGGACGCCGCCGCCGCTGTGCAGGTTGACCGGCACGTCGAGTTCCTCGCACGCCGCCCAGATCGGGTCGTAGACCGCGTCGAACAGCGGCGGGAGTGCGGAGCCCGGCGGGATGCCGGGCACGAGGATGCCGCCGAACAGCCCGGATTCCTTGACCCAGCGGATTTCGGCGACCGCGTCGTCGATGTCGTTGAGCATGATCTGCGCGACCCCGGCGCGGCGGCCGGGCGTCTCCGCGCAGAAGTCGGCGAGCCAGCGGTTGTGGGCCTGGAGTCCGGCCCAGCGGAGTTCGTAGGCGTGCCGGTCCTGCGGCGGCGGCGGAACGAAGAACTGGGTCTGCGGGTAGAACGGCGGCACGGTGTTGGGGAAGACGACCTCGCCGACGATGCCCTGGGACTCCAGGTCGGCGTTGCGGATCCGGGTGTCCCAGTTGCAGTCCTGCGCCTTGCTCAGCAGGTGTTCGCTTTCGAACGGGTTGACGTGCTGCCGGGCCCAGGCGTCGAAGGCGTCGTGGTGGGTGCTCGCCAGGTAGGGGCGGTAGTCGAGCAGGTCGGCGCCGGCGTGCCCGTCCGACGAGATGACGGTGTAACGGTTGTCCTCTATGCGCATTTTCTTGCCTCATTTTCCGATGGCGAGGAGCAAGGTCGGTGCTCTGCGATGGCTAAGTTAGCTATCTTAGCTATCAAAGACAACACAGGGTCCGGCTCCGTACGATGAAGCCCGCACCCTGCCCGCACCCTGCCCGCACCGCGTCCGCCCCGCCCCGCACACCCGCCCCCGCACACCCGCCCGAGACTGGAGACCCGCAGTTCCGATGGATGCCGAAGCCGCCGCCCGTACCGGACAGCCCCGCCGTATGCCGGTCCGGGGCGTGAGCGTCGCCGAGGGCCTCGCCGACGTGCTGCGCGACCGGATCCTCGACGGCGGCATGCACGACGGCGACCTGCTGCCGAAGCAGAGCGAGCTGCTGGACGAGTACAAGGTCGGCAAGACGACGCTGCGTCAGGCGATCCGCATCCTGGAGACCGAGGGCCTGGTGACGGTACGCCGCGGCAACACCGGCGGCCTCGCCGTGCAGCTCCCCAGCGAGACCGACGCCGCCCGGACGTTCGGGCTCGTGCTGCGCAGCCGCAGGGTGCCGCTCGAAGACCTCGCGGCGGCCGTCCGCAATCTGGAACCCACCTGCGCGGCGATGTGCGCGGCGCGCACCGACCGGGACACCGAAGTCGTGCCGCAGCTGCGGGCTTTGCACGAGCGGTGCGTGGAACTCGTCGGCGATCTGCCCGCGTTCGTGCGCGCGTGTCGCGAATTCCACGAGGGACTCGTGCGGTTGTGCGGCAACACGACCATGCAACTGCTGCTGGGCACCGCCGAAACGCTGTGGACGGTGCACGAGCACGACTGGGCGGACGCCGTCCCGGTCGGGTCCGACTTCACCGACCGCATCAAGTCCGGTCTCGACGTGCACCGCGAACTGGTCGACCTCATCGCCGCGGGCGACGTCGACGCCACCCACGCGCTGTCCCGGCAGCACGTGGAGTACGCGCAGTCCCACCCGCTGGAGGCCCGCCCGGGCATGGGCATCGCGTCACTGCCGGACCGCTGAGCTTGGGGTAGGCCCGCGCGCCGCCTGCCGACAACCCCCTGGGGATAATCCGGGTACGTACTCGCACGTCGTCCCCACCCCGGAGAGTCCCACCGTGTCCTTCGCCCCGTCGCTTGCCTTCGCCTTCGAGATCCGGGCCCACGTCGCGCCGACCCTGCACGTCGGCCACGGCGACGGCGAGCACGCCGAGTTCACGCCGATCGTCGGCGGCACCGTCGACGGGCCGCGCCTGCGCGGCACCGTGCTGCCGGGCGGCGGCGACTGGCACAACACCCGCGGCGAGGTGTGCGAGCTGGACGCGCGCTATCTGATCCAGGCCGAGGACGGCGCGGTCATCGACATCGTCAACCGCGGCTTCTGGCGCCCCGGACCGGAGAGCCCGGACCAGCACGACGACGGGCTGCAGGTGACGCACGCCGGGCTCTACTACCGGACGTCGCCGGTGTTCCGCACCGACGCCCCGGCGCACCGCTGGCTCGCCGAGACCGTGTTCGTCGGCCTCGCCCGCACCGAGGGCGAGAACGAGGACGTCGTGGCGATCCGCATGTACGAGGTGCATTAGGCCCCGCGGCCGGCGGACCGCCCGGCGTCTCGTCATCGCCGTTCGTCACTCGCCGTCCGCCAAGTCACTCGTCATGCGTCACGCGTCACGCGTCACGCGTCACGCGTCGCCGGCGAACCGCTGCGTCGTCCCCTCCGTTCCGTCCTCGCGGCGCCAGGCGGCGACCAGTTCGTCCTTGGCGCCGAAGCGGACCAAATGACGCCCGAGGACGTCTTCGACGCCGTCCAGACGCTCCGCCGACGCGTCCACCGTCATGACCAGCACGCCCGGCTCGGCGCGCAGCTCCGCTTTCGCGCCGTCCGGGAACTCCACGCTGCCGACGCCGGACTCGTCGTCCCACGCGGTGGTGAGCTTGCGGCCGAGGTGCGAGGCGAGCTGCTTGGCATAGCGGCCGGGGCGGTCGGTGGTGACATGGGCAAGGGATCGGGGCATGGGAGGTTGCTCCTCGGCACGTGATCGGGCACGGTGGGACACATCCCGCCGCATAGTGGGCTTGAATCATATTGAGCTTAGCTCAGCATATCGATGAGTTTTCTCGACCCGCGTCCCCGACGCGCTCACTTTCGGAGGTCGGCCGTGACGGCTGCCACCGGCCTCGAACTGGCCGACGCCCTCACGCACACCGCGAAGCGCATCCGCCGCGCCGCGCTGCACCGCCTCGCCCCCCTCGGCCTGACGCCCGCCCAGGGCCGTGCCCTGCACGTCATCGCGGCCTCCGACGGCACCCTCCGCCCGGGCGGCCTCGCCGACCGGCTGCACATCGCCCCGCGCTCCGCCACCAGCGTCGTGGACGCCCTGGAGTCCCGCGGCCTCGTCACCCGCAGCCCGGCTCCGGACGACCGCCGCGCCACCGTCCTCCACATCACCGCCGCCGGCACCGCCATGCTCACCGCCAGCCGCGAAGCCCGCGAAGCAGTCGCCACCGACTACTTCACCGCCCTCACCGACACCGACCGCGCCACCCTCCTGGCCCTCCTCGCCAAGGCCGAAGCCGCCCACGCCCCCGACTCCGAATTCACCCGCAAACGGGGCGACCACCCCCATGACCACAAGCACGGCCACGGCCACCATCACTGACACACCCGACGGTCCGCCGCGCTCTCCGCACGCGCGTTTCGGGGCGACCGCTCGTCCCCCGTCGGGGCTACCCCCGAGATCCGCCGTCCCCCGCAACCTCCCCCGTCCAGCCGTGCGTCCCTCCCCCCAAGTGAGGTCGGGGGGCCTCGTGTCGTCTCCTTGGGGGAGGCTCCTTGAGCCTGCACAGCGCACATACGAATCGTCGCGGCTTTCTCGCCGCCACCGCCGCACTGATCCTCGGCACCGCGGCCTGCGAACGCACAGGCGGCACGGCGTCCAACGCCGCGCTCGGCCGCAAGCACGTCTGGAAGTTCACCGCCGTCGACGGCCACTGGATCGGGGGCGTCATCCACGCCGACGGCACGCTCTACGCCACCGCCTACGGCGAAGCGCAGCCCACCGGCTCCGCCTATGCCATCGACGCCGCCACCGGCGCCGTCAAGTGGACGTTCCGCGGCAAGAGTTCCGTCGGCGACCCGCTGGTGATCGGCGACGCGCTGGTCTACGGCACCGGATGGGGCGAAGCCAAGCACGGGCTCTGGTACGGCCTCGACGCCGCCACCGGCGCCGAACGCTGGCGGCTGCCCGGCATGACCGTCGAGGCCACCACGTCCCCGGTCGTCGTGGACGGCGTGATCTACTCGGCCACGCTCCCGGCCTACCGCCAGGACGCCGAGCTCTGGGCCTTCACCGCCGCCGAGGGCCGCGTCCTGTGGAAGCTCCCCGTCGAGGGCGCGGCCGTCCGGACGGCCGCGACCGGCGGCGTGCTGCTCCACCGCGGCCCGGACCGCAAAGGCATCGGCATCGACATGGCCAAAGGCACCGTCCGCTGGACCGCGGACGACGTGGGACTCAGCGTGTACGGCGAGGCATTCGCGTACCAGGACACCTTCGTCGTCGGGGGCAGCCGCACCGGCGACGTCGCCTCCGACGGGGTCGTCGCCCTCGACGCCGCCACCGGGAGACTCCGCTGGCAGACCCCGCCGGAACTCGCCGTCGTCGAATTGCACCTCTCCGGCGACACCGTCTACTACCTCACGAAGACCGACGTCGGCGCCCTGGACGCCGCCACCGGCGCCCGCAAATGGAGCACCGCCGCCCCGACCGCGGCGTCCGGCGACATCCACCACTGGGCCACCGGCCATGGCGCGGTCTACATCACGTCCGGCACCGTCAAAACCGAAGGGGTGCTGACCGCCTTCGACACCACCACCGGGAAACCCCGCTGGACGGTGGAGAGCGGCGTCGAGAACGTGCCGCACGGCCCCGTCGTCGACGCCACGACGGTCTACGTCGAAACCGGCGGCACCGCCGTGACCGGCCTCGACCCCGCCACCGGCAAACCCCGCTGGCACCTCGCCGACGGCCCGAGCACCCTCACCGAAACGCCCCTCGTCACCCCGCACATGCTCTACGTGTCGCACCTGTCGGAGATGTACGCCATCCCGCCCGCCTGACCCCACGCGGACGGGACCGCTGCCGAATCCGGCAGCGGCCCCGTCACGTCCCCTCCTGCTACCCCCGAGCGGCGATCAGCTCCGCGCCCAACTCGCCCAGCGCCGTCACCAGAAGGTGGGTGTTGGCGCGGGGGACGGTCGGTACCACCGAGGCGTCGACGATGCTCAGGCCATCGAGGCCGTGGACGCGGAGGCCCGCATCCACCACCGACGTCGACGGATCGTCGCCCATCCGGCAGGTGCCCACGCCGTGGTAGAAGGCGTAGTGGGTCTCGTCGATCAGCCGGTCGAGGACCTCGTCGGTCGCTTCCGCGTCCGCGGCCACGGCGGCCTTGTCGAGCGCCAGTCCGGAGCCCGCCACCACGCGCGCCGCCAGACGCCAGCCGTCGCGCAGCCGGGCCCGGTTGTCGGGGTCGGCCGCGAACGGCCACACGATCCGTGCGGGGTCGGAGACCTCCGCACCCGACGGCGTGATGCTCCCCGCCCCCGTCGGAAGCTGCAGGGCGACACTGATCTCGATCTCCCGGCTGCCGTCCGGGTTGCGGCGGGCGACCGGGGTGAGCTGGATGTCGTGCCGCCGGTCGCTGCCGGGCGCAGTGGCGCGGGCGATCGTCTGCAGCGTCGGCGCGCCCTCGGGGGTGCTCGACGGGTCGACCCCCGCCCGGTACGAGATGACCAGATGGTCCGTCAGGTTGCCGCCGACGGCCGGGAGTTCGTGGACGACGTCGAGCCCGAGTCCGCGGACCCCGACGGCCGGCCCGATGCCCGAGCGCCACAGCAGCAGCGGGTTCTGGACGACGCCCGCGGACAGGACGACCTGTCCGGCGTGCACGATCCGCCCGTCCGCGCACGCGACGCCGACGACGCGGCCGTCGGCGACGAGCAGCCGGGCGACGTGGCAGTCGCCCCACACTGCCAGGTTCGCGCGGTCGCGGACCGGGTCCAGGTAGGCGACCACGTTCGAGACCCGGTCGCGGTCGCTGCGATTCATCGGGATCGGCCCGACGCCCGTCGACCCGGGGCGGCTGTGGTCGGCGCAGAATTCGAGGCCCGCGTCGAGGCAGCCGGTGACGAATCCGTGCTGCAGCGGCGTCCAGTCGGGTTCCGCGTGCCGCACGATCGGGATCGGTCCCGCATCGCCGTGGTAGGCCTCGCCGCCGAAGTCGAGGTCGTTCTCGATGCGGTTGAGGTAGCCGAGCATGCGGTCCCAGCCGAGCGCGGCCGGCCACGACGCGAAGTCCTCGGGTTCCGGGCGCAGCGCGACGGCGCCGTTCGTCGCGGACGATCCGCCGACCACGCGGCCGCGCGCGTAGTTGAGTTCGCGACCGCCGGTGGAGGCGACCTTGTCGCCCCAGTTGTACGGCCAAGCGACCGGCTTGGACAGGGTGCGGAGTTCGGCGGGAAGTTCGGCGACGCGGTGGTCGGGGCCGGCTTCCAGCAGCAGGACCGAGCGTCCCGGGTCCTCGGACAGCCGGGCGGCGAGCACGCAGCCCGCCGACCCGGCGCCGACGATCACGACGTCGGCGGTCGCCGAGGCGCCGGACACCCCGGAGGGGGTCCCCGTCACGCCGCGCCGCCTTCGCTGATCGCGGCGAGGACGTCGGCCGGGTCGACGGCCCAGTCGGCCGCGGCGGCGTTCGCGTAGACCTGTTCGGGCTTGGTCGCGCCGCTGATCACGCTCGGCACGCCGGGCTGGGCGGCGAGCCAGGAGACGGCGAGTTCGAGGAGGGTGCGGCCGTGCGCCTCGGCGTAGGCGCGCAGCTTCTCGACCTTGGCGAAGTTCTCCGGCGTCGCCACGGACGCGAAGTACGGCATGTCGGCGAGCCGGCTGCCGTCCGGGAACGCCTGGTCCGCGCGATACTTGCCGGACAGGAGCCCGGACGCCAGCGGGAAGTAGGGGATGACGCCGATGCCGTACGCGCGGCTCGCCGGGACGATCTCCGCCTCGACGCCGCGGGTGAGCAGGTTCCATTCCACCTGGGCGGCGGCGAAGCGGGCGGTGCCGAGTTCGCGGGCCACGTACTCGGCCCGGACCATCTCCCACGCGGGCAGGTTGGACGAGGCTACGGTGCGGACCTTGCCGGCCTTGACCAGGTCGTCGAGCGCGGCGAGGGTCTCGTCGATCGGCGTCGACGCGTCCGGGAAGTGCAGGTAGTACAGGTCGATGTAGTCGGTGCCGAGGCGCTTGAGGCTGGCTTCGGCCGCGGCCACGACGTGGGCGCGGCCGGTGCCCTGGCCGTACGGCATCTTGCCGCCGAACTTGGTGGCGATCACGGCCTGGCCGCGGCGGGCGCCGAGGGCTTTCCCGAGCATTTCCTCGGAGGCGCCGCCGCCGTATATGTCCGCGGTGTCGAACAGCGTCACGCCCGCGTCGAGCGCGGCGTCGACGACCGCGCGCGTCTGGTCCTCGTCGATCCGCATGCCGAAGTTGTTGCAGCCCAGACCGACCGCCGACACCCGCAGGTCCGACGTGCCGACGTTGCGGTAATCCATCGCTCAGGTCCTCGTCTCTCGCCGTTTCGTCCGGGCGGCCGGGCGGGCGCCTCTGCGGTGCCGGCCCGGCCGTCCGCGGTTTCGCTCGCCCACCCTACCCCCCTTTTCATAGCTATCATGGCCATGATAGCTCTACAAGGGCTGCACAGCACCGCACCGACAACGCCACCGAACCGTCCCCCGAGGAGCTTCGCCATGCCCGAAAACCCGGCCGGCACCGCCGCCGACGCCGCCGAGACCGCCGAGGACCGCAAGGTCGTCTACGCCACCGCCGTCTACGACCAGGCCGAAATCGACGCCGTCAACCGGGTCCTGACCCAGGGTCAGAACGGCCTGCGGATCGGCGAGAACGTCGCCGAAATGGAGCGCCTCGTCGCCGACCTGTTCGGCAAGCGGCACGGCGTGATGGTGTCCTCCGGCTCCGCCGCGCTGTTCCTGGCCGTCGAACTCCTGGGCCTGACGCCCGGAACCGAGGTCATCACCTCGCCGCTGACGTTCTCCACCGACCTGTCGCCGCTGCTGCGCGCCGGGCTCGTGCCGGTGTTCGTCGACGTCGAACCGGACACGTTCCAGGTCGACGTGACGAAGATCGAAGAGATGATCACCGAGCGCACCGGTGCCCTGCTGTTCCCGAACCTGGCCGGCAACGCCCCCGACTGGGACGCGATCCGGGAGATCGCCGACCGGCACAACCTGCCGGTGATCGAGGACTCGTGCGACGCGGTCGGCAGCACCCTGCACGGGACGCCGACGGGCACCCGCTCGGACATCTCGGTGACCAGCTTCTCGCTGTCGCACATCATCACCGCGGCCGGCCAGGGCGGCATGGTGATGCTCGACGACGACGCGCTGCGTGACCGCTGCCTGACGCTGCGCGGCTGGGGCCGCCGCTCCGAGACGCAGCTGTTCGGCTCGAAGGCCGGGTCGCGGGACTTCTGGACCGACCTGGACGGCATCGCCTACGACAACATGTTCATCTTCGACGAGGCCGGCTGGAACTTCCTGCCCACCGAGATCTGCGCCGCGTTCGGCGTCCCGCAGGTCCACAAACTGCCCGGCAACCGCGCACGCCGCCAGCGCAACTACGACCTGTACACGGAGATCCTCGCCCGCCACCCGGAGTCGTTCGTGGCGCCGCGCCAGATCCCGGGCCTGGACACGGCGTGGCTGTCGTACTGCTTCCTGATCCGCCCCGACGCCGGCTTCACCCGCAGCGACCTCCAGCAGTACCTGGAGGGCCACGGCATCGACACCCGCGTGGTGTGGACCGGCAACGCGGCCCGGCAGCCGTTCATGAAGAACGCCGAGTTCCGCGTCCCGGAATCCGGTCTCCCGGGTGCCGACGAGGTCATGGAACGCGGAATGCTGATCTCCTGCAACCACGGCCTGACCGACGAGAGCATCGCCTACGTGGGCAAGCACATCGAGGCTTTCCTGACGGAGCGCAAGGGACAGTAAGCCGGACGGTCGCGAAAGGCCCCGCAACGACGGGGGTATAGACGACCGGGGATAAAAGGGACGCGGCCCGGGTTCGGACGTGTGGGGGGATTCCCGCTGCACGCAACGACACCGGGCCGCGCCGCCGCCAAGGCTTTTCGGCGGCACGCACCGCGAGACGGGCACGGTCGGCGCCGGACTCCCCGGCGAGCCCGGCCGACCCGACGGCCGCCACTCCACCCCGAGAAGCAAGGCAAACCGGCCGCGCCTGCTCGCCACACTTGCGCGGCCAGGCAGCGCCGCCCCGAACCACGCTCGGGCGCTCGGCACCGGCGACACGGGATGGGGCTCGCTCCACAGGCGGGCCGGCGCCGCGCGTCCGCGCCGCGAACCGACGCACCACCGGCAGCCACCGCCCCAACCCCCGCCCGGCCCGGCCCGGTATTTCGGCTCCCTTGGCGCCGCGCTCCCTCTCGCCGCCCCTGACTGCGCCTGGCTCCGTCTGACTCCGTCCGACTCCCCAGACTCCGCCCAACCCGAGCACCCGCCGCGCGGCTCCCGCGACCCGGCACCCACGCCGGCTCCCGCCCGCCCCGCCCGCCCGGCTTTCGGCTCCCGCAGCGCCCCCACAGCAAAAAACCCCGGGCCGTCGGCCTCGGGGTTAATTCTCGGTGCTATATTGATTCTTTCCGCATTCCGCGCCACACGGAATCGCGGAGTAAACAACTGGAGTCATCATATCCGCCCGGGAGTCGAATTGTCAAATACGGAATTGGGGCACGAGCAGGAATTCGTCGATCTGCTTTACGCGCGCCTTTCCGAGCTGCAGGACCGCGCCGCGGCCGCGGTGGAGGGCGCGCTCGGGCGTGAGGACGGCGGCACCCGGCAGGCCCGCATCGAGCGCGACATCGAAGTCGCCGAGCAGACCCGGCTGCTCGCCGCGTTCAACGCCGGCGAGACCGGCCTCTGCTTCGGCCGCCTGCTGTTCCGCGACGGCGCCGACCACCACATCGGCCGCATCGGGATCCGCCGCGACGACACCGAGCACACTCCCCTGGTGATCGACTGGCGCGCCGACGTCGCGCGCCCGTTCTACCTCGCCACCGGCCACACCCCGATGGGCCTGCGCCGCCGCCGGCACATCACCACCAACGGACAGCAGGTCACCGACCTGCACGACGAGATCCTCGACCTCGACGACCACGAGCGCACCGGGTTCGAAGGCTCCGACGCCGACGCCGTCCTGCTGTCCGCCCTGGACGCCGCCCGCACCGGCCGCATGCACGACATCGTGCAGACCATCCAGGCCGAGCAGGACCGCATCATCCGCGCCCCGCACCACGGCGTCCTCGTCGTCGAAGGCGGCCCCGGCACCGGCAAGACCGCCGTCGCGCTGCACCGTGCCGCGTACCTCCTGTACGCGAACCGCGAGCAGCTCACCCGCCGCGTCGTCCTGGTCGTCGGCCCGAACCCGGCGTTCCTCGGCTACATCGAGGACGTGCTGCCGTCGCTCGGCGAGACCGGTGTGCTGTTCGCCACGCCCGGCGAGCTGTTCCCCGGGGTCAAGGCGACCGCGGTCGACGAGCCCGTCGCCGCGGAGATCAAGGGCCGCGCGGCGATGGCGGAGGTCCTCGGCCGGTTCGTCGCCGACCGGCAGACGATCCCCGACCTGCCGCTCGTCGTCGACCACGACGGCGACGAACTCCTCCTCGACACCGACATCGCCCGCGAGGCGCGCCGCCGGGCCCGCGAGTCGCAGCTGCCGCACAACCTGGCCCGGCCGCGTTTCGCGTCCGCGGTCATCGACGGGCTGGCCGCGCAGCTCGCCGACCGGATCGGCGGCGACCCGTTCGGCGGGCCGAACTTCCTCAACTCCGAGGAGATCGCCGAGATCACCATGGGTGTCGCGGAGAGCGCCGAGGTGCAGAACGCCATCGACGAGCTGTGGCCGCCGCTGACGCCGGAACAGGTCGTCGCCGACTACCTCGCCGACCCGGTCTACCTGCGCGACGACGAGGCCGCCGCGATCCGCCGCCCGGTCACCCGCGAGTGGACCGTGTCGGACGTGCCGCTGCTCGACGAAGCCGCCGACCTCCTCGGCGAGGACGACACCGAAGCCCGCCGCAAGGCCGAGATCGAGCGGCGGCGGCGCATCGAGTACGCGCAGGGCGTGCTCGACCTCTCGTACGGCTCCCGCACCCAGGAATTCGAGGACCGCGAGGACGAGGAGTCCGAAGTCCTCAGCGCCCACGACCTGGTCGACGCCGAGCGCCTCGCGGAACGCCACGAGGAAGCCGACCACCGCAGTGCCGCCGAGCGCGCCGCCGCGGACCGCACGTGGGCGTTCGGCCACATCGTCGTCGACGAGGCGCAGGAGCTGTCCCCGATGGCGTGGCGGCTGCTGATGCGCCGGACGCCGACGAAGTCGATGACGCTGGTCGGAGATCCGGCGCAGACGTCGGAGCCGGGCGGCTGCGGTTCGTGGGAGCGGATCCTGACGCCGTTCGTCGAGGGCCGCTGGGAGCTGACCCGGCTCGGCGTGAACTACCGGACGCCGACCGAGATCATGCAGGTCGCCGCGGAACTCATGCGGGCCGCGGAGGCCGGCTTCAACCCGCCGGAGTCGGTGCGGTCGACCGGTGTCGCGCCGTGGGCGCGGATGACCGCGGACATTCCCGCGGCCGTGGCCGACGCGGTCGCCGAACACGCCGATCCGGCGCGGCGCTTGGCCGTCATCGCCCCGGCGGAGTACCAGAACGACCTGGCGAAGGCCCTGCCGGATGCGTCGGCGGGTCTCGTTCCGGACCTGGCCAATCCGGTGGTGCTGCTGGAGCCACGGCAGGCGAAGGGGCTGGAGTTCGACACGGTGCTCGTCGTGGAGCCGGCCGAGTTCACGCTGCACGACCTGTATGTGGCGCTCACCCGGGCGACGCAGCGGCTCGGCGTGATCCACTTCGGGCCGCTGCCGCTGGGGCTGGAGAGCCTGCAGCCGGTGCCGTGAGACGCCGCCGCGGCCCCGCTTCCCTCGACTGGGGAGCGGGGCCGCGGCGTACCGGCTTGTCAGCGGTCGGAACGGTCGGAAGGGTCGGAACGGTCGGAACCGTCAAGCCAAGTCCTCGATGAACTGCCCGAGTTGTGCGAGGTTCCGGCATTCCGCCATCGGCACGACCTTGTCGTAGGTCGAGGACGCCGAGTCGCCGGTGTCCCAGTCGCGGGCCGGCTCCGGGTTGAGCCAGTGCGCGCGGCGGGCCTTGCCGGCGACGTGGGCCAGGGTGGACAGGGCGAGCGGGCCGTAGTTGGAGCGGGCGTCGCCGAGGATCAGCAGGGCGGTCTTCGGCCCGACGACGTCGGGATAGCGCTCGGCGAAGAGCTCGAACGCGCGGCCGTAGTTGGTCCGTCCGCTCACCCAGGTCAGATCGGCCTCGGACGTCATCGTCTTCATCGCGTCGCCGACGTCGACGCCCGGCGCGAAGTACTTGGTGACTTCGTCGAGGTTGTCGATGAACGCGAACACCCGCACCTTGGTGAACTGTTCGCGCAGTGCGTAGGCGAGCAGCAGGGTGAAGTGCGCGAACGACGACACCGAGTCGCTGACGTCGCACAGCACGACCAGTTCGGGCTTGTGCGGCCGCCGCGGCCGGTGGAAGGTGCGCACCGGGACGCCGCCGGTGGACAGCGACGCGCGCACCGTGCGCCGGAAGTCGAGCCGTCCGCGCCGCCCGGCCTTGTGCTTGATCGCCAGCCGGGTGGCCAGCCGTCGCGCCAACGGGTGGACGGCGCGGCGGAGTTCGGCCAGGTCCTTCTTCGTGGCGCGCAGGATGTCGAGGTTTTCCAGGGGCGGCCGCACGGCGACTTTCGCCACCCGTTCGGTGCCCTTGTCCTCGGCGACGCGGCGCCGGGTCTCGCTGACGATCATCTCGTTGAGGTCGGCGATGCGGTCTTCCAGCATCTGGCGGGCGCGGCGTTCGGCGAGGCCGCCGCGTTCCTGGCCTTCGAGGACGGCGCGCAGGAGCCCGGCCATGAGCGTGCGCGGGTCGAGCGCGGAGCCGACGGCGTAGGTCGACCAGGCGGGGCGGGCCGCGGACGGGGACTGGCCGAACGCGGCGACGGCTTCGCGGACGAGCTGCCGCATGCCCGCTTCGTCGCCGTCGAGCAGCAGGTCGAACAGTCGTTCCCGCATGGCTTCGGCGAGCGGGTCCGGCTGCCGGGGCCCGGTGGTCTTGGCGGGGCGTTCGGGCGGCGGTCCCGCGGCGCCGTCGCCGATGGCGGCCGGGAACCACAGGTCGAACAGGGTGTCGAACGGCGGCCGGTGCGAGGGCCGTTTGACGACGGTGGCCGCGTAGGCGGCCCGGAGGGCTTCCCGGTCGACCAGGTCGAGGACGGTCAACGCCCGTGCCGCGTCGAGCCCTTCGGCGAGCGACACCGGCAGTCCGGCGCCGCGCAGCGCGTCGAGGAATCCCACATGCCGGTCGAGGAGAGCCATGGTGTGCCGTCTCTCAGCTCAGCTCGGCGTCGGGCAGCCCCAGTTCCTTGGCGGCCCGGCCGTGGTCGGAGACGTGTTTGAGCACGACGCCGAGGGTCCGCGCGATCGCGGCTTCGTCGAGGGTGTCGGCCTGCAGGGCGAGCAGGGTCCGTGCCCAGTCGATGGTCTCGGCGATCGACGGCGACTTCTTGAGGTCGAGCGCGCGCAGCGTCGCGACGGTCCGCACGAGCTGCTCGGCGAGCGTCTCGTTGATGCCGGGCACCTGCCGTACGACGATCTCGCGTTCACGCTCGGGTGTCGGATAGTCCAGGTAGAGGTAGAGGCAGCGGCGCTTGAGCGCTTCCGACAGCTCCCGCGTCGCATTCGACGTCAGCAGGACGAACGGCTTCCGCTCGGCGGCGACCGTGCCGAGTTCGGGGATGGTCACCTGGAAGTCGGAGAGGACCTCCAGCAGCAGGCCCTCGACCTCGACGTCGGTCTTGTCCATCTCGTCGATGAGCAGGACGGTCGGCTCGCTGCGCCGGATCGCGGTGAGCAGCGGCCGCGACAGCAGGAATTCGTCACTGAAGATGTCGTCGTGCGTCTCGTTCCAGTCCTGGCCTTCGGGCGTGGCCTGGATCCGGAGGAGCTGCTTGCGGTAGTTCCATTCGTAGAGCGCGCGGCCCTCGTCGAGTCCTTCGTAGCACTGCAGCCGGACCAGCCCGGCGCCGGTCGCCGCGGCCACGGCCTTGGCCAGCTCGGTCTTGCCGACCCCGGCGGGGCCTTCGACGAGCAGCGGCTTCCCGAGCGCGTCGGCGAGGAAGACGGTGGTGGCGATGTGCGCGTCGGCCAGGTAGTCCCCCGCCGCCAACCGCTCGCGCACGTCGTCGGGCGAGGCAAACAACGACGAGGTCACAGGCACTCCTCCGGGCCGACAAGAATCCATTTGACTAGGTCAAATACTACTGGCCCGACCCAAGAAGGTCAGCCCCGGGCCACACCCGCGGGGCGGGTCTGCACCGCGCCAGTCTTCGCACTCACGCACATCTTGTCCGGTCGACGGGTCAGAACCCCGACCAGTGACGCACCGCCGCGACCAGCTGGACAACGCCGAGCACCACCAGCGCGCCGCCCGCCCACCGGAGCACCGTTGGGCGCGGCACGTCCGGGCGGCCTTCGTTCCGGAAGCTCTGCATCCATTCGTCGGCATGGATCGCGCAGTTCCGGTAGTCGAAGGCCGGCAGCACGCCGATCGTCATCGCCGTCGCCGCACTGGCCGACACCACCGCCACCTCGGTCATCGGCTCGCCGCCAGTGCCGCGGTCGCCGACGCCAGGCGTATCTCCACCAGCAGCCGCTCCACCCGGGCCGTGTCCGGTTTCTCCGGCAAGACCGATGCGATGGCGTCGAGCTGGGCGACCTCGCGTTCGAACAGCTCGGCGAAGGCTTCCGGGTCGGTGGCGGCCAACTCGCCCGCGGCGAACAGCTCGTCGCGCTGGTCGGAGACGTCGATGGTCAGGTGCCCGGTGGCCAGCAGGCCGCGGGCCTGGCGCAGCAGGCGCAGGCAGTGGCGGCCGTGCTTGGCGGTGCGGCGGGTCAGGTCGGCGGCGAAGCCGGCCTTGCCTTCGCCGTGCCGGGTGCGGAGCTTGTGGGCCTGCTGGATGGCGTAGCCGGTGTAGGAGCGGCGGATGGCGCGGGTGGACAGGAACGCGTCGCGTATCTCGACGAGGGCCCGGCCGGTCTCGGTCTGCACGACATAGTCGTCGAGCCACAGCAGTTCCCCGACCGTCGGATTGCCCTTGAGGGCGAGGGTCGTGAACTTGTACAGCTCGTGGAGGGTCACGTCGGGGTGGGTGGTGACCCGGGAGCCGGTGAGCGCCGCGGGCCCGTGCAGGCCGAAAACGTCCTCGGGGTCGGCGAGGTAGACCCCGAGGCGGTCCTCGTCGGACCCGGCCGTGGCCAGGCCGTACGCGGTGGAACCCACCACGCCCATGAGCAGTGTCGTCGGCATCGCATCAGTCTCGGGCACCCGGCCCGCGCGGCGGAACCGCTTTTCGGCCAGGGCGCTCCGACCATCGGCCGATACCGGGACGACTTTGGCATCGGCGCGTACGACCTCCAGGCGAGCCGTGCTCCAGACCATCGGCCGATGCCGGACGCGGGACCTGGCCGCAAGGATGGGATCCGCACCGATGCCGTCACCTTTCGGGCGCCACGCGCGTAACACCGACGAAGCGGCGAACCGCGCAAGCAAGCGGACGCGTCCCCCTCCCCAGGGGTGTGTCCGCGGCCGTGCCGAGGGGGGCGGGTGCCGCGGGGCACCGGGGGGAGACCTGGGGGGCGGGCGGCATTGCCGACCCTCCGCGGACACGGGAGGAAGGGCAATGGGCAACGGGTTGGCTGCCCGGCCGGCATGGGATCTGGACATCACCAGCGGGTGGTTCGTCCTGGGCATGACGGTGGTGACGGTGGGGGCCGTCGTGGCGACGGTGCTGACCTGGCAGCGCAGAAGGCTGAAGCGCACGCGCAGGATCGTCACGCTGATCTTCACGCAGCTGATGGTCACGCTGACGATCCTGACCGCGATCAACAGCCAAATGTACTTCTACAGCACGATCTCGGACGTCCTCACGATCGCCGACGGGCCGCCCGCACCGAAGGTGCACGTGCCGCATGTGAAGGCGCCCGACCTGGCGACCACCGCGGCGCTGCCCGCGCGGCCCGGCGCTCCGGCCTGGATGCCGCCCGGCGGCAAGGTCGACACCCGGCACGGCGTGCTGGTGTCGACCTCGGTCAAGGGCGCCAAGTCGGGGCACCACCTGCCCGCGAACGTGTACCTGCCCGCGGCCTACTTCGATCCGGCGCGCGCCGCCGAGCGGTTCCCGGTGATCCAGCTCCAGTCCGGCTATCCGGGCACGCCGAGCACGTGGATACGCCGCATGCGGATAGAGAAGATCCTCGCCGGGCTCATGGAGTCCGGGAAGATCCCGGCATCGATCGCGGTGCTGCCCGAGCAGAACCCGGTCGACGGGCGGGACAGCGAGTGCGTGGACGCGGTGGGCGGCGCGCGGGCGGCGACCTACCTCGGCGAGGACGTGCCGTCCGCCGTCGAGGCGAACTTCCGCACCGCGGAACGCCCGGCGCGCTGGGGCATCATGGGCTACTCGACCGGCGGGTTCTGCGCGGCGAACCTCGCCATCAACTACCCGGACCGGTTCGGCGCCGCGGCCAGCCTGTCCGGCTACTACAAGGCGATCACCGACATGACCACCGGCGACCTCTACAAGGGCAACGAGGAAGTGCGCCGGGCGAACAGCCCGATCGTGACGATCGACCGGCCCCGGGCGCGCCCGCTGCGGATGTACCTGTTCGCGGCGCGCGGCGAGGGTCCGGCGGTGAAGGACATGCGGCATTTCGCGGCCCGGTTCCGGGCGCCGAACGAGGTGACGACGGTCGTCGCCCCGTCCGGCGGCCACAACTTCCACACTTGGGCCCTCGGCATTCCGGAGGCCCTGGCGTGGCTGGGCCGGGAGATATCCCCGCCGCCGGCCGTTGCCGGCTGACGGGTGCCGCGCGCTTTCGCGGCCCGGCGTCGAGGGCTCTCGGCGTCCGGCCGTGGGGCGGTCAGCGCTGCGTCGCGGCGACGATCACCAGCGTGCCGAAGATGACGGCGAATCCGAGGACGTATATGGAGAGCCGGATCCACATGCCGTTCTCGCGGCTCTTCTCCGATTCCTGGCTGGACATTGCCGGGGCCTTTCTCTGGGTGCGTCGAAGACGTCGGCGCGGCGTGGCGCTGCGCCCGGACGCGGGGGCGACGCGGGACGCGTCAGTGCGACGGCGGCAGGCAGGCCGAGAAGGCGACCATCGCCGGCGCCGCGTGCACCATCAGGAACTCGACCGGGACGTGGTCGTCGGCGGATTCCATGACGTGCGAGAGCGCGGAGTCGAAGTGCGCGACATCGCCTGGGGCGAGCAGGTGGACGATGCCGTCGAGGGTCAGCCGGAGTTGGCCCGCGGTGACGTACAGCCACTCCTCGCCCGGGTGCACCCGGGCGGGCCCGTTGGCGCGGCCGGGGGGCACCTGGACGCGGAGCGCCTGCATGCCGCGGCGTGGGCTGCCGGCCCGCCAGTACGTCCAGCCGTGCGCCTTGAACGGCTCGGCGGCTTTGGCCCGGATGATGGTTTCTTCGCCCGCGCCCGCCTCGCCGAGCAGCGTCGACACCGAGGTGGCGTAGACCCGCGCGAGGGTGAGCAGCGCGGGCAGCGACGGCTGTCGACGCTCGTTCTCCAGCCGGGAGAGGTAGGCGACGGACAGGCCGCTCACACCCGCGGCGTCCTCCAGGGTGAGCCCGTGCGCGAGCCGGGCCTGCTTGAGTCGGTCGCCGAGGCCGGGGGCGGCGGTCTCCGGGCCTTGGGAGGTTTCCCGCCGTGCGGGGGCAGCCGGACCCGGTCCGGAGCCCGGCGGCACCGAGGGGGCCGTTCGGCCCTGGCGCGGGGATTGCGGAGCGCGGAATGATCCTGCGGACATGGTTAAAAAGTAGGCAGGCTTAGCCTCGCTGGCAATTTTCTTGCCTCAGAGGCAAATTTTTCGAGGAGAACGCGGCTGATGTGCGGTCTCTATTTTGCCTACCCGCCGTCGGTTGCGTCCCCGGAACACGGAAGCCGGCGCATCCGCCCGCCGGACCTTCAGCCGCAGGAGTGAACTCAGTCCTCGTCCGGCACCAGGACGGGCGTGTCCACCTTCAGCACCTCGCCGCGGAAGAAGCGCGGGCTGCGGCGCGCCGTGACCTCCATGAAGATCACGCCCAGCAGCAGCACGCCGACGCCGATGACGAACACGCTGCCGATGCCGAACACCGAGCTGCCGCTGCCGTAGTCGGGGTTCCAGGCGTCCACAAGTGTCTTCACGAAGATCGCGCTCAGCATCAGGCCGCCGATCAGCGGCATGGCGCCCTTGATGAAGAAGTCCCGCACACTGCGCCGCAGATCGTGGCGGAAGTAGCGGACGCTGGAGAACGCGGTGAGGGCGTAGTAGAAGCAGATCATCAGGCCGAGCGCGGCGATCGTGTCCTCCAGGACCGACGTGCTGACCAGGGTCATGACCGTGTAGAAGACGCCGGTGACGACGCCCGCCGTGACGGTCGCGAAGCCGGGGGTCTTGTAGCGCGGGTGGACGCGTGCGAACGCCGGCGGGAGTGCCTCGTACGTCGACATCGCCAGTGCGGTGCGCGCCACCGGGATGAACGTGGTCTGCAGGCTCGCCACCGAGCTGGCCAGGACCGCGATGAACAGCATGATCCCGAAGCCGGAGCCCATCACCGGGTCGGCGAGCTTGGCGAAGATGTTGGTGTCGTCGCTGTTGAGTCCGAGCCCGGTGTCGCCGACGCCCGCGACCATGAGCGTCGCGATGCCCGTCATCAGGTACGCGCACACGATCACCACGAGGGTGACCATGGCCGCGCGCCCCGGCACCTTGCGGCCGCCCGCGGTCTCCTCGTTCATGGTCAGGGCGGTGTCCCAGCCCCAGTACATGAAGATCGACAGGGAGAGTCCCGCGGTGAGTGCGGCGAAGTTCTCCACGCCGAACGGGTTGAGCCAGCCGAACGAGAACGACAGCGACGTGTCCGGGAAGTCGCCCGAGGTCGCCTTGCTGATCGCCATGGCGATGAACACCGCGAGCACCGCGAGTTGCAGCACGACGAGGAAGTACTGGACGCGCTTGGTGACCGTCATCCCGCGGTAGCTGATGGCCGTCGCGATGGCGATGAACACCATGCAGGTCGGAATGTGGATGGCTTTGTTGCCGTCCCAGGAGGCGACCCAGTCGCTGTCGAACAGCTTGCCGAGCGTGAGGTAGAAGAACGACGTCCCGATGCCCGCCAGGTTCGACAGCACGATGATCGTCGCCATGACCAGCCCCCAGCCGGTCATCCAGCCGACGCGCGGCCCGAACGCCTTGACCGTCCAGGTGAACGACGTGCCCGCGTCCGGCACGACCTTGTTCAGCTCGCGGTACGCGAACGCCACCAGCAGCATCGGGACGAACCCGATGAGGAAGATCGCCGGCAGGTGCACGCCGACCTCACGCACGGTCGGCCCGAGCGCGCCGGTCAGCGTGTACACCGGCGCGACCGTGGAGATCGCGACGACGACGCTGCCGACCAGGCCGATGGCGTTGTGACTGAGGCCCTTGTCCTTGAGGTCCGGTTCGTTCTCGTACCGAAGCTCGGGCGAGCCGTGGTGCGCGCCGTGCTGATCACGCATGTTCTGGTTGGTCACAATCGACCAGAGTAGGACAGGTTCAACGGGAATCTGACACAATCACCTCCGCTTCCCAGGACAAACCAGGACAGCCGCCATCGGTGTGATGATGATTCGCGGCGTTTGCCCAGGTCTACGCGGTTATCCGGGGTCTTGTGGAGTAGCTCACGGCACCTCGGCCGGCGCCACCAGGTCCTCCGGCCGGAGCGGGATGCGTACCAGCGGCAGTCCGGTGGCCGCCCGGATCGCCGCGACCACCGCCGGGGCCGCGGACACGGTCGGCGCCTCGCCGACCCCGCGCAGCCCGTACGGCGCGTGCGGATCCGGATACTCCAGCAGCACCACCGGCATCGCGGGCGCGTCGGCGATCGTCGGGATCAGGTAGTCGGTGAACGACCCGTTCACCACATGCCCCTCGCGCACCACGATCTCCTCGGTCAACGCAAGACCCATGCCCTGCAGTCCGCCGCCTTGCACCTGCCCGGCGATCGCCTGCGGGTTCATGGCCCGCCCGACGTCCTGCGCGGCCGCCAGCTCGACGACCTTGACGAGGCCGAGTTCCACGTCGACGTCGACGACCGCCCGGTGCGCGCAGAAGCTGTACTGCACGACGGCGTTGCCCTGCCCCGTCACCGGGTCGAGCGGGAACGTGGCCCGATGCCGGAACTCCGTCGTGCGTTCGATCGACTCGCCGACCCGGGCCAGCGCGTCGGCGATGCCGCCGAGTACGGTGCCGTCCGCCGCGGTGACCAGCCCGCCGGCCAAGACGGCGTCGGCCGGCAGCCCCGCGCGGGCGAGCAGCTCGGCCCGCACGAGCCGGCAGGCGTCCCGGACGGCACCGCCGGACACGTACGTCTGCCGCGACGCCGACGTGGACCCGGCCGACCCCACACGCGTGTCCGCGGTCTCCAGCACCACGGCGTCGAGCCCGAGTTCGGTACGGGCGATCTGCGTCCAGACCGTCACCCCGCCCTGCCCGACCTCGGCCGCGGCGGTGTGCACCGTCGCGAGCGGCTCGCCGGCCACCAGTTCGAGACGCACCCGGGCGGTCGAGTAGTCGTCGAAGCCTTGCGAGAACGCGATGTTCTTGACGCCGACGGAGTAGCCGACGCCGCGCCGCACGCCTTCGCCACGGGTCGAAAACGCGTAGCCGCCGGGGAGTTCGCCGGTGTCCCGGGGCTGCGCGTCAACCGGCATCGGCAGGTCCCGGACGATGCCGAGGATCTCGGCGACGGGGGCGGGCGAGTCGAGGACCTGCCCGGTCGGCGTCGCCCCGCCTTCGGCGAGCGCGTTGCGCTGCCGGAACTCGACGGGATGCAGGCCGAGTTCGGCGGCGACCCGGTCCATTTGGCTCTCGTACGCGAAGCACGCCTGCACCGCGCCGAAACCGCGCATCGCACCGCACGGCGGGTTGTTGGTGACCAGGCCGATCGATTCGAGGGCGACGTGCGGCACCTCGTAGGGGCCGACGCCGAGGACCGCGGCGTTGCCGACGACGGCGGACGTGGTGGAGGCGTAGGCGCCGCCGTCGAGGACGATGCGGGCTTTGACGGAGACGAGTTTGCCGTCGCGGTCGGCGGCGTGTTCGTAGTCGAGGGTGGCGGGGTGGCGGTGGACGTGGCCGAGGAACGACTCCTCGCGGCCGTAGACCATTTTGACGGGCTTGCCGGTGTGCAGGGCGAGCAGGCAGACGTGCGCTTGCAGGGTGAGGTCTTCGCGGGCGCCGAACGCTCCGCCGATGCCGCCGAGGGTGAGGCGGACCTTGTCTTCGGGGAGGCCCAGGACGGGGGCAAGTTGGCGCTGGTCGACGTGCAGCCACTGGGTGGCGACGTACAGGTCGATGCCGCCGTCCTCCCCCGGCACCGCCAGCGCGGCTTCCGGGCCGAGCGGCGCCTGGTCCTGCATCCCGAGGGCGTACCGGCCGCGCACGACGACCGCGGCGCGGGCCCGCACGGCGGCGTCGTCGGGATCGCCGCAGCGGACGGGCTGCCGGGCGACGACGTTCCCGGGGTGGAACGGGTTGACGGTGGGCGCGTCGGGGGCGAGGGCCTGGGCTTCGGTGACGACCGGGTCGAGGACGTCGTACGCGACGGCGATCCGCGCGGCCGCGCGCCGGGCGGTCTCCGGGTGGTCGGCGGCGACGATCGCGACGGGCTCGCCGTGGTACCGGACTTCGCCTTCGGCCAGGACGGGGGTGTCGGTGGCTTCCAGGCCGTAGAGGTTGCGTCCGGGGACGTCCGCGTGGGTCAGCACGGCCTCGACCCCGGGCGTGGCCAGCGCGGCGCCGATGTCGACGGAGAGGATCCGCGCCCGCGGATGCGGACTCCGCAGCGTGGCGCCCCACAGCATGCCGTCCGCCCACAGGTCGGAGGCGTACGCGAAGGCCCCTTTGACCTTGAGGATCCCGTCCGGCCGCGGCGGACTGGTGCCGATGCCGGACACGGGCGGGGCGGTGACGGTGGCCCGATCGCGCATGAGAGCCCCTCTCGACGGAGACCGCTTCTCCGATGATCACACCGGCCTGGGGGTCCCCTGAATTCCACGCTGCCCGAACGGGCGCCGGGGCAGCAAGCCCGTCGTCCACAGCCGTCGGTTGTCCACAGCTTCGCACGCGACGCGCTTCACCTCCCCCGCGCCGCGCCGTACAGTGCCCTCAGCCTGGCACCGCGTGCCAACCACCACGTCCCGTTCACCGCGACCACCTGCCCGAGGGAGCCCCCATGACGCTCAACGCCGAACTCGGCGCGTTCCTCGCCGCGATTCCGCAGCTCGCCTTTGCCGGCGAGCCCGCGGACTTCCGCGCGAAAATGGACGCCGGCATGGCTCTGCGGCCGGTCACCACGCCGCTCCCCCGGGTCGAGGACCGGACGGTCCCGGGCCCGGCGGGCGCCCCCGAGCTGCCGGTGCGGATCTACGCGCCGGAATCCCCGGAGGCCGCGCCCGGCCTGCCGGTCGTGGTCTTCCTCCACGGCGGCGGGTTCTGCATCGGCAGCATCGCGAGCCACGACCCGGTGGCCCGGAAGATCGCCGAGCAGGTCGGCTGCATCGTCGTCTCGGTCGAGTACCGACTGGCGCCCGAGCACCCGTTCCCGGCCGCCTACGAGGACGCCTATGCGGCCTACGCGTGGGTCCGCGAGCACGCCGCGGACCTCGGCGGCGACCCCGACCGGGTGGCGGTCGCCGGGGACAGCGCGGGGGCGTCGCTGTCCGCCGCCGTGTGCCTCATGGCCCGCGACCGCGGGATCGCACAGCCGGTGTTCCAGCTGCTGTGGTACCCGGCGACCGGCGTCGAAGGCACCGCGTCGCAGCGCGCCAACACGAACGACCCGCTGCTGCCGCCGGACTCCATCGCATGGTTCGGCGAGCACTACTTCTCCAAGATTCCGCCCGGCGCGGCCGTCCCCTACGGCGCCGTCGCCCTCGCCGACGACCTGTCCGGGCTCGCCCCGGCGCTGGTCGTGGTCGCGGGCGAGGACCCGCTGCACGACGAGGGGATCGTGTACGCGGAGCGGCTGCGCGCCGCCGGAGTCCCGGCCGCCGTCGAGGACCACCCGGACATGTCGCACGGCTTCGTCAGCTTCGCCGACTTCGTCGCCCCGGCGGCGGCCGCCACCGCGGGCTCGTACGCGGCGCTGCGGAAGGCGTTCGGCATCTGACGGAACCCCCCGGAATCACACCCGCGAAATCACACCCGGGAAATCACTCCGGTCGAATCACACCCGTCGAATCACACCCGTCGAATTACACGGCGCGAACTACACGCGGCGCGGACTACGCCCCGCGCGCCAGGGCGATCACTGCCACGTCGTCCTCCGCCTCGACCGCGTACTCCGTGAGGTCTTCGCGGAGGAACGCCACGACGGCGGCGGGGTCGACGGTGCTGCGTCCCCAGAACCGCGTCGTGAGGCGCTCTTCGGTCGGATAGAAGACACCGTGCCCGTCGCGGGCTTCGCTGACCCCGTCGGTGTGCAGGACGAGCACGTCGCCGGGGGCGAGGGGCTGCGAGGTCGCTTGGGTGCGGGTGTCGGCGAGGGTGCCGAGGCCGAGGGGGATGCCGGGGTGGACCCGGATCTTCTCCGCTTTGCCGTGGCGGACG
The DNA here is from genome assembly GCF_049534875.1 of Uniformispora flossi. Lineage (NCBI taxonomy): Bacteria > Bacillati > Actinomycetota > Actinomycetes > Kitasatosporales > Streptomycetaceae > Uniformispora > Uniformispora flossi. The sequence goes on from NZ_JBMULZ010000001.1 coordinate 270,540, forward strand.
AGGATCGGTGCGGGGTGCCCGCGGCCGACGATGCGGACCTCGGCGCGGTCGGCCGGGAATTCCAGGAAGAGCGCGGTGACGAACAGTTCGGTGTCGCCGACCTCGTGGGCTTCGCGGACGAGGCGGCGTTCCATGTGGTCGGCGAGGTCCGCGAGGTCGGGGACGTCGAAGGCGGCGTCGCGGAAGCTGCTGAGGACGGTGCCGACGTGCCGGATCGCGCCGAGGCCTTTGCCGCGGACGTCGCCGATGACGACGCGGACGCCGAAGCGGGTTTCCACCATGTCGTACAGGTCGCCGCCGACGAGGGTGCGCGGGTCGCCGGCCGCGTAGAAGCCGGCGGCGTGGACCGGCCCGAGCGTGGCCGGAACGGGTTTCAGCAGCATCATCTGCAGCGCTTCGGACACCGAGCGGGCCTGGATCACGTTGCGTGCGTCGCGTTGGCGCTGGCGGGACAGCTCGATGCTGACCGTGCCGAGCACGACGGTGGAGACGTAGAGGCCGATGTGGTGGACCTCGCCGAGGTGGTCGAACCGCCACGCGAACAGGAGTTCCAGGCCGAGCGCGACGACGATGAACAGGGCGACGGTGCGGGCGCTGCGGGTGAGCGCGGCGAACACGGGCACGCCGATGAGCAGGAATCCGGCGGCGAGCCTGCGCGGGATCATGATTTCGCCCAGCGCGTCGACGGCGACGAGGACGAAGGGGGCCCACCAGATCCAGCGCGCGGTGATCGAGGAAGGCGGGGGCGCGGTGTCGAGCCGCCCGGCGACCCGCCGCTCGGGGGTCGGCTCGGTGTTCACGCGGTCCACGATAAGCCGGACGGTCGTCCTCGCTCCGGTCGCGGGCCGCGCCGAACGGGCGGTTCGCGGCAGGTCCCGACCAAGGGCGGCACGGAGTCGGGACTTTGGTCCCGGGTCCGTGGCCGCCGTGCCGGGGCCCGCCGCGCCGCCCGTCCGGTCACCGCGGGGTCACGTTCCGCTACCCGACGCGCAGCTCGCGGAGTTCCCGGCTGAAGCGGCGGATTTCCGCGGCGCTGAAGTTCTCGTGGTCCTCGCCGTAGGCGGTGACGCCGTCGAACGTCCATTCGGTGAGGCAGTTGACGGTGAACAGGTTCGGGTTGAGGAAGAACCCGAGGCGGTTCATCGTGCGGCCTTCGGCGTGGAGTTCGCGGCCGAGTTCGTCGACGCCTTCCAGCACGACACGTGTCGCCCAGCCGGATTCGGCGTCGCGTTCGACGACCTCGCGGCGGCCCTTGGCGAGCTTCGCCCACACGCCGTCGCGGAGCACGTAGCCGTGGATGGAGATGCAGCCGGAGCCGAAGTCCATGGTGATGGAGTGGAACGCGTCCCGGTCGGAGGCGGTGGCGTAGCTGTAGCCGCCGCGGCGCGCGGGCGAGGTCATGAGGCCTTGGCCGAACTGCGAGCGGACGCCCCAGGAGCGGTCGCGGAAGCCGTACGAGTCCACCGGGATGGTCTCGCCGCGCAGCTCGATGGTGCCGGTGTAGCGGCCGGGCTGGTCGACGTGTTTGTCGCCGAGGTAGTGCGGCGGCAGGACGGCGGTGAAGGTCAGGTCGACGGAGATCTCGTCGCCGCCGTCGGGGTCGGTGTACTTGACCTCGTAGACCTTCTGCGGTTCGAGGCACTTGTAGCTGATCCCGTTGGGTAGCTGAATGTCCGTCAGCTGCTGCTCGGGGAGGGGGAGATGCCAGAAGTTCTTGGCGTACAGCGCGTCGTGCGGGTGGCGGCCGGTGTCGTCCCAGAAGTAGGCGCCGCCGGCGGCGACCTTCTGGTTCGGGCGGAAGAACGGATACAACTGGCCCGACAGCCGGCGCTCGGGAACCGTGAACGTGAACCAGCACGTCTCGGTCCAGTACGGGTCGTCGACGGTCGGCGGATGGAACTCGTCGTCAGGGTGCATCGTCATGACGCACTGCGTACTACGAGTCCTTGTCAGGGTCAATCAATAGTGGTGTGTAGGGCGGAGCGCGCGTGGAGACGGTGTCCTTGCAGGAGTTGTGGGACCGGGTCGTCGGCACCCAGCCCGACCCGCCCCGCTGGCTGATGGCGGTGACCGGGATTGTCGCGCTCGCCGCGGTGCTGAACCGCCCGGTGTGGCGGCCGTTGCGGACCGTGGTCACCATCGCGCACGAAGGCGGCCACGCGCTGGCCGCGCTGCTCTCCGGGCGGCGTCTGACGGGCATACGCCTGCACTCGGACACCTCCGGGGTGACCCTGTCGGTGGGCAGGCCGACGGGCTTCGGCATGGTCGTCACCGCGTTCGCCGGGTACGTCACCCCGTCGCTGCTGGGCATGGGCGGCGCGGCGCTCCTCGCGTCCGGGCACATCACCATGACGCTGTGGATCACTCTGCTGTGGCTGGCGCTGATGCTCACCATGATCCGGAACGTGTACGGCGCGTTCGCCCTGGTCGTGGTCGGCGGCGTGGTGTTCGCGGTGTCGTGGCTGGCCAAGTACCAGGTGCAGGCCGGGTTCGCGTACCTGCTGGTGTGGTTCCTGCTGATCGCCGGCATCCGTCCGGTGTTCGAACTCCAGCAGCTGCGCCGCCGCGGCCAGGCGCAGTGGTCGGACGCCGACCAGCTCGCCACCCTGACCCGGATCCCGGGCGCGGCGTGGGTCGGCCTGTTCGGCGTGGTGAACGCGGTGTGCCTGGGCGTGGCGGCGGGGTGGCTGCTGGCCGCGGCCTGAGCGCGCACCCCGGCAGCACGGCCCCGCGCGGGCTGGGAGTGTCCGGAGACGCACGAAACGCCGGAGTCCTTGTGGGACTCCGGCGTTTTTGCGTGGTGCGTCGGCCGGTCGGGTGCCGGCGCTGGGTCAGACGACCTCGTCGATCCTGGCGAGCACGCCGTCGTAGATCTTGCGAAGGCCGGACGGCGCGAACGTCTTCTCGAAGAAGCCGCCGATGCCGCCGGCGCCCTGCCACGTCGTGTGGATGTTGACGCGGCTGCGGCCGGTGCCCGCCGGGACGACCGTCCAGGTGGTGACCATGCTGGAGTTGCGGTCGGTCTCCACCAGGGTGCGCTCGGCGGGCTGGGCGACGTCGAGCAGGCATTCACGCGAACGCTTCTTGGTGGCCTGGAGGTTCCAGTGCACGACCGTGCCCGCGCCCTGGCCGCCTTCGCGTACTTCGTAGCCGGAGAAGTGCTCGGTCAGCAGCTTCGGCCGGGTCCCCGCGTAGTCGGACAGCGCGGCGAAAACCGCGTCCGGCTCCCCGGCGACCTCGCGCGACGCATCGGCGTTGACCTGCCCCATCACCACTCCTCGGGTTCGGACTCGCCGGCGGAGTGCCGGCGGGGCAAGCAAACCACTTCGGCACGTCCGGCCACGAATCCGGGCGGGGTCGGGATCAGGCGGTCGGCGGCTGCACCTTGGGCGTGTACTTCTCCAGCTCGGGGATGACTTCCTTGCCGAGGATCTCGATGGTCTTGAGGATGTCCTGGTGGTCCAGGTAGCCCCACTGGACGTAGCAGATGAGTTCGTCGACGCCGAGGTCCGCGTAACGCTTCATCTTGGTGATGCAGGTCTCCACGTCGCCGATGACGATCATGTCGGCGGCGTCGAACGTCTCGACCGGGACGTCGCCTTCGAAGAGCGGCTTGAGCAGCGGGAAGGTCTTGTCCCGCTCCTCCGGGCTCAGGTGCGGGAGTTCCCACTCCAGGGTGAACATCGCGAGGTTCTTGTACCACCAGGCGACGGATTCCCAGACCTTCGGGCTGACCTTCTTGCTGCCCGTGGTGTGCACGAGGGTGTAGGCGGCGACCTTGTTGGTGGTGACGTCGGTCAGCGGCGTCGCGTTCGCGGCGGCCGCGCGGTAGGCGGCGACCTGCGCGGCCATGACCTCCAGCGGCTGCATGATCGAGAACGACAGCAGGCCGAGCCCGTTGGCGCCCGCGACCTCGGCGGAGCCGTTGGACGTCGCGGCCATCCACGCGGGCGGGTGCGGGTCCTGGAACGGCTTCGGGGTGACCATGCGCTTGGGGAAGGTGAAGCGCTCGGACTCGTACTCGAAGTACTCGTCGCGCCACATGCCGCACACGATCTCGATCGCCTCGCGCCAGTCGTCGCGCGATTTTGCGATGTCGACGCCGAACGCGGTCTGCTCCATGGGCGTCGAGCGCCCGGTGCCCCACTCGACGCGGCCGTTGGACAGGATGTCGACCGTCGCGACCTTCTCCGCGATGCGCTGCGGCGGGGTGAACCCGAAGGGGGTGAGGGTGACGCCGAAGCCCATGCGGATCTGCTCGGTCAGGCCGGCGAGATGGCCGAGGAACACCTCGGACGCGGGCATGTGCGAACGGCCCTCGCGGAAGTGGTGCTCCACCGCCCAGATCGTGTTGAAGCCCATGCGGTCGGCGAGACGGATCTGCTCGACCGCCTCGCGGTAGGCGCGCTGCTCCTCGCGGCGCTGGCCGTAGGGGTGGGGACCGTTCCAGGGGCGGGGGACGTCGACTTCGTACAGCACGTCGAGCTTCATGCGCGCGCCTCCAGGTCGTTGGGGTCTGCCGAGGATTTTTCGATTTTTCGATATTCTGAAAAGTACTTCGAAATGTGATAGGGAGTGTGACGCGATGTCCGCCAGGTCACAAGGCCGACGGCAGGGCCGATTCCGGTTCCGCGCGTCGGCGTGGCCGCCGGGTGGCAGCGCGCTCACGGGGACCGGCCGAGCATTCTGGGGAGGGCGACGATGGTTCGTCCCGCACTCGCGGCGACACGCGCGATCGACATCCTGAACTTCTTCGCGGCGCATCCGGGCGATGCGTTCACGCTGTCCGAGCTGTCCGCGTCGACGGGCATCAACCTGGCGTCCGCGCTGTCGGTGCTGCAGGCCCTGGAGGACGCGGGCTACCTGGTGCGGCATCCGCGGCGCAAGACGTACGAGCTGGGCCCGGCACTGATCGCGCTCGGCGATGCGGCGCTCCGCAGCAACCGCATGGTGGATCTGGCCCGGGGGGAAATGCGGGCGCTGGCCGAGGAGTTCAGCACCGAGGCGATCCTGAGCGCGCCGGTCGGCGACGATTTGGTGATCCTGGCGATCGAGGGGCGCCCGCAGTTGGCGTCGGCGGACGTGCGGGTGGGGCAGCGGGTGCCGCTCGTTCCGCCGGTGGGCCAGGCGTTCTTCGCGTGGTCGCCGCCGGCGCAGATCGAGGCGTGGCTGACCCGGCTCGACCGGCGCATGCAGGCCACGGCGAGCGTGCACCTGCCGCTGTCGCTGGCCGTGGTCCGCGAGCGCGGCTATTCGATCACCGTCGAGAGCCCGACGCGCACGGAGATCGGCGCGACCCTCGAACGGCTGGCGGACCGCCCCCGGGAAGCCCCGCGCCTGCGCGACCGGATCGCGGAGCTGACGGCGGCGCTGGGCGAGGAGGACTACGAGCTGCTGGAGGTGGACCTGGAGGCGACGTACGACATCACGACGATCGTGGCGCCGGTCTTCGACGCCCTGGGGACGGTGGCGCTGGGGATGACGCTGAACGGGCTGTCGCAGGTGACCGGGCGGCAGGTGTTGGCGTACGGGGATCGGTTGGCGGCCACCACGCGCCTGGTGACGAAGATGACGGGTGGTCGGGCGCCGGACTTGTCGGAGGCCTGACTCGGGGCCCTTTCCTCGGAGACCCCGACCGCGCGGCTACCGCGCCACCGTCGCCGCCGGCGTGCCGACCCACCTGGACGGCGCAGCGACCGGTGCGCGACCGTGCGGGATGCTCGACGCGGGGGCGCGCCTGAACTCTCCTCGCCCGATCAGGCGATCGCATACCCGCGTTCCCGCACCAAGTCCTGCGCAATACGCATGAACGCGCGAGCTGCCGCACTGCGATAGGCGCCGGTACGGCCGAGCACGACCACCGTGCGCGGCGGCAACGGCGGGTCGACGGCCACCCCGACGAGGTCCGGGTGGCCGTCCGCGACCGCATCCGGCAGCACGGTGGCCAGCGGCGCATGCCGGACGATCTCGGCCAGCGCCTGGATCGAGTTCGCCTCGACCGCGATGCGCGGGCTCACGCGATGCCGTTCCAAGTAGGCATCGACATGCCCTCGGGTGGTGAAGTCACCGGTAAGCAGCGCAAGTTGCCGTTCGGCCAGATCCGCGGTCGTGAGCGGCGCCGCGCTGTCGGGCCGCCGGGCATCGGGATGGGCGGCCCCGACGACCAGGCTGAGCGTCTCGGCATACAGCGGATCCGCCCCGATGCCCGTCGCCTGTGCGCCGCCGAAGGCGATGCCGAGGTCGATGGTGTCGGCGAGGAGCGCCGGTTCGATGCGTTCCTGCGGCATTTCCTCGACGGTCAGTGTGATGCCCGGGTGCCGGCCGTGCAGCGCCGCGGTGAGGGGGCCGACGAGGTAGGCGCTGAACGACGGGGTGACGGCCAGGCGCAGGTGGCCGCGCGACAGGTCCCGCACGTCGTGGACGGCGCGTTCGGCGGCCGCGAGGTCGCGCAGGGCGCGGCGGGCGTGGTCGACGTACGTGGCTCCGGCGTCGGTGAGCCGCACCGCGCGGCCGGTGCGGTCCAGGAGCTGGGCGCCGACCGCGCGTTCGAGCTGTTTGATCTGCTGCGACAGGGTCGGCTGCGAGACGTGGAGCTCCTCCGCCGCCCGGGTGAAGTTGGCGTGTTCGGCCACGGCGAGCAGATAGCGCAAATGACGGAGTTCGACGGCCACGCTCCGACTATAGACGACATCTATAGGAGTGATGATTTCTACGTCTTGGACGCTATAGACCCTGGTCGTGCATGGTGAAGGAGTCGGTTTTCGGACCGGCCGCGATCGAAGGAGTGACCATGCCCGACCTGACCGAAGGCGTCGCCCGGTTCCGCCGCGACGTCTACCCGGCCAAAGCGGACCTCTTCGCGTACTTGGCCGCGCATCACGCGCCGTCGACGCTGTTCGTCGGCTGCTCGGATGCCCGGGTGGTGCCGGAGCTGATCACCGGGAGCGAACCCGGCGAGCTGCTCGTGGTGCGTACCGCGGGCAACCTCGTCCCCGCGTATACGCCGGGCACGGACGGGGTCGCCGCCAGCATCGAGTACGCCGTCGCCGTGCTCGGCGTCTCCGACATCGTCGTCTGCGGGCACTCCTCCTGCGGCGCGATGACGGCGCTCGCCGAACGCCGGGACCTGACCGCCGCCCCGGCGGTGGCGGGCTGGCTGCGGCACGCGGACGCGGCACGGGCGGTGTCCGGCGGCGCGGAAGACGGTGCGGCCGCTTCCTCGGTCGACGCGCTGGTCCGCCACAACGTCCTCGCCCAGCTCGCGAACCTGGCCACCCACCCCGCGGTGGCCCGCGCGCTGGCCGCGGGCACCGTCACGCTGCACGGCTGGGTCTTCGACATCGCCACCGGCGGCGTCGACGTCCTCGCCCCGGCGGCTCCCGCACACGCGGCCTGACCGGCCGTTTCCCCCCGGATTCCCCCTCTCCCCCACAGCAAGGAAGCAAGCACCATGCCGCACGCCCAGTTCGACCCCACCGCCCGCGAAGCCCTCGCCGCCGAAGCCGTCCTCGCCAAGACCCGCAAGGACCTGACCTGGCAGCAGATCGCGGACGCGGCCGGTTTGTCGGTCGCCTTCGTCACCGCCGCGGTGCTCGGCCAGCACGCCCTGCCCGCCGACTCCGCCAAGGCCGTCGTCGAGCTGCTCGGCCTCGACGAGGACGCCGAGCTGCTGCTGCAGACCATTCCCACCCGCGGCTCGATCCCGGGCGGCATCCCGACCGACCCGACGATCTACCGCTTCTACGAGATGCTCCAGGTGTACGGCACCACCCTCAAGGCGCTCGTCCACGAGGAGTTCGGCGACGGCATCATCTCGGCGATCAACTTCAAGCTGGACGTCAAGAAGGTCGCCGACCCCGAGGGCGGCGAGCGGGCCGTGATCACGCTGGACGGCAAGTACCTGCCGACCAAGCCGTTCTGATCCGCTCCGAGCCTCCTGGAGACGCCATGGACTTCGCACAACGCACCATCGACCTGGCCCGCGCCAACGTCCTCGAAGGCGGGCGGCCGTTCGCGACGGTCATCGTCAAAGACGGCGAGATCCTCGCCGAAAGCCCCAACAAAGTCGCCCAGACCGGCGACCCCACGGCCCACGCCGAGATCCTCGCGATCCGCGACGCGTGCACGAAGCTCGGCACGGAGCACCTGACCGGTACGACGATCTACGTGCTGGCCCACCCGTGCCCGATGTGCCTCGGCTCGCTGTACTACTGCTCGCCGGACGAGGTGGTGTTCCTGACCACCCGCGACGCCTACGAGCCGCACTACGTCGACGACCGCAAGTACTTCGAGCTGGCGACGTTCTACGACGAGTTCGCCAAGGACTACACCGAACGCCGCCTGCCCATGCGCCACCAGCCGGAAGACGCCGCCGTCGACGTCTACCGCCTCTGGCAGGACCGCAACGGCGGCGAACGCCGCGTGGCGGGGGTGCCTTCGGCGGAGTGAGGATGCGGGGACCGGGCGCGCTACAGCGCGTCCGGCCCGCGTTCGCCCGTCCGTACGCGGATGATCGTCTCGACGGGCACGCTCCACACCTTCCCGTCGCCGATCTTCCCGGTGTGGGCGGCCTTCGTGATGATCGTCATCACCTCCGCGGCGTCGCCGTCGTCGACCACGACCTCCAGACGGATCTTCGGCACCAGGTCCACGTGGTACTCGGCGCCGCGGTACACCTCGGTGTGCCCGTGCTGCCGTCCGAAGCCGCTGGCCTCGGTCACGGTCAGGCCCTGCACGCCGAACTCCCGCAACGCGGTCTTCACGTCGTCCAGTCGGTGCGGCTTGATGACCGCGGTGATCAGTCGCATGGCTCTTCTTCCGCCAAATCCTCGTCGGGGCGCAGGGGGCCGGCCCGGCGCGTGGTGCGGTCAGTCCTCGTCGGCGTCGGCCCGCTCGGCCCGCTCGGCGCGGTCCGGACGGCTGATGCCGAAGCCGCCCATGCCGCCGGTTCCGCCGCCGAAGGAGCCCCCGGACAGGTGGGACGCGGCCCCGACCGAACCGAGATCGTAGGCGGTCTCGGCGTGTACGGCCAGATCCAGGCCGACCTGCTCGTCTTCCTCGGACGTGCGGAACCCGATCGTCCGGTCGATGACCTTCGCGATCGCGTACGTGACCCCGAACGAGAACAGCGCCGCGATGATCACCGCGGCGATCTGCTTGCCCAGCAAGTCGAGTCCGCCGCCGTGCAGCAGGCCGCGCTCGCCGTTGGGCGTGACACCGTCCCACGCGAAGACGCCGATCAGCACCGTGCCGACGACACCGCCGACGAAGTGGACGCCGACGACGTCGAGCGAGTCGTCGTAGCCGAACTTGTGCTTCCAGCCGACCGCGTACGAACACAGCAAGCCCGCCGCGAGCCCGATCACCAGCGCGCCCGGCATGTCGACGACGCCGCACGACGGGGTGATCGCCACCAGGCCCGCCACGGCGCCGGACGCCGCACCCAGCGTGGTGGCGTGCCCGTCGCGCTTCTTCTCCACGAGCAGCCAGCCGAGCAGCGCGGTGCACGCGGCGGCCTGCGTGTTGACCAGGGACTGCGCGGCGAGGCCGTTGGCGCCGAGCGCGGAACCGGCGTTGAAACCGAACCAGCCGAACCACAGCAGCCCGGCACCGAGCATCACGAGCGGCAGGTTGTGCGGGCGCATCGGGTCCTTCTTGAAGCCGAGGCGCGGACCGAGCACCAGGGCGACCGCCAGGCCCGCGGCACCGGAGTTGATCTCGACGACCAGGCCGCCGGCGAAGTCGAGCGCGCCGAGCTTCTCCCGGATCCAACCGTTCGGACCCCAGACCCAGTGCGCGAGCGGCACGTACACGAGCGTCACCCACACGGCGCAGAACACCAGCCACGCCCGGAACCGCGCCCGGTCGGCGATCGCGCCGCTGATCAGCGCCACGGTGATGATCGCGAAGGTCAGCTGGAACACCATGAAGACCAGCGACGGAATCGTGCCGGTCAGCGAGTCGGGCTTCATCCCGTGCAGGAACATCTGCCCGAACCCGCCGAGGATGCCGCCCCCGCCGAGATCGCCGCCGAACGCGAGCGACCACCCGAACGCGAACCAGACGATGCTCACCACGGCGATCGCCGCGAAGCTCATCATGATCATGTTGAGGACGCTCTTGGCGCGCACCATGCCGCCGTAGAAGAGCGCGAGCCCCGGCGTCATCAGCAGCACGAGCGCGGTCGCAGCCAGCATCCACGCGGTGTCCCCGGCATTGAGCTGGTCCGCGGCCAATCGCATCGGCATGTCCTTTTCCCCTGGGCACGCCCCGCCCGGCCGCGGAGCTCAGCCCAGCGTGGAGAGCCCCGGTTTCCCCCGGCATACACCGAAGTTACGCGCACGTTACGCAACCTGATGTCGTGTTACTTCGACGTTGCCACGGAGTATCGGACCGCTCACACCGTGCGGGGACCGACATGCGGGGGAAACGCGGGGTCATCCGGTCTACGGCGCCGAGTCCCCGTCCCCCGTCGCCGCGTCCGCGTCCGCGCGGTCCGCGGCCGACTCCGCCGCGGCCGCGATGCTCGCGATGTCCGACGGCACCGCCGTGGCCGCCGGGGTCCCGGCTGAGGGGGTGGCCGAACTGCCGCCGTCCGACTGGCACGACGCCGTCAGGAGCACCGCGGCGACCACCCCCGCCAAGGCGAGTCCGGCCCGGGTGCGGGTCACTCCTTGCCCGACGGGGTCGATGCCGGCTTCGGCTGGGTCGCGCACCAGTTCTTGACCGCGTCGAGGTCGGTCTTCCCCTTCGTGAGGATCGGCAGCAGCGCCTGCCGGGCCGCGAGCCGGTCGCCGAGGAGGGTGGCGATCTCCGGGTGGCCGAGGGCCTTCTGACGGTCGATGCGGGCCTGCACCGCGGCGATGGAGCCGGCGTCCTTCGAGCCGCCGTTGAGCCGGGTCAGGGCCTTGTTCAGGCGGGTCTCCAGGACCGGGACGCGGGCGCAGAACTTGGCGGCGTTCTTCGCGGCCGCCTTGTCCGCCTTCTCCGCCGCCTTCCGGGCGGCCTTCTGCGCCGCGTCGGACTGGGCGGACGGGGCCGTGGAGGGCGTGCCCGTGTCGGCGACGGCGGGGCCGGCGCCGAGCGCGGCGGCGGCCGCGAGGACCGCGCCGAGCGCGAGTGCGCGTGTCGAACGTGCCATGGCTGGTTTCCTTTCCGTCGGCGGCACCGGCGGGCCCGGTGCCGATGACGGCGACGTTAACCGCGGTTTTTGTGGAAACCCTGTGGGCCTGGGCCCGTTCCGGAAAGCCAGTCGTGCCGGTCGGCGGCGGTCGCCGCGGGCGGGTGGACGGGCAGGTCGATCCGCACCACCAGCCCGGGTCCCGGCTCCGCGTCGACCAGTTCGACGGTGCCGCCGTGCACGGCGGTCTGCTGCGCGACGAGGGTGAGGCCGAGGCCGGATCCGGGGCTGCTGGCCCCGCGGCGGAAGCGTTCGAACACGGCGGCGCGGAGTTCCCCAGGGATGCCGGGACCGTCGTCGGCGACGGTGATGCGCACCCGGTCGGCGCCCGTGTCGGTCCGGACGTCGACCCGGACCCGGGTCGTCGCCCCGCCGTGCACCACGGCATTGCCGATCAGGTTGTCCAGGACCATCCGCAGCCCGGTCTCCCAGCCGCGCACCAAGGCGTCGTCGAGCGTACTGAGGGTGATGTCGGCACGCGGGTAGGCGACGCGTGCCGTGTCGACGGCCGCCTGTGCGACGACGGCGAGGCCGACCGGCCCGAACGCGTCGTCCCCGATGAGGTCGCCCTGCGCGAGCGCGCCGAGGTCGCGGAGCAGGCCGAGGACGCGGGCGTGTTCGCCGGACAGGTCGGCGAGGATCTCGGTGCGGTCGGCGGCGTCGAGGTCGGGGTGCCGGTCGAGGACGTCGAGGTTGGTGCGCATGCTGGTGAGGGGCGTGCGGAGTTCGTGCGCGGCGACGGCGGCGAACGAGCGGGCGGTGTCGAGGGCGCTTGCGGTACGGGCGGCCTGCTCGTCGTAGCGGCCGAGCAGGGTGGCGAGGGTCTTGCCGAGGTCGTCGACGTCGCCGACGCCCGTGGGGACGTGGACGTCGCGCGTCGCGTCGGTGCTCGGGTCGAGTCCGGCCGCGCGGGCGCGCAGCCGGCGCAGGGACTTGGTGGCGCGGCTCGCGGCGGCGAACCCGGCGAGTGCGGCGGCCGGGACGGCGAACGCGGCGACGAGGAAGACCCGATTGCGCAGCTGCTTCTCGCGGGCGCGGGCTTCGTCGTCGGCGGTGAACAGCCACAGCGTCGCGGCCGTGCGCGGCTTGGCGAGGACCACCGGGACGGACACGGCACGCCAGTGCCGTCCCCCTTCCGACACCTCGATCGGTCTGCGTGCCGAGGCGGGCAGTTTCACGTCGGGGCCGGGCTGGGGCCCGGTTTGGTACGTCTGGTCGGGCGTCGTCAGCCGGACCCCGTCGTCCAGCGCCGACAGGAACAGCTCGGCCGAACGGCTCTGCTCCTGGCGGTCGTTGTCCTTCGCCGTCGCCCGCAGCAGCGACTGCGCCTGCGGCGCGAGAGCGGCCGCCCGCCGCCGCAGGGTGTCGTCGCGTTGCGTGCGCTGGTCGTGCACGACAAGCCGGAACAGCAGCAGTCCCGCGGACAGGACCAGCAGCGGCACGAGCACGGAAGTGACGAGGGCGATGCGGGTGGAGAGTCTCACCGCCGGGCCCCGTCCTCGCGCAGCACGAATCCGATGCCGCGGACGGTGTGCAGGATCCGCGGTGCCCCGTCGGCTTCGAGTTTGCGGCGCAGGTAGCTGACGAACGTGTCCACGACGTCGGAGCGGACGTCGAAGTCGTAGCCCCAGACCCGGTCCAGGATCTGATCCCGGCTCAGCACCCGCCCGCGGTTGCGGACGAGCACTTCGAGGAGGGCGAATTCGCGCCGGGTGAGGGTGAGTTCGGCGCCGTCGACGGCGGCGGTACGGGCCGCGGGGTCGACGACGAGGCCGCCGCAGCGCAGCGCGGTCTCGGGTGCGGCCCGGCCCGCGGTGCCGGGTATGCGGCGCAGCAGGGCCCGCAGCCGCAGTTCGAGCTCTTCGAACGCGAACGGTTTGACGAGGTAGTCGTCGGCGCCGGCTTGCAGCCCGGCGATGCGGTCGGTGACCTCGTCGAGGGCGGAGAGGACGAGGATCGGCAGGTCCCAGCCGTCGGCGCGCAGCCGCCGGCACACGTTGGTGCCGCTGAGGTCGGGCAGGCACACGTCGAGGACGACGATGTCCGGCGGCCCGCCCGGGTCCGCGTCGCCGACGACCGCGGCGAGGGCTTCCCCGCCGTCGGCGGCCAGCCGCACGTCGAACCCGGCCAGCCGCAGCCCGCGCCCGACGGCACGCCGGATCGCCGGATCGTCGTCGACGACGAGCACCACGTCGCGTCTCGAGGCCATGGTGGGTCCCTTCCGTACCGTCCGGCGCGGCACCGGGCGGTGTTCGTGTGCGGTCCGGTGCCGCATTTCCCGCTTGCGTGCGCCGCATCTTCCGCCAAAACGCGTGGCGGTGGCGCCTGCGTTGCACCCAGAATCCGGCTCGACGACTTCTGCGTGTACGGCTTTCGCGCGCGTGCAGACCCCCACCCCGCCGCAATCCCCCCACTGCCCCCGCCCGCTGCGTACTGTGGCGCAGATCTGGCGCACGAGGAGCGGAGCGGGGATGGCGGCCGAGGAGAGCCTGGTGGTCACGGAGGGGAAGCCGTGGAGCCGGGGGGCGGCGTTGCGGGATCCGGACGAGGAGCACCGGGCGTCGACGCCGCTCGAGTTGTTCTTCGACCTGTGTTTCGTCGTCGCGGTGTCGCAGCTGACCGGGCGGTTGGAGCACGCGTATGCCACCGGGCATATCGGCACCGGCATGCAGGGCTTCGCGATGCTGCTGTTCGCGGTGTGGTGGGCCTGGATGAACTTCACGTGGTTCGCCAGCGCGCACGACAGCGACGACGTGCCCTACCGGCTGCTGACGTTGCTGCAGATGGCCGGGGTGCTGATCCTCGCGGCCGGGGTCGACGCGGCGTTCGACGGCAAGACGTACCGTGTGGTCGTGGCGGGCTACGTGGTCATGCGGGTCGCGTTGATCGTGCAGTGGCTGCGGGTGGCCAGGCACCAGCCGAGTGTGCGGACGCGGGCGGTCCGGTACGCGATCGGCGTCGGCGTGGTGCAGTTGCTGTGGATCGGGGCGGCGATCCCCGACTCGATCACGCTGTTCAAGGCGTTGTTCGTGCCGCTGATGCTGATCGAGATCCTGGTGCCGATCTGGGCCGAGCAGGCCGAAGCGCCGGGGCTGATGTGGCACGCGGAGCACATCGCCGAGCGGTACGGCCTGTTCGCGCTGATCATTCTCGGCGAGTCCGTGCTGGCGGCGACGGTGGCCGTCAACGACGCGACGGAAGCCGGTGTCACCGCCCCGGTCGTGACCGTCGGGGGCGGCGGGCTGCTGGTGGCCTTCTCGTGCTGGTGGCTGTACTTCGACACCCTCGGCGGCGATGGGCCGGACACCCAGATCCGGGCGTTCACGTGGGGCTACGGCCACTATGTCGTCTTCGGCTCCCTGGCCGCGGTCGGCGGCGGTATCGCCACCGCCGCGGCGGCGGTCGCGCGGCATGGTGCCGAGCACGGGATTCCCGACCGCACGGCCGCGCTCGCGGTCACCGTCCCGCTGGCGGTCTTCCTCGTCGCCGTCGGGGTGATCTCGCTGCGGCCGACGGACCCGTGCGGTCCGGAGCGGCTGGTGCGCTGGGCGGTCGCGGCGGCGGCGCTGGTGCTGGCCGGGTTCGTCCTGGCGCCCGCACCGGCCACCGCCGTGGCGGGGGGCGTGGCGGCGCTGCTGGTGGCGGTGGAGACCGTGGCGGCCCACCGGCGCTACCGGGCGCAGACCGGCACCGGCCGCATCCAGGCCGCGGGCTAGGCGGTGACCGCGGTCCCTAGGCCGGGACTCCGGGTCGGGCCGGGATGTCGCCGCCCGCCGGGCGTCCGCCCGCGATGCCGGCTTCCCGGCCGGCCGCGGACAGCAGCCCGTCCATGACCCGCACCGCCGGGTCCAGGGGCGGCCCCTTGCTGTCGACCACGACCAGCACGATGGCGTCGTAGGCGAACCGGATGCCGATCCGCAGCCGGGTGTCCTTCCCTTCCGCGCCCTTCGGGTCGTCGATCTCCCACACCAGGTTGTTCGCGTCCGACGTGCCGGGGGTGCGCACGCCCTTCGAGCCTTCGGCGCATGCCGTGACCGCGTCCATGACGCGGCTGAGCGCGTTGGGCCGCTGGGTGAACGGCTGGTAGCGGATCAGCACCTCGCGGGCGCCGCCGGTGTCGTGGGTGAATCCCCGTTCGCTCACCCGCACATCGTCCGAGTTCGGGAGCTTCAACTGCACGCAGTCCGGGCCGCGGTGCCCCGAGTCCGTCCGCCAGCCGGTCAACTCGCCGGGTATCAGGGGAAGTTGTTCGGGGTCGAGCAAGGCTCCGGACGGCCATGGCGCGACCGTGGTCGGCGAGTCATCCGACTTTCCGTCGCCGCCGAACGTGCCCCAGTCGCCCTTCATGACGGCCAAGGCCAACGCGAGGAACAGGCTGACCATCACGGTGCGGAACCACCAGCTCGCGAACACGTCCCAGCGTCCGGCAGTCCCGTAGCGGCGGGCCCCGCCGCGGCGCATCCGCAGCCGGTCCCACGGCCGTTCCCACGGATGGCGGCCGCGTCTGCCCTCCGGGCGCTCCCACTGCCAGCCGCCGTCACTGCCGTTGTCGTCGTGCACCTATCCCCCAGCCAGAAGATCGCCCCGCGGTGCGCAGCAGCGTACCGAGCCGCGCCGACCGCGCCGCGGGGCCCGGCGGGGGCGGTGACGGGGTGTCAAGCGGACGGGCCGCGAAGGGTGGATCTCGGCGTCCCCGACAGCCAAACAGGTCGGCTGGGTCTAGAGCTGCTCGGCCAGGTCGCTGTCCTCGGCGACCTCGCGGAGGCATCGGACGAGGAGGTCCACGCCTTCGTGGTCGCGGTCGGAGCGCCAGAAGGCGGTGACGGGGACGTCGGGGGTGCCGGTGAGGTCGACCTGGACGATGCCGCGGACCGGGCGCTGGCGGGCCCAGCTGCGGGGGGAGATGCCGACGCCTTGGCGGTCGACGACGCGGGCGATGACGTCGTCGACGCTGCCGTACGCCTCGACGATGTCGTCCGCGCCCGCGCGGCGCAGCGCGTCGGTGACGCGGGTGTAGAGGCGGGGGTGGGGGCCTCGGGGCCAGACGATGATGGGTTCGCCGCGGACCAGCTCGGAGAGGTCGACCGAGTCGCGGGCGGCCAGCTCGTGGTCGGCGGGCAGCAGGGCGACGAAGGCGAAGGTGCCGACTCGGGCGGAGCCGAGGCCGGGGCCGAGGTCGGGCATCCAACCGATGCCGGCGTCGAGGACGCCTTCGCGGACGTCGGCGACCTGGCGGGCGGTGGGTTCGCTGGTCCACTGCACGCGGAGTTCCGGGTGGCGGATGTGCAGGGCGGAGATGGCGGTGGAGACGAGCGACGGGCCGAGGCCTGAGGTATACCCCACACGCACCTGCCCGGCTTCCCGGGAGGCGCGTCGGCGGACGTCCGCGCAGGCGTCGTCGAGGAGCCGCAGCGCGTCGTCGACCTGCCGCCGGAACTGCTCGCCGACCGGGGTCAGGGTGACCGGCAGCGAGCTGCGGTCGACCAGGCGGACGCCCAGTTGCTGCTCAAGACGGCGGACCGCCTTGGACACCATGGGCTGCGACAGGTAGAGGCGGGCGGCCGCGCGGCCGAAGTGGCGTTCTTCGGCGACGGCCAGGAAGCTCCGCAGATCCCGCAAGTCCATGCCGCCAGGATATGCCCGTGCGGAATAACGTTAGCCGGGACTGGGGGCTTGGCCGGGCCGGGCGCAGCGGGTTTCCTGGAGGGGACAGGCCAGGGCACGGATCAGGAGCCGCATCATGACGCTGGAAATCCCCCGCATCATCTCGGTCGACGACCACGTCGTCGAGCCGCCGAACCTGTGGCAGGACCGGCTCCCGGCGAAGTTCAAGGACCGCGGTCCGCGCGTGGTGCGCGAGAAGGCGAAGTTCAACTTCGTCGGCGGCGTCTTCTCGTACGAGAAGGGCGTCGAGGACGGCGAGTGGTGCGACTGGTGGCTGTACGACGACCTGGTCTACCCGTTCCCGAAGCTGTCCGCGGCGGTCGGCTTCGACACGCTGGACGTGACGCCGGTCACCTTCGACGACATCCGTCCGGGTGCGTGGATCCAGTCCGAGCGACTGAAGGACATGGCGGCGAACCACACGGACGCGTCGATCTGCTTCCCGAACATCCTTCCGCGGTTCTGCGGCCAGGCGTTCCTGGAGCGCCAGGACAAGGAGCTGGCGCTGCTCTGCGTCCAGGCGTACAACGACTGGATCATCGACGAGTGGTGTGCCGGTGAGGGCAAGGGCATCCTCCTGCCGATGACGCTGATCCCGCTGTGGGACCCGCAGCTGGCGGCGGCCGAGGTGCGGCGCTGCGCGGCCAAGGGCTCGTTCGCGGTGGCGTTCTCGGAGAACCCGGTGCCGCTGGGCCTGCCGTCGGTGCACGACAAGGGCCGGTTCTGGGACCCGTTCTTCCAGGCCTGCGAAGAGACCGGCACGATCATCAACATGCACATCGGTTCGTCGTCGAAGATGCCGTCGACGTCGCCCGACGCGCCGTTCATCGTGTCGTCCACGCTGACCTTCCAGAACGCGATGGGCTCGCTGGTCGACTACATCTTCTCGGGCGTGTTCGACCGCTTCCCGAACATGAAGATCGCGTACGCCGAGGGCCAGGTCGGCTGGATGCCGTACGTGCTGGAGCGCGCCGACAAGCTGTGGGCCGAGCGCGACGACAACGACTTCGGTTCGTCGCTGGCGAACAAGCCGTCGTCGTACATCAAGGACCGCGTCTACGGCTGCATCTTCGACGACGAGATCGGCCTGAAGAACCGCGACATCATCGGCATCGACCAGATCTGCTTCGAGGTCGACTACCCGCACGCCGACGCGACGTTCCCGCACACGCTGAAGGTCGCGACGGAGATCGCCACCAACGCGGGCCTGACGCAGGAGGAGTGCTACAAGCTGTTCCGCGGCAACGCCATCAAGGCGTACGGCCTGGACCGCTTCGGCATCACCAAGTAACCGAAGCAACCGAACAGCGGTCATGCGGTAGTCACCCGGTAACGACCGGGTCGGCACTGTCCGCGGCGCGGGACTCCTGCCGGATTCGGCGGGGGTCCCGCGCTTGCGTGTGTGCGGGCTCGCGGGTGGGTGCGGGCTCGCGCGGCACGGCGCGGCGGCGGGCCGGCAGGTTCATCAGCGCGATGCCGGCCATGACGACCGCTCCCCCGGCCCAGTCCCACCCGGTGGGGCGTTCGCCGAGGACGGCGGCCGCGGCGGCGATGCCGACGACCGGGACGAGCAGGGTGTAGGGCGCGACGGCGGCGGCCGGGAAGCGGCCGAGCAGGTTGTTCCACAGGCCGTAGCCGGCGAACGTCGACACCACGACGATGTAGAGCAGTGCGGCGATCCCGGACGGGCCGATGCCGGTGAGCGCGTCCCGGTCGGCCGACCAGCCTTCGAAGGCCAGCGACAGCCCGAACAGCGGCAGCGGCGCGACCAGCCCCGACCACACCACCAGCCCGAACCCGGCCGCGCTGCCCGCCTTCCGGGTCAGCACGTTGCCCAGCGCCCACGACGCGCCCGCCGCCACGACCAGGAGGAACGCGCCGATTCCGGCGCTCTGCCCGCGTCCGGCCGCGATGACCATCAGTCCGGCCGCCGCCACGCCCAGCGCGGCGAGCCTGCCGCGCGCCGGGCGTTCGCCGAGGAACGCCATCGCGAACAGCACGGTGAACATCGCCTGGCACTGCAGGACGATCGACGACAGCCCGGCGGGCATGCCCAGGTGCATCGCGGTGAACAGGAAGCCGAACTGGCCGACGCACACGAGCATGCCGACGCCGACCACGATCCGCACGGGCACCCGCGGCCGCGGCACGAAGAACACCGCGGGCAGGGCGACGAACGTGAACCGCAGGGCCGCGAACAGCAGCGGCGGGAACGCGTCGAGGCCGTAGTCGATGGCGACGAAGTTCAGGCCCCAGATGACGGCGACCAGGGCGGCCTGGAGCGTGTGAGAGCGCTGCATCTGCGGGAGGTGCGGGATCTGGGGGACCTGGGGGACCTGGAGGACCTGGGGTACCTGCGGCGATTGCGGCGATTGCGGCATGACCGCCAGTGTTCCGGCGGGCCCATCCTCAGGACCAGCTACTTTTTCCGGGAGCCATTCGGTAGTTTTCCTGAATGGACCTGAAGCGGCTGCGGATCCTCCAGACCCTCGCCCGGCACGGCACGGTCGCCGCGGCCGCGGAGAGCCTGCACCTGACCCCGTCGGCGGTGTCCCAGCAGTTGGCGGTGCTCGCCAAGGAAGCGGGCGTCCCGCTGCTGGAGCGCCACGGGCGCGGCGTCCGGCTCACCGGCGCGGCCCGCGTGCTGCTCACCCATGCCGACGCGATCGGCGTCCAGCTCGAACGCGCCCGCGCCGACCTGGCCGCGCACGCGCACGGCGGCGTCGGCGAAGCCCGGGTCGGCGGGTTCCCGACCGCGCTCGCGTCGCTCGTGGCGCCCGCGGTCGCGCACGTCCGGGAAACCCACCCGGGCTGGCGGTTCGCGATCGTCGAGAAGGAGACCGAGGACGCCATCCCGCTGCTCGTCGCGGGCGACCTCGACCTCGCGGTGGTCATGAACTCGCCGCAGGTGCCGGCCGCGGACCACCCGACGCTGGTGCTGCACCCGCTGCTCAGCGAGCCCGTCCACATGGCGCTGCCCGCCGGGCACCCGCTCGCCGACCTCCCCGAACTCGACTTGGCCGCGGACCTCGTCGACGAGGAGTGGGTGCTCACCGCGGAAGGCACCGCGTGCCACGCGCTCGCCGCGCAGGCCTGCGGCCAGGCCGGTTTCCAGCCGCGCGTACGGCACCACGTCACCGACTTCGGCGCGATGTACGCGCTGGTCGCCGCCGGTCTCGGCGTGGCGATGATGCCGCACATGTCGCTCGCGTCGGCGCCGCCCGGCGTCGCGGTGCGCCCGCTGCGCGCCCCCGCGCCGCGGCGCCACCTGTTCGCCGCGGTCCGCCGCGGCAGCGCCGCCACGCCGCTGTTGAACGCGCTCCGCGACCGCGCGGACGGGTTGGCGGAAAGCGTGCGGCGCCGTCCGCTGCCGCCCGCGGATCCCAGGCTCGCCCTCTCTCGCTCTGGCGTCCCCGGTTATCGTGACGCTATTGATTGAGCGTCAGCAATTGATCCGGGTCCAGGAGGACTGAATGGGCATCTGCGACGGCCGCGTGGTCGTGATCACCGGCGCGGGCAACGGCATCGGGCGCTCCCACGCGCTGGCATTCGCCGCGGAGGGTGCGAAGGTCGTCGTCAACGACCTCGGCGGCTCGCGCGACGGCACGGGCGCGTCCACGGGACCGGCGCAGGCCGTGGTGGACGAGATCGTCGCCGCGGGCGGCGAGGCCGTCGCGCACGCCGAGGACATCTCGACGTGGGACGGCGCGGCGTCGCTGATCCAGTTGGCGATCGACACCTTCGGCCGGATCGACGTGCTGGTCAACAACGCGGGCATCCTGCGCGACCGCATGCTGACCAACATGAGCGAAGCCGAGTGGGACGCGGTCATCAAGGTCCACCTGAAGGGCACGTTCGGCCCGGCGCACCACGCGGCCGCGCACTGGCGCAATCTCGCCAAGGCGGGCGAGGCCGTCGACGCGCGCATCATCAACACGTCGTCGCCGTCGGGCATCTTCGGCAACGTCGGGCAGACGAACTACGGCGCGGCGAAGGCCGGCATCGCCGCGTTCACGGTCATCGCGTCGCAGGAACTCGGCCGTTACGGCGTCACGGTCAACGCGATCGCCCCGACCGCGCTCACTCGCATGACCGAGGACCTGGCCGGCCTCATCGGCGACAAGTCCGAGGCGGCGGAGAAGCTCGCGCCGGAGAACATCTCGCCGCTGGTCGTGTGGCTCGGCTCGACCGCGTCGGCGGGCGTCACCGGCCGGGTCTTCTCGGTCGCGGGCGGCTCGATCTCGGTCGCCGAGGGCTGGGCCAACGGCCCGACCGTCGACAAGGGCAGCCGCTGGAGCCCGGCGGAACTCTCCGACGTCATCCCCGACCTGGTCGCGAAGGCGGCGCCGAACGCGGGCATGGACGGGAACCGCGTGCAGGGCTGATCCGCCCCTCGGTTCGACGGCAGGCTCCGGGTCCGCGTCCGCGGCCCGGAGCCTGCCGCTTTGCGCGGCGCGCCGTGGCCTTTGCCCCCCGGCCGACATCCCCGCGATCGCTTCCACGCGCCGCAACACCTCGACCATCACGCGGCGTTCCTCGCGCGGCAGGTCCCCAGTATCTTTGCTCTCGAAGCCATGGAGGTGACGCGCCGGTGTCAACCGATCCGGGAGACGCCCCGGCCCGCGACGCCGCGCCGGGGGTCGACGTCGACGACGCGATCCGGACGCTGCTGCTGCTCATGCCGCGGATCGTCGGGCGGGCGAAGCGGCTCGGCGTGCCGCCCGAACTCCGGGGGTTCACGCTGGCGCCGCGGCATTTGTCGCTGCTCGCCTATCTGGTGTTCGACGGCCCGATGCCGGTCAACGAGCTGGCCGCGCGGCTGGAGGTGGCGCCGGCGACGGTGAGCCTGATGGTCGGCGACCTCGCCAGGCAGGGCATTCTGGAGCGCTCCCCCGACGCGTCCGACCGGCGCAAGGCCATCGTCGGGATCGCGGCGGCCCAGGAGCCCGCGATCCGGGCCTGGCTGGGCCGCAGCGCGGGGGCGTGGCGCAAGGCGCTGGAGCCGCTGACCCCGGCGGAGCGGGCGGTGTTCACCGGGACGCTGGCGGCGTACGAAGCGGCCCTCGGCGAGGAGTGAGGCCGGGCACCCACCAAACCTGACGCACCGTCAGCAATACTGGCTCCGCGGGGGAGCTGCGACGGAACGGAGACAGGCATGGCCCGGGTATACGAGATCGACTCCGTGGTCCCTGTGATCGACCCGACGGCGTTCGTGCACCCGGACGCCGTCCTGCTCGGCGACGTGATCATCGGCCCGCACTGCTACATCGGCCCGCTGGCCAGTCTCCGCGGCGACTTCGGCCGGATCACCGTGGGCGCGGGCGCGAACGTCCAGGACGGCTGCGTCGTGCACTGCTTCCCCGGCACCGACACGGTCATCGAAGAAGACGGCCACATCGGCCACGGCGCGATCCTGCACGGCTGCCGCGTCGGCCGCGGCGTCCTGGTCGGCATGAACGCGGTCGTCATGGACGGCGTCGACCTCGGCGCCTACGCCTTCGTCGCCGCCAACAGCTTCGTGAAGGCGGGCACCGTCGTCCCCGAAAAGCACCTCGCGGCGGGATCCCCCGCGAAGGTGACCCGCGAACTGTCCGACGCCGAACTCGCCTGGAAGGCCAACGGCACCAAGGTCTACCAGGACCTCGCCGCCCGCTCCCTCGTCAGCCTCCGCCCGGCCACGGCCCTCACGGCCGTCGAACCGGACCGGCGCCGGGTCAGCACCGACGCGTCGGTGGCGGAGCCGCTGCACACGTACCGCGAGAAGCACTGACGCAAGGACCGCACCCGGCCCGGATCGGACGCCGACCGGGCCGGGAGAAGCCGGGTCACTCCCCCTCCGGCACCTTCCGCACTTCCGTCTCCGGCGCTTCCACGCGCCGGCCGTCCGCGGCGCGGATCTCCAGCGGGGCCAGCGGCTTGCCGTCGCGGCGGTCGAGGAGTTCCGACCGGGGCTCGCCGGGTGCGAAGAAGTGCCGTTCGCCCCACTGGCGCAGGGCGACCACGACCGGGAACAGGTCGCGGCCCCGGGGCGTGAGCACGTACTCCTGGTAGGGACTGCCGTCCGCGGCAGGCTGCCGGTCGAGGATCCCGGCGTCGACGAGGCCGCGCAGCCGGGCGGTGAGGATGTTCCTGGCGATCCCGAGCCCGCGCTGGAAGTCGCCGAACCGCCGGCTCCCGTCGAACGCGTCGCGCACGATGAGCAGCGACCACCAGTCGCCGATCGCGTCGACGGACCGCGCGACCGGGCACGGCTCCGCGTCGAACCGCGTGCGTTTCACCATCTCCGGACCTCCCGGGCTTTCGTGGTTGCATCATGCTACCACTGGCGGCTAACGTCCCTCTGGTTTCATCTTGAAACCAGAGAGGAGCCGCCGTGTCCGCACTGCGCCCCAACGCCCGCAACGCCCGCAACGCCGCCCCCACCGGCCTCCCGCCCGGAGCCGCGCTCCTGTTCGCCGTCGCCGCGGGCGCCTCGGTGGCGAACGTGTACTTCGCGCAACCGCTGCTCGCCACCCTCGGCGCCGACTTCGGCATCGGCGAGCGCGCCGTCGGCGCCGTCGTCACCCTCACCCAACTCGGCTACGGCATCGGCCTGCTGCTGCTCGTCCCGCTGGGCGACCGGCTCGACCGCAAGCGCCTCGCCGTCGCCCAGATGCTGACGCTGGCCGTCGCACTGACCGCGGTCGCGACGGCGCAGTCCCCGGCCGTGCTCTTCGCGGCCTTCGCCGCCGTCGGGCTCCTCGCGGTGGTGACGCAGCTTCTCGTCGCGTCGGCCGCCGCACTCGCCGACGAGGCGTCCCGCGGTCGCGTCGTGGGCACGGTCACCGCCGGGATCGTGGTCGGGATCCTGCTCGCGCGCACCGTCGCCGGGTTGCTCGCGGACGCCGCGGGCTGGCGCTCGGTATACGCGGCATCGGCGGTGCTGAGCGTCGCCGTCGCGGCCGCACTCGCGCGCATCCTCCCCTCCGGCGGCGCCCGGCCGACGCCGCCCCCGTACCGCAAGCTGCTCGGCTCACTGCCGGAACTCCTGCGCACCGAAAAGCTGTTCCGACAGCGTGCGGCGATCGCGCTGCTGCTGTTCGCATCGTTCGGCACCCTGTGGAGCAGTGTCGCCCTGCCGTTGAGCGAACCGCCGTACACGCTCTCGCACTCCGCGATCGGCGCCTTCGGCCTGGCGGGAGCGGCCGGCGCCCTCGCCGCGTCCCCGGCGGGACGCCTCGCCGACCGCGGCTACGCCCGCCACGTCACCGGCGGCGGCCTCGCCCTGCTGGCCCTGTCCTGGCTGCCCCTCGCCGCAACCACCTCGACCCTGTGGGCGCTGGTGGTGGGGGCGATCGTCCTGGACTTGGCGGTGCAAGCCGTGCATGTCACGAACCAAACGGTGCTCTACGCCTTGCGCCCCGACGCAGGCAGCAGCCTCATCGGCGGCTACATGGTCTTCTACTCCCTCGGCAGCGCCCTGGGCGCCATCACCGCCACCACCCTCTACGCCGCGGCCGGCTGGCACGCGGTATGCGCCCTGGGCGCGGCCTTCGCCCTGACGGGGCTCGGAGTATGGGCGCTGGGCGAGCGTCGGGGACGCCGCGCCCGTTCGTCCGCGGCCGCAGCGTCGGGCGGTCAGGACATCCGCACGTCGACGCCGGAACTCCGCAAGAGGTCCACACAGTCGGCCAACCACGAGGCACCGGCCTCCGCCGCGTGCCGGGCCGCCACGTCGGAGTGACGCCAGACCAGGGTGAACGGCCTCCTGGCGCCGAACCCGCCGCCCAGGCAGTCGTCCAGCGCGGCGAGACACCTGCCGAAGTAGCCGCCGGCACCGTTGACGGCTTCCCCCAAGGCGCAGAAGAAGCCGGCCTCGTCGGTGACGTGGCTGCCGTCGAGTTCGTAGACGGTTCCGGCGGGGCTGTCGGACGAGCCGACGGCGAAACCGTGGCGGGCGGGGACCGCCCGGGCCAGCCATTCCGCTCGGCCGCGGGCGGACAGCCCGGTCCACGAACCGGGCTCCGTGGGCCTGCCCTTCAGCCACAGGTCCCACACCTCGGCGGCGTCCACGACCGGGCGCGTCCAGGCGGGGCCGGTCACGGTGATGTCGAGGAGCCCGCCGCCGAGGCGTGACGGACGCGCGTCGCCGACGGTCATGCGGCAGGACTCGATGTGGGCGACACCGCCGTCCCGGTCGAGGAGATAAAGCAACACGGGGCCGACGTCCCGGCGGCGCGGGCTCGTGGAAGCGAGGATGCGGCGGAGACCGTCGCCGGGCGCACAACCGACCAAGGTCATCGGGACGTCGGGTTCGTCGTCGTGGGTGACGAGCCAGGACTCTTGGCGGAAGGTGCCGAGTTCGCGGGCCGTGTCGCCCTCGTGGGCCCGGAGCCGGTAGCCCGAGGAGAAGGGGACGTGCGTATAAGGAGGCGCGCTGGTGCCGGGGATGGCGCCCCCGTCGCCGTATTCGACCACGACATCGTGCCGGCGGAGATCGCGCAGGCAGGGCCGGATGTCGACGAGGTGCGGGGCGTCGGCGTAGTAGGCCCCGATCGCGTCGCCCGCGCTGCCGACTTCTTCCCATTCCAGGTAGGACGGCCGCCGTGGGGACGCGAAGGCCTCGCGGATGGCGTCGGCCGACGAGCAGCCCAGCAGCACGAGCCGATTCCTCGGCGGTGTGTCGTCGGGAACGAACAGGCCGTCGATGTCCTGGCATTCGCCGAGGGCTTCGTCTTCGTCCCAGCTCATGATCCGGAACTTCGGGTCGGTGATGGCGCCTCCTCGGGCTCCGGGAGCCGACAGTAGCCGACGGGGCCGCACCGACGAACCCCCGAACGCCACCGGCCCCCGATTCCATGCGGAATCGGGGGCCGGTGCGGCGAAGCGGTAGGCCTGGGGCCTTACTTGCGCTTGTTGATCTCTTCTTCCAGCTGCGGGACGACCTTGAACAGGTCGCCGACCACGCCGTAGTCGACCAGGTCGAAGATCGGGGCGTCCTCGTCCTTGTTGATGGCGACGATGGTCTTGGAGGTCTGCATGCCCGCGCGGTGCTGGATCGCGCCGGAGATGCCCGCGGCGATGTAGAGCTGCGGGGAGACCTGGGTGCCGGTCTGGCCGACCTGGTGGCTGTGCGGGTACCAGCCGGCGTCGACGGCGGCGCGTGAGGCACCGACCGCGGCACCGAGGGAGTCCGCGAGGCGCTCGATGACCACGAAGTTCTCGGCGCCGTTCACGCCGCGGCCGCCGGAGACGACGATGTCGGCCTCGGTCAGCTCGGGGCGGTCGGACTTCTCGCGCGGGGCGCGCGAGACGATCTTCGTGCCGGTGGCGGCGGCCGAGAAGGAAACCGAGACGGACTCGACGGCGGGGGTGGCCGGGGCCTCCTCCGGGGTCGCCGCGTTCGGCTTGACGGTGATGACCGGCGTGCCCTTGGTGACGTGCGCGCGGACCTGGTACGTGGCGGCGAAGACCGACTGCTCGGTCTCCGGGCCGTTCTCGCCGGCGACCACGTCGACGGCGTCGGTGATCAGGCCCGAGCCCAGGCGCACCGCGACACGGGCACCGATCTCGCGGCCGTCGGCGGACGACGGCACGAGGATGGCGGCCGGGTTCGCCGACTGCGCGATCTGCGCGAGCGCGTCGGCCTTCGGGACGACGAGGTAGTCGTCGATTTCGGCGGCGTCGACGACGTACACCTTCTGGGCGCCGTAGCGGCCCAGGGTCTCGGTCGCGGCGTCGGCGCCCTTACCGAGGAAGACCGCGGACGGCTCGCCCAGGCGGCGCGCCAGGGTCAGCAGTTCCAGGGTCGGCTTGCGAACGGCTCCGTCGACGTGGTCGACGAGAACGAGGATCTCACCCACAGCATTCTCTCCTTGTCCGGTGAAGCCCGGGGATAGTCGTAAGGTCCGGTGCTGCCCGACTCAGATGAACTTCTTCGCGGCGAGGAACTCCGCGAGCTTCACGCCGCCGTCGCCTTCGTCCTCGACGACCTCGCCCTTGCTGCGCGGCGGGCGGGCGGTGGCGGAGTCGACCGTCGACCAGGCGGCGGACAGGCCGACCTCGTCGGACGCGACGCCCAGGTCGTCCAGGTCCAGCTTCTCCAGCGGCTTCTTCTTCGCCGCCATGATGCCCTTGAACGACGGGAAGCGGGCCTCGCCGGTGCGGTCGGTCACGGACACGACGGCGGGCAGGCTCGCCTCGATCTGCTCGGACGCGACGTCGCCTTCGCGGCGGCCCTTGACCACGCCGCCCTCGACCTTGACCTCGTCGAGGAAGGTGACCTGCGGGACGCCGAGGCGCTCGGCGAGCATCGCCGGGACGACGCCCATGTTGCCGTCGGTCGAGGCCATGCCGCAGACGACCAGGTCGTAGCCGGACTTCTCGATCGCCTTCGCGAGGATCAGCGACGTGCCGAGCGCGTCGGTTCCCTGGATGTCGTCGTCGTTGACGTGGATCGCCTTGTCGCCGCCCATCGCGAGCGCCTTGCGCAGCGCGTCCTTGGCGTCGTCGGGGCCGACCGTCAGGTAGGTGATCTCCGCCTCGACGCCCGACTCGACGATCTGCAGCGCCTGCTCGATCGCGTACTCGTCGAGTTCGGAGAGCAGCGAGTCGACCGACTCGCGGTCGGACGTGCCGTCCTCGTTGAACCCGCGGTCACCGGTGGCGTCGGGCACGTACTTCACGCAGACAACGATTTTCACAACAGTTCTCCTGTGGTCGTCCGGTCACCCAGGTGCCGGTCCGAGGGTGTCATGCCCGTCCGAAGACGCCGCTATGGCCCCACCCGGCAGCTTGCTCAGAGCCGGGTGTTCGATCACTCCCGCATCATTGCATCTGCGCAGTAGTACTCCTGTACGGCGTCCCCGGCAGCAGGAACGGCTCCGGCCCCTTCGGTCCTGTGATGTCCGCCCCGAGACGTCCTGCCCACGCGCGGCGGTGCGCACGCACGCGGACAAACGCTTCGGCACGCCCATCATGTGACGGTCCGTCAACTTTCTGGGTCGAGACTACGCGCCCCCGGAAGGGAACCTGACCACCGCCCCGGCAAACGGGCGAATGATCCGCTTTCCTTCCGGCACTCGAACGCGCGCCTCATCTTGTTACTGGACAGTAACACCAGTCTATCGGGCCTGTCACCGGCCGATTCGTCATCGGGCGGGCGTGTCGGCGGCCCGATCGGCCGGGCTCGGCACCGCGGTCGCGTTCGCCTGCTTGTCACCCGTGCGCGGACCATACGAATGCAGTACAACGGGTGCGCCGAGGGCGTCGGCGACCGCGGCCGACCAGGCGGCGGCCGTGCCCCGGGTGTTCGACGCCGACGGGGTCCCACGCTCCCCCGGCGCAACAGGCGCAACCGGCGGCCCCGAAGGGACCGACAGCACCTGCTCCACCGACGCCGACGCGCGCAGCAGACGGGCCGTCAGTTCCGCTTGGCGGTCCAGGTCGCCGGGCTCGCCGACGGGAAGCCGGGACACCTGGCGGCCGTCGATCGCGTAACTACGACAGATCCGCAGATCCGGATGGCGCAGCGGTGCGTCGAGATGGGTGAGCGCCACGGCGTCGACGCCGCCGCACACGTCGACGGCGTAGCGGTGTGCGACCGCGTCGAAGTGCCCGACCCGGAAGGCGCCCTGCCAGCGCCCGGTGCCGTTGTGCGTGTCGGGGAGAGCTGCGGTCGCGGCGGTGTCCTCGGTGGGGAGGGGGCCGGGGCCGTGGCGGGTGGTGTACGTCCGGACGACTCCCAGGCGCAGCACGTCGCCGGCCGGACCCGCTTCGGCGAGCAGGGCTTCCGCGTGGGCGAAGGTCGTCGTGGACCACGTGGTGTAGGGGTGGAAGCCGTGCCATTCGTCCAGCAGGACGCCTTGGGCGCCTTCGAAGACGACGCGGGTCGTGCGGAGCAGGCGGGCGCCGTACGCGCGGTCCACCAGCCGCACCGCGGCGCCGAACGCCTGGTAGACGGCGGCGCACGCGTCGACCGGCGGGACGTCGGGCAGCGGCCCGAGTTCGTCGGTGAGCCGGTCGTGGAGGGCACGCAGTCGGGCGCGCAGCCGTTCGGGTGCGTCGCAGTCGCCCGCGCGCGGTGCGGTCTCGGGGTGGGCGAGGGCGTATGCGGCCGTCTCGCCGATGCCCATGCCGCACGAGCCGTGCCGCCCGGCGCCGCGGGCTTGTTCGCGGAGGCGGTTGGCGGCGGCGTGGTAGGGGGTGGTGAGCAGTGCTTCGCGGTCGACGGTCAGGCGGCCGAACGGGTCGGGGACGCCGAGCGCCTCCAGGTGGTCGGCCTCCGCGGTGAGCGCGAGCGGGTCGACGAGCATGAGGCGCGACAGGTGGGTCTCCACTCCGCGGGTGAAGGAGCCGGAGCCGAACTGGGCGAAGGTGTGGTGGCGCCCGTCGTCGGTGACGACGTTGTGCGCGGCCTGCGCGCCGCCGTTGAAGCGGACGACGGCGCCGAAGCCGCCGCCGGCCGCGTTTCCGCGGTCGGCGGCGGCTTGGCACAGGTGCGCCACGACCGTGCCTTTGCCGGCGTCCCCGAAGCCGAGGTCGACGACGGCGGTGTGGCGTGGTGCGGAATGGCGTGGTGCGGAATGGCGTGGTGCGGAATGGCGTGGTGCGGAATGGCGTGGTGCGGAGCCGTTCAGTGGGGCCGTCCCTGGCATCGCGGTGCGGGGCTCTGTGCGGGGTGTCCCGGCTCAGAGCCGGGTCGTCCCGGCGGCCGGGGCGTCCCCGTCGAGTCCGGGAAGGCTTCCGGTGGTGGCGACGGGGCCGCCGCGGCCTTCCGCGTAGGACGCGAGGGCGCGGGAGACCGAGCCGACCTGGTTGTCGGCGGCGCCGACGTCGCGCAGGTGGCCGAGGCCTTCGTCGAGGTCGATGGCGTCCTCGGCGAGCCCGATGGTCAGCGCGATGGTCTCGCAGACCGCGTCGAGGTCGTCGAGTTCGATGACGTTCTGCCGCAGAAGCTTGCGCCAGATGCCGAGGACTTCGGTGTCGCCGACGTACGACGTGCCGGCCGGGAGGATGTAGTACACCTCGAACTTGCGCTGCAATTCGGCCACGATCGCCTCGATCGGGATGTCCTCGCCGATCGTGTCGCCGATCACCGCGTCGACCTCGCGGCGCTTCACCCGGTTGTACGGCATCTCGTCGCCGATGATGAACAGGTAGCCGCGCTTGCCGCGCTTGTCGAGGCAGTCGAGTTCGGTGTGCCGGGCCATGAAGTACAGGGCCAGTTCGTACGATTCGGTCTTCTGCCCGCCGCCTCCGCCTTCCAGCAGGATGTTGCCGAGCTGGTCGTCCATGCGGTTGTCGGACTCGAACTGGCCGACTTGCAGCGGCACGCGGTCGCACGTCGCGTCGCCGATGCCGCCGAAGAGGATCTGCGGGTGGTCGACGTAGCCCTTGCGCAGCAGCAGGCCGAAAAGCTCCGGCAGCTTGGTCTGCAGGGTGACCGGCACCGAGCCCATGGAGCCGGTGACGTCGAACAGCACGGATATGGCGAGGGAGGTGGGGTGTTCGTCGCTGTCCCGGCTCTCCCGGACGCCGACGCCGCGCGGGTCGAGGTCGGCGTGCGCCGCCCACTTGTCGCGCGGGATGCTGCCGCGGGTGGTGTCGCTGTAGTCGAAGGCACTGCGGCCCATGCGCGCGTTGAGGCTCTGCGCGGCGTCGTAGACGTTGGTGGACCAGTTGCCGCTTCCCATGGTTTCCCTCCGAGGGGGATGTCGTGCGGTCAGGGGGTGCTCAGCGCCGGCCCGGCATGCTGAACGGCCGGAACTTGCGCGGGCCGTACAGGCGGCCGAGCAGCTCGTCGAGTTCGCCGAGGAGCTTCCACGCGTCGTGCGGGCGGCGCGCCGGGGCGGGCAGGGTGCAGCCGCGGGCGAAGCGGAACAGCGGCTTCGGTGCGCCGGGTTCGAGCAGGTAGGTCATGCACCGGGTGGCCATGAAGATGTCGGTGGACGTGTCCGGCGGCTGCTTCCCGGGCACTTCCGGCGGGTACAGGTCGGCGAACCGGTCGAGCATCGCCGGGACGTGCTCCGCGGCCGGGTGGAACCGGGCGGGCCGCGGGGTCGTCCTGCCGCCGTCGGGCCCGTCGGGGGGCGGCACGCCTCCGCCGGACTTCCGGCCGTTCGACAGCTTGAACGACGGGCCGATCGGCGGACCGGTGAGCACGCGGCCGCCCGGGCCCGGCGCGACCGGTTCGAGGACGGTCGCGTAGCACCAGTCGACGAGGACCAGGCCGTGCTCGCGCGGCTCGATGAGGACGTGGTCGGGCACGACGGCGCCGTGCACGACGCCGGCGCGGTGCGCGTAGCCGAGGGCGACCAGCAGGCGGCGCCACATCCACGCGACGTCGCGGGCGTCCAGGCCGTCCGGGTACGCCTCGCGGACTTCGGTCAGCGAGCGGAAGCCGCGCACCCGGGCGACGACGTTGGCGCGGCGTTCGCTGCCGGAGCCGGCGTCGCGGTGCCGGAAGGACTCGACGAGCCCGGGCACGTACGCCCGGTACTCCGGGTCGCCGTCCCTGCCGATCCGCTCGAGGGCCGCGGCCTCGCGCTCCATGAGGTCGTTGTCGGCGACCGAGCGCGGGATCTTCAGCAGCGCGCGGACCTCGCCGCCGTCGGCGTCGGCGTAGGTGACCTTCAGCAGGTTCGCGACGTCGCCGCGGGCCCGCTCGCCGCCGACGGAGTAGGCGCGTTTCCGGGTGGTGATGACGACCTGGCGGCCCGTCACTCCGGTGATGGTCTGCTGGTAGCGCAGCCACAGTTCGGACAGCCGGGTGAAGACCGCTTGGGCGGCGGCCTTGCGGTCGTCGGGGACGGTGTCGGGGTGCAGCATGCGCGCGAGGGCGCGGTAGCGGCGGCCGCCGGAGCGCAGGCAGGCCTCCGGGGTGCCGTCGTAGGGCCCGAAGAGGTCGTCGGGTTCGGTGGCCCCGCCGACCAGTTCGAGTGCCTCCTCCAGGGTCTTCGGCAGCGCGGGCGCCGTACGTGGGGGCATGCCGGTCACTGGTTTCCCTCCCGGGACGGGCGCAGCAGCGCCGGGTGCAGCAGGCGGGCGCCGCCGACCCGGTAGAGCCGGGCGCGCCTGCCGCCGCGGGCGCCGCCGCGGGCGGTGGTGGTGTCGGTGTCCTCGACGAAGCCGGGCACGGACAGCACCTTGCGGTGGAAGTTGCCGGGGTGCAGGGGTTCGCCCCACACCGCTTCGTAGACCTCGCGGAGTTCCGTGACGGTGAACTCGGGGCCGGTGAAGGCGGTGGCGAGGGGCGTGTATTCGAGCTTGGCGCGGGCGCGCTCCAGACCGTCGGAGAGGATCCGCGCGTGGTCGAAGGCGAGTTCGCCGGGGTCAAGGGTGTCGACGGGGATCCAGGACGCGGCGGCGGCGTCGCCGCCCGCGGTGGCGTCGGGCAGGTCGGGGGCGAACGCCAGGTACGCGACGGAGACGACGCGCATGCGAGGGTCCCGACCGGGTGCGCCGTACGTGCCGAGCTGCTCCAGGTGGAGGCGCGGGATCGGCGGGCGGGCGGCGGTCGCATGGCCGTTGGCCGCGCCGTCGCCGGATCCGGATCCGCGGGACTGCCCGGCCTCGCCGCCCCCGTGCGCGGCGAGGCCGGTCTCCTCGGCGAGTTCGCGGACCGCGGCGTCGTCGAGGTCTTCGTCCTCGGCGGCGCGCACGAAGCCGCCGGGGAGGGCGAGGTGTCCGGCGTAGGGCATGCCGCCGCGGCGGATCGTCAGCACGTGGAGTGCCTTGACGCCGGTGTCGGCACGGTGCCGGATCGTGAGGGCGACGACATCGACCGTGACGGCGACGGGCGCGAACGCCCGCGGGTCGTAGGCGGCAAGCCAGGCTTGCTCGTTGGGCCCGTGGGGTGATCCGACCGCCGGCATGGTTCCGCCCTCGCCTTGGTTGTTCTCATTCTGAGAATTTCTTGCTCTGAGAACAACGTAGCGCGTCGGGCGGAGCGGGCGCAGCAGGGTTTTCCCTCAGGCGGGAGCGCGGGGGCGCGAGCCGGGGGCGGAGCGGGCGTGCACGACGCCCACTCCCCGCCCGGCAGTCACCGCGCTCTGGTAGGCATGTGCCATGTCGAGATACGCTCGCGAAGAGCGGTTCGTTGGCCTGCCCGTGGTCGAGCTTCCCGCGTTGCCGAACCCCAAGGGGACACGGGCCGACAATGCCGCGGCGCGGCAGGCGAAGCCGTTGCCGGCGGCGGCCGACGCGGCATGGCGGTTGCGGATCGACAGTTATCCGCGCACCGAGAGGTTCGCGGAGCACGTCGCGCGGTTCCTCGACACCGTCGACACCGCGCAGGTGTCCGCGCTGCTGGTCGGCATGTGGGAGCCCGGCGAGGACTCGAAGGAGGCCGTCCGGCTGCTCGCCGGTGCCGCCGAGCGGCTCCCCGGGCTGCGGCACCTCTTCTTCGGCGACATCACGTCGGAGGAGAACGAGATCTCCTGGATCCTGCAGTGCGACCTCACCCCGCTGTTCGACGCGTTCCCGCAGTTGGAGACGCTGATCGTCAAGGGCGGCCAGGAGGCGGTCCTGCACCCGGTGCGGCACGGGAACCTGCGGCACCTGGAGTTCCGCACCGGCGGACTCCCCGGCAATGTGGTGCGCGCGTTGAGCGCGAGCACGTTCCCCGCGCTGGAGACCCTCGACCTCTGGCTCGGCGTCGAGGACTACGGCGGCACCGCGACCGTCCGCGACCTGGAAGGCATCCTCCGCGGCACCGGCCTGCCCGCCCTCACCCGCCTCGGCCTGATGAACAGCGAGATCCAGGACGAGATCGCCGCCGCCGTCGCGGCCGCCCCGATCGTTTCCCGGCTCGCCGAACTCGACCTGTCCATGGGCACCTTGGGCAACGAAGGCGCCGAAGCCCTGCTCACCGGACAGCCCCTCGGACACCTCCGCACACTGGACCTGAGCCACCACTTCATGTCCGAGGCCATGCGGAAGCGCGTCGAGGCGGCCTTCGCGGAGACCGGCGTCACACTCGTCGCCGACGGCGAGCAGGAGCCCGACGAAGACGAGGACGACGACGAGTTCTGGCGCTACGTCGAGGTCTCCGAATGACCCGCGGAACCGCCCGCCACGCGCCGGAGCAGCACCGCACGTCCCCACGCGGCGTCCTGCCGCGTGTCTGACCACACACCCGGGAGCAAGGAGCAGCGCATGGGCCTCTACGAATTCGCCCCCTACTTCGGCGGCCTTCCGGTCGCCGACCTCCGTCCGAGCACCTCGGAAGCGACGTCGATCGAGCCGGGCACCCAGCCGTCCCGCAACTACGGCGAGCCCGAGGTCTACGGCGTCGGACCCGCCGAATACGCCGCCGACGCGATCGCCTGGCGGATCCGGATCGACCCGTGGGAAGACGACGAACTCACCTTCGAAGACCACTTCCGCTACTTCCTGGACTCGGTCGACACCACCCGGGTCACGGCCTTGCTGTGCGGATGCTGGGACGAGGAGCTCTCCGAGGAAAGCCCCGCCCTCGCCCTGCTCGTGGAGAACGCCGCCAAGTTCCCCAACCTGCGGCACCTCTTCCTCGGCGATGTCGTCCAGGAGGAGTCGGAGATCTCCTGGATGACCATCGGCCACCTCACACCGGTCCTGCGGGCCTTCCCGCAGCTCGAGGAACTCGTCGTGCGCGGCGGCGACGAGGCCGGCGACCCGCCCGCACTGGAACCGCTCCGCCACGAAGGGCTGCGCAAGCTCACCTTCGAGAGCGGCGGCCTGTCGGCCCGTGTGATCACCACCCTCGGCCTGTGCGAATTCCCGGCACTGGAAAGCCTGGACGTCTGGATGGGCATATCCGAGTACGGCGGCGACGCCACCGCCGACGACCTCGCCGAGCTGCTGTCCGGCGTACGCCTCCCGGCCCTGCGCCACCTCGGCCTCATGAACAGCGAGATCCAGGACGCGGTGGCCGCCGCCGTCGCCGGCGCCCCGCTCACCGCCCGCCTCGAATCCCTCGACCTGTCGATGGGCACGCTCGGCGACGAAGGCGCCGAAGCGCTGCTCGCCGGACAGCCCCTCACCCACCTGAAGCGGCTGCGCATCAACCACCACTTCATCTCGGACCCCACGTCCGAGCGCCTCCGCAAGACGCTGCGCCCGCTCGGCGTCACCGTCGACATCGACAGCCCCGAGCAACTCCGCGACTGGGGCAGCGGCCGCTACGCCGAAGTCACCGAGTAGGCGGACGGCATCGTGACCGCGAACCACCTGCAGACCTTCGGCGGGCTGCCGGTCGAGGACGTGCCCGGCGTCGGCGAGCCGTGGCCGGGCACCGCGGAGCTGTACGCGTGGCGCGTGCGGGTGCTGCACGACGACGAGACGTGGTCCGAGCGGTTCGCCCGGTTCCTCGACGAAGTCGACGGCAGCGCGGTGCGGGCGCTGCTCGTCGGCGACTGGAATGCCGAACACGGCGACGACTCCCGCGAGCCGGTGGCCGCGATCGCGGCCGCCGCCGACCGGCTGCCGAACCTGGCCGCGCTGTTCGTCGGCGACATCGCGTACGAAGAGTGCGAGCTGTCGATGATCGAGCACGACGACCTGACCGCGCTGCTGACCGCCTACCCGCGGCTCGAAGAGCTGGGCGTCCGCGGCTCGTGGGCGTGGTTCGCGCCGTACCTGCGGCACACCGGCCTGCGCACCCTCACGGTGGAGGGCTGCGGGCTCCTCGACGAGATGGTGCGCGGCATCGCCGCAGGCGATTTCCCCGCGCTGACCCGGGTCGAACTGTGGTTCGGCGACCACGAGTACGCCGTCGACGCGGTCACGGAGGTGACGGAGCTGCTGCGCAGCCACGGCCTCCCCGCGCTCACCCACCTGGGCCTGCGCAACTGCGACCGGACCGACGCGCTCGCCGCCGCACTCGCCGTGGAGCCGTTGACGGCGCAACTGCGGACGATCGACCTGTCCATGGGGACCCTGGGCGACGCGGGGGCGGAAGCGCTGCTGTCCGGGCAGCCGCTCGGCCACCTCGAGTCTCTCGACCTGACCCACCACTTCCTGTCCAGGACGATGATCAAACGCGTCGAATCCGCTTTGCCGGTCGGGAAGTTGGCGAAGCCCGAGGTGGATCCGTCCTTCCATGCCCGGTTCATCGAGGTGCGGGAGTAGCAGCGTGCCGGAACGTCCTCTCGTCACCGTGGTCGGCAATCCCGGCCACCGCCGGATCACCGGCTTCGCGGCCGCCGCCGCGGCCGCGGGCCTGCCCGCGCCGCGGCTGGTCGCGTGGCGCGACGTGCTCTCCGGTGCGCCGCTCGCCTTCCCGCCCGGGCCGGTGCGGATCGACTCGCCGGGCGAGGACCCCGCCGTGCACGCGCTGCTCGGCGGCACGCACGGCGACCCGCACCGGGTCGAGGGCGGCAGTACCCGGCATGCGCAGTTCGTCGCCGCGCTGGGGCGGATCGAGGCCGCGGCGGCGGCCTCGCCCGGGGCCTGGTTGGCGAACGATCCCGCGGACATCGCGGTGATGTTCGACAAGCGCCGGGCGCACCCGCTGCTGGAAACGCACGACGTTCCCGTGCCGCGGGCGCTGTCCGGGCCCACCGCGCCGGTGCGGTCGTACGCCGAACTGCGGCAGCGCATGGCCGACGCACGCGCCGCGCGGGTGTTCGTCAAGCCGCCGCACGGGTCGTCCGCGTCCGGGGTGGTCGCGTTGGAGACGCACGGAACGCGGGTGCAGGCCACCACGTCCGTGGAACTGACACGCGGCGCGGACGGTGTCGCGCTGTTCAACTCGCTGCGGATCCGCAAGTACCGGGACGAAACCGAGGTCGCGGCGCTCGTCGACGCGCTCGGTGCGGATGCCGGTCCGGGCGGCCTGCACGTCGAGGCGTGGCTGCCGAAACTGACCCTCGACGGGCATGCCACCGACCTGCGCGTGCTCGTCGTCGCGGGCCGCGCGACGCACGTGGTCGCGCGGTCGAGCCGGTCGCCGATGACGAACCTGCACCTGGGCAACGCGCGCGGCGACGTGCCCGCGGTGCGGGCCGCCGTCGGGGAGGACGCGTGGGCGCGGGCAATGGCGACGTGTGTCCGCGCGGCCGAGTGTTTTCCCCGTACGCTGCACGTCGGTGTCGACCTGCTCTTCGCGGTGGATCGGCGCCGCCACGCGGTGGGAGAGGTCAACGCGTTCGGGGACCTGCTGCCGGGTGTGCTGCACCGGGGCCGGGACACGTGGGGGGAACAGGTCCACGCCCTGGTGGGAGGTTGGCGGCCGTACGGATCCACGGGTCCGGCGGCACGAGATGAGGATCGAGTTCCGTGCCCGACATGACGACACCGCTCCCGCCCGAATTCGGCGACCGCGGAGACGACCCCGCGACCCCGGACATGAACGCCGTCGTCGGCCGGCACGACCTGCTGCTGGTGACCTTGGACACGCTCCGGTACGACGTCGCCGCGGAGCTGGCCGCCGCGGGGCGCCTGCCGAATCTGGCCAAGGTGCTGCCCGAGGGCCGCTGGGAGCGGCGGCACACCCCTGGCAGTTTCACCTTCGCCGCGCACACCGCGTTCCTGGCCGGATTCCTGCCCACGCCTGTCGGCCAAGGCCCGCACCCGCGGCTGTTCGCCGCCCGGTTCGGCGGCAGCGAGTCGACGGCGCCGCGGACCTGGGTGTTCGACGAAGCCGACCTGCCGACGGCACTGGCCAAGGCCGGCTACCACACGGCCTGCATCGGCGGCGTCGGGTTCTTCAACAAGCAGGGCGCGCTCGGGTCGGTGCTGCCCGGGATGTTCGCGGAGAGCCACTGGGATCCGGAACTCGGCGTCACCTCGCCGATCTCCTTCGAAGCGCAGGTCGCGCGGGCGGAACGCGTGGTCGGCGCGCTGGACACCGACCAGAAGCTGTTCCTGCTGGTGAACGTCTCCGCCCTGCACCAGCCCAACTGGTTCCACCTGCAAGGCGCCAACGCCGCCGACGGCGACACCCGCGAGACCCACGCCGCGGCCCTGGAGTACGTCGACCGGCACATCGGGCGGCTGTTCCGCGCCATGAGCAGCCGCCGCCCGTGCTTCACCGTCGTCACGTCCGACCACGGCACCGCCTACGGCGAAGACGGGTACACCGGCCACCGCATCGGCCACGAGGTCGTGTGGAACGTGCCCTACGCGCATTTCACCCTCAACCCGGGCGAGTGGTGACCGCGGGACACACCGCCCGCCGGACCCTGCCGCCACGCGGTGTCGGGACCGCCGCCTAGGCTCGCGGGGTTCGCCGCACAGCTCGCCGCACGTCCCGGAGGTAGCCGTTCATGGGCCCGACCGCCGCCGAAGCCCCGTCCCTGGCGCTTGGGTCGCCGTACGCCGGCTACGTGTACTCGTATCCGCACAAGACCGCGTACCGAGCGCTGGAGCCCGAGCCCGCGCTGCGCGACGTGTGGGCGGGGCAAGACCTGTCGGCCCTGTTCCTGTACCTGCACATACCGTTCTGCGAGATGCGCTGCGGGTTCTGCAACCTGTTCACCCGGACCGGGGCGCCCGCCGAGCTGGTGACGCGGTACCTGGACGCCCTGGAACGCCAGGCGTCCGCGGTCCGCGAGGCGGTCCCGGACGCCCGGTTCGCGGTCGGCGCGATCGGCGGCGGAACGCCGACCTACCTGGACGCCCCCGAGCTGACCCGGATGTTCCGGATCGCCGCCGACGTCATGGGCGCCGAGTTCGGCCGGATGCCGCTGTCCGTGGAGACCTCCCCGGCGACCGCGACACCCGACCGGCTCGCGGTGCTGGCCGCACACGGCACGACGCGGGTCAGCATCGGCGTCCAGTCCTTCGACGACGCCGAGGCCCGGGCCGCGGGACGGCCGCAGAAGCGCGCCGAGGTCGAGACGGCGCTCGCCGCGATCCGCGAAGCGGCCGTCCCGACCCTCAACATCGACCTGATCTACGGGATCGACGGCCAAACGCACGCCAGTTGGCGTGCGTCCATCGACGCGGCCCTGGCCTGGCGCCCGGAAGAGATCTACCTGTATCCGCTGTACGTCCGCCCGCTGACCGGCCTGGGCCGCCGCGCCGTCACCCGGGCCGATTGGGACGCGGAGCGCCTCGCGCTGTATCGCACCGGCCGCGACCACCTGCGCGCCGCGGGGTACGAGCAGGTCTCGATGCGCATGTTCCGGCGCGCCGGAGCGCCGGCCGACGCCGACACCGGCTACCGCTGCCAGCGCGACGGCATGGTCGGACTGGGCTGCGGGGCCCGCTCCTACACCAGCGACCTGCACTATTCGTTCGACTACGCGGTGGGCATCAGCGAAGTCCGCGGCATCATCGACGAGTACGTGGCCCTCGACCGGGCCGCCTTCACCCGCGCACGCGTCGGCTACCGCCTCGACGCCGCCGAGCGGCGCCGCCGCCACCTGCTGACGTCGCTGCTCCAAGCCGACGGCCTGGACACCGCCGAGTACCGCGGCCTCTTCGGCTCCGACCCGGCCACGGATTTCGCCGCCGAACTGGAACCCCTCGCCGACCGCGGCTGGTTGGCGCTCGAAGGCGACCGGATCGCGCTCACCGACGAAGGCCTCGGCTGGTCCGATGCGATCGGCCCGGCGCTCTTCTCCCCGTCGACGGCGGCGCTCATGGACGGATACCGGGCGCGATGACCGTGCCGCTCGCCCTGTCGCGGGAAACGGCGCGGCCGCTGACAATCCTCTACCGCGGGCCGCTGGCGTCGTGCGACTACGACTGCGGTTACTGCCCGTTCGCCAAGCGCCGCGACTCCCGGGAGCAACTCCGGGCGGACCGGGCCGCGTTGGAGCGTTTCGCGGGCTGGGTCGAAGGTGCGCCGGAGCGGGTGTCGGTGCTGTTCACGCCGTGGGGCGAAGGCCTGGTCCGGTCGTGGTACCGGCGCGTGCTCGCCGAACTGAGCCACCTGCCGAACGTCGAGCGCATCGCCATCCAGACCAACCTGAGCGCCCGGCCGTCGTGGACCGAGGCCGCGGACTTGCGGCGGCTGGCCCTGTGGGGGACGTTCCACCCGGACCAGGTGCCCTACGAGCGTTTCCTGGCCCGCTGTAGGGAACTCCGCGACCGCGGCGTCCGGTTCGCCGTCGGCGTCGTCGGCCTTCCCGAACACCTGGACGCGGCACGACGGCTGCGCGGCGACCTGCCCGCGGACGTGTACCTGTGGGTGAACGCGGCAGAAGGGCGCACCTACACCGACGCCGAGGCCGCCGCATGGACGGACATCGACCCGCACTTCGCGTTCAGCCGGCACCCCCACGCCTCCCTCGGCGCGGCCTGCCGCACCGGGGACTCGGTGGTCAGCGTCGACGGCGACGGCACGGTCCGGCGCTGCCACTTCGTCCCGGACGTCCTCGGCAACCTGTACGACGGCTCGTTCCGTGCGGCCCTGGGCCGGCGCCCGTGCCCGCGGCCTTTGTGCGACTGCCACATCGGCTACGTCCACATGGACGCGCTCCCGCTCTACGACGTCTTCGCGGGGGGCATCCTGGAACGCATCCCGGCGGCATTCGGCACCGGGCAGGCCTTCGATCCGGCAATGCCGACACCGGCTGCGGGGCCGCAAATCGCTTGATCGCCGGACCGGTTGCCTTGCTACCGTGCCGCGGGTGTTCACCCTCGCCGAACCCCCGCTGTTCACCCGTCTCAAGGACTGCGAACGCGTGCTGATCGCCGGCGCCGGAGGCGGCTTCGACGTCTACGCCGGACTGCCGCTGGCCATCGCGCTGTGGCGGGCCGGCAAGCAGGTGCATCTGGCGAACCTGTCGTTCGTCGGCATCGACCGCCTGCCTCCGCGCGACCTCCTGCGGCCCGGCGTCGCCGCGGTCGTGCCGGACAGCGGCGGCCCCAGCGCCTACTTCCCGGAACGCTCGCTGTCCCGCTGGCTGGAGGCGAACGGCTTTCCGGCCACCGTGTTCGCGTTCCAGCGCACCGGCGTTCGCCCGCTGGTGAGCGGATACCGGTCGCTCGTCGCCCTGCTCCGCCCGGACGCCCTGGTGCTGGTCGACGGCGGCACCGACATCCTGCTGCGCGGCGACGAAGCCGGCCTCGGAACCCCCGAAGAGGACATGACGAGCCTCGCGGCGGCCGCCGAACTGGACGTTCCGACCAAGCTGGTGGTGTCGCTGGGATTCGGCGTCGACGCCTACCACGGCGTCTGCCACAGCCATGTGCTGGAGAACCTGGCGGCCCTCGAACGCGAATCCGGCGGCTATCTGGGAGCCCTGTCGATCCCCCGGGACTCACCGGAAGGACGCATGTACCTGGACGCGGTCGCGCACGCCGCCGCGGAGACACCGGACCGGCCGAGCATCGTCAACGGCTCCGTCGCGGCCGCGCTGCGCGGCGAGTTCGGGAACGCGGCGGTCACCGACCGCACGTCGGGATCGGAGCTGTACATCAACCCGCTCATGGGCGTGTACTTCGCGGTCGAACTCGACGCGCTGGCCGATCGGCACCTCTATCTGAGGGAACTACGCAAGACCCGCACGGCGTGGGACGTGTCGCGCGTGATCGCCGAGTTCCGCGACGGGCAGCAGGAAGTGCGGGCACGCCAGGCGTACCCGCACTGATCCGGTACGGCTCAGGTCTCCCGCGCCGGGTGGTACTCCTGCTCGGTGAGGCCGAAGGTCCAGGCGACGCCGGCCCGCGCGGTGCGGGTGGTGGGCGGGACACGAAGCCAGTAGGTGCGCACCGAACCGTCGGGCTCCGGGGTGGAGTTGAGGACCTCGACCATGACCACCGGCTCGTCGCCGGGGAGGTCGATGCGCCAGAGGACGCCGGTCTCGTCGCGGTGGAGGGGGCGCGCGCCGACCTCGGTGAGGTAGCGGTCGTAGCCGTAGATCTCCAGCATGACGCGGCGGAGTTCGGCGTTGTCCTCGTTGCGGATGCGCTGGGCGCTGAGGGCGCTGCCGGCCGGGCCGAGGGCGGTGACGAAGTCGGCGGGAACCGGCATGCCGCGCCAGGCGTGCAGGGCGAAGCCGTCGGGGAAGGCGAGGGCGGCGCCCTCGCCGTTGTGCAGGCGCGCGGACTCGTCGCGGTGCAGTTCGGTGGGGCGTTCGGCGACCAGGACGACGTTCTCGTACGGCCACCACCAGCCCGCCGAACGGGCCACCTCGGCGACCGCGTCCAGCGCGGGCGCGGACGGCGAGTCGTCGAGCTGCGGAAAGCACCGGCGAAGGCCGTCGAAGGCGGCGAGCCATGCCGCGTCGTGCTGGCCGCCGAGGGCGTCGAGCGTTGCCGCGCGGGCCTCGCGGGCCACCGGCGCGGTGGGAGTGACGGTGCCGCGGCGGGCGGCCGTGCCGCGGTCGGTGGAGGTGCCCGTGGCGGAGAGGACGGCTTCTTCGATGCCGTCGCGGATGCGGGCCGACAGGCTGGTGGTGGGATCCCACAGGCGTTCGGCGATCTCGCCCCAGGCCTGGGCCCAGGTGGCTTGGCCGAGCAGGGTGACGGTGTCGGTGCGGGCGCGCTCCCAGGTCGCGGCGCGGATCTTGTCGCGGACGCTCGCTCCGGCGCGGGAACCGGCGGGGGCGCGCACCGGGAGGCGCAGGGCGGTGAGTTCCTGCGGCTTGAAGGCGCCCGCGACAACGGTGGCGGCCACCGCGGCCGCGAGCGGGGACGCGTACCAGAGGATCTTGTCGGGCTCGTGGAGTCCGGCGGCGCGGTAGGCGGCGCGGATACCGCGTTCGGCGGCGTCCCGGTCGGCGGGGCGGGCCGCCGCGGCGACGTCGGCCCACGCGTCCGCGGTCTCGGCGAGGGCGGCCCGGTGCGCGAGCGTGAGCGTGGGGAAGACGGTCGGGGCGGCGGTCACGGCATGCTCCTGGGAAAGGGTGGGGGTGGCGGCAGCGGGTCAGTCGGCGACGATGCGGACCGCGCCGGGGACGTACTCGCGCTGGCGGACGACCTTGTACCAGCCCTTGGGCAGCGAGATGGCCGCGTGCTCCTCGTGCACGAGGCGGGTCGGGGCGTCGAGCTTGAGGTGGCCGATGGTGGTCGGCTCCGGGTCCAGGAACAGCGTGCCGGCGCCCACCACCGCGTGGGCGTGACCGGTGACTTCGCCGAGCGCGAGGACGATCCGGCCGCGGCCGTCGCGCGGCTTGGCGGGCAGGCCGGTCACCCCTGCGGGCACCGCGGTGTCGTCGACCGGAAGCAGCAGGATGTCGCCCTGGCGGTACATGAATCCCCCTCGCGGGTCCGGGAGTCGAGGCTTTCCCCCGACACCTCGAACGCTACGGGGCGCGACCGACACGCGGAGGAGTGCGCGCTCGGCTCAGGCGCCCTGGCCCAGGCCGACGGTGCGGTCGAACTGTGGGTGCGAGCGGGTGGTCCGGTCGGAGCGCGTTGGGGAAGGGGACGGTTAACCGGCCCGACCACTCCTTCTTGGGCCACGGGTTGGCGCGGCCGACCGCGCCGCGCACACGGTGGATCCGGTCGCCGACCGCCACGACGGCGTGGAGCTTTCCGCTGATGCTCACGCGTCGAACGGCCGGTGCCCGCCGGACGATCGTGTCCGGCGGGCACAGGCCCGGCAGCCGCCAACAACCCGCAACCCCTGCGGCTGCCCGGCTCCTACTCCACCAAGTGGCAGGCCACCGAGACCGTGTCGGCCGTCCCGCCGACCAGCCGGAGCCGCGGGTCCGAGCCCTCGGCGAAGTCGACGCAGGCGCGGTCGGCGCGTACTTCGACGGCGGTGACGCCGCGCCAGAAGGCGTCGTCGCGGGTCTTCTCCCGGACGCGGCCGAGGAGTTCGACGACGTCGGCGGCGGTGTGCCCCTTGCCGGGGGTGAGCGACACCGTGCGCAGGCCCGCTGTCGCCAGCTCGGCGGGCCGGGCGAACAGCGCCGACTCGGTCAGGCGCGCGTCCTCCCCCGCGGCCAGCCAGTGCCGGTCCAGGAGCGCGGCCAGGTCGCGGGCTTCCCAGCCGCAGCCGGCCACCGCGACCGGGCAGCGCGGGTGGAACGCGCAGCCGAGCGGCGGCTGCGCGGCGTCCGGGATTTCGCCGCGGGGCAGGTTGCGCGGGACGCCGACCTTCTCGGGGTCGGGGATCGCACCGAGCAGGGCCTTCGTATACGGGTGCCGCGGATTCGCGAAGATCTCCGCGGTCGGGCCGATCTCGACCACGCGCCCGAGGTACATGATCGCGATGCGGTCGCAGAAGAATTTCGCGCTGGCCAGGTCGTGTGTCACGTAGACGTACGTCAGGTCCAGGTCGCGCTTCAGGTCCAGGAACAGTTGGAGGATCTTGGCGCGGACGCTCATGTCGAGCATCGAGATCGGCTCGTCCGCGACCAGGAGTTCCGGGCCGGCGATGATGGCGCGGGCCATCACGGCGCGCTGCTTCTGGCCGCCGGACAGGTCGGAGGGGAACTTGTCGAGGAACAGTTCGGCGGGGCTGAGGCCGACCCGTTCCAGGGTTTCCGCGACCTTGACGCGGCGTTCCGCGGCGTCCGGGGCCAAGCCGTGGACCTGGAGCGGGTGGCCGACCGCGGTGGCGATGTCCATCGCCGGATTGAGCGACGCGTGCGGGTCCTGGAAGACCATCTGGAGGTTGCGGCGCAGCGGCCGCAGTTCGCCTTCCCGGAGGCCGGCGATCTCCTTGCCGCGGTAGCGGATGCTGCCGCCGGTGGCCTTGTTGAGGCCGAGCAGGGTACGGCCGAGGGTGGTCTTGCCGGAGCCGGATTCGCCGACCAGGCCGAGGACTTCGCCCTTGCGGAGGCGGAAGGACACGCCGTCGACGGCTTTGACGGCGCCGGCGTGGCGGTTGAACAGTCCGCCGCGGAGCGGGAAGTGGACTTGGAGGTCGGCGACCTCGATCAGCGTTTCGGGGGCGTCGGCCGCGGGGGC
The DNA here is from genome assembly GCF_049534875.1 of Uniformispora flossi. NCBI lineage: Bacteria > Bacillati > Actinomycetota > Actinomycetes > Kitasatosporales > Streptomycetaceae > Uniformispora > Uniformispora flossi. The sequence continues at coordinate 315,157 of NZ_JBMULZ010000001.1, forward strand.
GGAGGACGCGGCGGTGTCAGGCTTCGTCGGCAACGCCGATCTCCTCCACCTCGAGCGGAAGGCGGCCTTCCGCGGTGGTCATGTCGGGCACCGGCAGCCAGCAGGTGGTGCGGCTGCCGGACGGCAGCAGGACTTCGGGCGGCTGCTCGTCGGCGCACACCCGCATCGCCTTGGGGCAGCGGGGGTGGAACCGGCATCCGGCGGGCGGGTCGGCGAGGTCCGGGGGCGCGCCGGGGATGAAGTGGAGGCCGGTGGTGCCGAGGGAGATCGTCGACCGCAGCAGTTCCTGTGTGTAGGGGTGCTGCGGGTTGGCGAAGACCTCGCCGGCGTCGCCCTGTTCGACGATGTGCCCGGCGTACATCACGGCGACGCGGTCGCAGGCCTCGGCGACGATGCCGAGGTTGTGGGTGATGAGGACGAGCGCGGTGTCGAAGTTGCGGCGCAGATCGGCGAGGATCTGGATGATCTGCGCTTCGACGAGGACGTCCAGGGCGGTGGTCGGTTCGTCGGCGACCACGAACGCGGGGCGCAGCACGAGCGCGAGGGCGATCATGATGCGCTGCCGCATGCCGCCGGAGAACTCGTGCGGGTACGAGTCGTAGCGGCTCGCCGGAATGCCCATGCCGCGCAGCGCCTCGAGGGCGCGGGCGCGGATCTGGGCTTTGCCCAGTCCGCGGTTGTGGGTGCGCAGGGCCTCTTCGAAGTGGTCGGAGACCTTCATCAGCGGGTTGAGTCGGGTCATCGGCTCTTGGAAGATCAGGCCGAGTTCCGGGCCGCGGAGGGCTTGGAGGTCCTTGGCGGGCATGCCGACGAGGTTGCGGCCGGCGAAGCGGACTTCGCCGTCGACGGCGGCGCCGGGCGGCAGCAAGCCGAGGACGCCGCGGCCGAGGGTGGATTTGCCGCAGCCGGATTCGCCGACGAGGCCGAGGGTTTCGCCGGGGCGGACGTCGAAGGTGACGCCGTCGACGGCGGCGACCGGGCCGCGCTTGGAGCCGTACCAGACGCGCAGGTCGCGGGCCGACAGGACGGGCGTTGCGGCCTCGCGGGCCGGGGTGGTGTCGGTGTCGGTCACTTGCCCTCCTCCTGCGGCTCGGTGGGGGTGGGTTCGGGGGCGGGGTCGCCGTCGCTTTCCGCGGCGGGCGGGTCGGCCTGAGCGGGGACGGTCGCCGTGCTGGCCGTGCCCTCCGCGGTGGCCGTCGCGGTGGCCGTCAGGGTGACGGTCTTGCGCGGGTTGGTGATCGGCGGGATGACCGCCTTCGCGATCTTGCGGCGGCGCATCGACGGGTTGAGTGCCTCGTTGAGGCCCTCCCCCAGCAGCGTGAAGCCGAGGATGGCCAGGACGATCGCGACGCACGGGAAGGTCGCGGTCCACCACATGCCGGCGTTGATGTCGTCGAGGGACCGGCTGACGTCGTAGCCCCATTCGGCGGCTTCGGTCGGCTGGATGCCGAAGCCGAGGAAGCCGAGGCCGGCGAGGGTGCCGAGGGCGTCGGCGGCGTTGACGGTGGTGATGACCGGCACCGACTGGACGACGTTGGAGAACACGTAGCGCCGCATGATGGTGGTGGGCTTGGCGCCCATCGCGCGGGCGGCTTCGACGTAGACCGCTTCTCGGGCGGACAGGGTCGAGGCGCGGACGACGCGGAAGTACTGCGGGATGTAGACGACCGTGATGGCCAGTGCCGTGGTCAGGACGCCGCCGCCGGGCAGGCCCTGGAACATGAACGCGGCGACGATCGCGAGGAGCAGGTACGGGAACGCGAACAGCGTGTCCATGATCAGCACGAGGACGCGGTCGAGCCATCCGCCGACGAAGCCGGACACCAGGCCGAGCAGGACGCCGACGATCAGCGAGAACACGACGGAGAGCAGGATGACTTCGAGCGCGGTGCGGGCGCCCCACACGACGCGGGAGAGCACGTCGAGGCTCTGCACGGTGGTGCCGAACCAGTTCGTGCCGCTCGGTGCGCCCTGCTTGGGGAAGCGTTCGCCGCTGTCGGTCTTGTAGGTGTCGAAGTCGTAGGGCGCGATCCACGGCGCGAACACCGCGGCGATCACGAAGATCCCGCTCAGGACCAGGCCGGTCCAGAGCATGTACTTGGCGACGCCTTCGGTTTCCCGGATCTGCGCGCGGATCTTGTGGAGGCCGCCGAAGCGGTGGCCCTTGGTCTTGGCGGCCGCCTCGGCGGCGGTCGCGGCTGGCTCGGGGGCCGGGTTCGGCGTCGGGTTGATCTCTGTGGTCGCCATCAGTACCGCACCCTCGGGTCGATCAGCGCGTTGACGAAGTCGATCAGGATGCTGATGCCGACCACGACCACGGCGATGAAGGTGACGATGCCTTGCACCGCGATGTAGTCGCGCGCGTTCAGGTAGTTGATCAACTGGTTGCCGAGTCCGGGCCAGCTGAACGTCTTCTCGGTGAGCACCGAGCCGCCCAGCAGGATCGCGAACTGCATGCCGACCACGGTGGTGACCGCGACCAGCGCGTTGCGGAACGCGTGCCGGTTGACCACGGATTTCTCGGCGATGCCGCGGGCCCGGGCGGCTTCCACGTAGTCACCGCGCAGGGTCTGGATGAGGTTGACCCGGACCATGCGGATGAAGACGCCGGCGATGATCAGGCCGAGCGTGCCCGCGGGCAGGATCAGGTGCAGGAAGATGTCGTTGACCGCGTCCCAGTCCCCGGCGAGCATCGCGTCGACGATCAGGATGTGGGTCTTGGTCGGGGTGTTGAGCTGAACCAGCGGGGATGCCTGGAGGCTCGAATCGTCCAGCCAGTGCAGCTTTTTGACGATGACGAGCTGGGCGAGCGCGCCGAGGACGAACGCCGGGGCCGCGTACATCACGATGCCGAACAATCGGGTCGCGACGTCGAACGGGGTGTCTCTCCACCGGCCGGCGAGCCTGCCCAGCGGGATGCCGACCCCCAGCGCGACCACCATCGCGGCGAGCGTGAGGGTCAGAGTCGCGCCGCCGTTCTCCACGATGATGTCCATCACCGGGCGGTGGTCGGAGATCGTGGTGCCGAAGTCGCCGCGGATGACGTCGCCGAGGTAGTCGCCGTACTGCGACAGCAGCGGCCGGTCGAACCCGGCGGCGTGGCGCTTGGCGTCGATCTGCTCGGCGCTCATCTTCGCGCCGCCCGAGGAGGCGGTGATCGGGTCGCCGGGGGCGACGCGCATCATGAAGAACACCAGCGTGAGCAGGATCAGCACCATCGGGACGGCCAAGGCGAGCCGGATGGCGAAGTACCGGCCCAGGCTCCCTGATTTCTGGCTCATAGTCAGATTCCTTCGTGGACACGGCACCGGGCACGGGCGGCGGTTCCGCCCGTGCCCAGTGCTGTTGGTGTCCTACGCGATTGCCGGGGCTACTTCTTGCCGATGACCCAGAAGCTGATGAGGACGGAGACGTCGAGGGTCTTGTCGACGCCCTCGATGCCCGGCCGCGTCACCGCGACCTGCTTGCCCTGCCACAGCGGGAGGTACGGCACGTCGTCCGCGACGATCTTCTGGAGTTCGGTGAACGCCTGATTGCGGACCGCCGGGTCGGCGCTCGTGCGCTCCTTGGCCACCAGGTCCTTGGCGGCCTGGTTGTCGTAGCCGGTGTGGAAGGTGCCGTCCGGGCTCAGGAACGGCGCGAAGTAGTTGTCCGTGTCCGGGAAGTCCGGCTGCCAGCCGGCCCCGAAGATCGCGTACTCGCCGGCCGCGTAGGCCTTCTTGTACGCCTCCCACTCGGTGGTTTCGAGCTTGACCTTGAACAGGCCGGACTCGTCGAGCTGGCGCTTGAGTTCGGTGTACTCGTCGGCGGTGGTGGCGCCGTAGTGGCCCGGGTTGTACCAGAGCGTCAGGTCGACCGGGGTCTTGACGCCGGCCGCGTCGAGGATGGCCTTGGCCTTGTCCTTGCTCGGTGCGCCGTACTTCTGCTTGAACGCGTCGGCGTGCCCGGCGAAGCCGTTGGCGGCCAGCGTGTAGAGCGGGTCGACGGTGCCGTTGTAGGCCTGCTTGATCATCGCCTCGCGGTCGACGGTCTGCGCGATGGCCTGGCGGACGGCCTTGTTGTCGGCCGGGCCGCTCTTCACGTTGAACGCCATGAAGCGGATGGTCGAGCCGATGCCGTCGATGACCTTGATGCCCTGGGCGGACTTGCCGCGCAGGTCCTGGATGTCGGTCGGCGAGAGGCCGGTGACGGCGACGTCGACGGTGCCGTTCTCGATGGCCTGCTTGAGGGCGGCCGACTCCGGGAAGTACTGGATGACGAACTTGCCGTTCGCCGACTTGACGTCGCCCTTGTACTTGTCGTTCAGCTCGAAGCCCGCCTGCTGTCCTGCGGTGTACTTGGTGAGCTTGTACGGGCCGGAGCCGAGCAGGAAGTTGCTGTCCGCCAGCTTGTCCGCCGGGTACTTGGCGGCCGGCACGATCGCGCCGACCTCGCTCGCGACGATGGACGCGAAGGTCACGTCGGCGGCCTTGAGGTGGAAGACCACCTTCAGGTCCTCCGGGGCCTCCACGCTCTCCATCGATTCCAGAAGGCTCGCAGGGCCGTTCGGGTCGTTGATCTTGACCATGCGCTCGAACGTGAACTTGACGTCCTTGGCCGTCAGCGGAGTCCCGTCGGAGAACGTCTGCCCCGGCTTGAGGGTGCAGCTGTACGTCTTCGGGTCCGGGAACTCGCACTTCTCGGCCGCGTCGGGCACCGCGGTCGTGCTGCCTTCCGGATAGCGGTAGAGCTTCTGGAAGGTGTTGCGGATGATCGTCCACGACGGGAGGTCGTACGCGGCCGCCGGGTCGAGCGACCCGACCTTGTCGGTGGTGCCCAGGATGACGGTGGAACCGCCGCCGCCGGCGCCGGTGTTCTTGTCCTTGTCGTCGCTGCCGCAGGCCGCCAGCGTGGTGGCGGCGAGTATGCCGACCGTAGCCGCCGCTATCGCGCGCTTCGTACGTGCCATGGATGAAATCCCTCTACCCAGGCGCCGAATGGTGGACACCCGGCGCTGCCTGGGCCGGAACACTAGCCGTCGGGTGTTCCCGATAGAGGCTGATGATTGGTCTCAACCAAATCACAGACTGGACACGGTGCTCGGCTTTGCGCGTAGATCACCGGGCGATTTCCGGCAATCCCCAGGCCTTGACGCTTGGAAGCCTTTGATTCGAAGGCCAAGAGTGAAATATGGCTTGGCGCCGAAAGTTCCCGAGGAATCAACAAAGTTACCGGGATCACATATCAACAAACCGGTCATCTCCGGCCATCAACGCACTAAATATCCGGTTGTTTTCATCCGAAATTCGCAATGAATACCGGCCACCGAACACACCGGACCGGAGAGCGGATCATGGCGAGGTGTCGGACAATGAATCTGACAGGTCGTCAGGTCGATGGGCGGGGCATGGCCGCGACCGCCGCGACCGCCGGGGCGGTCAGCGCCCGGCGGCGTCCAGCAGCGTCGCGATGCGTTCCGGCGGACCAGGCCGGGAGAAGTACCAGCCCTGGCCGGCATCGCAGCCGATCGTGCGCAGGCGCTCCGCCTGCGCCGCGGTCTCGATGCCCTCGGCGGTCACCGTCAGCCCGAGCGCGTGTGCGAGGTCGACCAGCGACGCGACGATCCGCGCGTCCACCGGGTCCGCGGCGCCGGGCGCGCGCAGGCCCTCGACGAACGACCCGGCGATCTTCAGCTCGCACACCGGCAGCCGGCGCAGATAGGCCAGGTTGGAGTAGCCGGTGCCGAAGTCGTCGATGGCGATGCGGACGCCCATCGACGCCAGTTCGCGCAGGCGTTCGAGGGGGCCGCCGTCGGTGGCCATGATCTGCGACTCGGTCAGCTCGAACTGCAGCCGCTCCGGCTCCAGCCCGGTCTCCGCCAGCACGCGTTCCACCTGGCGGACCAACCCCGGCTCATGGCACTGGCGTTCGGCGAGGTTGACGCTGATGAACGGGCCCCGCTCGGGCTCGGCGAGGCCGAGGCGGCTCGGCCGTCCGGCGCCGTGCCAGCGGCGGGCGGCCCGGCAAGCGCGTTCCAGCACGTACATCCCCAAGGGGACGATCAGCCCGGTCTCCTCGGCCAGCCCGATGAACCGGTCGGGCCCGATCAGGCCCTGCCGCGGATGCCGCCAACGGACCAGCGCCTCGACACCGCACATGGTGTTGTCCACGAGGGACACCAGCGGCTGGTAGTCCACGTAGAACTCGCCGTGGTGCAGGGCGGCGGGCATCTCCGCGGACAGCGTGTAGCGGGCGACCTCGCGGTCGTTGCGTTCGCTGTCGAACACCGTCCAGCGGCCGCGGCCTTCCGACTTCGCCCAGTACAAGGTGATGTCCGCGGCCCGCATGGTGTCCGCGGGGCCGGTCCCGGCGACGGGGCGCTCGACGATGCCGATCGACGCGCCGACCGTCAGGTCGTGTCCGCGGATCCGGAACGGCTCGCGAAGCGTGGCCAGGATCCCCTCGGCCAATGCGACGACCTGCCCGGTACCGGCGGAGTTCCGGACCAGCACCACGAACTCGTCGCCGCCCATGCGCGCGATGAGGTGCCCGGCGCGCGACACGTAGGTGTCGAGCCGGCGCGCGACCTCGATGAGGAGTTGGTCGCCGACGTCGTGGCCGAGGCTGTCGTTGACGACCTTGAACCCGTCCAGGTCGAGGTAGCAGAGGCCGACCCGGTCGTGCGCGCCCGGCTCGGCGAAGACCGCGTCGAGCCGGTCGAAGAACAGGGCCCGGTTCGGCATGCCGGTCAGCGGGTCGTGCTGGGCCTGGTGCCGGAGGCGGGTGTAGAGGCGGTGCCGGTCGGTGACGTCCTCGACCATCGCGACCTGGTACTCGGGGCGTCCGGCGGCATCGCGGATCAGCGAGATGGTGAGGTGCGTCCAGACCGGTTCGCCGTCGGCGCGCACGTAGCGCTTCTCGGCGGCGAAGTGGTCGCGGTCGCCGCGTAGCAGCTCGGCGTACCACTGGGCGACGTGCGGCGGGTCCTCGGTGAGCATGACCGCGCCGAGGTACCCGGTGAGGTCCTCCCGGCGCAGCCCGAACATCTGCGCGAGCGCCGGGTTCACGTCCAAGACCGTGCCGTGCACGTCGGCGATGGCGATGCCCAGCCCGGACTGCTCGAACACCGCACGGAACCGGGCCTCGCTGGCGTACAGCGCCTGCTCGGCGAGGGCACGGGCGTCGTCGCGGGCACCCAGCACGGCGGCGTGCGCGGCCTGCTCCTCGGCAAGCGTGCGGGTGCGGAGGGCGTCGGCGTACCCGGCGGCGAGCGCCCCGTGCACTTCGGCGACCCGGCGGGCGTGCGCCTCGCGGTCGGGGACCTGCGTGCCGATCCGCGGCAGCCACGAGCCGATGAGCGAGAACGTGTGCTCGAGCATGCCGCCGCCGGGCGCGGACGTGGCGACGAGGGCTTCGCCCACCGCGCGGGCTTCGTGCGGGTCGCCCGGGTCGGCACTCAGCGCGTGCACCAGACGCTGCGTCAGGTCCTGCAGCCGACCGAGGAGTTCCCCGCGCTCGTCGGCCGACGCGTCGGGATCGAGCCGCTGCGCCCACTGCTGGGCGAACTCGTGGTGGGCGGGGCCGTCGGCGGGGGTGGGAGACGTGGCCGCGGGGGGCGGGGCGGACGACGCGGCCGCCGGGGCGGAAGGCGTGGGAGCCGGGGCGGCGGGGGTCGGGGCCGAGACAGAGTCCGCCGAGGCGGAGGGCGTGGACGCAGAGACCGCGGGAGACAGGGCAGAGTCCGCGGGAGCCGACGCGGAGGGCGCGAGTGCGGAGCCGGCGGGGGAAGCCCCGGAGCCAGGGGCGGACCGCGGCGCGGCGGCGGAACCGGACGCGAACTCGGCCTGGTCGCCGAGGTCCGACGCGCCGACCGGCGTTCCCGAGCGCGGTGCCGACTGGACCGCGGCCTCCGCGGGCGCTCCCCCGTCCGCGTCCGCCGCGTCGGTTTCGTCCGCCACCGGGGCGGTCAGGGTCAGGTCCGCACGGGTGAGTTCGGTGCGGGCGACGTCGCAGCGGGCGCATTCGAGGTCGGTGTCGGCGAGGCCCGGCAACGGGCGGCCGGTCTCGGTCAAGGCCGCGTCCGGCAAGCCGGTTCCGGTCAGCGCGCTCTCGGTCAGGCCGGGCACGACGGGCAGGTCCGCCATATCCGGCAGGTCCGCGGTGGCGGGGCCGGCCGGACGGCTCGCCGCCGCGCCCGCACCGCCCGGGCCCGGCGTGACGTCGTCGCGGGGTCTCATGCCCCGCTCCCCCGGCGGTCGTTGCTGTGCATGGCGCTGCCCCTGCCTGTCGGTCGCTGCACGTCTCCCGCCTTCCGACGCCCGGCGAAATCGGCCGGTCCGCGGCGGCTGACGCCACGGCCGCCGCCGGGCGGTCCCTCCGGGTACTACGGTGTGCCCCACACGCGCGATCAGCCGTGTGATCACTGTCGACGGTATCCGCCGAGACCACGAAACGTCTCAGACTCGGCGTTGCCGCGTGGAGCATCACTCCTGCGAGGGACACCGCGACAGGTTCGTTCGGGGGATTTGGGGGTCTTGCCGCATGTTGGTCGAACTGGCGATCGGGGACGCGTACGGCGCGGGGTTCGAGTACGCCGCACCGGAGTTGGTCCGCCGCGGGAACACGCTGTCGGGCTATGTCCGGCATCCGCGGCACCACGACCTCGCTCCGGGGCACTACACCGACGACACGCAGATGAGCCTTGCGGTCGTCGAATGGCTGCTCGACGACGACCCGTTGCACCGAACACCCGAGGCCGCGACGGCAGCCTTGGCCGACCGGTTCGTGGCGGCGTACCGGCGCGACCCGCGGGCGGGTTACGCCGGGGGCTTCCGTTCGGTGCTCGACCGGGTGAAGACGGGCGCGCAACTGCGCGCGACGCTGCGCCCGGCCAGCGACAAGAGCGGCGCGGCGATGCGCGCGGGGGTGCTGGGTCTGCTGCCGGACGCGGCCGACGTCCGCCGTTTGGCGGAGTTGCAAGCGCGGATCACCCACGACACGCCGGGCGGGGTGGCCGCGGCGGTAGGGGCGGCGTTCGCGGTGCACTACTGCCGCCACGGCCTCGGCCCGGTCGCCGACCTGCCGCGGTGGCTGGCCGCGCAGGTGCCGGCGCCCGCCGAGTACGGGGCGTGGGATCACGCGTACCGCGGCAAGGTCGGCTCGCCGGGGATGTCGAGCGCCCGAGCGGCGGTGACGGCCCTCGCCGCGAACCGCGGCATGGCGGCGCTGCTGCGCGCGTGCGTGGCGTTCACGGGGGACGTGGACACCGTCGCGACGATCGCCCTGGCCGCGGCTTCGGTGACACCGGAGTATGCGGCGGATCTGCCCGGGGTGTTGGTCACCGGGTTGGAGGACGGGACATACGGGCGAGGGTATTTGGCGGCGTTGGACGAGCGGTTGGAAAAGCGGTGGGGCTTGTTCGGAGACCGTGGGGAGAGCGCGGACCGACGGGCGTGACGTTTTCGCCGGCCGGGCGTTGTCCAGGCCGGCGGCCTGCTCACCATCCAGGCTTGTTCGAACACGGCGGGGAGAGCACAGAACAGCGGGCGTGACGTTTCCGCTGGTCGGTTGCCGCCCGAACCTGGGCAGTTGACCCGCACGCTCCGGCCTGTTCGAACAGCCAGGTCACTCGCCCGAGAACCGCCTGTGACGTTTTTGCCGCCCGGTCGTTGGCGGAACAAAAGGAGCCACGCAACGCCGCCCGGGCCGCTTCTCGCCCGTGTGCCCAGGAGCCGCGCGCGTTGATCCCGTTCTGGACGCGGCTCCCGACACGGCTTCGGACAAGCGGACAAGCGGACAAGCGGACAAGGCACCGCCGGGGCAAGCAGGTCGGCTGCTCGCCCCGGCGGGGTCGGGTGGCCCGGCGGACGCCGCCGCCGGGCCTGCGGGAGTCCGGGCCGTCAGGCCGCGGCCGCGTGCTCCCGCGTCCGGGCCGGCTCCAGCGCCAGCGCGAGGACCTCGCGGACGTCGGAGACCGCGTGCACGGTCAGCTGCTCGCGGACCGCCTCCGGCACGTCGTCCAGGTCCGGCTCGTTCCGCTTGGGGATCAGCACGGTGGTGATCCCCGCCTGGTGCGCGGCGAGCAGCTTCTGCTTCACGCCGCCGATCGGCAGGACGCGTCCGGTGAGCGACACCTCGCCGGTCATCGCCACGTCGGACCGCACGGGGCGGCCGGTCAGCAGCGACACCAGCGCCGTCGTCATCGTGACGCCCGCGCTCGGCCCGTCCTTCGGGACCGCACCGGCCGGCACGTGGATGTGCACGCCGCGGTCCTTCAGGTCGCCGACGGGCAGTTCCAGCTCCACCCCGCGGGACCGCAGGTAGGAGAGCGCGATCTGCGCGGACTCCTTCATGACGTCGCCCAGCTGCCCGGTCAGCGTCACCCCGCTCGCGCCGGTCTCGGGGTCGGCCAGCGACGCCTCGATGTAGAGCACGTCGCCGCCCGCGCCGGTGACCGCGAGGCCGGTGGCCACGCCAGGCAGCGCGGTGCGCTGCTCGTCCTTGGCCAACTGCGCCTCGGGGGTGTGGCGCGGCCGGCCGAGGTAGCCGACCAGTTCCGCCGTGCCGACCGTCAGCGGCAGTTCGACGTCGTCCAGGGCCTGCTTCGCGGCGATCTTGCGGAGCACCCGGGCGATCGCGCGCTCCAGCGTGCGGACGCCCGCTTCGCGGGTGTACTCGCCCGCGAGCCGGTGCAGCGCCTCGTCCGTGAACGCCACCTCGGCCGCTTCCAGCCCGGCCTTGTCGAGCTGACGCGGGATCAGGTGGTCGCGGGCGATGGTGACCTTCTCGTCCTCGGTGTAGCCGTCCAGCCGCACCAGCTCCATCCGGTCGAGCAGCGGCTCGGGGATGGCCTCCAGCACGTTGGCGGTGGCCAGGAACACCACGTCGGACAGGTCGAGTTCGACCTCGAGGTAGTGGTCGCGGAACGTGTGGTTCTGCGCCGGGTCCAGCACCTCGAGGAGCGCCGCCGTCGGGTCGCCGCGGTAGTCGGAGCCCACCTTGTCGATCTCGTCGAGCAGGACGACGGGGTTCATGCTCCCCGCCTCCTTGATCGCCCGCACGATGCGGCCCGGCAGCGCGCCGACGTAGGTGCGCCGGTGCCCGCGGATCTCCGCCTCGTCGCGGACGCCGCCGAGCGCGACGCGGACGAACTCGCGCCCCATCGCCCGCGCGACGGACTCGCCGAGCGAGGTCTTGCCGACGCCGGGAGGCCCGACGAGCGCCAGGACCGCGCCGCTGCGCCGCCCGCCGACGACGCCGAGACCGCGCTCCTCGCGGCGCTTGCGCACCGCCAGGTACTCGACGATGCGTTCCTTCACGTCGTCGAGTCCGGCGTGGTCGGCGTCCAGGATGCCGCGGGCGCCGGCGATGTCGTACGCGTCCTCGGTCCGCTCGTTCCACGGCATTTCCAGGACGGTGTCCAGCCATGTCCGGATCCAGCCGCTCTCCGGCGAGGCCTCGGACGCGTGTTCGAGCTTGTCGACCTCCTTCAGCGCGGCCTGCAGCACCTTCTCCGGCAGGTCCGCGGCCTCGACCCGGGCCCGGTAGTCCTCTTCCTCGCTGCCCGGCGTGCCGTTGAGTTCGCCCAGCTCCTTGCGGATCGCGGCGAGCTGCTGCTTGAGCAGGAACTCGCGCTGGGTCTTCTCCATGCCTTCCTGGACGTCCTTGCGGATGGTCTCCGCGACGTCCAGCTCGGCCAGGTGGTCGCGGGTCCAGCCGACGACCTTTTCCAGCCGCTCGGTGAGGTCGGTGGTCTGCAGCAGGTCGATCTTCTGCTGCTGGCTCAGGTACGGGGCGTAGCCGGCGTTGTCGGACAGCTCGCTCGGGTCTTCGATCTGCTGGACGAAGTCGACGACCTGCCAGGCGCCGCGCTTGCCGAGGATGGTGGTGACCAGCGCACGGTACTCGCGGGCCAGCTCCTGGTCCTGCTCGGTCGGCTCGGCCTCGTCGACGGGCGTGGCTTCCACCCAGAGCGCCGCGCCGGGTCCGGTCGTGCCGGTGCCGATGCGGACGCGGGCGGTGCCGCGGACCACGACGGCGGACTCGCCGCTGGGCAGGCGGCCGATCTGCTCGATGACGCCGAGGGTGCCGACCGCCGGGTAGTGCCCGTCGTCGCGTGGCACGAGCAGCACGCGCGCCTGGCCCTTGCCGGCCCGGATCCCGGGCAGCGCCCGGGCGGCGTCGACCGCGGCGCGGGTCTCGGGCTCGTTCAGCTCCAGCGGCACGGCCATACCCGGGAGCACCACGATGTCGTCGAGGGGCAGCACCGGGAGGGTCAGGATGCCGGAGGTGGTGTCGCTCATTACGGGCTCCCAGGGTCGGAGTCGGTTCGTTCGTTGCACTTGCGCTGCCTCGACTCAAGAAAAAAGAGCCCGCGAACATTCCCGCCGCTCCCGCGACCTCTGATCGCCCACAGCGAACACGCCCCACAGAGGTCCCGCCTGGCACACACGTTCGAATCATGCTCACCCGTTGTCGGAATACCCTCACCCGCATGCAGGTCGACCAGTACGTCTATTTCGCGCTCAAAAGCCGCAGCACCCCGGCCGCCGCCATGACCGCCTTCCTCGGGATCGAGCCCGACGAGGTCATGGTTCGCGGCACCAAGCTGCCCTCGCCCCCCGTCCCGGTCGTGCACGCCTGGATGGTCGTCTGTCGCGAGCCCGGTCGCCGCGTCGACCACCAGGCCGCCTGCGTCCTGGCCCGCCTCATCCCCCACACCGAGCGCATCGCGGACCTCGCACGCCGGCTCGACGCGGAGGTCGAGGACGGCGAGGGCTCCGCGGTGCTGGAAGTCGTGCGCTACCTTCGCCCCACCGAGGACACGCCTACCGCCGCCAATCTGCTCGGCTGGTGGCTCGACCGCGACGCGCTCGCTTTCCTCGCCGCCACCGGCGCCTCGCTCGACGTCGACGAGTACGACATGACCCCGGGCCCGGACGAGGAGCCGTAGATGGCCATCGCCAAGACCGGCTCGCGCCGGATCGTCGTCGACTCCGTCGCCTACCGTTGGCGGCTGCGGGGGCGCCCGAGGTACTGCCGGGCGCTGGGCTGGACTCCCTGCGCCTACGCCGTCGCCCTCGACGACGACCCCGGCGCCGTACTCGTCGTCCGCGCCGCAGGACCGCATCCGGGCAATTGGGTCGGTCGCCGCGGTTCGCCGGTGCTGCCCTCCGACGTCGCTCGGGCCGTCCGGACGGCTTTGCGGCGCGGCTGGGAGCCAGGGGCGGCGGGGCCGCAGTTCCGGCTCGATCTGTCGCACGGGTTCGTGGCGTCGCTGTGAGTCCTGCCGTCGGCTTGACTCTCACACCGTGTCAGGCCCTCTGCTGAAGGTGTCATGTTCGGAATCGGAGACTTCGCCCGGCGTGGTCAGGTGTCGGTGCGCATGCTGCGGCATTACGACGCGATCGGGTTGCTGCCGCCGGCGTTCGTCGACCCGGTCAGCGGCTACCGCTCCTACTCGGCGGCGCAGCTTGCGCGCCTCAACCGGCTTGTCGCCTTGAAGGACCTCGGGTTCACGCTGCAGCAGGTCGGGGCGATCCTCGACGAGCGGGTGAGCCCCGAGGAACTGCGCGGGATGCTGCGGTTGCGGCGGGCCGAGCTGGCGGCGTCGGTGGCGGCGGAGGCCGCGCGGTTGGCGCAGGTCGAGGCGAGGCTCCGGGCGATCGAAAGCGAGGGTTGCATGTCTGCTGCGGACGTTGTGGTGAAGCCGGTTCCGGCGGTGCGGGTGGCCGAGCTGCGGGCGGTGGCGGAAGGCCACGAGCCGGCGTTCATCGGGCCGGTGGTCGGTCCGCTGTTCGCGGAGCTGGCCGACCGGCTGTCCGCCGCCGGGGTCACGCCGGTCGGGCCGGGCATCGCGTACTACGAGCCGACCGGCGACCGCGGCGCGGTCACCGTGCACGCGGCGCTGCCGGTCGGGGCGGACGTCGCGGCCAAACGAGCCTTCGAGGTCGTCGTGCTGCCCGCGATCGAGGCCGCGACCCTGGTGCACCAAGGGTCGATGGACGACGTCATGCCGACCGTGCAGGCGCTCGGCGTGTGGCTGGAGGAGCACGGCTACCGGTCGACGGGTCTGCCGCGCGAGGTGTACCTGGACGTTCCGGACGATGTCGCCGGGTGGGTGACGGAGCTTCAGGAACCGGTCGTCCGCGGCATCTGACCGAGGGACGGCACCGGCGGACGGCACCGGCCTCCTACCGCCGGTGCCGTCCGCCGGTCTCGTCGTCCGGGCCCGCGCCGAAGGACTTGCGGAGGGTGTCGGGGCCCTTGTCCGCGGCCCATTCGGCGGTCGACGGGTCGCCGCCGTCGGCCTCGCCGGGCCCGTCGCGCCAGGCCGCGCCGCCCGCGAGTTCCTCGGATTCCTCTTCGATCTCGGCATCCGGCGGCCGCTCGGTCGTCGCGTTTGCCTGGGCACTCCCCTCAACACCCGCCGGAGCACCTTCCTGCACGCCCGCCCCGGCGCCCGCCGCGGCACCGGCCCCAACGCCCGTGATCGCCGTCCCGTGCGCCATCCGGGCGTCCTCGGTCCGCACCATGTCCACGATCCGCCGCCCGGTGATCCCCAGGCTCACCATGCTGAGCCCGTCGAACAGCAGGGCCAGCGAGATGAACGTGCCGATCACGTAGCGGCTGTTGCTCGGCCACTCGGCCAGGACCAGCAGGCCCAGCACGATGTCGATCACGCCGACCACGACGGTCCACGTCATGCGCGCCGACATCGATGCGATGCCGCCGACCACGCGGAACAGTCCCGCGGTGAGCAGCAGCAGCGCGACGAACAGGGTGAGCGCGGACGCCGCCACGTCGGGCCGCCGCAGCAGCACGATGCCCGCGGCGATGTTCACCGCGGCCACCGCGAGCGTGAGCCAGAAGGCGCCGGCTTCCCGGCGCGATTGGATGGCTTGGATGAGGCCGACGATGCCGCCGACGAGGAGCAGCCACGCGAACAGCACCATCGTGGTGAGCGTCGCGAAGGCCGTGTAGAGCAGGCCGACGACGCCGGCGGCGAGCAGGATCAGGCCGAGGAGCACCAGCACGCCGAATCCGAAGCCGGACTGCTTGGGTGCTCCTGCCCGGCGGTGCCGCGCGCCGCTGCCGGTGGTGCTGCTCATGGCGGTCGCTCCTCGGGTCGATCTCGGCGGGTCGTACGTGCGACTCCGTGTACCCGCTCACCCGAGGCCTACCCCGATCCGACCCCGATGCGACCGCCCTGATCGGCCATACCGCCCGCACCGGTGACGGACGTTCGCCCGGGCCGGTGACGGCCCGGGCGGAAACGTCGTACGCCGTTCTCGGACGGGTGATCCGCCCGTCCGCGTTCTCTACCGCCCGCCCCCCGGCGGCAGTGCGGGCGGCAGCGCCGGCGGCATCCCGCCGCCGAAGCCCGTCCGCCCCGACGGCAGTGCGACCCGCGGGATCGGCGTCGGGATCCGGTGTTGTTCGACGATCGGTCCCGACGGGTCCGCGACGCCGAGGAAGTGGCGGCGCAGGCGGTGTTTCTCGACGCGGTGGTTCGGGGTGCGGGGCATGTGGACGACGACGCGGATGTGGGCGGGGCGCATGTAGGGGGGCAGTGATTGCGCGCACCAGGCCCGCAGGGCCGCGGGGTCGACGAGTTTGCCGGGGTCGGGTTCGACGTAGAGGACGACGTCGTCGTCGGGGCGGCCGTCCATCGGTACGCCGAAGACCGCGCACACGGCGATGTCCGGGTGCTGGTTGACGAGGTCTTCGATGTGGTACGCGGAGATGTTCTCGCCGCGCATCCGGATGCGGTCCTGGACCCGGTCGACGAAGTGGATGAGTCCGTCGTCGGCCTGGATCACCGCGTCGCCGGTGTGCAGCCACAGGTTGCGGAGGGCTTCGGCGGTACTGAGCGGGTCGCCGGCGTACTCCTGGACGACGAGGCCGGACAGGTGCGGGCGGACGGCGAGCTGGCCGACGGTGCCGGGTGGCAGGCGCCGGTCGTATTCGTCGAGGACGGCGACCTCGAGGAACGGCAGCGGCGCGCCGAGGACGCCCTTGCGCGGCATCGCCTGTCCGGGCACCACGGGGATCCGGTAGTGCGAGCAGAGGCGGGCGACTTGTTCGTGGGTGAGGCCGCGGTGGAGGGCGCTGGGGGTGCCGGCGCCTTCGGGGCGTTCTTGGACGACGACGGCGAGCGGCATGCCGGATTCGACTTGGCCGTAGGCGGCGACGACGAAGTCGATGCCGAAGCGGCGGGCGAAGTCGGCGTGGGTGGCGGGCAGCGGGTGGAGCCACACCTTGGAGAGCGGGTTGACGGCGTCGTCGGCGCGTTCGGGGGTGCTGGTGAGCCACGGGACGGCCGCGTCGGTGAGGACCGCGGTGCTGGCGCCGGTGGCGGCGATGCGGTGCCAGAACTCGCCGGGGTGGAAGCGGTCCCACAGGGTGACGGTGGAGCCGCACCAGGCCGCGCGGGCGACGCCGGCGAAGGCGCCGAGGGGGCTGTGCATCGGCAGGTCGCTGTAGACGACGTCGTCGGCGGTGGTGAGGCGGCGCAGCAGGAAGGTGTACTGGGCGATCCACCGGTGGCAGAGCACGGCGGCTTTGGGGCGGCCGGTGTTGCCGGGGGTGTGCACGATGGCGGCGACGTCCTCGGCCATGGCGCCGAGTTGCGGGGGGAGGGCGCGGGCGAGGAAGCGCGCGTAGGGGATTTCCGGGAAGCCGTGCGGCGGGGTCACGCCGACGGAGTCGTGGACGGTGACGCGCGGCGCGTAGGGCAGGTGCCTGCGGACGAGTTCGAGGGCGGGCAGTCCGGCGCGTTCGGTGACGACGAGTTGCGGGTTGAGGGTGGTGAGCTGGGCGACGAGGAGTTCGCCGGCGAGGTCGGGGTCGACGGGGCAGAAGACCGCGCCGGCTTTCCAGATGCCGAACATCCACAGTGCGGCGGCGTAGGGGCTGCGGCAGTGGACGGCGATGCGGTCGCCGCGGCGGATGCCGGCGGCTTCGAGGTTGCCGGCGATGGTGTCGGTGGCGCGGCGGGCTTCGGCGTAGCTGAGGTCGAGCCCGTGTTCCCCGTAGTGGATGAAGACCCGCAACGGGGTTCGGACCGACCACGCGTCGAGCGCTTCGGTGACCGGTTCGCCGTCGACGGCGAGTTCGGCGGCGAGCGTGTCGAGGAAGGCCGGTCCGCCGGTGGCGCTCGTGCTGGGAGTCGTCACTGGTGTCCTCACGGCGCGGTGCCGGGTCCGGGCCGCGCGGATTCGTTGTGCCGGTGCGTGGGGGTTTGTCCTGCGGTAGCTGGGCCGTGCCAGGGCAGGGAGCGTACCGCGTAGTACGGACGCGCGGGGTCGGGGGCCGGGTTGCATCCGGGAACCCTTCCGCTCGTTGATCCGTGTACCTAGCATCAGCCTGCGTAGTGCTGTTGACAGCGAGTCAGTACCGGGTGTGACCGGATATCGGTCACCGGACAGCACCGGTCGAAGACCGGATGAGGAGGCACGCCGCCTTGGCCGACGTCACCGCGGAGCAGATCCGCGATCGCGTGCGCGATTTGGTCGCCGCGCACGATCCCGCCACGACCGACCCGGTCGCGTTCCTGGGCCATCGCTTCGACGCGGGTCTCGCCTGGGTGCATTTCCCGGAGGGCTGCGGCGGGCTGGGCGCGTCGCGGGCGCTGCAGGAGGTCGTGGAGCGCGAACTGGCCGCGGCGGGTGCCGTGCCGGCGAACCCGTTCCGCAACCCGATCGGCTTGGGCATGGGTGCGCCGACGGTCGCGGTGCACGGCACGGACGAACACCGGGCCCGCCTGCTGCGGCCGTTGTGGACGGGCGAGGAGGTGTGGTGCCAGTTGTTCTCCGAACCGGGCGCCGGATCCGACCTGGCCGGCCTGGCGACGCGGGCGGTGCGTGACGGCGACAGCTGGGTGGTCAACGGGCAGAAGGTGTGGACGTCGTTCGCGCACAAGGCGCGCTGGGCGATGCTCCTCGCCCGGACGGACCCGGATCTGCCCAAGCACCAGGGGCTGACGTACTTCTTCCTGGACATGACGCTGCCCGGGGTGGAGGTGCGGCCGCTGCGTCAGGCGACCGGGCAGGCCGAGTTCAACGAGGTCTTCCTGACCGACGTGCGGATTCCGGACAGCATGCGCGCGGACGAGGTCGGCAAGGGCTGGGCGGTCTCCAACACCACGCTGATGAACGAGCGCGTCGCGATCGGCGGCGCCGCGGCGCCGCGCGAGGGCGGCCCGATCAAGCCGGTCGCCGCGCTGTGGCGGGACAGGCCCGAGGTGCGGACGCCGGGCCTGCACGACCGCGTGGTCGGCGCGTGGGTCGAGGCGGAGGTGGCGCGGCTGGCGAACGAGCGGATCCGCCAGCAGCTCGCCGCGGGGCGGCCGGGCCCGGAGGGGTCGGCGGCGAAGATCGCATTCGCGAAGATCAACCAGGACACCACCCGGCTGTGGCTGGAACTCGCCGGTGAGGACGGCCTGGCGTACGACGACTGGACGATGCGCCGGGTCGACCTCGGCGGCTCGGACGGCGGCCGCGGACCCGGCTACTACTACCTCCGCGCCAAGGGCAATTCGATCGAAGGCGGCACGTCGGAGATCCTGCGCGGCGTCATCGCCGACCGCGTCCTGGAACTCCCGCGCGAGCCGCGCACCGACACCAAGCTGCCGTGGAAGGAGATCCCCCGGTGACGTCCCCGGCACCCGAAATCCCGTCGCTGCTCTACGCGGACATCGAGGAAGACCTGCGCGCCACGCTGCGCGGCCTGCTGGCCGACCGGTGCGCGTGGCAGGACGTCCTGGCCCGGGTCGACACCGGCGAACCGTACGACGAGGCGCTGTGGAAGGCCGTCGCGGAAGACCTCGGCCTCGCCGGGCTGCTGGTGCCCGAGGCGTTCGGCGGCGCCGGTGCGACGGCGCGTGAAGCCGCGGTGGCGCTGGAGGAGCTGGGGCGTTCGGTCGCGCCGATTCCGTTCCTGGCCAGTGCAATTCTGGCCACCACGGCACTGACGGCGTGCGGCGCGTCGGACGTCCGGGACGCCGCGCTCGGCCGCATCGCGGCGGGAACCGCCGTGGGCACGTTGGCCGTTCCGGCGACGATGTGGCCGACGGCCGACTTCCCGCTGTCGGTCACCGGCGCGCCCTCCGACGGCGGGCTCCTGCTGACCGGCGCGGTCACCTCGGTCCTCGCCGCGGACCGGGCGGATCTGCTGGTCGTCC
This sequence comes from Uniformispora flossi, assembly GCF_049534875.1. Classification (NCBI taxonomy): domain Bacteria; kingdom Bacillati; phylum Actinomycetota; class Actinomycetes; order Kitasatosporales; family Streptomycetaceae; genus Uniformispora; species Uniformispora flossi. The sequence goes on from NZ_JBMULZ010000001.1 coordinate 334,319, forward strand.
CGGTGGTCGTGGACGGCGCCCCGCAGCTGGCTCTCGTCGACGGCGCCGCTCCGGGCCTGACCCGCACCCGCACGACCACCCTGGACGCGACGCGCCCGGTGGGCACACTCACCCTCGACAGCGTCCCGGCCGTCGTGATCGCCGACGCCGGCACCGCCCCCGCGGCGCTGCGGGCAGCGCTCACCGCCGGTGCCGCCCTGCTCGCCTCCGAGCAACTGGGCGTCGCGGAGCGCGCGTTGGAGGAGGCCATCGGCTACCTGCGCACGCGCCACCAGTTCGGCCGCCCGATCGGCTCCTACCAGGCGCTGCGGCACCGCGCCGCCGACCTGTGGTCGGACATCGCGGCGTCCCGCGCCACCGCCCGCTACGCGGCGGCGGCGCTGGCCGACGGCTCCCCCGACACCCCCGTCGCCGCGGCGCTCGCGCAGTCCTACTGCGCGGACGTGGCGGTGCACGCGGCCGAGGACTGCGTCCAGCTGCACGGCGGCATCGGCTTCACGTGGGAACACCCGGCGCACCTGTACGTCAAACGCGCCATGAGCAGCGCGCTGCTCCTCGGCACGGCCGACCGCCACCGGACGGCGCTGGCGGAGCTGGTGAACCTGCCGCCGGCCTGACCCGGCGGGCGCGCGTCGCGTGCCGGTCGGACTTCCCTCCCGGCCGGCACGCCGCCCGGTGGCCGCGGCGCGCGCCGGGGCCCGGGTCCGGCCCGCCCGCGTGATCGTTCCGCGTCATCTGCGCCGAGCCGGGTAACCGACGGGTATGGGCATCATCGCGCACCGGCGCGTGCGCCATCACGGGATGGAGCCGAACGACGCCGTCACGGACCTGCCGCTGCGCAGGGTCCTGTCCCGGTGGGCACTGGCGCTGTCGATCGCGGGCATCGCCTGGTGTGTGTTCGCGGCCGCGACGTTCCCGACCGAACGCGGACTGTGGATCTTCGCCGCGATCGTGCTGGTCCTCACCGCGGTCGTCGCGGTGGTCGACCTCTTGGTGATCCGCTACCGCATGCGGCGGCACGAATACTGACGTGTACTGACGTGTACTGACGTGTACTGACGTGTTCACGCCAGCATGCGGATGACCATCACCACCGCGTACGCCAGCACAGCGAACAACGCGATCAGCACGCCGACGAGCAGCCACGGCATCGTCCCGCGTCCGGGCGCGGACGGGGAGGAGCCTTCGGCGGTGTCGGCGGCGGGGTTCTCGGTCACGGCGGGACCCTCCGGAGTGCGCGGCGGAAACGGCATAACGGCTCGACCCGCCCAGCCTGGCACTGGGCGGGTCGGCCGTGCATCGGTCCTCAGGAGGAGCCGCGCGGCGGGCTCTCAGGAGGAGGGCGGCGTGTTCTGCTGGATGGCCGCCTGCTGGACGGCGATGAGCCGGGCCAGCCAGAACCGCAGGAACGTGGACAGCGAGTACCGGATGAACAGCGCCATGCCCGCAATGGAGATGCTGACGCCCAGCGACGCCGCCACGATCGCGTCGAACTGCGTCAGGTACAAGGTGGTGGTGTGGGACATGATGTAAGCGCCCACGCCGGTACCGATGCCCGCCACCATCAACACTACGCCCAGCCACATGAGTTGGGTGTCGGCGGTGGTGTTCGGCGGCTTGATGCGCAGGCCGCCGACGTCCATGGCGAGCGCCTGGGTGCGGTCCCCCTGCGGAGGCACGGGCGGCGCGGGGGGCTGTACGGGGAGGGGGGTGCCCGCCGGAACAGTCGGCGGAACACCGGCGGTGTTCGTGCTCATGGGTTCACCTCGTGTGTCGCCGTCGGTGTCGGGCGTTCCGCCGTCCGCGGGCGCGGCGGCGGGCTCGTCGGTCGGGGCCGGGTCCGCGGCGGAGTCGGACTCCGTGGCGAACGCGGGGACGGGCGGGGGCGGTATGGACTTCACGAGCGGGTCCTCGGCGGGGGAATCGGCCGGCGGTACCGCCGGGAGGATGGCGGTGAACGCGGTCGCGTCGCTTTCCTCGGGCTCGTCGGGTTCTCCCCCGCCGCCCAGGTAGGCGCTGTGCAGTCCGGCGGCGATCTCGTGCGGCGTGCCCACCGCGGTGACACGGCCGCCGGTCATGACCGCCGCGAGGTCGGCGACGCCGAGCGCGGTCTGCGCGAACTGCTCGACGAGCAGCACCGTCACGCCGCCGTCGGCGATCTGCGCGACGATCTCGAAAAGCTGCTCGACGACGAGCGGGGCGAGCCCCATGGACAGTTCGTCGACGAGCAGCACCGCCGGGTCGGTGGCGATCGCCCGGGCCATGGCGAGCATTTGCTGCTCGCCGCCGGACATCGTGCCGGCGGCCTGGCGGCGGCGCTCCTTGAGGCGCGGGAAGATCGGGAAGACCCGCTCTTCGATCTGCGCCTTGGACACGCCGCGGTAGGACGCCATCCACAGGTTCTCGGCGACCGTGAGGTTCGGGAACACCCCGCGGCCTTCGGGAACGCTGCACAGGCCGAGCCGGGCCAGGTCGACGGGTGACGCGCCGGTGACCCGGCGGCCGGCCAGCCAGATGTCGCCCCCGGTCGGCGGGTGCATGCCGGACGCGACCTTGAGCATCGTGGTCTTGCCGGCGCCGTTCGGTCCGAGGACCGCGACGACCTTGCCGGCCGGGACCGCGAGGTCGACGCCGTGCAGCACCTCGACCTGCTCGTATGCGGCCTTGATACCGCGCAGTTCGAGGACGGGCGGCGACTCGGGCTCGAGCGGGACCGGGAGTTCGAGTGTCAGCGTCATGCGGACTCCACCAGTTCCTCGTCGGCTTCGCCGAGGTACGCGGCACGTACCGCCGGGTCGGCCTGGATTTCCTGGCAGGTGCCCTGCGCGAGCTTCTTCCCGAAGTCCAGGACGTGCAGTTCGTCGCAGACCGACATGACCAGGTCCATGTCGTGCTCGACGAGCAGGACCGCGACGCCTTCCGTGGCGACTTCGCGCAGCACCCGGGAGAACTCGACGGTTTCCGCCTCGTCCTGCCCGGAGGCCGGCTCGTCGAGCAGGAGGATGCGCGGCCGGCACGCGAGCGCGCGGGCGAGTTCGACCATGCGGCCCTGCCCGGTGGGCAGTTGGTCGGCCCGCACCTCGGCGATGTGGCCGAGGTTGAGGCGTTCGACGAGCTGGCCGGTCGCCGCCCCGGCGCGTTCCGCGGACGGGTGGCGGCGCCGGTACTGTGCCGCGGCCACGTGGATGTTCTCCCGCACGGTCAGCGACCCGAACAGTTCGAGGCGTTGGAACGTGCGGGCCATGCCGCGGCGGGCCCGCCGGTAGGGCGGGAGCTTGCTGATGTCGCGGCCGTCCAGCATCACCTTGCCGCGGTGCGGGGCCTGGAGGCCGGTGATGACGTTGAACATCGTGGTCTTGCCCGCGCCGTTGGGCCCGATGAGCCCGGTGATCTGCCCGTTGAGCGCGCGCAGCGACACGTTGTCGAGCGCGGTGTGCCCGCCGAACTTCACGGTCACGTCGGTGACCTCAAGCCCCATGGCGGCCTCCTGCGAGTGCGGTGACGGGCGGGAGGCCCAGCGTGCGGTCCAGGGCCTCGATGTCGGCCGGGGTGAACGGCTGGGACACGCCCAGCTTTTCCGGCACCGCGGTCATGCCTTCCGGCAGGTCGTTCGCTCCCGTGAGGGTCTTCCCGGCCTTGCGGCTGTCGATGCCGCGCGAGACCGACGAGATGAGCGCGACGGCGATGAACATGCCGATGACCATCGACCAGTTGCCGATGATGTCGCCTTCCCGCAGGAGGAACACCACGACCACGCCGGCGATACCGGTCCCCATGACCGCCGGGTGCTTGAGCGCCGGATCCCACTTGGGCCGGATCTGCGCGGCGATGAACCCGTTCGGGTTGCGGCCGAGCGCGATGCCGTTGAGTCCGATGAGGATCGTGGTCAGCTGCGCCCAGTCGGGGAACAGGTTGGTCATCAGCGGGGTGCCCAGGAGGATGCCGCCGAAGAGCGCGGCGCCCGGCGAGGTCAGGCCGGCGATGACCATCGACATGAGGATGGACAGGCCGGTGAAGAACTCGAAGTTGGTCGAGCTGACCGAGCGGACCGCGCCGCCGTAGATGCCGCCGCCGATCCCGGCGATGGCCGCCGAGGTGGCGAACACCGACAGGGTCGTCAGCTTGTGGTTCATCCCCAGCGTGGCGCATGCCGCGGGGCTGTCCTTGAGCGCGAGCAGGCGCTTGCCGAACTCGCCGCGGCGGATGGCCACGACCACGAGGCTGACCAGGGCGAAGCACACCGCGCCGAACACGAAGTACGCGCGGTCGCTGTTGATGTCGACCCACGGGAGGTCGAACCGCTTGATCGGCAGGGTGCCGCTCTTGAACACCTGGTAGGTGTGGCCGCCCCAGTTCCACTTCGGGAGCTGGAAGATCCACCGGTCGAGCGCGACCGCGAAGGCCGCGGTCCCCAGCGCCAGGTAGATACCCGACAGCCGCAGCGCCGGCAGCGCGATGATCGCTCCGATGACCGCGCAGATCATGGCCGCCCAGAGCAAGGCGATCGGCTCGCCGCCGTCACCGAGGTGCGCCACGGTGATGGCGCCGATGCCCGCGAAGCTGAGCTGGCACAGGGACAGTTGGCCGGAGTAGCCGATGAGCGGGATCATCGACAGGGCGATGATGCCGAGGCCCCACATCTTGGTGCTGCTGAAGAGGTCGGTCGGGCTCAGCGTCCGCGACGCGACGAACGCGCCGAACACCACCGCGGCCGCGAACATGAGCCCGCCGGGCCAGGTCGGCTTGCGGGAGAACTCGCGGGTGCGCGAGGAGCTGTGCCCGCGCAGCTGCGTCTGCGGCATGAGCAGCAGCGCCACGAACAGGACGGCGACCGGCACCGTCGGGGTGAAGCCCGACAGGTAGGGGTAGCCCTCCTTCCACTTCGGGATGTAGTTGGTGGCGTAGGCGCCCGCGACGCCGATGAGCATGGCTCCGAGGAACGTCATCGGCAGGCTCTTCAGCCGGCCGATCACGGCGGCCGCGTATGCGTTGACGATCAGCAGCGTCAGCGGCAGCGGGCTCAGCGACAGCTTCGGTGCGACGAGGATGCCGGCCAAGGCCGCCAGGCTCGTGCCGATGGCCCACGCCAGCATGCCGGCGATCTCCGGTCGTGCGCCGTTGAGTTGGGCGAGTGACCGGTCGTCGACGGTGGCGCGCATGGCGATGCCGATGCGGGTGCGGGTGAGCAGGACCCACAGGCCGACCGCGACGGCGAGCGCCACGGCGAGCGTGGTGATGTCGCTGTACGGGACGTTGACGCCGCCGACCTCGAGCACCTTGCCGCGGAAGAACGGCTGCGCGGTGCGGTTGACGTTGGGGTCCCAGATCCACAGGACCGACGCCACCAGCGACAGCAGGATGGCCACGGTCACCATGAGTTTGGTGGCCGCCGATGTCCCTTCCAGGCGCCGCATGATCACCAGGTGCAGCAGCACGCCGAACAGCGGCGCGAACACCAGCAGGCAGGCCACGAGGGCGAGCCAGATCGGCCAGTGCCAGCCGTAGTGCATCTGCCAGTACAGGAACGCCGCGAACATGCCGGTGGCGCCGTGGGCGAAGTTGAAGATGCCCGTGGTGGTGTACGTGAGGGTCAGGCCCCCGGCGGTGATCGCGTAGATCCCGCCGGTGGCCAGCCCGATGATCGTGAAGGTGATGAACTCTTGCACGCGCCCTCCCAGGCCGGGTCCGGCGTGGCCGGACCGCTCGGATCAGGTGTAGGCCTGGTCGAGCTTGACGACGTTGTCCGGGGAGCAGTTGAAGATGGTGTCGGTGTTGGGCTTGGTGACGTCCATGTCCACCGGGAAGCCCTTGTCCTTGTCCAGCTTCGTCATCGTGAAACAGCCGTTGGCGTGCATCTGGTCGAGCGGTCCCACGTCGTTCGGCGCGAACAGCCCGCCGCCGGTCCAGCCCGGGCGCTTCGCCTTGTCCAGGACGCATTCGACGGTGACGTCGGCGCCGCAGTCCTTGACCGAAGCGGCCCACAGCAGCCACGCGTTGAGGCCGGCGTAGTTGAAGTAGACCATGCGGCCGTTCTTGTTCTTCAGGTGGAACAGGTCGACGGCCTGCTTGGCGACGGGCTTCTGCGCGGCGTTCTCCTGCGGCCAGTACGTCGTGTAGACGTAGAAGTCCGGGACGTTGGCGTCCTTGGCGCTCTGCAGGTTGAAGTTGTTGTAGGCCGACTGGTCGGACAGGATCGCCTTGGGCGCCCACCCGGCGTTGTTCATCTCCTGCAGGAACGGCGTCGCGTTGACCGCGAACGTGCCCGCGCTGACCAGGATTTGCACGTCGGCGGCCTTGAGGGCCTCGACGACGGTGCGCCATTCCTGGCCGATCGGAGAGGCGAGCTGCGTGGTCACGACCGTGCCGCCGGCCTTGCCGACCGCGTCCGCGTAGCGCGACGCGACGGCGGACAGCGCGCCGAGGTTCTGGCCGATGATGCCGACCTTGCCCTTGGCGTCCGGGTACCTGTCGAACAGCGCCTTGTAGGGGCCGACCGGTCCCTCGTCGGCGGGGATGCCGCCGGGCTGCACCTGGAGCGGGGCCTGGATGGCCGCGGTGGTGACGACGTAGCCGGGAATCGCGCCGAGGTTGCAGCCGAGGCGCGGTTCGACCGTGACGTCGTCGATCGGGTTGCCGCCGCCGACGAGCATGAAGTCGCTCTGGCAGGCTTCGGTGATCTTGGTGGCGGCCTCCATGAGCATGCCGTCGCGCTTGTTCACCTTGATCTTGCGGCCGTTGATGCCGCCCGCGTCGTTGCACCACTTGGTGAACGCGTCGGACATGTCGAAGAACTCCTGGCCGAGGCCGGGCTGCATCTGGTTGCCCGGGTCGCCCAGCGTGGTCACCGATATCTCGTTGTCGGTGACGCCGCGCACGGGTGCGCCGGAGGCCGGCTTCTGGTCGGCGGGCTTGGGGCCGCACAGGCCCTTCAGGTCGCCGAAGTCCCCTGCGGGGACGGTGGTGCTGCTGGAGGGCCCCGGCGCCGCTGGGTTGCCGCCGCTTCCTCCGATCCCGCCTTCGGCATTCCGGTCGTCCCCGGAACGACCGCATGCGGCGACGAACAGCAGCGGCACGACCATGCCGACCGCCCATCGCCGAACCCCACGCCTTACGGAAAGTGACGCCATCAGCTCTCCCGACACTCGTGTCCGCTGACCGGACGCAGAATGTCCTGGTCGGCTTCTTCGTGCAGTGGTGCAGGTGGTGCAGACCGTGCAAGTCGTGCAAGTCGTGCAGCTCGTGCAAGTGCTGTGGTGCGTTGTGGTGCATGTGCTGTGGTGCTCGCGCCGTGCCGTGGTGCCCCTGTGCCGTGCCGCCCGGCCGCGGTGAGGGCCGACCGGTTGGTGCCCGCATGTGCTCACGTGCGAAAGCGCCGGCCCGGGATCCGGCCCGGCCGGCGCCCGCGGTGGCGGGGATTCGGTCGGTGGGTGGGTGCGGCGGAACGGTCCGGCGATGCCATCAGTTGATGGACCATAAATCAATGGCCGGGACACTAATCGCGACGTCATCAGGGTGCAAGAGCCGACACGTGCTCGGAAAGCGCCGGTCGGGTAACGGTCCGGGCATGATCCGGAAAAGGCCTCGGGAAAGGGCAACGACATGGTGGCTAAGCGAAATGTCGATCCGGCGACAGTTGCCGTCGTGGACCGCGTGACCACGGCGAACGGCGAGCTGGTACTCCGGCGCAGCGGCGGGCATTTCGAGATCGTGAGCAATGGCACGTTTCTGATGGACACCCGCGACGGCGCCTCGGAAAGGCTGTTGGTGGACGCCGCCGTGGACACCCTGACAAATCCGGCGCCGCGCACCGGACTTCGCGTTCTGGTCGGCGGACTCGGGGTGGGATTTTCGCTCGGCGCCGCGCTGGCGCGGCCGGAAGTCGGCGCGGTGGCGGTGGTGGAGCGCGAGGCGCCGGTGATCGCCTGGCAGCGGGGCCCGTTGGCGCCGTTCTCCGGGCACGCGCTCGACGATCCGCGGGTGGCGCTGCTGCACCGCGATCTCGTGGAGTGGGCGTTCGAGGACGGCGATGCGGGCGCGTACGACGCGCTGTGCCTGGACATCGACAACGGCCCGGACTGGACGGTGACCGCGTCCAATACGTCGCTTTACGGCGCCGCCGGGCTGCGTGCGCTGCGGGCGAAGCTCGCGCCCGGCGGCGTGCTCGCGGTGTGGAGCGCGGCGGCGAGCCCGGCGTTCGAGACGCGGCTGGCCGAGGTGTTCGGCGACGTCGCGGTGCGGGAGGTTCCGGTGCGGGTCCCGCGCGGGGTGCCGGACGTGGTGTTCCTGGCGCGGTGAGCAGCCCGCCCGCGATGGCCGCCGCGGTGTCGGCGGCAGCTCCCCGGATGGTTGGGCGTGGCGAACGACACCCTGCGTATTGCCGCCCGGTAACGCGCAGATTTCCCGACGTTTTCCCAGGTCAGAACCCTCGGCACGAAACCTGACGAACCGTCAAGGAAAACTTGTGTGAGTCCTCTATCCATGTCAGCATGCGGTGACGGCCGGTGATACCGGGGGCAGGCGAGGGGACGGAACCATGGCGGATCATGCGGCGGACAAGATGGCGCTGCGCGAGCTGGTCGAGACGTACGCGCACGGCGCCGACCGTCGCAAGCCCGAACTCGTGGCCGCCCAGTTCCACCCCGAAGGCCGCCTCGTCGTGCAGCGCGACCCGGGCGCCGAGCCCGTGGTCCGCACCGGCCGCGAGCAGATCGCCGCGGCCATGAAGGGCCTCGAACGGTACATCGCCACCCAGCATCTGGTGGCCAATCAGCTCGTCGCGTTCGACGGCGACCGGGCCGAAGGCGAGACGTACTGCACGGCGCACCACATCTACGAGGACGAGTCGGGGGTGCGCCGCGACCGCGTGATGGCGGTCCGCTACCTCGACGTGTACGTGCGCACCGACGAGGGCTGGCGGATCGAGACGCGGTCGCTGCACTGCGACTGGGTACAGGATCTGCCGCTCTTCGTCGCGTCGTCCTGAACGCGTCCGAGCAGCCCGAGCGTCCCAGAAGCACGTGACCTGGTGAGTACTGACACGCCCTCCGCCGGCGCACATGTCGACGCCGCCGCCGGCAAAGCCCCGCGCCGCAACCCCACGCTGGTGCTCACCGCGCTGGCTTTCGCGGCCACGGCGATCGCCGTCATGCAGACGGTGGTGACGCCGATCCTGCCCCGGCTCCAAGACCGGCTGCACGTCTCCAGTTCGGCGATCTCGTGGACGCTGACCGGGAACCTGCTCGCGGCCGCCGTGGCGACCCCGCTGATCGGGCGCCTGGGCGATATGCGCGGCAAGAAGCGGTTCCTGCTCATCTCGCTCGGCGCGGTGGCGGCGGGTTCCGTGCTGGCGGCGGTGACCACGTCGTTCCCGATGCTCGTCGCCGGGCGCGTGCTGCAGGGCCTCGGCGGCGGTGTCGTGCCGCTGGCGCTGAGCGTGGTCCGCGACGAGTTCCCCCGGCACCGCACCGCGGGCAGCATCGCGATCATCGGCGCGACGATCAGTGTCGGCTCCACGTTCGGCTCGGTGCTCGCCGGGCTCATCGCCGACCGCTGGGACTACCACCTGCTGTTCTGGCTCTCGGCGCTCGTCGCCGCGGTCTCGGTGGCGCTGGTCTGGCTGCTCGTCCCGGACACCGTGCAGCGGCGCCGCGAAGGGCACGTCGACATCCTGGGCGCGCTCGCGCTGTCCGGATGGCTGTCCGCGCTGCTGGTCGCCATCAGCCGGGGCAGCCGCGCCGGCTGGGGTTCGCCGATGGTGGTCGCGGGGTTCGTGGCAGCCGCGGTGCTGTTCGGGGTGTGGGCGTGGTGGTCGCTGCGCTGCGCGGACCCGCTGGTCGACCTGCGGGTCATGACGCGGCGTCCGGTCCTGCTCGCGGGCCTGTCCGGCATGCTCACCGGCATGGCGATGTACGGCTCCGGGCTGCTCTTCGCCCCGTTCCTGCAGGCCCCGGAATCGCGCGGCTACGGCTTCGGGACGACTGTGCTGGCCGCCTCCCTGTACATGCTGCCCGGTGCGCTCGGGAACCTGGCCGCGGCGCCGGTCGCGGGTCGCATGATCAACCGGTACGGGCCCAAGCCGGCGCTGGTGTGCGGGCCGCTGCTGAGCGCCGTCAGCTTCCTCGCACTGCTGCCGCTGACCGCTCACATCTGGGCGTTCTCCGCGGTGTTCACGGTCTTCGGGTTCGGCCTCGGCCTGGCGTTCGCGGCGATGCCGGCGACGGTCAACGCCAACGTGCCGTCCGACATGACCGGTGTCGCGAACGGCATGAACGCCGTCCTGCGGACCATCGGCGGCGCGGTGGGCGTGGCGGTGCTGGGCGCGGTGCTCAGCGCGGTGACGGTGGGGTCGGGGGCGGGCGGCGGCGTGCCGAGCCTGACGGCCTACCGGATCTGCTTCGGGCTGCTGGCCGTCGCGTGTGTGATCGGCGCGGTGGTGGCGTTCGCGGTGCCGAGTTCCGGGTCGTCGGTGGCCGTCGAGGCGGTTCCCGTCGAGGAGGGCGGGGTGCCGGGGCCCGCAGCGTCGGCCGAGTCCGCCGAGCCGGCCGAGTCGGCCGAGCCGGCTGCGCGGTCGGGGCAGAGTCCGCCGGTGTCGCCGTCCCGGGAATCCGCACGCAATTCGTAGGGTGCTCGGGGGCGCGAGTCCGGTCGGGTGGCTCGCGCTCCCGGCGTGCCCGTCGACGATCGACTCCGGGTGCGCGGTGGCCTACGCTGACTTCGCCACGATCGGATTGGGCATCCGCCCCGACCCCGAGGTGAGGGCCCACGGCCGTGAACGAAGTCCCACGCCCGCGCTCCGCGTCCGCCCGCCCCGCCGCGGGGGTGCTGCCCGCGTCGTCGCCGTTCGACTGCTGGGTGGGGATCCCGCGGCCGCTGCGGAAGCACCGCGAGCTGGTCGGCGCGGAACGCGCGTTCGCCCTCGCGGACTGGGTCGAGGACGTCGGGGCGATGAACCTGGCGAGTGAACTCCTGCGCACCCGCGAGGTCCTGGGCGACGTGCTGCGGCTGCTGCGGCAGTGCGGGGTGGATCCGGTGGCCGAGTTCGAGCGGGCCGCGGCGGCCGAAAGGGCGGCCGTCGGCGCGCCGGAAAACCCCGGGACCGGGGCTCCCGGCGGTGGCATGCTGGCGGCATGCCAGGAGCCGACATCCACGACCGTTCCACGCCCCGATCCGACCCCGCCGGGTCCGCGGATTCCGCAGCCGCTGCCGGGTCCGCAAAGCCTGCCGGCTCCGCCGAACTGACCCTCGTCATGGCGGACGACCTCGGCCTGTTCCTGCCGCCGAGGCTCCGCGAAGGCGGCGTGACCGCCACCATCGCCGACGATTCCACGCTCGGCCACCTCGTGGAGTCCGCCGGGGTGCCGCTGCCCGAGGTCGGGCGGCTCGTGGTGGACGGCGCCGAGGCCGACGCGGCGTACCGGCCGCGCGGCGGCGAACGCGTCGAGGTGCACGCGGTCACCCGCCCGCAGGCGGTGCCCGAGCCGGAGCTGCGGTTCCTGCTCGACGTCCACCTCGGCACGCTCGCCCGGCGGATGCGGCTGCTCGGCATCGACACGGCGTACCACAACGACTGCGACGACCCGGTGCTCGTCGACCAGGCCAACGCCGAGCGGCGCGTCCTGCTCACCCAGGACCGCGGGCTGCTGCGCCGCCGCAACCTGTGGTTCGGCGCCTATGTGCGCGGCACCCGCCCCGACGCGCAACTCGACGACCTGCTGCACCGCTTCGCCCCGCCGCTCGCCCCGTGGACGCTCTGTACGGCGTGCAACGGGCTGCTGCGGCCGGTTCCGAAGGAGTCGGTGGCCGACGAGGTCGAGCCGGGCACGCTGGCGTCCGTCGACAGCTTCGCGCGGTGCGGGTCGTGCGACCGGGTGTACTGGCACGGGTCGCACGGCGGGCATCTCGACGAGATCGTGGCGAAGGCACGGCGGACCGTGGAGGCGGTGCGGGGTTGAGCGCGCGGGGTTGAGCGGCCGCGGCCGACCGTGCGGGGCCGAGTCCGCCGAGGTGGTGGGACGGCGCGGGTGTGACGGGTCCGGGGGCGGCTTTCAGCCCGACTCCGACGGCTTCCGCGCCAGCCCCACCATGAGCGCGTCGTCGGTCATCCGCCGCCTCCCCGCGAACCGCAGCAGGTCCTCCCCCAGCCGCTCCACGGCCACCGCCGGTTCCGCCGGCGCCCGACCGCCGACCAGCGCGTTGATCCGGTCCGCCACCGGGTAGGACATGCCGGACTCGTTCCGGGCGTCCGACACCCCGTCGGTCACCAGCAGCAGCAAGTCGCCTTCGCGGAACGGCTCGCCCCACGACCGCGGCGCCACCGTGTCCAGATCGCCCAGGCCCAGCGGCACCCCGGGCTCGGGCGGGTCCAGGACCCGGGCCCGCCCGTCCGCCGTCACCAGCACCGGCTGCTCGTGGCCGCGGTGCACGAAGATCACGTGGTCGGAGCGCACCTCCACCAGCAACGCGGTGACGAACCGCTCCGCCGGGGCATTCCGCTGCAACGAGGCCTCGATACGCCGGGCGATGTCCACGAGATCGACTTCGTCGTAGGCCGCCTCGCGGAACGCCCCGATCGTGATCGCCGCGGTCCGGACCGCGCCGAGGCCTTTGCCGAGCACGTCGCCGATCAGGATCCGCGGCCCGTAGGGCGTGTCCAACGCCAGATACAGGTCCCCGCCCAGCTCCGCCTCGTCGGCGACGGCGAAGTACCGCACCGCGAAGCGCAGACCTCCGTACTCGGCCGGCGGCGGCATCAGGATCGCGCGCTGCGCCGCGGTGGCGACCTTGGTGACCGCGACCAGCTCGCGCTCGCGCCGGATGCGCACCGCGGACAGATACATGCTGAGCGCGGTCGCCAGCACGTACATCCACGTGCTCACTTGGAACAGCTGATCGAACTCGGACGCGAGGTATCCGTCGTGGTGCGCCAGCAGGTACCGCAGCGGCAACGAGGCACACCCGATCGCCAGCACCGCCAGCGGCGGCGCGGTCGCGCAGGCGAGCGTCGGCGCGAGCAGCAGGAACGGGTAGAACACCGTGTCCGGCACACTCAGGTCGAAAGCGGCGACCACGACCATGATCGTCACCGGCAGGGCGACCTGCCGAGCGAGCAGGCGCCAGCGGGAGGCGGGCGTCCCGTCGGTCGCGAGGAAGTCCATCCGCGGGGCCAGCAGCCGGGACTTCAGCCGCTCGGCGACGCGCAACACCGGCCGCAGGACCTTCCGCAGAGCGCGGCCGGCGCCGGCCGCCCGCGTGGAGTCGGGCGACGCGTACCGTGCCATGCCCGCCCTCCTACGCCGCCGATTCGTTCCATGATCCCCGCAAATACGCCGGTACGCTCCGTCGAGTGCCGCCGTTCTACGCCGTCCGGGGCTGGCGACCTCCCACGGCCGGTCCGATAATCACGCCGGATGCAGGCCGCCCGCGGCCCGCGGGACCGGCCTACGACACCGGCAGACGGGGGCGTACGTGACCGTCATCGCAGGCAAGATCGTCGACGACCGGATCGTCATCGCGGCCGATTCCCAGGTGACCTGGGGGCAGGCCAAGACCGAAGGCACCAAGCTGTACAAGATCGGCGAGGCGCTGGTGTTCGGCGGCTCGGGGCATTTGCGCGACGTCAACCTCATGCGGCTGTTCCTCGACACCCACACACCCGCGTCGTCCGACGAGCGCGACGTCCTGGAGTTCTACGCCGAGTACGTCGAATGGGCGAAACGCAAGATGAGCGGCTTCGAAGCCCACTCGTCGTTCCTGTTCGCCTTCGACGGCAGGCTGTTCGAGATCGACTCGGACTTCGACGTCACCTACGCCGACTTCACCGCCATCGGCTCCGGCTGGGAGTACGCCCGGGCCGCACTCCACCTCGGCCACTCCCCCAGCGAGGCCGTGCAGGTCGCGTGCGACCTGACGATCTTCTGCGCGCCACCGGTGACGGAGTTCAGCATCGCCAGACCCCAGGGCGGTGCGGCGCCGAACTGACCGCAGACCCCGGGCGCCCGCTACGCTCCCTGCGCTCCGGGCTCCGGGCTCCGGGCTCTCGGCTCTCGGCTCTCGGCTCTCGGCTCTCGGCTCTCGGCTCTCGGCGGGGGTTTGCCCCTTCGGCTGTGGACAACCATCTGCACGCGGCGGTTGTCCACAGACCGCGGGCAACGCAATGGTGGCCCGACCCCGCATTCGGCAGACTGTCACCACCGCATCACGCAACGAAACGGGGGAGTCATGACCGAGTCGACCTACCACCGCAGCGCTGTCGACGTGCACATCCTCTTCGTCGACGGCGGCCGGGTCCTGCTGCTGCGCCGATCCGCCGACGCGGCCTACGCGCCCGGGCTGTGGGCGCTGCCCGCCGGCCACGTCGACGCCGGCGAGGACGTCGTGGCCGCGGCAATACGCGAGGCACGCGAGGAAACCGGCATCGACCTCCCGCGCGAGCGGCTGCGCTGCGAACTCGTCATGCAGCACCGCGGCCCCACCGGCGATCCGCGCACCGGCTGGTTCTTCCGCGTCCTCGGCTGGGCCGGCAAGCCGGAGAACACCGAGCCGCACAAGCACGACGCGCTGATGTGGGCCGAGCTGGACGACCTCGATGCGGTCGACGGGCTCGTCGCGTACGAACGCGCCGCGCTCGACGCGATCGCGGCGGGCGTGCCGTACGCGCTGCACTTCCAGCCGCCCACCGACTCCGTCGCACACTCCCCCGCCGCCCCGACCGCACTCACCCCGATCCCGTCCGTCGACCACGCCCACGTGCCGCTGCGCCGACAGCACCGGGTCCGCGAGTGGGTCCGCGCCGGCGCGCCGTGGACCTGGCATGCGGACACGCCGGTGACCGACGGGCTGCCCGTCCGCCAGTCCTGGGGCTGGCTGTTCGCTCCGGACGGCCGCGTGCTGGTCCTCGTCGGCAAGCGCGGCACGCTGAACATGCCCGGCGGCACCGTCGAACCCGACGACGCCGACCCCCTGGCGACGCTGACCCGCGAAGCCGTCGAGGAGGCGGGTGCCACCCTGGGCGCGACCGCGTACCTCGGCTACCTGCTCGACAGCGAGGGCGTCGTATACGACGGCACCCCCACGGCCCGCGTCCGTACCGCCGCACGCCTGGTATCCCTCGCTCCGGAGTCGGTCGACCCGGCCACCGGCTACACCTGGCGCCGCATCCTCGCCCCGCCGCGCCTCGCCGCCACCCTGATGGGCGGCGGCGACGTCGCCCTCGCGGAAGCCCTGTCCGCGCAGCGCACGGCACACGAACGACTGGGCGTACCACTGGCGGAAGGCTGGGACATCGACGAAGTGCCCGCGGAGGGCGTCGTCTTCGAAACTCCGTAGTCCGCCGACGACCGCCGCTGACGCGCGAACTGGCCACCATCCGCAACCCCGTGGTCACGGGGCTTATCGTCGCGCCGACGGTGCCGACCGAGCAGAAGGGAAGGCCAGATGGCCGAAGGCGAACCGATCAGGGGCTTGATCCCTGTGGACAAGCGGGTGCTCCAGGCGACCATGGCCGCAGCGGCAGCCCAGGAGGAGATGGTCAAGGTCGCGTTCCCCGGACTCCAGCATCGTGCCGACGGCATGACGGACGCGGCCACCCGGCTGACCCGCGCCGGCCTCGCGGCGGACACCGGCGCGGCGGCAGTCCGGGAGGAGATGCGGGAGAAGGGGCGGGCGAAGGAGCTTTGAGGAGCGGGGCGGGGCTCGCCGGGCGGGGCTGACCGAGCGGGTGAGGTGGCCCGGGAGAAGGGGCTCTGACGCGGGTTGGGACGAGTCGGGAGCCGACCGGACAGAGCTCGGGGCCCGGAATGCACGCTTCCGACGCGGATCGAGGCGGGCCGGGCGGCGGGCTTGGTCCGGGCGCGGCGGTCGGCGGTCGGCGGTCGGCGGTCGGCGGTCGGCGGTCGGCGGTCGGCGGTCGGCGGTCGGCGGTCGGCGGTCGGCGGTCGGCGGTCGGCGGGAGCATGCCCCAGGAGAAGGGACTCCGGCGCGCGTCGGGGCAGGTCACTGCCGTCAGTCACGGCCGTCCCGGCAGGCAGCTTGGCCCGGGGCTCCACCCCAATCCCTCGCCGGTCCTCCACCGGACCTCGGCCCGGACGTCTCCGGCGGGCCCGGCGTCCCCAACAGCCCCGGCGCCCCCGGCTACCCTGGCAGCCGCGGCGGCGTACCCCCACCCGTCGCGGCTCGCGTCCCGGGAGGTCAAGCCCATGATCGTCGCCTTTTCCGTCACCCCGCTCGGGATCGGCGAGGACGTCGGCGAAGCCGTCGCCGAGGCGGTCCGCGTGGTCCGGGCCAGCGGCCTGCCGAACGAGACGAACGCGATGTTCACCTCGATCGAAGGCGAGTGGGACGAGGTCATGGCGGTCGTCAAGGACGCCGTCGACGCCGTCAAGGCCCGCACCGGCCGCGTCAGCATCACCCTCAAAGCCGATATCCGCGACGGCGTCACGAACGGCCTGACCAGCAAAGTCGCCTCGGTCGAGCGCTACTTGGGCACGCACCCGAACCCGTCGGAGAGCTGACGAGCAGCAGCGCCCCTCCCGATGGACCCTGCCGGTGAACCCGCCCCGCGAAAGCCCGGCCCGCACCACCCGCACCACCCCCGCCGGCCGGTCGACGGAGTTCCGCCTGCGGCGCGCTCCGGGCCACGGTCGGCGCGCCCTGGCCGCCGACCCGAATGCCCGCGCGCCGCAGTCGAGCCGACACCCGGGGAGCCCGAGCCGCGCGAATCCATGAGCGCGAGAGCCCTACACAAAGCGCGACGACGGTCACGTGAACCGTACCTCTTCGGCCGCTGACTCCCCTCCAGGGGAAGGGGGTTCACTGTTGCCCTCCCCCGGGCGCCGACGCGATCGCGGGTGGTGACACCGCATCACTCGGCCTGGAGTCGGACCCTGTCCGGCGTGCCGGGGTTGGCCCTGCGCGACACCGACGGCAACTGCTCCACTGCACGGTTCAGCACGGACGTATGACGGCCGACTTGCGCCCCGTCCCTTGTGGACCTTGGCTGCGCCGTTGCCACAGCAGCCTGGGAGACACTCGACCATCGCGTGCGGGAGTCGCGAAGACCTGGCAGCCAGATCACGCGGACCGCTACGCGCTGTTGCCAGACCGCAGCACCGCCCGTCGTACTGTTCACCCGTGCGGACCACAATGTTCACCGCGGCAGAGGCCCGGCACCTCTATGAGGAGCGCGACCGCATCGGGCATCGGATGAGCGCGGGAGCACAGAGCGCCGTCTTTCGCTTCGAGACGCCCGAAGGCCCGGTCTACCTCCGCGAAGAACACAAGCCCTGGGATCCCTTCCGAAGCCCGGCCGAACGGCGGATCAAACCGCGGGTTTGGCGCCCCGCGGACATCCTGGCGACGGTGGGTCCACAGACGCGCCATGTCCCACCGCTGCTCCATGACGGCGGATCCTGGATGATCGTCGCCGGAGTACCCGACGCCGAAGCCCAGCCGCTACGGGCGCAGCGCCGCCCGGAATGGCTGATCCGCGACATGCCGGACATCGTCATGGGCGACTTCGGGAACATCGAACGCGGACCGCTGCTGCCGCTGCCGGCGACCGCCGGCGCTGACCGCAACAGCTCGGCCTACATGCACCGCCAGATCGCCCACCACACGATGCGCAGCCATCTGCTGGGGCCGGGGTCGCCGTACCGGGTCTGGTACGAGAAAATGCGGTTCGAGCGGGACTCCCTGTCGTTCGCCCGCTACGCGCGACCTTGGCAGCCAACCCCTTTCGGTCTCGTGCACAACGACCTACATCCGGAGAACATCCTGCGCCCCAGCGGTGCCGCTCCGGAAAGCCGGGAAACCTACATCATCGACCTCGACCTGGCGGGCTGGGGACCGCTCACGCGCTCGCTGGCCCAGCACTGCGCCGAGTTCGACTACACACCAAGCCAGTTGGACGAGATCAAACACCGTGCTGCCCTCGTCCGCCCAGACGCCGCCCCCTCTCTTGAAGAGGACTTCACCCACTACCGCAATTACGAGTTGGAGCTCAAGGCCACGGCCGCCCCGATGCGTGTCGAGCAACGCATCACCGCGCTGCTCAAGCTTCCCGAAGGACAGCGGGAGGAGCACATCTGGGCATGTGCCGAGGAACTCACCCGGCTTGTGAACCCGGCCCGCGTACATGCGTGGGGCCAAGAGCCGGCCGAGGTGTCGGACACGGTGCGCGACCTCGTCGAGTTCATCGATATGACCCCAGGCATTCCCCGTGGTCGCACCAAGACCCCTGTCAACACGAGGGAGCACCAAACCGGTCTCCGACGACTGGCCGTGCCACGGATCACCCGCGCGGAGAAGCCCATGTCGCCTCCGACGGCAGCCGCGTCGGGGCTCGGCAATGTCCAACACCACGGCTACACGCGTCCGCTCGCCCCCGGCACCAGAGCCTCACACAACGCCGCCACATGGGCTGTCCCCACCCGGGCCGCGAACCTGCGCCCAGCGAGCGAATCGGAAAAGGCGCATGGCAAGTGACGGGGCACGTCCGCTACCAGGTATGCCTTCACGGCGCCGCGAGCGTTGCGCCGGTCAGGGCACCTAGGTGTATTAACCCGCCGCCGCGTCCGCTGACCCGCGAAGGTCTACCCGCGCCGCGAACCCTGTCCGTCCTCACCTGCGATCGGGCACGAAGCACTGCGCGACGACCGAGTCGATCGCCGTGACCGGCCACAACGTCGCGCTGTCGTGCGGGCCGATCCACAGCGATGCGCCGTCCGGGGTGGTGATCCACACGATGACGTCGGTGTTGTTCCGGATCCCGGAGGCGACGAACGGCGGCGAGAAGTACTCGCTCGCACACTCCGGGATCAGGTAGGGATCGGCGCCGGCGACCCCGCCGGGAATCAGACACACGTACCCGTCCGGACACAACGCGTCACCCCGCGCCCGCCCCGGCTCCCCCGCCCCCACCCCGGACTCCGCATGCGCGGGCTGCCCGGCAACCAGCGCCGCGGCAGCCAACGCCAGCCCGGCAAGTGCTCCGGTGACGCGACGGATCGATGACGTACGCACGATGAACTCGCGCCTCCCAACAGCCGAACACCCGCACCGCGGCGGCAACTCCCGCCCACCACGGCACCTTTCGCTCGAAGTCCACGCGCTGCACGGCCCCCACCGCAATCACCGCCACTCGAACGGAGCACACGAACCACTCGAACGGGGGCGTTTGAGGTGGGAAGACGCGTGGATGGGGCGCTCGCTGACCGTGCCCGCTCGCGCGACCGGCCTTGCGCCGTCACGGCACATGAACGCCCGCGACGCGGGCCCGATCACGACCGCGCCGCCGGACACCCGGACGGGCGCCGGTCCAGCCTCGTCACGCCGCCCGCCTCGGCTGCTACCGCGCCGGCCGGTTTCGCTCCGCGTGGCGCTCGCTGTCTTGCCTCGCCCGGTCGCTGTACCCGCTTCGCGTGGGCGGCCGCGGAGAGCAGACCACGGCCCTCTGCCCGCCGTCGGCCAGCGGACGGCTGCCTCGGCGTCGCTCGTTGCCCCGCCCCCCAACCTGCCGCCTCTGCCGCCTCCTCCACTCGCGGCCCTGGAAGTTCCTGTCGGCTCGGGGCATGATCGCGGCGCACCTGGTCGGTTCGGGCCGGTGGTCGAGTTGCGGAGGGGTTCGGATGGCCGGCAAGGACGTGGTGGAGGCGTACGACGTCAGCTCGGAGGCTGCTCGGGCGTTGGTCGCGGCTGTGGTGGCGAAGGCCGCGGAGTTGGGGCGGGCCGTGAGTGTGGCGGTGGTCGACTCGGCGGGGACGCTGGTGGCGTTCGAGCGCATGGACGGGGCGCTGCGGTTCAGCGCGAGCCTGGCCAGTGAGAAGGCGCGGACGTCGGCAGCCTTCGGGCGCCCGACCGCGGCAATGGAGGAGCTCATGACCGATCGCCCGGGTTTTGCCGCCTCGTTCGTCCACGAAGGCGGCTGGTACCTCGGCCGCGGTGGTCACCCGCTGCTGCGGGACGGCCGCCCGGTCGGCGGCATCGGCGTGAGCGGCGACTCGGCGGAGCACGAGGACCACTGGGCCCGCGAGGTCGCCGGGGCCTTCAACGCGTAAGGGGACATAAGCGGGCAGAAGCGGGCGTCGGCACCACGGCGACGGGCGTTCCGGCAGGACGCCGACAGGCGGGAGCGGCAGCATGCCGTATGCCCCCACACGGTCGTCCCGAGCCGACTCCGCGGGGGGAGGGGCGCAAAACCGCCGGCCGACCGCCCACGAAGCCGCCAACGCACGCGTCACCTGGACCGCGCACCCACCGCGGCCCTGCCTGGTCGAAGCAGCAGCCTCAGCCGCCGACCGCGGCAGCAGCCGACCTACGCCCCCCGCAGCCGATCCAGGTCCCGTCGGTCGCGCTTCGTCGGGCGGCCGGTCCCGCGGTCGCGGATGCCCGCGGCGGCGGTGAGGTCCCGGGGCGGGGGCGGCGGGCTGTTGTCGGTGTAGCACTCGACGGCCACCGGGGCGCCGACGCGTTTGAGGATCAGTTTGCGGACGACGACGATGCGTTCGTGGCCGTCGTGGCGGAAGCGGACTTCGTCGCCGACTTTGAGCGCGTGGGCGGCCTTGACGCGTTCGCCGTTGACGCGGACGTGGCCCGCGCGGCAGGCGGTGGCGGCGATCGACCGGGTCTTGGTCAGGCGTACGGACCAGATCCAGGCGTCCACCCGCGCGCTTGTCGGTTCTCCCGTGACTCCGGCCATACGCCACCCTAACCCGAGCCGTCGAGCGCCCGAGCCCCCGTCTCCGGCGGCAGTCCCGGGCTCGCGGACTGGCCGACCACGCCCGATTCCGAACCCGAACCTGACCCCGAAGCCGAAGCCGAACCTGACCCCGAATCCGACCCCGGAGCCGAAGCCGAACCCGACCCCGAAGGCGAACCCGAACCCGAAGCCGACCCCGGCCTCCCCCGCACCAATGCCGCCAGTCCCTCCCGCGTCGTGGCCAACACCACCCGGTCGTCGGCCTGCAGGACGTATCCCTGGTGCAATCCCCAGGCCAGCTCCGGCTCGTGTCGCTCCCCCGCGGCCGTCGGGCCGGCGATCAGCGGGCGGCGTTCGTGGGGTTGGGCGAGATCGAGGGCCAGGATGCGGCGGGCGCCGGGGCGGAAGACCTCGTCGACGGTGCGGCCGAGCAGGTCGGGGTGGTCGCCCACCTCCAGCGCCACGAAGACCAGGACGCTGCGTTCGACGGGCAGGGCGCCCAGGATCTGCCGTCCCATCATCGCCGCCGCGAAGGCCGGGGCCGCGAGCGTGGAGACGCTGCGGCTGCGGGTGGTGGCCTGCGGATAGGACGCGCGCATGGCCTGGTTGACCACGGCGGCGAAGTCGTCCTCGAACAGGCGCATGACGACGCGGATGTCCGGCTTGCATTCGCGAGCGTACAGCGCCGTCTCCAGGTTGGTGCTGTCGCTGCTGGTCAACGCCATGATGGCGTCGGCGCGTTCGATGAGGGCGTCTTCGAGGACGCCGTCCTGGGTCGCGTCGCCGACGATGCACGGCACGTGCAGGGAGCGGGCGAGGGCGACGCCGCGGGCCTTCGGGTTCTGTTCGACGCACACCACCTGGACGCCGAGCGCGTGCAGTCGGTCGAGGACCCGGCTGCCGACCTTGCCGAGGCCCATGAGCACGATGTGGCCGGACATCCCGCGCGGCGGGCGGCGCAGCGCGGTGGCGCTGCGGAACGAGCCGAGGGCTTGCAGGACGACCGCGAACAGGATGGGCAGCAGGGCAAGTCCGGTGAGTCCGGAGAGGAGTTGCAGGATCTGGCGGCCCTTGCGTTCGCCGACTGCCGGGTCGCCCATGGCCATCAGGTCGAGCATGGACAGGTAGGCGGCGCGCAGCGGCGGGTTCTTGGTGACCTGCCAGGTGAGCAGGGCGAACACGGCTTCGAGGCCGACGAGGCCGGCGACGGCGAGCATGAGCCGCCGGGAGAAGAGTTCGCGGAGCGGAAGCCTCGGCGGCAGGGCGCGGGCCCGCAGCGGGGCGACGGGTTGGGTGTCGCGGGTGACGGTTTCGAGGACGACGCGGTTGCGGGTGGCGTGGGCGGCGTCGACGGCGTCGTCGTCGGGCAGCAGGAGCGGGCCGGCCGCGGCGCCGGGGTCGGACAGGACGGCGAGGGTGCAGAGGTCGCCGTCGGCGATGCTGCGGAGGGGTTCGCCCGCGGTGCGGTCGGCGGCGCGTAACAGGAGGCCGTCGGCTTCGACGATGCGGGAGCGCTGTCCCGCGAGGGCGGCGGCGACGAGCGCGGGGGCGGCGGGGTCGGCGTCGGAGAGCACGCTGGTGGTGAGGTCGGTGCCGCCGGGGGTGGCGCGGCCCAGGAGGTCTTCCAGGTAGCGGCCGAGTTTGCGGTTGAACAGCCGGATGACGAGCCGGATGTGCGGGTTGATGCGACGGGCGCGGAGGGCGGCGTGGATGTTGGTCTGGTCGTCGGTGTAGGCGAGGGCGATGGCCTGGGCGCTCGCGACGCCGGCGTGGATCAGCGCGTCCTCGCTGGGTGCGGCGGCTTCCCGGACGGTGACGGACAGGCCGGGTACGGCGGCGAGTTCGGTGATGCGGAGCCCGTTGGCGGAGCCTGCGGAAGGCACCAGGACGGTGACCGGCTGGTCATAGAGGCGGGCGAGTTCGGCGGTGAGGCGGTACGCGAGCGCGTCGTCGCCGCACACCACCATCGGCCGCGGCGGCGCTCCGTGCGGTGCGGCGGACTGGTCCGGTACGAAGGCCATGCCGGTACCTTGCCGCAACCGGGCGGATGCCGCGCGGGGTTGGTCCCTCGAATGGGCGCGGGGGGTCCGCCGGTCGTCGGCCGTCGTCAGAACGTCGTCAGACCATCGGCAGAACGTCCTCAGGCCGTCATCCGGTGGTCATCGGTGGTCGTCGGTGGTCGTCGGCGGCCATCCACGCATCGGGGCCGCGTCAGGGCCTTCGTCGGCGACGCCGGAATATCCCGGGACCGCATTGTCCGACGCGGAGCATGCCGGATCACCCGTTTGTCCATTCCGGAGGAGTCATCGGTGGGTCGGTGCCCCCTAGCGTTCGGCACTCGACGACCGCGCGGGACCAGTCCCGCGGGGTTTCCGCCGAGCCGGGAGAGTGTCATGGGCTGGATCGTTCAGGAGTACCGCGACGACGACCTCGCCGCCGTCGTCCACCTCATCGACACGACCTCGGGCGTCGGCCCGGACTCGGTGTTCACCGTCGCGGAGTGCATCACCGCGCTGACCGCCCGGCAGCCCGCGGTGGTGGCGCGGCGGGACGGCGAGGTCGTCGGCGCGGCGCTGGCGACCGTCGCGGAGGGCCGCGCGTGGGTGATGCGGATCGCGTTGGCACCGGCGCTGCGCGGGCGGGGGCTGGCGAGCGCGCTGCTGCTGGCGTTGGAGCGGCGGCTGGTGGAGCTGCGGGTGCGGCGGATCGCGTATGTGCTGCCCGAGGAGGACTTGCTGCAGGAGGGGCTGCAGACGGCCGGGTACGACCGGCGGCCCGCGGTGGCGTACTTCGAGAAGGTCGAACCGGTGGACGACCGCGCGGCGGACGTCCTGGACCGGCTCGGCGGCCGCATGCCCGCGGGCGATCTGTGGGGGCGGCTGGCCGGGATGGACGAGGAGAAGACGCTGATCGAGCGCCGCGTCGTCCTGCCGCTCGCGGATCCGGCGCGCGCCGAGCGGCACGGTGTCGAACCGCCGCGCGCGATCACGCTGTTCGGGCCGCCGGGGACCGGTAAGACGACGTTCGCCCGCGCGATCGCGTCGCGGCTGGGCTGGCCGTTCGTCGAACTGCTGCCGTCGCGGCTCGCGGACAGCGGGAACCTGGCGGCGGCGCTGCGCGAGGCGTTCGCGCGGATTGCCGAGCTGGACCGCGTGGTGGTGTTCATCGACGAAGTCGAGGAGATCGCGCCGGTACGCCAGTTCGAGTCCACGACGCCGCCGGGCGGCACACACTCGGTGACGAACGAGCTGCTGAAGCTGATCCCCGCGTTCCGCGAGCGCGAGGAGCGCCTGCTGGTGTGCGCGACGAACTCGGTACGCTCCCTCGACCCGGCGTTCCTGCGCCCGGGCCGCTTCGACTACGTGATCCCGATCGGCACCCCCGACCAGGCCGCCCGCCGCGCGATGTGGGCCCGCTACGCCCACGCCCGCCGCCCGGACGTCGACCTCGAGGCCCTGGTCCGCGCCAGCGAGCTGTTCACCCCCGCCGACATCGACCACGCCGCCCGCATCGCCGCCCAGGTCTCCTTCGAACGCGACCTCGACACCGCGGAGACCACCACCCCGGGCGCCGGCACCGAGGACTTCCTCCACGCGGTCGCCCAGTGCCGCCCGACGGTGACCCCGGCGATGGTGGCGGACTTCCGCGCGGACATCACCACCCACGCGCGGGTGTAACGACGCGGCCGACGCCCCCACGCGGCGAGCAACCGGGCTGACGCTCGCCTTGCTCGACCGCGCGTGGGGTGTTCATCCGGGTGCGAAGTCGGGGTTTCCCACAGCGCGCTTTTGGACCAGGACTGGCTTGTGCGGGTCGCCGACTTGAACCGCCGAACGATGCAGTCCCTGTTGGACGGGGTGTCCGACCCCGACAGCGGTGTGCGGCTCGCGAAACCGGAAACCTGGACCCGCGCCCCCGGTATGCCAATCCAAGCACCGGACTACATCACCGAGATGCTCGCCGGGCACGCCCAAAAAAGTGGAACGGCGCGTCCACCGCCACACGCGAGAAGACACCCGAGCCTCCGAACGATCCGCAACGGCCGGTCCCCGCGACCACCCGCACCCTGCCTCCGCCGGCTGCGGCGCCGTATACGGCCGACCTGCCGACGCCCGGGACCGTGGCTGCGCCGGCCGCGGACCGCCGATCCATGGCCGATCCCCGCCTCACCGGTGGCCGCGCCTGGACGCCACTCACCTCGCGCACCTTCGCCCGCGAGCCGGAACCAGGCTCCACTACACGCCTGTTCTGACGCCTACGGACTGCCGGCGAATGAACGTGCGCCGGCCGACCGGGACATCGCGGCACAGCCTGGGGTCGTGTCCCGGCAGCGCGGGGAAGCGCCGGCAGCACCGGGGCGAAGTCGCCTTGATTCAGCCATGGTGGCGGTGGAGTTTTGGGGCGTTATACGGAGTCGGCGTCGGCGGCCGAATTTCGCGCTCGAGCGCTTCCCTTGCTGCCGCGCCCCCATCCCGTGCCTTAGCTTGATCCGGTCAGGCGGGGGGCTGACCGTTACCTCCGCATGCCGACATACTCGAGCAAGCGAGGGAACCGTGAGTTCACGAAAAAGCACCGGAGTGATTCGGCAACTCGGCGTCGCCGCGGGGGCCCTTCTCCTCCTCCTGGGTCTCAGCGTGCCTCAAGCGCAGGCGGACACCGGGCCACTACGACTGCGCAACGCGATTACCCCGTATTGCGTGGGCCTGCCCGGCGACGGTTCCAACCCCGGAGCCAAGGCGATTACAGAAGACTGCGACAGCGGCGGCAGCAACCGGTACTGGACATTCCAGAACACCAACCTCGTCGACTACTTCGGCCGCCCCACCTTCGTCATCGCCAACAACGCGACGCCGGGCCAATGCCTCGACATCCCCGATCTCGGTGCGCCGCATTCGGGCGACATAGTCGGAATGTACGGGTGCAACAAGACCCGATACGACAACCAGGAGTTCATCAAGTACTACCCCTATGCCAACGACGACCGGTTCGCGCTGCAAAGCGTGAAGGACTTGAACCTCTGCCTCGATGTCTCCGGATGGGCTTACAACGGTTCGGACTGGGGTTCCCTCCAGTCGATCACGATGTACCCCTGCACCGGAACCGGCGGTCCCTGGACGAATTACCCCTGGGATGACCACCTCTGGTACCAGTGGTAGGAGCTGAAAGCCACACGGCGGCCAGGGCCTTTCCCGGGGCCCTGGCCGCCGCGCTCCCCTCTGCGTGGGCCTGACCGGATTCCCCCGCGCACCCCTCCTGCGGGTATCGGCGCGGGGGTGTCGTCCGGCGTGTCAGGGACGTGCCGGGCCATCGCCCGCGCCCGTGCGCGCGATGGCCTTGGCGATCTCGTCGAGATCCAGCTCGGTCAGCTCCACGTCGGCCGCGCCGATCCAGCCGTCGACCTGGCGCGGATTGCGCGCTCCGACGATGGCGCCGGTGACGCCCGGCCACGCCAGCGTCCACGCGACCGCGGTCTCGGCCACGGTCGCGTCGTGCCGTGCGGCGATCGGCCGCAGTGCCTCGGCCAGCGCGAGATTTGCCGTGAGGCCGGTCGTGAAGTCCGGGTGCGACGCACGCCAGTCGTCGCTTCCCAGCGCGGCGGCACGCTCCGCCGTGAAGCTGCCGGACAGCAGCCCGGACTGCATCGGGGAGTACACGATCGCGCCGGTGCCCTGCGCCGCGGCCCAGGCGAGTTCCGCCGCCGCGCCGCGGCTGATTGCGGAGAACGGCGGCTGGATCACGTCGACGTGGGCGATCGCCTCGGCCCGGGTGAGCTCGTCGACCGAGTGGTTCGACAGGCCGAGCGCCCGTACCTTGCCCTCGGCCTTCAGGTCGGCCATGACCTGCCAGTACTCCTCGAGCGGGGTGGCGCTCGGGGCTGCGGGGGCGTCCTGGTCGTCGGCGCCGTAGTTGAGGGCGTCGCCGTTGTCGGGCCAGTGCACCTGGTAGAGATCGATGCGCTCGACGCCGAGCCGTCGCAGCGAGTCCTCGACCTCGCGTCGCACGCTGTCGGGGCGCATGCTGCGGCGCGGGACCGCGCCCGGGTCGGCGGGGTCCCAGACCAGGCCGACCTTGGTGAAGACGTACGGGCGGTCCGCTTCGGGAAGTTCGGCCAGGGTCTTGGCGACGATTTCCTCGGCGTGGCCGAGGCCGTACACCGCAGCCGTGTCGATCCAGTTCACGCCGGACTCGATCGCGTGCCGTATCGCGGCCACGGACTCGGCGTCGTCGGTGCTGCCCCAGCTGTAGTGCCAGCCTGCGCCGGCGACCACCCAGGAGCCGAGGCCGACGCGGGTGATGTCCATGCCGGTGGTGCCGAGCGGACGCACGGGAAGGGTGCTCATCGGGATTCTCCAGGTTCCGGAGGCTTGGGCTGCGGGTTCTCCCGCCGCCGACAGCCATGTTTCGGCAGTCCGGAAGGCCGACCCAGATCCCTCGCGAACGTAGTTCTGCCAGGACCACCCACGCGCCTGCCGGGGAATGGGCGGCTGGTGGCGGACGTTGGGCCGCGCAGGGGCGACCGCGCGTGCGGGCGTCGCCGGTCGCTGTCGAGCAGGGGCCGGATGCAACCGCAGGACGATGTTTGACCGGTTACAGAATGTTCCGTGAGCTATGAGGTCTTTCATGCCCGATGCCACCCCGTCGCCTGATGCCACCCCGTCTCCCCTCGACCCCAAGGCCGACCTCGGCGCGTTCCTGCGCTCCCGCCGGGCGCGGGTGCGGCCGGAGACGACGGGGCTGCCCAGCTACGGGCGCCGTCGCGTGCCGGGGCTGCGCCGGGAGGAACTCGCGCAGCTCGCGGGCGTGAGCGTCGCGTACTACACGCGCTTCGAGCAGGGGCGCGCCGAGAACGTTTCGGCGCAGATCGTGGACGCGGTCGCCGCCGCGCTCGACCTCGACGAGGACGAGAGCGACTATCTGAACCGGCTCGTCGAGGCCGCCGGACGACGCAGGCCACCGATCGCCGCGGAACCCGCCCAGCAGGTGCGGCCGGGCCTCCGGCGGCTGCTCGACTCGATCCCGGACACCCCGGCGTTCGTGGTGGGCCGCCGCACGGACGTGTTGGCGTGGAACGCTCTGGCGGCGACCCTGCTCACCGACTTCGACGACCTGCCGCCCAAACACCGCAACAAGGCGTGGCTCGTCTTCCGTCACGCGGAGGTCCGCTCCCGGTTCGCGAACTGGGAGGTCAAGGCCCGCGACATCGTGGCCTATCTCCGCATGGACGCGGCCCGGCACCCCGGCGATCCGGCCCTGGCCGCACTCGTCGCCGAACTCTCGGAGCACAGCGCGGATTTCCGCGAACTGTGGGACGAGCACGAGGTCCGCGACAAGACGCACGGCGGCTACCACCTGCGGCACCCGGAGGTCGGCGAATTCACCCTCGCCTACGAGAGCCTCACGCTGCCGGGGGACCCGGACCAGACGCTGATCACGTACACGGCCGAGGCCGGCTCCCCGTCGGAGGCTGCCCTGCGGCTGCTGACCCACAGCCGCACGCCCGCGCACCCGGAGGACGCGGTCCGCTAGGTGTGCAGCTGCGCAACGTGCGGGTTACTTCGCCCAGACCGTCACGGTGACGAACTCCCCGTCGAAACCGTCGACGGAGGCCGTGCGGCCCCGGTCGGTCCGTACGCAGAACACCTCGGACTCGCCGGGTGTCACCTTCAGGTTTCTCGTCGTCCCCTGGGTTGTCAGCAGCGTCGCGCATTCCTGCTGCGTAGGCCGCGAACCAGCCGAGGCGACGGCGAGACTGCCCGTCTCTGCCGCGCGCGGTCCGATGCCAAGGGTGCGGGACATTCCGTTGTAACCCACGTCGCTGTCCATGTACGCAACCTGGCTCGGAGGGACGCTGTCCAGATCCACGTCCCCCAGGCGCACCTTCCCGGTCCACTGCACGGACCCCGCGCCGCTTGTACTCGCCGCACTTGGAGCATCCGTACTCGGGGAAGCCTGATTCCCGTTCCCGGCAGCGGCCGGCGCCGCAGGGGCGGTGACGGTGACGAACTGTGTGGTGGTCACCGTCACCGGTTCCTTGGCGCCCACCTGTTGCTGGACCTGGCAACCGCCGAAGAAGCCGGCCCCGATCAACGCGGCGAGAACGCCCAGCAGCGCGGGCAGGTTCTCCCAGAACCGCTGTCGGCGCCGCACCGGCGGATGCGTGACCTGGGCATCCTGTGGCTGCACGACGAGTTCCCCGTTCGTCTCTTGTCCGCGGCTCGGCTTCGGCACCCGGCCACGTCCGCATTCCGTCGTCCCCGTTCGGCACCGACCCCCGCGGCGGCCGTCACCGCCTCCGCGCGCTTCCCCGACGGCAACCGAAGCGCCGCGATCGGCAGGCCGTCAACGGTTGTATCCCAGCGCCGCATCCGCGTCCACGTGGTTGCCGCTCCGCGGCACTGCCCGCGTTCGAGGCGAACTGGCCTGGAGGGCCCGTCTCGTGGGAGGTCGTCAGTGCCACGCGTGGACACGGGATCGACGAGTGCCGGACCCGTGAGCAGCGCGGCTCGTCGAAAACGGCGGACCGATTGCGACGCACGTCCCCGTCTACCGCCCCGCCCCCGGATACACCCGGCACTGGCTTGTCGCTGTGGCTCGGATGTGGCCCGACAGACTGGTCAGGGTGCCGTGGGTGGAAGCGACGAGGCCGTGGGTATGGCCGGTGGCCTGGAGCAGGGTCATGCCTGTCGCGGGGCCTGGGGTGGCGTGCCATTCGGTGGTCAGGTCGAGGGTGAGCATGCCGTCGCCGGGGCGGCCGCGGAGGGCGGCGTCCATCAGGAACGCGTCGAACATCATCAGGTCGGTCAGACGCTCGGCCAAGCCCGAAACCACAGCCGACGCACCCGTCTCTGCGGACCCACCCCAGCCTGCCGCCGCGCCCACCCACAGCGCCACGCCGTCCCCGCCGTCCCGGAACGGGCCCTCGAACTCCGCCTGACTCAGCGCATAGTCGACGGCGCGGATCTCGAAGCCGCCCAAGAACTCGCCGATCTTGGCGATCCAGTCCACGCGTGGGCAGGACTCCGGGGTCGGCTGTGTCGCGAAGTCCGGGGACGGGAGGCCCGTGGGGGCCAAGAGTGACGGGGCGGTGAACCATGCCAGCGCGGCCAGTACCGGCTGGTCCGTCTGATACGCCGTCACGCGATAAGCCGACGCCGTGCGTCCCTCCACCAAGGTGGTGACCTCGAACGTCAGCTCGCCCGGCACCGCCCCCCGACTGAAGATCGTCTGAAGGCTCCGCAGGTGCTTGTCGGCCGCAAGGCACGAGGCGGCCAGGCCGGCGAGTGCCGCCGTCCAGCCACCGAAGCCTCGGCCGTCGAGGCAGTGGTACGCGGACAGTTCGGCGGTGAGCCGGGCCGAACTGCCGCGTACTCTCAGCTCTCCGAGTGCCGTGGCCACGATCGTGTCGATGTCCCCCGAAGCAGTCATCACCCGATCGTGGCACGGAACCCGCCCCGCGTCAGGAGCGCGTCACTGCACCTGGCGGCTCGCCCTTCGCGCCGCCGGCACCAGCAGGCCGACCAGCACCGCGCCGAGGCCCGCGATGGCGGCGATCCAGAACGCCAGGACGAACCCGTTCTCCTCCGGCAGGCCCGACGACGCGGTGTGCGACGTGATGGCCACCACGGAGATGGCCGAGCCGAACGACATGCCGACGGTGCGGGCGATCGTGTTGATGCCGCTCGCGATGCCGGTCTGGTCCGGCGACACCGCGCCGACGATGACGTTCGCCATCGCGGCCATCGCCGCGCCCACGCCGAGGCCGAGGATGAACAGCCCGATGCCGATCTCCCAGATCGCCCCGTGCACGATGATCAGCAGCACCGACCCGCCGGTGATCAGCGCCGCGCCGCCGATGAGCGACGGCTTGGAGCCGAAGCGGGCTTCGAGCGCGCCCGCCGTCGGTCCGGCGATGAGCATGGCGATGGCGAGCGGCAGCATGTACATGCCGGACAGCGTCACGCTGGTGCCGAATCCGAAGCCGCTGGTCTTGGGGAGCTGGAACAGCTGCGGGATCAGGAACATCATCGCCATCATCGAGTAGCCGATGAGCAGGCCGGCCACGTTCGTGGTCCACACGCCGCGCAGCCGCATGACCTTCATGTCGACGAGCGGGCTGGACGACTTGAGTTCGGCGAACACCCACAGGGCGAGCAGCACGACGGCGCCGGCGAACAGGCCGAGGGTGGTGCCCGAGCCCCAGCCCCACGTGCGGCCCTTGCTCACGGCGAGCAGCAGGCAGGCGAGCCCGCCGCCGAGCAGCGCCGCGCCGAGCCAGTTGATGCGTGCCGACGCGACGCGGTTGGGCGACTCGGGGATGAACATCCAGGCCGCGACGACCGTGAACAGGCACACGATCATCGGGATCCAGAACAGCCAGTGGTAGGAGAGGTGGTCGACGATCGGACCGGCCAGCACCGAGCCGATGCCGCCGCCGATGCCCATGACCGCGGAGGTGAGTCCGATCGCGGCCGCGCGGCGCTGCGGCGGAAACTCGTCCCGGACGATGCCGAACGACAGCGGGAAGACCGCCGCGCCGATGCCCTGGATGGCGCGGCCGATGATGAGCAGGCTGATCGAGTCGGCGAGGCCGCAGATGAGCGAGCCGAGGCCGAGGCTGGCGATGGCGACGACGAACAGCTTTTTCTTGCCGTGGATGTCGCCGAGGCGGCTGACCACGGGGGTGGTCACCGAGGCGACCAGCAGGTAGGCGGTGAGCAGCCACGACGCGGTGTCCGTGGTGGTGCCGACTTCCTTGGTGATGACCGGCAGTGCGGGCGCCAGCATCGACTGCAGCAGCGAGTAGGTGAGCGCGCCGAGCACCAGGATCATCAGGACGATGCCGGTTCTCGAACCCTGTTCCGGGGCCTCGCCGGAGGCGGCGGCCTTGCGGAGGTCGGTGGCGTTGTCCGGTGGGGTGGGGACGTCGTTCTGCGTCCCGGGGACGGTGGTCAAGGCAGGTGGTTCCCCTCGCTCGCGCACCATGTAAACCTGGTTTACATG
Organism: Uniformispora flossi; assembly: GCF_049534875.1. Taxonomy (NCBI): domain Bacteria; kingdom Bacillati; phylum Actinomycetota; class Actinomycetes; order Kitasatosporales; family Streptomycetaceae; genus Uniformispora; species Uniformispora flossi. Next base: position 366,012 of record NZ_JBMULZ010000001.1, read on the forward strand.
TAAGCGGCAGATATTATCCACGACGGCGTGCGCCACCCCGCGGCGGGACCGGATGGCGAGTGGCCGCGCGGGTGGTTAGATGGCGACCGAGAATCGGCTCATTTCCGCTCCGCTCCCGGACTCCACCCGAGCAAAACCGGGACAATCCCGACGTGACGAGGGGTGCATCAGCCGTGGCCACCCGAGCCTCCGCCACCGCCGACCATGCGGACGTCCCCCGCGCCCGTTCCGCGGAGGCCACCGCCGCCGCGCTGCTCGACGCCGCGGTCGCCAGGTTCGCGCGGGACGGCTACGAAGCCACCTCGGTCCGCGACATCGCCGCCGACGCGGGCGTGAACCCGGCGCTGATCTACCGCTACTTCGGGTCGAAGGAAAAGCTGTTCGTCGAGGCGGTGACGCACGAGCGGAATCCGGCCTCGATCATCAACGGCCCGGTCGACGAACTCGCCGACCGGTCGGTGTCGTGGTTCCGCAGCCGCCCCACCGGTTTCGCGGGCGAGTCCCCCTTGGTGCTGATGGTGCAGTGCGCGGGGCGGGAAGGCGTCGCCGAGCTGCTGCGCGAGCAACTCCGCGCGAGCATCAGCACGTTGGCGGAGAAGCTCGAGGGCCCGGATGCCGAGATCCGCGCGGCACTGCTGCTGTCGCTCAACATCGGCATGGGGATGATCACGTCGATCGCCGACGTCCGGATCCTCGCCGACGCTCCACCGGAACGCCTGCAGGCCTACCTGGCCGACGCGTTCGCACCGCTGATCGCCGACCCGGAGACGGCAACGGACACCTGATCCGCCACAGCCGAGCACCCAGGCACCCGAGCACCCGAGCACCCGAGCACCCGAGCACCCGAGCACCCGAGCACCCGAGACGGGAAAACCCGCGTGCCCGCCCCGCCGGTTCCCGGCTAACCTGCGCCGCACGAAACCGACGCGGGAGAGGTGATCCGCCGTGCACCCGGGCGCGCTGCTGCTCGGCCAGGCGCCGTGGCCGGTCATGGGGGCGGTCCTCGAACGACTCGACGCGAACGCCTGCCACGACCTGATCGCGAGCGGCGGGCTGCCCACGGGGGCGCTCGTCGCGTACATCCTCGCGCACGGCCACGACGAAGCCCGCGTCGCGCTCGCCGCGAATCCGGTGGCGACGCCGGACATCCTGGGGCGGCTCGCCGAGGAGCCGTCGCCGCCGGTCGCCCGGCAGCTTCTGCACCATCCCTACGCCTGCCGGGAGTTCCTCGTCTCCGCGCTGCACGCCTTGCCGCCGGGGACCCGGGTGCCGGGCACCGGCGAGGGCGGCGGCCCCACGCAGCGCGCCGTGTACCTGCAGATCGAAGCCCCGGATGCGGGCGCGATCGCCGACGCCCTCGCCGCCTTGCATGTCGAACGGACCTTTCCGGCCGCCGGGTTGGTGCTGCTACGCGGCTGCGTGAACCTCTGGCGGCTGGCCGGACGCGACGCGGTCGCCGCCGCGCTGCGGACGGTCCCGCTCGTCGAGCGTCCGCGAGCGGCCGTGCTGGAGTCGGTCGCCGACGCACTGGAGCACCCGCACGGGCTGCACCGGCTCGACCTGGCGGTGGGGCGGCTCACGGGCACGCGCGAGCTCCTCCGTCGCCTGGACGCCGTCCCGAAGCGGCAGCGCGACGCGCGGGCCCGCGAGTCCGGCGGCATGGCGCGCCTGGTCATGCTCGCGCCGCACGAGCCGCTCGACTGGGATCTGATCATGCGCACCCACGCGGACAGCCCGCTCCCCGGCCTGTTCGTGCTGAACGACGAGCCGGGCTGCCCCCCGGAGCTCGCGACGCCGGCGACCGGATCCTCGTGGGCCCCGGCCGGCGTGCTGGGCCGCAGCCGCAACCGCCGCCGCGAGGCCCGCACGGAGGCCTTGACGGCGCTTCGCGACTTCGGCTCGCAGGAGAGCGTCCGCCGCGTGCAGATCGCCTACGCGGCGGGCCTGATCACCGCCCGGACGATCTTCGACGCGGCAATGCCCGCCGTCCGGGCGCTGAGCGTCTTCTACGGCGCGTCGGGTCGACACCTCAACGAGGCCCGGTCGGCGGTGAGCACCTTGACCAGGCCGACGCTGGGGACGCACGTCGAGGCGTGGATCGTGGCGCTCACGCTGCTGCCGGAGTTCGCGGGGACGGTGCCGGAGTTGCTGGCGACGGCTCGGGCGGCCGCGGGATAAGCGGGCTGCCACGCGCGGCCGGGCGCACGGGGTGCACCGGGCGCACCGGGAGAGCCGCGTGGCCGAAGGCGGCTGCGCGGCAGTGCCGTCGCCCCGCCACGCCCACCACGCCACGCCACGCCGCGCGCAGCCGTTGCGGGTCGGCTGCCCGTCACGACTCGCGGGCCAGGGCCGTCAGGGGAGCGATCTCCGGCGGCACCGAACGCCCGGCGGCCTCCCTTTCGCGCACGAAGTCGTCGAGCATGGACGCGAGTTCCCGGTCGGCCCGGTCGTCGAGGCCGGTGACCGCCGTCAGAGGCAGACCGAGGACGACGCATTTGAGCACGCCCTGCCGCCACGCTGCGGGTTCCAGCGCGTAGCCGCACGGTCCCAGGGCCGCCGCGACCAGCCGGTGGTCGTTGGTGCGCAACGCGTCTTCGGCGAGGGAGCGGGTGAGGGGGACGGAGGCCGCGGCGGTCGGCAGGTACGGCAATGCCCGCAGGACGGCGCGGCGTTCGTGGGCGTCACCGCGGTCGTACAGCCGACGGAGCAGCGCCGCCGCGTCGCAGGGCGGGACGGCGCCGACGAAGACGTCGAGCAGCAGTAAGCGGGCCGCGTCGTCGCACGTCCAGCTCGGCCAGGCGGCGATGCGTGCACGCCCGCAGGCCCGTCCGGCGGACGCGAACACCGCGCGCTGCCGCGCCGGTCCGGCCGCCACCGCGGCTTGGGCGGCCTCGGCGGGCCAGCGCGCGGAACCGGCGCGGGCGGCCTTCCGGAAGCCGAGTTCCAGTTCGGTGAGGGAGGGGTGGGCCGGGCGCAGCATGCCGGGGACGGGGAGCGGCGGAGAGGCGTTGGCCGTGGCGCGCGTTGCCGGGGCCGGGGCCGAGCACTGCCGCGCGCTGGGCGGCGGGGTCGGTCGGGTCGATCGGGTCGCCGGGTTCAGTAGCGGAGAACCGCCGGGTATCCCGACATCCTCCGGCTCGGACCGTCGGCTCTCGACGAGCTGACGGCCCGCCCCGATCCGCGACGCCCACTCCCCCGAGCCGCCGCCCGCCTCGGCCACGCGCTCCGATGCCCCCGTCTTCGTCAACCGCACCCCCGTGCGCCCGGCCGATTTCCCGTCCTCCCCGACCTTTTCGGCCATCACGCACCCACCCGCGGCCACGCCGGGTTGCCCCGAAGGTGCGCGGAGACGCGGGACGGTCCGTGCGGCGGATCCGCCGTCCCGCGTTCCGGATCGGCCGGACGCGGGCAGCACGAAACCCATCGCGTCATGGAACCCCCCAGTTCACGCAGGCCGTTCCGCCCCGCGTGCCCGGCACCGCGCGCGGCGGTGCCGCGACGTCCCCCGGGCGGGCCGGCCCTGATTGCTGTGCGACGAGTGAACGACGCGGGCGGGGCCGGATTCGGTTCCCGAGGGACGTCGCGTCAGCGGGCGGCGAGGACGTCGGCGAGGTTGTAGGACACCGGCTCGTCGAGCTGCGCGTACGTGCAGTCGTGCGGCGCCTTGTCGGGCCGCCAGCGGCGGAACCGCGTGGTGTGCCGGAAGCGGTCGCCCTGGGTGTGGTCGTAGGCGACCTCGACGACGAGGTCGGGGCGGAGCGGCACCCAGTCGAGCTGCTTGTCGCCGGTCCACCGGCTGACCGCGCCGGGGAGCCGGTCCGCTTCGTGGGCTTCGGCCTCGGCCCAGCGCGCCCACGGGTGCTCGGCGACGTCGTTGGTGCGGTACGGCGCGAGCTCCTGCACGAGTTCGGCGCGGCGGGCCATGGTGAAGGCCGAGGTGACGCCGACGTGCTGGAGCCGTCCGCGGTCGTCGTACAGGCCGAGGAGCAGCGATCCGACGACCGGGCCGGACTTGTGCTCGCGGTATCCGGCGACGACGCAGTCGGCGGTGCGCTCGTGCTTGATCTTGGCCATGACGCGTTCGTCGGGACGGTAGGTGCCGGCCGGGTCCTTGGCCACGACGCCGTCGAGTCCGGCGCCTTCGAACCGGTCGAACCAGACCTGGGCGACCGCGACGTCGTCGGTCGCGGGGGCCAGGTAAATCGGCGGCGGGGTGCCGGCGAGGGCGGTTTCCAGGGCGGCGCGGCGTTCGGTCAGCGGCTTGTCCAGGTAGGACACGTCGCCGAGCGCGAGCAGGTCGAAGGCGACGAACGCGGCGGGGGTGGTCTCCGCGAGGTGCGCGACGCGGGACGCGGCCGGGTGGATGCGGTCCTGGAGCCGGTCGAAGTCGAGGCGGTCGCCGATCGCCACCACGATCTCGCCGTCCAGCACGCAGCGCGGCGGCAGCAGGCGGCGGGCGGCGTCGACGACGTCCGGGAAGTAGCGGTCGAGCGGCTTGGTGTTGCGGCTGCCGATGAGCACCTCGTCGCCGTCCTTGAACACGATGGCGCGGAAGCCGTCCCATTTGGCCTCGTAGTGCATGCCCGGCGGGATCTTCGCGGCGGCTTTGGCGAGCATCGGCTTGACGGGAGGCATCACGGGAAGGTGCATATGCACCAGTTTGCGGCGACAACCCCGCCCATGCCAGGGCGCCGCGCCCGGCACTCCGTCGGCGTCGCGCGGGGGCGTGCCGACCGGGACTATCCGCACCAAACCTGCTTACTCTGGGGCATGGCTGCTGCGAAGAAGGCCGAGCAGATCGAGGTCGACGGCAAGTCCGTGCGGCTGAGCAACCCGGACAAGGTGTATTTCCCGGAGCGCGGGTTCACCAAGGGCGACGTGGTCCGCTACTTCCTGACCGTGGGCGACGGCCTCGTGCGCGCGCTGCGGGACCGCCCGACGACGCTCCAGCGCTATCCGGACGGGATCGACGGCGAGTCGTTCTACCAGAAGCGGGTGCCGAAGTACCTGCCGGACTGGATTCCGACCGCCCGCATCAACTTCCCGAGCGGCCGGCACGCCGACGAGATGTGCCCGAACAGCGTGGCGGCGGTCCTGTGGGCGGGGAACCTGGGCTGCCTGACCTTCCACCCGTGGCCGGTGCGGCGCCGGGACACCGACCATCCGGACGAGCTGCGCATCGACCTCGACCCGCAGCCGGGCACGGACTTCTCCGACGCGGTCCGGGCCGCGCACGCGATGCGCGAGGTGCTGGCGGACCACGGGCTGACGGCGTGGCCGAAGACCTCGGGCGGGCGCGGGCTGCACTTGTTCGTGCCGATCCGGCCGGACTGGCCGTTCGTGGAGGTGCGGCGGGCGGTGATCGCGCTCGGGCGGGAGCTGGAGTCGCGGATGCCGGAGCAGGTCACCACGAAGTGGTGGAAGGAGGAGCGCGGCAGCCGGATCTTCGTGGACTACAACCAGATGGCCCGGGACCGGACGATCGCCAGCGCGTACTCCGTCCGGGCGAATCCGCGGGCGACGGTGTCGGCGCCGCTGCACTGGGACGAGCTGGACGACGTGTACCCGGACGATTTCGACATCCTGACCATGCCCGTGCGGTACGGCGAGCTGGGCGACCTGCACGCGGACATGCCGGAGCACGCGTTCGGCCTGGAGGCCGCGCTGGAGCTGAGCGACAAGCAGGAGCGGGACCACGGCTTGGGCGAGATGCCGTATCCGCCCGACCATCCGAAGATGCCGGGCGAGCCGCCGCGGGTGCAGCCGAGCCGGGCACGGCAGCCGTCGGAGGACTGAGGCGCGGGCGCCCGCCCGATCCCCCGCCCCCGGATCCCCCGCCCCCCGATCCCACGCCCCCGATCCCACGCTCCCGATCCGACTTTGCTGCCTCATCCGGGTGTATAGACCCGGCGTATACACTCAGCGTATATTCGGCCCATGAGCGTTCCCCTGACCCTCCTCGGCCTGCTCGAGCGCGAGCCGAGCCACGGCTACGACCTCAAGCGCGACTACGACGCATTCTTCGGACGCGGCAAGCCGCTCCCCTACGGCCAGGTGTACGCGACCCTCGGCCGCCTGGCCCGGGACGGCAAAGTCGTGGTCGGCGACGCCGAGCCCGGCAGCGGCCCGGATCGCAAGCGGTACGTCATCACCGAGGCCGGCGCCACCGAGTTCGAGTCCTGGCTGACCGAACCGGTGGATGCCGAACCGCACTTGCAGACCGTCCTGTTCACCAAGGTGGTCCTCGCGCTGATCCTCGGCCGCCCCGCCGAGGAGTACCTCGACGCGCAGCGCGCCGCGCACATGCGCCGGATGCGCGAACTGACCGACATCAAACGCTCCGGCTCCCTCGTCGACGCGCTCCTCGCCGACCACGGGCTGTTTCACCTGGAGTCCGACCTGCGCTGGATCGACCTGACGGCGGCACGCCTGGACGCCCTCGCCCGGGAGGTGACCGGCGGATGACACGCTCTCCGCTCATCGAAGCCCGCGACATCACCCTGGCGTTCGGCAGCACCCCGGCGCTGCGCGGCGCGTCGCTGTCCGCGGCGCCCGGCGAAGTCCTCGCCGTCATGGGCCCCAGCGGGTCCGGCAAGTCGACGCTGCTGCACTGCCTGGCCGGGATCCTCGTCCCGCAGTCCGGCGAAGTCCACTTCGACGGCATACGCATCGACACCGAGACCGAGACGCGGCGCAGCGCGCTGCGCCGCGCGCGGTTCGGATTCGTGTTCCAGTTCGGGCAGCTGGTGCCGGAGTTGACCGCGGAGGAGAACATCGCCTTGCCGCTGCTGCTGAACGGGGTCCGGCGGTCGTCGGCGGTGCGCGAGGCCCGGTCGTGGCTGCCCAGGCTCGGCCTGGACGGGCTCGGCGGACGCCGCTCCGGAGAACTGTCGGGAGGCCAGGCGCAGCGCGTCGCCCTCGCGCGCGGGCTGGTGGCCGGCCCCGAGGTGCTGTTCGCGGACGAGCCGACCGGGTCGCTGGACTCGCTGGCCGGCGAGCAGGTCATGGACCTGCTCGTGGAGGCGGCGCGGCAGCAGGGCACGACGGTCGTGGTGGTGACGCACGAGGCCCGGGTGGCGGCGTATGCCGACCGGGAAGTGATCGTGCGGGACGGCAAGGTCGCCGGGCTTGCCGCGGAACGGCTCGCGTCGTGATCCGCCTCGGCCTGCGGCTCACCCTCGGAGCCGGGCGCGAGGCCCTCGCCCGGCTGGTCGTCACCGCGGCGGCGATCGCCGTCGGCGTCACCATGCTGCTCGCCGCGTTGGCCGCGGTGAACGCCACGCGCAGCCAGAACGACCGCTACGCGTGGCTCAATTCGGGGATGCCGGGCCTGGCCGCGAAGGCCGCCCCGAACACGGACCCGGCGTGGTGGGTCGTCGCGCTCGACCACTTCGACGGGCACGACGTCGGCCGGGTGGACATCGCCGCGACCGGCCCCCGCTCGCCGGTGCCACCGGGGCTGCCGCGCATCCCCGGTCCCGGCGAGTACTTCGCGTCCCCGGCGATGCGGAAGCTGCTGCGGGACACGCCCGCGGCCGAACTCGCCGACCGCTTCCCGGGCACGCTTGCCGGCACGATCGGCTCCGCGGCCCTGCCCTCCCCCGACTCGGCGATCGTCATCGTCGGCCATTCCCCGGAGGAACTCGCCGCCACACCCGGCGCGGTGCGGATCGACGGCATCGCCACCGCATCCCCGAGTTCGTGCAACGGCTGCGCCGGGGCGGGGATCGACGCGAACGGCATGGCGCTCATCCTGTCCGTGACGGCGGGCGCGATCATGTTCCCGTTGTGCGTGCTGATCGGCACCGCCACCCGATTGTCCGCAGCCCGCCGCGAGCAGCGCTTCGCCGCGATGCGCCTGGTGGGCGGGACGCCGGGGCAGATCTCGGTGGTGGCCGCGGTCGAATCGACCCTGGCCGCGGTCGCGGGCGTCGTCATCGGGTTCACCGGGTTCTTCGCGTTCCGTCCGCAGATCGCGAAGATCGGCTTCACCGGGGAGCGCTTCGCGCCCGGCGACCTCACGCTCGGCCCGGCCGCCGTGGCGGCCGTCGCGCTCGGTGTCCCGGTCGCGGCAGGCATCGCTGCCCGGCTGGCGCTGCGACGCGTGCAGATCTCGCCGCTCGGGGTGACCCGGCGCGTGACCCCGGCACCGCCGCGCGTGTACCGCGTCGTGCCGCTGCTGCTCGGGTTGGCCGAGCTGGGGTACTTCGTCGGGCGGCGCCTGGCCTCCACCGACGGGCAGATCTGGGCCTACCTGACCGGGTTCCTGGTGGTCATGGCCGGACTGGTCGTCGCAGGCCCGTGGTTCACCATGGCGGGGGCCCGGCTGGTCGCCCGGCACACCGACCGCCCGGCCCTGCTCATTGCGGGGCGGCGGCTCGCGGACAACCCCAAAGCCGGGTTCCGCGCGGTGAGCGGGCTGGTGTTGGCGCTGTTCGTGGCCACGTCGACGGTCGCGATCATCACCACGATGACCGCCGAACGCGGCCGTCCCGCACGGCACGACCAGGTGCGCCACACCCTGGTCGGCGAGTACACCGACGGACTCACCAAGACCGGGGATCCCGTCCGAGCGGCCGCACCGATCGCCGACGACACGATGGCCCGGCTGCGCGCGGTGCCCGGCGTGCGGGGCGTCGCGGTCGTGCACACGAATCCGCTCGGCACGAAGGACCCGCAGCGCGAAGACGGCCCGGTGACCGCCGGGCTGGTCTCCTGCGGGCAACTGGCGGAGTTCGACGGGTTCATGGGCTGTGCGCCGGGGGCGGTGTCCGCATCGATTCCGATGTACTTCTACGACCTGTGGGATCCGCCGACCGCGCCGTGGCCGGCCGCGCCGCTCACCGAAGCGGACCTCGCCGCGCTGCCGGTGGTGGCCGTGGTGGTCGGGACGGACGGCTCGACCGCCGCCGTGGAGCGGGCCCGCACGGTGCTGGCCGACGCCTACCCCGGGGAGCGCCCGCCGACGACACTCGCGGAGTCCGACGCGGTGCACGCGAAAGGTCTGGACGGGCAGAAGCAGTTGGCGAACGTCGTGCTGCTGGTGACCTTCCCGATCGCGGCGTGCAGTCTGGCGGTGAGCGTCGCGGCCGGACTCGCGGAGCGGAAGCGGCCGTTCAGCCTGCTGCGGTTGGCCGGGGTGCCGTTGGCGGTGCTGCGGCGGGTGGTCGCGGTGGAGGCGGTGGTGCCGCTGCTGGCGGTGTCGGCGGTGGCGATCGCCACCGGGTTCCTGGCGTCGCAGTTGTTCCTGACCTCGCAGCTCGGGTATTCGCTGGCGGCGCCGGAGCCCGGGTACTACGTCCTGGTCGCGGCCGGGCTGGCCGCGGCGCTGGCGATCGTGTCGTCGACGCTTCCGCTGCTCAAGCGGATCACCGGGCCGGAGACCGCACGCAACGAATGAGCGGACGCCCGACCGGACGGCGGCGGAGCGGCAGCGAGGCGGGCCGCCGCTGCTCCGGCCGGGCGATTTCCGTGCGGATTCCGCAGGGTGAGGGAAATCCGGATGACCTTGCTGCCCGCCGTCCCCTAACGTGGCGCGCATGGATGCGACCTTCACGCGAATCGACGGGCGGTGCCGGGCTTTCGGCGACCGTCCGCGGGGTGCGCATCCTTCGGCGAAGCGCGAGCCGTGGAAGGGCCGTTGGCCCGATTGCCTCGCGTCGCCGCGCGGCTGATCCGCTCCCGGTGAGCCGGCCTTGCCGGCCGGCCCGGTGACCGCTGCCGTACGCCTGCGACTCCCACCGTGACGCCCTGCGGCGCCACGGTGTCGGCATGTCCGCATATCCGCGTGACCGCGGCGACGCTTTCCCCACACACGACGGCCGTTGACCGGCACGCCGCGCTTCCCCGCGGCCGAAGTCCGGTGTCCTGTCGCCTGCTCGCCTGCCCTTGGCGCGCCCATCCGGCGTGCCTTCGCGCTCGCCTGCCGGTGCCATCCGGGTCCGGTTCTCGTCGTGTGCCGTGGGCGTGGTCCGCCGCGCTTGTCCATCACCCTGCACCGCCCATCAGAGAGGGCTCCACCGTCATGGCCACCACCACGCGCAGCCTCGCCCGGACCCGGAACATCGGGATCATGGCGCACATCGACGCCGGCAAGACGACCACCACCGAGCGGATCCTCTTCTACACGGGTGCGTCGTACAAGGTCGGTGAGGTCCACGACGGCACCACGACCACGGACTCGACCGACCAGGAGCGCGAGCGCGGCATCACCATCTCGTCCGCGGCGGTCACCTGCCACTGGACGCTGGACGGCGTCGACTACCCGCTCACCCTCATCGATACGCCCGGCCATGTGGACTTCACCGTCGAAGTGGAACGCTGCCTCCGCGTGCTCGACGGCGCCGTCACGGTGTTCGACGGGGTCGCCGGTGTCGAGCCGCAGTCCGAGACGGTGTGGCGGCAGGCCGACCGCTACGGCGTGCCGCGGATCTGCTTCGTCAACAAACTCGACCGCGCGGGCGCCGACTTCGCCCGCTGCGTCGACATGATCGGGACGCGCCTCGGCGCCGTTCCGCTGGTCCTGCACCTGCCGATCGGCGCGGAGGCCGGGTTCGCGGGCGTGGTCGACGTGGTCGGCTTCCGCGCGCTGACCTGGCCGGCCGAGGCCAAGCTCGGCGAACGATACGACACGGCCGCCATCCCGGCCGCGCTCGTCCCCGCCGCCGAAGCCGCCCGCGCCCGGCTGCTGGAGACCCTCGCCGACCACGACGAGGCGTTCCTGGAGCTGTACCTGGGCGACGTGGAGCCGACCGAGGCGCAGATCCACGACGCGGTGCGCCGCGCCACGCTCGCATCGGGCCGCGCGGACGTCCCGACCGTCACGCCTGTCCTGTGCGGAACGGCCTTCAAGAACAAGGGGGTCCAGCCGCTGCTCGATGCGGTGGCACGCTACCTGCCGTCGCCGCTCGACCGCGGCACCGTGGAAGGCCACGCGGTGGACGACGAGGACACCGTGGTGCTGCGCCGCCCCGACGATGCCGAGCCGTTCGCGGCGCTGGCGTTCAAGGTGGCGACCGACCGGCACCTCGGCAAGCTGACCTTTCTGCGGGTGTATGCGGGCCGGATCGCCGCGGGCGACCAGGTCCGCAATCCGCTCCGGTCGGCGCGCGAACGCATCGGCAAGATCTACCGCATGCATGCCGACAAGCGTGAGGACGTGGCCTCGGCGGGCGCGGGCGACATCGTCGCGGTCATGGGGCTGCGGTCGACCACGACCGGCGAGACGCTGTGCGATCCGGCGCATCCGGTGGTGCTGGAGGCGATGGACTTCCCGACCCCGGTCCTCGAGGTCGCGGTGGAGCCGGCGTCGCAGGCGGACCAGGAGAAGCTCGGGACGGCGATCCAGCGGCTCGCCGAGGAGGACCCGTCGTTCCACGTGAAGACGGATCCGGAGTCGGGCCAGACCATCCTGTCGGGCATGGGCGAACTGCACTTGGAGGTGCTGGTCGACCGGATGCGCCGGGAGTTCGGCGTGGCGGCGAACGTGGGGCGGCCGCGGGTCGCGTATCGCGAGACGCTGCAAGCCGCCGTCGGCAAGGTCGAGTTCGTGTACAAGAAGCAGAACGGAGGCAAGGGGCAGTACGCCAAGGTGCTGATCGCCGTGGAGCCGTTGGCGGACGAGCACTACGAGTTCGTCAACCGGGTCGTCGGCGGCCGGGTGCCGCGCGACTTCGTACCGTCGGTGGACGAGGGCTGCCAGGCCGCGATGGAGCTGGGCGTGCTGGCGGGCTATCCGCTGACGGGGGTGCGGGTGACGCTGCTGGACGGCGACTTCCATGCCGTGGACTCGTCGGAGATGGCGTTCCGGATCGCCGGGCAGTCGGCGTTCCGGGAGGCCGCGCGGCTGGCGTCGCCGGTCCTCCTCGAGCCGCTGATGCTGGTCGAGGTGACGACGCCGGAGACGTACCTCGGCGAGGTCAACGGCGACATCAGCGCGCGTCGGGGCCACGTGCGGGCGATCGAGGACCGGCCGGGCACGAAGCTGGTGAGCGCGGTCGTGCCGCTGGCGGAAATGTTCGGCTACGTCGGGGATTTGCGGAGCAGGACGTCGGGGCGGGCGAGCTTCACCATGAAGTTCGACTCGTACGCGCCGGTGCCGCGGCAGATCGCCGAGGCGGTCGTGGCGGGCTCGACCCGCTGAGGAACCGGTCGGGTCCGGTGGCTCTCGGCCACCGGACCCGCCCTACCGGTTCCACGCCTCGCGGATCAGCTCCGAGCGTTCGACGAGGGCGATCATCTGCTCCACCGAGCCGAGGACGTCGTCGCGGGCGCCGGGCTCGACCGGGAGCCGGGCCTCCCAGTCGTGCAGGGCGTTGTTGACGCGTTCGGCGAGTTCGCGTCCCTCGTCCGTGAGTTCGATGCCGACGCGGCGGCGGTCGCTGGGTTCCGGCAAACGCCGGACCCAGCCGGCCGCCGCCAGCCGGTCGAGGGTGAGGGTCATGCCGCCGGTGGTGCGGCCGAGCACCTCCGCGATCGTCGCGGGGGATGTCCGGCCGTACGCGGAGCGCCGGATGGTGGCCAGGACCAGGTAGTCCGGGACGGACAGCCCGTGCGGTTCGACGAGCTGCTCCAGCACCCGGGTCACCAGCAGGTTGAGCCGCACAATGCGGGTCAGCAGCCCGGCTTCCTCGTCGGGGACGCCGGGCCACGCACCGAAACCGCTCATCGACACGGGAACCTCACGAGTGGGGGTTTGAGCTACTTCGCGATGCCGAAGCGTTCGAGGCCGAAGGCGCGGATCGCGTTGCCGCGCAGCATCGCATACACCTCGTCCGCGTTCATCCCGGCGGCCGAGCACAGCCGGTGCGCGACGGCCCGCGAGTTGGGCCAGGTGCCGTCCGAGTGCGGGTAGTCGGTCTCGAAGAGGATGCTCTCCAGGCCGACCGAGTCGCGGGACAGCAGGCCGTGCTGGTCGTCGAAGACGCAGCCGTACACCCGGCCGTCGACATACGAGCTGGGCGGGTTCGGCAGGTCGACGCCGCCGACGCCGTCCCGCCATACCAGGTCGGCGCGCTCCAGCAGGTACGGCATCCAGCCGACCTGGCTTTCCGCGTACGCGATGGTGAGCGTGGGGAAGCGCTGGAGCGTGCCGGAGAAGATCCAGTCCATCAGCGAGCCCTGGGCGTTCTGCGAGCTGAGCGCCATGCTGACGGCGAGCGGCGCGTCCGGCGATGTGCTCGGCATGTGCGAGGACGAGCCGATGTGCATGGTGACCGCCGTGCCGGTCTCCTGGCAGGCCTCCCACAGCACGTCCCACTCGCCGGAGTGCATGGACGCGAAGCCGAGCCGGTACGGGTTCTCCGAGAACGCGATGGCGTACGAGCCCTTCGCCGCGCAGCGCCGCACCTCCTCGGCCGCGAGCCGCGGGTCCCACAACGGCACCAGGGTGAGCGGGATCAGCCGGCCGCGCCCGGCGCCGGCGCTCCACTCGTCGATCATCCAGTCGTTGTAGATGCGCAGACTGAGGTAGGCCAGGTCCTTGTCCTGACGCTCCGCGAAGCCCTGGCCGCAGAAGCGCGGGAAGGTGTTGGGGAAGTTCACCGCGGCCTGGACGTGGTTGACGTCCATGTCGGCGAGCCGTGCGGCCTGGTCGTAGACGCCGGGGCGGAAGTCCTCGTAGATCGCCGGGACGTTGCGCACCTCGTCCTCGGGGAAACCGGCGGGCGCGTGCAGCCGGCCGGTCGGAAACGCGAGGTCTTCGTACACCCACACGTCGCACCACTGGCCGTCTTCGGCCCCGCGCTCGAACCCGTAGTTGCCGCCGGAGAACGCCAGCTTGACCTTCTCCCGCACCACCCGCGGCCCGCGCTCGCGCAGCTCGGCGGGCAGTTCCTTCTGCCACAGGTCGCGCGGCTCCAGCACGTGGTCGTCCACGGAGATGATCAGCGGCAGGTCGTCGAGCGCCGGCGTCGGGCTCGCCACGGCGTCCGCGGGGGTGGTGGTCATGGCGGCATCCTCCGGTGGGGCTCGTGGGGAGCTTGGGGGCTCTGGGGTGGGGGTCTTGAAAGTAGCTTTTCAAAAAGCTACTTTCCGCAAAGCGATTCCGACAAGCCCCCATCGCCCGCGAGGACGCTCCATGACCGACACCCCGGCCCGCCCCGACCGCGACCCCGAACTCCGCATCACGCACATCTCCGAGACCCCGTGGCACGAGGTCAAGGCCCAGTCGCACAGCGGCCGCCGCACCTCGGTCTGGGAGAAGTTCCTCGAGTGGACCCCGGAGCGCATGGTCATCTACGCGCGTTACGACGCCGGCGTCATCGTCGAACGCCACGGCCACATGTCCGAGCACTACGTCTTCGTCATCGCCGGCGAAGTCCTCATCGGCGACCGCCCCTGCCCCGCCGGCACCCACATCACCCTCGAACAGGGCGCCGTCTTCGGCCCCCTGATCGCCGGCCCGGAAGGCGCCACCCTCTACGAGATCATGGCCGGCGACCCCCGCGCCTTCCCCGCCGACCGCGAAGGCTTCCAGGCCCTCCTCGCCGAACGCGACATCACCCCCCTCCCCAACCCCCCGGTCCCCTGGCCCGACTGGCTCGAAGCCCGCACCGACGGCAACCCCGGCGCCGACAACACCCCACAGGCCTGACCCCTCACACCCGTTCCTGATCCGAGCCAAGGTGGGGAAGCCGACCGGCCACGACTAGGCGGCGGCCGACCTCACCCGCCCAGCTCCCACCACCGGTCGTCTGTCTTCACCCCGGTCGTGTCCACCCGGTCCCCCGGCCGCGGCAGAGCCAGCCGCACCTCGTTCGTCTTTGCCGCGGTCAACAGCCGCTCGACCGGTTCCGACCAGCGGTGGAACGCCAGGTTGAACGTCGCCCAGTGCACCGGCAGCAGGAGCCCGCCCCCGAGATCGAGATGCGCGGTAACGGCCTCTTCCGGATTCATGTGGATGTCGGGCCAACTCGGGCTGTAAGCGCCGATGGGCATCAGCGTGAGGTCGAAGGGACCGTGCTCGGCACCGATCCGCGCGTACCCGTCGAAGTAGCCGGAGTCACCGGCGTAGAAGACCTTGCGGCTGGGCCCGGCGACGACCCACGAGCCCCACAGGGTGTCGTTGCGACGGTGCAGCGTACGGCCGGAGAAATGACGGGCAGCTGTCGCGGTGAACGTGAGGTCGCCGACCGTGGCGCGCTCTTCCCAGTCGAGTTCGATGATCCGGTCGTCCGGAACTCCCCAGCGCTCCAGGTGCGCACCGATCCCCAGAGGAACCAGGAAGGGCGCGGTCTGCTCGGCGGTGAGAGCAAGGACGGTGGCGCGGTCGAGGTGGTCGTAGTGATCATGCGAGATGGCGACGGCGTCGACCTGCGGCAGACCGGACAGCGGCACCGGCACCGGATGCAGCCGCCGCGGACCGACCAGCTGCGACGGCGAGACCCGTTCGCTCCACACCGGGTCGAACAGCACCCGGCACCCTTCGATCTCGACGAGCGTGGTCGCGTGGCCGTACCAGACCGCACTCACCCCGTCGGGCGACGCCGGCACCACCGGCTCCGCCACCAACGGCACCGGCGCGGCCGGGCGGCGGGTCTCCTGGTCGCGCAGCATCTGCAGGACCATGCCCGGCGCGTCCGAAGCCTCGACCAGGCTCGCCGGCACGGGGTTCCGGAACGCCCCGTCGTGGAACTGCGGCGACCGCAGCATCCGTCCCAGCCGCTTCCCTTCCGCCCGCCCGCCGAACTCGGCCGGCAGATCCCGCGCCACCCACCCCACGGCCGCCGCCACCCCGGCCACCGCGGCCGCCCCGACCAGCGCCGCGGTCTGCCGACCGCCCGCCCCTGCCGACTCCGCCATACGAACCCTCCTCGGAAAGACCACCGCCACGTCGCCAAGACCGCACGCTCGCAGCCTCACGGGAAAAACTCCCCCGGGGACGGCGGTGTTCCCACCAAGAGGCGAATCAGACCGACCGAATGGGCGAGAGAGGGATGCGCACGATCGGGATCGAATGGGCTGCCGAACCGGCGGGCGCTGCGGGATGCGAGATCGCGTGACAGCGCTCGGGCGCGGTCGTGGCAGGCGGCGGCCGACGACATGACCTGCGAGTCGGCCGCAGCCGGCCGGCGGACAGGATCGGGATCGATTGCCCGTTCGGCTGGCCGATCGCGTTCGTCGAAGAACGGGAGTCGGCGAGGGCGACGAGCCCTCTCCGACGTCCTACGACGCCCTGATCACCGCCATCGCGGCGCGGGCCGTCGTACTGGGCTTCACGAGGCCGTCGAGGACGGCCGACGACCGGAGACACGCGCGGGTCGAGGGCTGGCTCCACGTGCCCACCTGCAAACTCTCCGAGCTGAAGGGCGACCGAGCCCCGGCACCCCCTTGCCGCCTGCACCCACCCCTGCTAATCCTGACGTACCGTCAGATCAGGTGAGGGAGCGCGTGTGGTCGACGACAGCGGAGCCGGGAGCGGCGCGGCAGAAACCGGTGGGGCGTTCCGGGTGCGTCGGGTGGTCACCGGGACCGAGCACGGAGTCGCCGAGGACGGCATCCCCGCGGTCACCGTCGCCTCGCGGTCCGGGCACGGGTTGTCCGAGCTGCTGTGGTTCGAAGCGCCCCCGCGCGACGCCGCGCAGGACGGCGGCGACCCGCCGGCCGGGATGCGCGGGGCGTTCCCCCAGGCCGGTGCGGCGGTGTGCCGGCTGATCCGGTTCCCGGGAATCCCGGCCGGGACTCCCGGGGACGACACGTGGCTGCGCGTGCCCGGCGACGATCCGGCGATGCCCGGCATGCACCGGAGCGAGACCCTCGACCTCATGATCGTCGTCGACGGGGAGATCCTGCTCGGGCTCGACGCGGGCGAATACGCGCTGCGGCCCGGCGACGCCGTCATCCAGCGCGGTACCCGGCACCGGTGGCGGGTCCTGGGGGAAAGCCCCTGCACGTTCCTGTCGGTGCTGCTCTCTCCCGAACCGGATGCGCCACCGGCGGGCGCACCCACCACCGCATCGGCGACACCGGCACCGCAAGACGCCGACACCGACACCGACAACACCGGCGATCCCGGCACCGCCACCCCCCGCCTCCTCATCACCGCCACCGACCCCGAAGGACGCTCCTACGCCGCCTCCTTCGGCCCGCCCGCGCCCGCATTCCCGCCCCGTGAGATCGCCATGTACGACCTGTGGCAGACCGGCGGCCCCCTCGCCGACGTGGCCCAAGGCGGAACCGACCTCCGCGACGCCGACGGGCACTGGCAGTTGTCCCCCATCCGCGACGGAGTCGCCATGCGGCGCGTGGAGTTCGCCGCCGGGCACGATCCGGGCGAAGCCGGCTGGCACACCACGGCCACGATCGACGTCGGCATCGTGCTGTCCGGCAGCCTCGCGCTCGACCTCGCCGCGGAGAAGAGCACCGATCCGGTGGTGAGGTCCCTCCGTACCGGCGACGTCATGGTGCAGCGCGGCACCCACCACCGCTGGCGCCCGCTCGACGGCGAACCCGCCGTCCTGGTCTCGGTGATGTTCGCCCTCCGCGACGCCTGACCAAGCCGAACCGGATTGCCCCACGCGCACGAAACCGCAAAGTTCCAAAGCCTTACCGCAGAATCAGACCGCCGAGCCCGACCCGCAAGGACACGCCCATGAAGTGGACTCTCGCCGCCGCCCTCGTCGAAGCCGACCAGCTCCTCGGACTGGCGCAAGCGGCCGAGGAGCACGGTTACGCGTCCGTCGCGATGCCCGATTCGGTGTTCTATCCCGAGTCGGTGTCCGCGAAGTACCCGTACACCGACGACGGCGAGCGGTTCTGGGCCCCGGACACCGTCTACGTCGACCCGTTCACCGCGATCCCCGCGATGGCCGCGGTCACCCGCACGATCCGCTTCTACACGAACGTCCTCAAGCTCCCCCTCCGCGACCCGCTGCTGACGGCCAAGCAGGTTTCGTCCATGGCGGTCATGTCCGGGGAGCGGTTCGGGCTCGGCGTCGGGCTGTCGTGGATGCCCGAGGAGTTCGCGTACACCGGCACCGAGATGCGGACGCGCGGCGCCCGCACCGACGAGGCGATCGAGATCGTCAAGGCGGTCTGCGCGGGCGGCGGCCCGCAGTGGGTCGAGTACCACGGCAAGCACTACGACTTCGGCCGCGTCATGATCAGCCCCGCACCGCAGAACCCGCTGCCGGTGTACGTCGGCGGCCACAGCGAGCCCGCGCTGCGCCGGGCCGCCCGCCTCGGCGACGGCTGGATCTCGGTCAACACGACCTCCGACCAGATCGTCGCCGCCACGGCCCGACTGCGCGAACTGCGGGCCGAGTACGGGCGCGACCACCTGCCGTTCGAGATCAAGGTCATGCCGGTCGACATCGCCGACCTCGACGGCTACCGGCGTCTCGAGGAAGCCGGCGTCACCGAATGCCAGGCCTCGCCGTGGTGGGTCTACCCCGCGGACGACCCGACCGCCCCGCAGCACCGCCTCGACGCCGTACGCCGCTTCGCCGACGACGTGATCGCCCGCTACTGAACCCGGCCCGGAAACTCATTCCCCCGAACGCCCCCGCCCGTGCGGCGACCCCTCCCACCGGATCACCGTGTCCGCGTCGCCGCTCCCCTCCACCCGGCGCCGCAGGCGTTCCGCCAACCTCGCGCGCAGGGCCACCACGCCCGGCGCCGTCGAGCCCGGCAGCAGCGGGCCCGGGTAGCGGTCGAGCAGCACGTCCGCGGGACAGGTGGAGAGGTCCCGGTCCAGGTCGAGGAAGTCGGCCTCGCAGTCCTCGGTGAGCCGGTACGGTTCCGACGCCAGCCGGTGGCCGAGGACCGCGCGGAGCCGGGCCAGTTCCGCGCGGACGGTGATCGGCCGGCCCTGCGGGCCGTAGACCTCGGCGGCCAGGGCCTTGGCGTTCATGCCGCCGCGGTCGGCGAGCAGCAGCGCGACGATCTCGCTGTGCCGGCGGCCGAGTTCGTGCGTGGCACCGGCCACCTCGACGATGGCCCTCGCCCGGCCGAGGCCGCGGAAGCGCAGGACCGGGTCGACGGCGAATCCGTCCAGGTCGCTCCCCGCGGTGACCAGGAACAGGCCCCCCGCGGACAGGCGTTCGACGAGGATCGCCTGTCCGCCCGGCAGCAGGACCGGGCCTTCCGCGGGTTTGCCGGGCAGCCGGGAGGGGAGCCAGCCGGGCGGGTCGGCGTGCACGACGCGGCCGTCCGGGGCGACGATCGCGCTGCGGGTGCCGAGGCGTTTGGCGAGGCGGTCGACGTAGCGGGTGCGGACGCGGGCTTCCTCGCGGAGCCGGGACGCGCCGAGTTCGGAGACCGCGAGCCGCCGGGCGGTGTCCAGTAGGGCGACGGCGAGCGGCTGCCAGTCGCGGGCCGCGCAGGTGAAGTCGAGGACGCCGAGGAGGCGGCCGTCGCCGGGGTCGTGGATGGGCGTCCCGGTGCAGGTGAACGCGGTGGCGGCGGACAGGAAGTGCTCGCTGCCGAAGACCTGGAACGGGCGTCCGGTGGCGAGGGTCGTCCCCACGCCGCTGGTGCCCGCGGCGTCTTCGCTCCACAGGGCGCCGGGCAGCAGGTGGGCGCGTTCGGCGACGCGCAGCGTGGCGTGTTCGCCTTCCACCCACAGCAGGTGGCCTTCGGCGTCGCTCAGGAACAGCAGTTGGCTGGGTCCGCTGGTCGCGTTGGCGAGCGAACGGCGCAGCAGCGGCCAGACGTGCGCGAGCGGGCTGGCCTGGCGGCGGTGTTCGAGGTCGTCGTCGACGAGCGGCACGGGCGGCAGGTAGGCGTCCGGGGCGAGGCCGGATCGTCTCGCGCGGGCCCAGGATGCCCGGATCGGCGTACGGACGTCCGAAGACGTGCCGCCGCGTGATGCCCGGTCCCGCGCCCCCGCGCGCTGTCGATCCGACATGCCGCCCACGCTACAGGCGGGCGGCGGCGGTCTCACAACCCTGATGCAACCCCCCGCGCGAACGGGGTGCCGGGCTGCCGGTTCACGCAGACTTTCCGGACGGCTACACCGTGCGTGCGCCGCGCCGGCGCGAAACGACCCAGCCAGGAGGAACCGCACATGCCCTACGTCGAGTTGTCGGACTCGCTGCCGCTGTACTACGAGGACCACGGCACGGGCCGACCGGTCGTCCTGCTGCACGGGTGGACGATGAACAGCTCGTTCTGGGCGGGCAACATCCCCGCGCTGGCGGCCGGGAACCGGGTGATAGCCCCGGACTTCCGCGGGCACGGCCGGTCGGGCAAGACACCGGACGGGCACACGCTCGCGCAGTACGCCCGGGATGCCCGCGAACTCCTCGACCGGCTCGGGCTGACCGACGCCACGCTGGTCGGTTGGTCGATGGGAACCGCGGTGATCCTGTCGTACGTCGAACAGTTCGGATGCCACAACGTACGCAGTGCCGTGTTCGTCGACCAGTCGCCCCGGTTCCTGGACGGGCCGGACTGGCGGTTCCCGCTGCTCGGCGGCTACTCGCGCCTGGACCTGGCGGAGTTCACGCAGACCGTGCGGCATGCGCGGCCGCTGGCGATCAAGCCGTTCATCGAGGCGTGCTTCGCGAAGACCCCGCCGTCGGATGCGATGGACGGGGCGTATGCGGAGACCACCCAGACGCCGACCGAGGCGGCACTGGACGTGTGGTTCGACATGGCGTACGCCGATTTCCGCCCCGTCCTGCCGTGTGTCACCGTGCCGACGCTGCTGGTGTACGGCGAGCAGAGCAAGGTGTTCCCGGGCGACCTGGCCGGGTGGCTGGCCGAGGCGCTGCCGGACGCGGAGGTCGAGCGGTTCGCGGAGAGCGGCCATGTGCCGTTCGTCGAGGAAGCCGAGCGTTTCAACGGTGTGGTGGCGGAGTTCCTGCACCGCTGAACCCCTTGTCAGCCTTCGCCCCGCCGCGGTGGTCTCCCTCGCCGCGGCGGCGAGGCTGCGGAACGAGCGGGATTCCGGCGGGGGCGGGCGTGTGCCTTCCCCGGCCGGGGTCCGGCGTGACCCGAGCGGAGAGCCTGTGACGCCGATGCCGTCGGACGAGCACGGCGCCCGCGCACGCGTCGTGTACCGGGCCCCGGAAGCCCCCCGCGCCAACCGCGCCCCGGGCGCCCCGCACCTGGCGTGTGCGCCGCGGGCGATCGCGCCGCGCGCCCAACTGCGCACCGACACCGCGCATCCGGCGCGGATGTACGACTACTACCTCGGCGGCAAGGACAACTTCGCCGCCGACCGCGAAGCCGCCGAGAACGCTTTGGCGGCGGCCCCGGAACTCCGCGCGATGGCCCGCGCCAACCGGGCCTTCCTGCGGCGGGCGGTGGCGTTCGCGGCGGCGTCCGGCGTGCACCAGTTCCTGGACGTCGGGACGGGGCTGCCGACGGCGGGCGACCCGTACGACTACTCCCGCGCGGACACCCGGGTCGTGTACGCCGACAACGACCCGATGGTCCTCGCGCACGCCCGCGCACTGCTGGCCCGCCCGGGGGCGGCCACGGGCGTGGTGGCCGCGGACCTGCGGAACCCGGAGGAGCTGCTGCGGGATCCGGGCCTGCGCGACGTCCTCGACCTGGATCGGCCGGTCGCGTTGATCCTCACCGCCGTCGTGCACTACCTCGCCGACGGCGACGACCCCCGAGGGGCGATCGGCACGCTGATGGCCGGACTCGCCCCGGGCAGCCTCCTCGTCCTGTCCCACGCCACCGACGAGATCAACCCGGCCTCGGCCCGCAGCGCCGCCGCTGCCTACGCGCACCTTCCGACGCCGATGACCCTGCGGTCGCGCCCGGCGATCCGGGCGCTGTTCGACGGGCTGACGCCGGTGTCGCCGGGTGTCGTGCCGACGCCGTACTGGCGGCCGGCGCGGACCCCGCGGGGCGGGTCGGATCGGGTGTGGATGTACGCGGGGGTGGCGCGCAAGGACGATTCCGGCGCGGGGTGAGGACTACCGACCGGACTGGTGCACGACGAAGGCATCTGGCCGTCGGTGAAGCGCTCGATCGCGCAGACCTACTTCCGGGGGCGCGACCTGTCCGGGACCTTGCCGCTGCCCAACGCCGACAAGCTGCGGGTCCCCGCGCTGGTGATCGGCGGCCGGGACGACATCCGGTCTCCCCTGGACCACATCGAGGCGTTCGTCGACAAGGCCCGGTGTGCGGGGCGCGACCTGCGCCTGTGGATCATGGGCGGCGGCCACACCGAACAGGCCAACGACGGCACCGCCATCGCGCAGCAGACCGGCCGCCGCACCCGAGCCTTCCTCTCCACCACCCTGCGGCCCAGCCCCACGACCAGATGAAGACCCCCGCGTTCGCCCCCGGGGCGGAAGCCTGCGCTCCCCCGCTCGCCCCCTCCGCGGCCGGACGCGGGTTCCGGCAGGACGCCGGCCGCCAGCTGGACAAGACCTTCTCCCGCTGACGGTTGACCCGTTCGGGTCAGCGTCGACGGGAAGATTGCGTGACAACTTCCAACGATCTTCGTTCGCTGTTACATATGGGACGCGCTTTCCCGACAGCGGAGGTGTCCATGCGCCAAGCATGTTCGTTACGTGCACTGCCGGCGGGAATGTCCGCCGTTCTTGCTTTCCTTCTCGCGGTACTCGGGCTCGGGTTGCTCGCCCCGTCTGCACAGGCGCAGACGGGGCGCTATGTCGCCTTGGGGGACTCGTACTCGGCCGGTGTGGGCGCCGGGAGTTACGACGGGGCCAGCGGGAACTGCAAACGCAGCACGAAGGCCTACCCGGCCTTGTGGGCGGCGGCGCATGCGCCGTCGTCGTTTGCGTTTGTGGCGTGTTCCGGGGCGAAGACCGGTGATGTGCTGAACGGGCAGATCAGTGCGGTGAATTCGTCCACGACGCTGGTCAGCATCTCGATCGGCGGCAACGACGCCGGGTTCGCCGACGTGATGACGACGTGTGTCCTGCAGTCGGAGAACTCGTGCCTGAACGCGGTCGCCAACGCGCGGGCGTTCGCCGACAACCAGCTGCCGGGGCTGCTCGACCAGGTGTACGCGGCGATCAAGTCGCGGGCGCCCGGCGCGCACGTGGTGGTGATGGGCTACTCGCGCCTGTACAAGATCGGCGGGTCCTGCTGGTTCGGCATCGGCGACACGAAGCGCCGGGCGCTCAACGGGGCCGCGGACGAGCTGGACACGGTGATCGCCAAGCGCACCGCGGACGCCGGCTTCACGTTCGGCGACGTGCGTCCGCCGTTCACCGGGCACGAGGTCTGCTCGGGTTCCGCATGGCTGCACAGCACGACACTGCCGGTGGACGAGTCGTACCACCCGACGGCCACGGGACAGGCGCAGGGCTACCTGCCGGTGTTCGCGGCGGCTGCGTAGCCGACGGGGTCGAACAACGGGCGTCTCGGGCGTCGGTCGGGGTTCCGGCCGGCGCCCGAGACGTGTCCCGGTGGATCGGGCCTCACCCCGGAGGCACCGGCCCCCGGCCCCTCACTCCAGTTGCTTCGCCAGCGCCGCGATCAGCTCCCGGGCATGCGTGGGACGGTTCTCCGGGTGGCGTTGGGCCTTGAGTTCCGTCGGGGTGATGCCTTCCAGGACCACGTGGCTGAGGGCGAGGCCGCGGAGGGTGTGGAAGAGGAAGCCGGGGGTGGTGGGGGCGCCGCCGAGGACTTCGTGCTCCAGGTCGATGAAGCGTTTCTGGGTGCGTTCGTTGATGGTGGTGATGGTTTCCGAGGCTTCGGCGGAGACCGCGGGGTCGCGGGTGAGGTTGAGGGAGATCTGGAGGGAGGCCAGGTACTCGGGGCGGCCGTAGTAGGAGTTGAGGAGGTCCCAGTAGCGGGTGAGGCGTTCGGCCGGGGTGGGGCCGCTGACGTCGGCTTCCTCGACGAGGTGTTCGAGGTGGGCCGCACCGGCGCGGTGGGCCGCGACCATGAGGGCCTCGCGGGTGCCGAAGTGGTGTTGGATGACGCCCCAGGAGACGCCGGCGCGGCGGGCGATTTCGTTGGAGCTGGCGCGGTAGAAGCCCTTGTCGAGGATGCATTCCAGGGTCGCCTGGATCACCTTGCCGCGGGTGGTGTCGTCCGGTGGGCCGGAGGTGGGGCGGGTCGTCACAAGTCCCATACTCGCAGGGCGTTGCCGGACAGGATGAGCGTGCGTTCGTCGGCGGGGATGCCGGCGAACTGCTCGTCGACGAGTTCCCGGGAGCGCGGCCAGCTCGACACCGGGTGCGGGTAGTCGGTGGACCACAGGATGTTCTCGACGCCGATGTCGTGCCGCAGCTTGCCGAGGGCGTGCGGTTCTTCGATGAAGGTGACGTGGATCTGCCGCCGGAAGTAGTGGCTGGGCAGTTCCTTGAGGCCGAAGTCGTAGTCCTGTCGGGTGACTTGGTCGTCGACGGTGTTGAGCCACCAGGGCACCCAGCCGAGGCCGGGTTCGACGAAGACGAGTTTGAGGTCGGGGAAGCGTTCCAGGACCCCGGTGCAGACGAACATGCCGAAGGCTTCCGCGGTCATCAGGGCGGTGACCGGCACCATGATGCCCTTGCCGCGGGTGGGGTCGCGGCGGGCGAGGTCGTCGAGGACGGTGTTGAGGCCGATGTGCAGGCAGACCGGCAGGCCGAGGTCGCTGATCGCGGTCCAGAGGGGCACGTAGCGGTCGTCGTAGTAGTCGGGGAGGCCCAGTTCGGAGGGGTTGACCGGGAGTTGGAGGGACTTGGCGCCCGCCGCGGCCACCCGGCGCACTTCGGCCACGGCGTGGTCGATGTCGTGGATGGGGATCTGGTACGACAGCACCAGGCGCCGCGGGTCCGCCGCCGCGAACTCGGCCAGGGCGTCGTTGAAGGCGCGGGACGCGGCGCGCCAGCCGTCCCGCATGAGGTACAGGTAGCGGAAGCCGGACACCTCGCAGTAGAGCACCTCGACGTCGACGCCGTCGGTGTCCATGTCGGCGAGCCGGGCGTGCGGGTCGGCGTAGCCGGGGCGGTTGGCCGACGGGTACGAGCGGTTCTCCAGCGACTGGGTGTTGGCCTGTCCGGCGCCCATCGAGCGGCGCATGTTCGCGGCGAGGGTGCCGAGGGCCTGGTCGTATTCGTCGTGGATGGCGGCGGGCATGTGCGCTTTGATCTGCGGCTGGGTGGGGCGGACGTGCGAGTCGGCGGAGATCAGGCGTTCGGGCGCCGTGGTCATCGGGTTCTCCTCGGGGAAGGCCACGTCGGCGTCACCGTTCGGCTCCCAGGATCAGTCCGCTGGGGCCGGCCGCGACCAGGACGTGTTCGACGTTCGGGACGGGGTTGGCGGCGGTGCCGCGGATTTGGCGGACCGCTTCGACGATGCTGTTCATGCCGTGGATGTAGCCCTCGCCGAGCAGGCCGCCGTGCGTGTTGACGGGCAGCTTGCCGCCCGGCCCGAGGTTGCCGTCGCGGACGAATCCGGCGGATTCGCCGCGCCCGCAGAAGCCGAGGGCTTCCAGGAGCATGAAGACGACGGGGCTGAAGTTCTCGTACAGCATGGCGGCTTGCATGTCGGACGGGCCGAGGCCGGAGGCGGCCCACAGTTTCCGGCCGACGGCCTCGGCTTCGGGGAACGAGGCCAGGTCGTCGTGGTAGTAGTTCGTCGTCGTCACGCCGCCGAAGACGTCGGCCTGGGCGGCGGCGGCGATGCGGGCGACGGGGCCGTCGCGCAGGTCGCGGGCGCGTTCGGTGCTCGTGACGACGAGGGCGACGCCGCCGTCGGATTCCTGGCAGCAGTCGAGGAGGCGCAGCACGGGTTCGACGATCCACCGGGAGTTCTGGTGGTCGTCGTGGGTGATCGGGCGGCCGTGGAACCAGGCGTGCGGGTTGGTGGCGGCGTAGGCGCGGGCGGCCACGGTGTAGTGGCCGAGGTCGGCGTTGGTCATGCCGCGTTCGAGCATCCAGCGGTGGTACCAAAGGGCGTAGAGCCCGGCGGGGGTGCGCAGGCCGTAGGGGGCGTGCCAGTTCTCGTCGGGTGCGCGCGGCGGGCCGTCCTGGACGCCGAACCGGTTGCCGGAGCGTTCGTTGAAGGCCCGGTAGACGAGGACGTTGCGGCACAGTCCGGCGTGGACGGCGGCGGCGGCGTGCTGGACGGTCGCGGCGGCGCCGGCGCCGCCGTTCGGTGTCCGGGACATCCACGCGACTTCGCGGATGCCGAGGGTGTTCATCAGCGCGTTCTCGGCGTTGGTGTCGAGGGTGAAGGTCACCGTGCCGTCGATGTCGGCGGGGGTGAGTCCGGCGTCGGCGATCGCGGCGCGGGAGGCTTCGCAGGCGAGGCGGAGTTCGCTGCGGCCGGAGTTCTTGGAGTACTCGGTGTGGCCGATGCCGGCGATCGCGGCGCGGTCGGCGTACGGGGGGCGGCTCATGCGGGTACTCCCGCGGCGGGGCGGGCCTGCGGGAGCGCGACGCCGTCGAGGGTGTCGACGAACATCTCGACCGGCAGGTCCATCCGCAGCGCCGCCGGATCGATGTCCCGGAGGTTGGTGACCAGCCGTGCTCCGCAGGTGAGTTCCACCAGGGCGACGATGCTCTGCTCGGGCAGGGCGGCCGCCGGGTGGCGGGGCACGACCCAGCTGAGCAGGCGTCCGTGCGGTTCCGGTGCGAAGGTCTCGTGGTCGTCGGCGCCGCAGGCCGGGCACAGCGGGGTCGGCGGCTGCTGGACGCGGCCGCATGCCGCGCAGCGGCGTAGGGCCAGGCGGCCTTCGGCGACGGCGTTCCAGAAGAACGCGTCGTCGGGCGTGGCATGCGGGGGCTGGACCAGCGCCACGTTCGTCACCTCCGAAGAGAAAGATCCGACGAGAAAGATCCGAAGAGAAAGTTCCGAAGAGAGAGATCCGAAGAGAAAGGTCCGAAGAGGGGATCTCCCCGGTGAGGAAGGGCGGTTCACGTGCCGGGCAGGACCGGCTCCCCGGGCTGCCAGGCGCGGACGACGCCGGCCGCGATCAGCTCGTCGATTTCGTCGTCGTCGAATCCGTAGGAGGTCAGGACTTCGCGCGAGTGCTCTCCGACGACCGGGGTCGGCCCCCACAGGACGCCGGGGGTGTCGGACAGGTCGACGCCGAGTCCCGCGGTGTCGAGGCGGCCGACGTAGGGGTGGTCGAAGGAGGCGACCCAACGGCGTTCGATCATTTCGGGGTCGTCGAAGACGCCGAGGGAGAACGTCTCCGAGCTGATCTCCGCGGGCACGCCGGCGTGGTCGAGGTGCGCGGCCCAGGTCTCCGCGTCGGCTTGGCCGAACACGCCTTCCAGGCGGGCCGCGAGTTCGTCGGTGGCGGTCAATGGCGCTACTCCGGACGGTGGTTCGGCGAGCGCCGCGGTCAGTGCGGCGCGCTGCGCGGGTGTCACCGCGGCGAGGCACAGCCACCGGTCGTCGGCGCAGCGGTAGAGCCGGTAGAACGGCCCCAGTCCGTGGTGTTCGGCGTCCATCCGGGGCCGGTCGGGTTCGCTGCCGTCGGCGCGGACGTACGCGCCGGCCGCGGCGGCGGCGAGGAGTTGGGCGTACACGATGGACGTGTCGACGCGGGCGCCCTGCCCGGTGCGGGCGCGGCGGGTGAGGGCCTGGATGATGCCGATCGCGGACAGGAAGCCGTTGCCGGTGTCGCCGAAGTTGGCGCGGGACCAGATGGGGCGGCCGCCGTCGTCCATGCCGCCGTCTTCCCATTCGACGCCGGCCAGGCAGGCGCCGGTCTGGTCGTTGCCGGCCAGGCCGACGCGCGGCCCGGTGCTTTCGAAGCCGCGGGTGTGGCAGTAGACGAGGTCGGGTTTCACGGCGCGCAGGCTGTCTTCGTCGACGCCGAGGCGGAGGGCCGCGTCGTAGCGCATGTTGTGCTGGACGACGTCGGCGGCGGCGACCAGGCGGCGCAGGACGGCCATGCCGCGCGGGTCCTTGAGGTTGATCGCGAGGGACTTCTTGTTGCGGTTGGCGACCATGGCGATGTGGTTGCACTGCCAGTAGCCGTCGTGCAGGGCGTTGATCTTGACGACGTCGGCGCCCATGTCGGCGAGGACTTGGCAGCCGTACGGGCCGGCGATCGCCAGGCCCAGGTCGAGGACGCGCACTCCGGCGAGCGGCGCCTCCGGCGCGTCGCCGTCGCTCCGTTCCCGGGGTTCGGCTGTCGGCCATGCCCCGCGGAAGGCGATGTCGGCACCGGGGGTTCCGATGCGCGGGGCGCCGGCCCGCAGGGCGCTGCTCGCGCGTTCGACGCTGTACGTCCGCCCGACGGCGCGGATGACGCCTTCGTCGGGGTCGTCGAAGGCGGCGACGCATCCGTCGGCGATCCACCACGGGTCGGAGAGCGCGTCGCGCGGCGGGCGGACGATCTGGATCGGGGTGCCTTTGCGGGCTCCCGCGCGTTCCCACTCCGCGGCCGGGAACTTCGCGAACGCCTCGGCCATGAGCGGGAAGTAGTGGTGCAGGATCACCAGGTTCTCCGGCTCGGTGCCGAGCCGGTCGGGGTCGCGGCGGTGGCCGCGGCCGACGACGATCTCGTCGGGGGCGTCGTCGAGTGAGTCGAGTCCGCCCATGGTGAGGATCCACGACGGGTTGGGCACCCAGTTGTGCACCCACCGTCCGTCCGCGCACCGGAAGATGCCCATGGGGGCGCGCCGGTCGGGGATCCAGGTCTGGAGGTACGGCCGGGCGGTGTGCTCCATGCGCTGCCAGCCGCCGATGACCGCGGCGAGGACGCCTTGGGCCAGCGAGGTCGACACGTGTTGGCCGCGGCCGGTGCGCAGGCGGGCGTGCAGGGCGGCGTTGATGCCGACCGAGGCCAGGTGGAACGCGCCGATGCTGGGCAGCGGGACGCCGGCGAAGAGCGGGCCGTCGCGTTCGGGTCCTTCGACGGCGCCCTTGGGGACGTCGATGCCGGCGAATGGGTCGGGCAGGCCGGCTTGGCGGTTGATGCCGCCGCCGGGCCAGCCGCGCTTCTCCCAGTGCAGGCCCATGCGGGCGGCGACGAGGGCGTCGTAGCCGGGGCGTTCGGCGTCCCGGGTGCCGTCGCCGTAGGCGGTGATGGAGCAGTGCACGAGGCGCGGGTTGAGTGCGGCGAGGCGGGGGTGGGCGAGGCCGAGGCGGGCGCGGGTGGCGGGGCTGAAGGACTCGATGAGCACGTCGGCGTCGCGGACCAGGGCGTCGAGGGCGGCGCGGCCTTCCGCGGACGTGAGGTCGAGGACGGCGCCGCGTTTGCCGCGGTTCCATACCCGGCGGCCGGGCAGGTCGGGCAGCGGGCCGCCGTCGGGCGCGTCGATGCGGATGACGTCGGCGCCGTGGTCGGCCATGAGCATCGCGGCCATCGGGCCGGCGACTCCGTGCGCAAGGTCGAGCACCCGTGTTCCGGACAGCACGTCACCCATGTCGATCGCCTCCGTCGTTGGAACGCGCACCGCATCGCGACCGACCATAGTGAGCACTATGGGCAGAGTAAAGCGATTGCTATGCTGACGGGTCATCAGATCGACTGCGGGAGGCCGCATGGGCGTGGCGCTGTCCGACGACGAGGCGTGGGAGGTGCTGGCCGCCGCACACACCGGGATCCTCACCACGATGCGCGCGGACGGCTTCCCCGTGACGCTCCCCGTGTGGTTCGCGGTGCGGGACCGGGAGATCCTGGTGGCCGGACCCGCCGCGACCCACAAGTTCACCCGGGTCCGCAAGGACGACAAGGTCGCGTTCCTCGTCGAATCCGGTGAGCGGTGGACGGACTTGCGCGCCGTGCAGATCTCCGGCCGCGCGGTCGTCGACCCCGCGCCGGACTGGGCGGACGTCGACGCCCTCTTCGACGCGAAGTACGCGGGCTTCCGCACCCCGCGCGCCGAGATGCCCGAATCGGCCCGGGTCCGCTACGACTCACGCCGCGCGCTGCTGCGCATCACCCCGGAGCGCGCCCCGATCTCGTGGGACAACCGGCGCCTGGCGGGCGGCCGATGAGCCTGCGCACCGAGCGGGACGGCGCCGTCCTGCACCTGGTGATCGACCGTCCCGCCGCCAAGAACGCGCTGACCCTGGCCATGCGGCAGGACCTGGAGCGGCTCTGCGCGGAAGCGGACGCGGACGACACGGTCGCCGCGTTGGTGCTGCGCGCCGTCGGCCCGGTGTTCTGCGCAGGCGCGGACATCAAGGAGATCGCCGCCCTCGGCGGCGCCCTGCCGCCGACCAATCCCGGCGCGGCGCTGCGGGCCGTCCGCAAGCCGGTGGTCTGCGCGGTCGACGGCGCGTGCGTCACCGGCGGCCTGGAACTCGCTCTGAGCTGCGCATGGATCGTCGCGTCGGACCGCGCGTGGTTCGCCGACACGCACGCCCGGCTCGGCGTCCTGCCGCGCTGGGGCATGTCCGCGTTGCTGCCGCGCGCGGTCGGGATCCGGCTCGCGAAGGAGATGACCGCGACCGGCCGCCGCCTCGACGCCGCGGAGGCGCTGCGCGCCGGACTGGTCACCGCGGTCGTGCCGCCCGAGGAACTGGACGCGCACGTGCGCCGTGTCGCGGCGGCCGCGGCCGAGACACATGCCGCCGCGGTGGCCGCGTCGCTCGCGCTGTACGACGACGGCGCGGGACTGGCCCTCGACGAGGCGCTGGCCCTGGAACGCGAGCGGGCACTGGCGTGGACGCCGCCGGACTTCGGCTAGACGGCTTCGGCTGAGACGGCTTCGAACGAGGCAGCTTCGAACGAGGCAGCTTCGGTTGACGCGGCTCGGTTGAGGCGGCTCGGTTGAGGCGGCTCGGTTGAGGCGGCTCGGTTGCCGTGACTTGCTTGAGGCGCGCCCTGCACAGGTTCGACTAACCGAAGCCCCTGTTCGACATTGCCGGGTGCGTGCCACAATGCCGCGGACCGTTCCCGGTCGCCCCGGCCCGCCACGGAGAGGTACGCCCATGACCGAGACCTCACCCGCCCGACCGCGCGTCCGCGGCTACAGCCACATCGGCATCGCCGTCACCGACCTCGACGCCGCCCGCGGCTTCTACCTGGACCTGCTTGGCTGCGAGGAACTCCCGCGCCCCGAGCTGGGCGTGCCCGGCATGTGGCTGCGGGTCGGCGACCTGCAACTGCACTTCGTGGAGACCGACGACATGCCGACGCACGGCGGCGGGCTCCCGCACATCGCCCTGCACGTCGCGGACGGCGACTTCGACCCGCTGATCGGGGAACTGCGCGCGGCCGGGGTGGCGTTCCCGTTCGAGCCGTTCCACAACGGGGAGAACTGGGCCGCGTTCGTCGCCGATCCGGCCGGGAACATGGTCGAGCTGACCACGCTCGGGCCGCTGGCGCCGCGGGCCTGACCCGCCCGGCCGTCCTCCTCGGCCCTCCCCCGCGGGCTTTCCCGCGGTGATTCCTCCGATTGCTGCCGCGGCCTGTCCCCGATTGCATCCGCGGTCGCGAAAAAACGCGACGCCGGCCGTGCGGCCGGCGGATGTCACATTCGCGGGCCGTGTGGTGTCTTGATGTCCGAAAGCACCTGGCAAGGAGGACATCACGGCATGCCCGAGACCCGAGAAGACCCGTTCGTCACCCACCGCGGCCTGCTGTTCACGGTCGCGTACGAAATGCTCGGCTCGGCCGCCGACGCCGACGACGTGCTCCAGGAATCCTGGCTGCGCTGGGCGGAGGTCGACCGGACGGAAGTTCTCGACCCGCGCAGCTACCTGGTCCGGATCGTCACCCGGCAGGCCCTCAACCGGCGGCGGACCCTCGCCCGGCGCCGCGAGGACTACGTCGGCGAGTGGCTGCCCGAGCCGCTGCTGACCACCCCGGACGTCGCCGAGGACGTCGAGCTGGCGGAAAGCGTCTCGATGGCGATGCTGACCGTGCTGGAGACGCTCGGCCCCACCGAGCGGGCCGTCTTCGTGCTGCGCGAGGTGTTCGACATGCCGTACGGCGAAATCGGCGAGGCCGTCGGCAAGTCCGCCGCCGCGGTCCGGCAGATCGCCCGCCGTGCCCGCGACCACGTGAGCGCCCGGCAGCCGCGCATCGCCGTCAGCCCGCCGGAGCAGGCCGCCGTCGTGGAGCGGTTCCTCGCCGCGCTGCGCACCGGCCGCCTCCTCGACCTGCTGGACGTCATGGCCCCGGACGTCGTGCTCACCGCCGACGGCGGCGGTGTCGTCCCCGCCGCGGCCGCCCCCGTGCACGGCGCCGACGTGGTCGCCGCGCTGCTGGCCCGCACCGACCGCGTCGTGGACACCGCGGCGGTGTGGCTCAACGGCGCGCCCGCGGGCCGCGTGGAGATCGACGGACAGGTGGCGGCGGTGAGCGTCCAGGTGAAGGACGGCCGGATCGCCCGCATCTACGTGGTGGCCAACCCGCACAAGCTCACCCGCCTCGGCGAAACCGCCGACCTCGCCCGCTAGGGCGGATTCGTCGGGAAGGAGAGTCCCATGTCGTCTTCCGATGCCGCGCCCTCGCCGCGGCGTGCCGTTTCCGCCGCGGGTCTGCGGCTGCCCATCTGCGCGACCTGCGGTGTCCAGTACGCCGGGCCGCGCGACGACTGCCCGGTGTGCCTCGACGAACGCCAATACGTCGGCTGGGAAGGCCAGCAATGGCTCACCCTGGAGGACCTTCGCGCGGGCGGCCGGCACGGCCGGCTCCGCGAGGAAGGGCCCGGCGTCGTCGGCGTCGGCGCGGAACCGGCGGTCGCGGTCGGGCAGCGCGCGCTGCTGATCCGCGCCCCGTCCGGCAACGTTCTGTGGGACTGCGTGGGCTACCTCGACGACGACCTCGCCGCCCGCATCGAGGAGCTCGGCGGCGTCAGCGCGATCACCGTCAGCCACCCGCACTTCTACGGCGTGATGACCGAATGGGGCCGGGTGTTCGATGCGCCGGTCTACGTCCACGCCGCGGATCGCGACTGGGTCGGGCGCCCGGATCCGCTGATCACGTACTGGTCCGGCGACACCCACCCGATCGCCCCCGGCATGACGCTGATCAACGCCGGGACGCATTTCGCCGGGGGCACGGTGCTGCATTGGGCGTCCGACCCGGAAGGCCGCGGGGCCCTGTTCAGCGGGGACATCTTCATGGTGGTGATGGACCGCCGCTGGGTGAGCTTCATGTACAGCATCCCCAACTACATCCCCGAGCGGCCGAGCACGATCCGGCGGGCGCTCGACCTGGTGGAGCCGTTCGCGTTCGACCGCATTTACGGGGCGTTCTGGGGACGCGTCGTGACGGAGGACGGGGCGGGGGCGGTCCGGAGGTCGGCGGAACGGTATCTGCGGTTCGTGGGTGAGTAGGTCGTTGCCTTTCGGCTTGCCATGACGGCACGGCGCCCGCGGGCTCACGCCTGCGGGGGCCGTGCCGTCGGTGCTTCTACCGGCTCAGTTCTTTCGCGAAGCCCTGGCGCCAGGACGCGTAGTCCGGCTCCCAGCCGAGTTCGCGCTTGGCCTTGGCGTTGGAGAAGGCGCGGCCCTCGGTCATCATCGCGACCGCCACCGGTCCGGCGAGCAGCCGCGCGAGCCACACGGGGACGCGCATCGGGCGCTTCGCCCCCGCGCACTGCGCGAGGTAGGGGAGCCAGTCGTTGGCGGGGGCGGGGTCGTCGTCGACGATGTTGAACACGCCGCGGGCCTGCTTTTCGACGGCGAGCGCGGTGGCGCTTGCCGCGTCGTCGAGGTGCAGCCAGGAGCAGTGGCCCGCCCCGCTGCCCACCAGCGGGAACTGGCGCTTGCGGATCAGGTCGACCTGGTCGTCGGTGGCGCCGGGGCCGTAGAGGGAGCCGTAGCGCAGGACCGCGCCGTCGACGGCGAGGACGGCGTCTTCGACGTGCCGGATCGCGGCCATGCCGGGGGCCGCGGAGGTGCCGGTCATGGGGTCGAGCGGGTCGTCTTCGGTCTTGATCCAGCCGCCTTCGCGGAGACCGTTCCAGCTCGCGTAGCCCTGCGCGACGAAGTGCCGTACGCCGGTGGCCGCGGCGGCGGCCAGCAGGTGGTCGGTGCCTTCGGTGCGGAGCCGGTTGGTGACGGCGAACCAGCGGTCCATGTGCTTGATGTCGGGCTTCCCGGCGATCGCGGTCATCTGGTGGACGATCACGTCGGGCCGCGCCTGCGCGACCGCCTCGCCGACGGACACAGCGTCCAGCCCGTCCATCACGACCCCGTCGGCGCCGAGCCGCTGCACGGCTCCCAGCTTGGCCGCACTGGTCGTGGTCGCCGTGACCTGGTGCCCGCGCGCCACGAGCAGCGGCACGAGCCGCCGCCCGAGCACTCCGGTCCCGCCTGCTACGAACACCCGCATGATGATCACCCTTCCGAGTCTCTTGCCGACCGAGACGAGATGGCGGGGACGGGTGTGACATGGGGCTGACGACGCATGCGAGGGATGCGGTCGGGGTGACGAGGCTCGCGGCGGAAATCGAGTGCCGGAGAGCCGCGGCCGTCCGGCGGAGGGCGAAAGCGGGGCCGGGAACGCGGTCCGCGGAGGTCTGGATCGGCTCACGGGGGAGGCGCCGCGGCGGGAGGGGCAACCGGGCCAGGACGTGCGGCGTGGCGCGCGGATGCCGCGGGGCGTCGCCGTCCTGGGCGCCGTTCCCTCGGGCCGCGCCGCTCCCCACCCGTTCGCCCTGCTCGACCGGCCTGGCGCAGTCGGGCGGCTGTGCCCTCACGGCCGGTGGCCCGGGGCTCCGCGTCGGCCCTCGCCTCGCTCCCCCGTCCGACCCCCCGGTTCCCCCGTTCCCCCGTTCCCCCGTCAGTGCAGCGTCCCCGCGTCCGGCAGTCCTGGGGCCCACTCGCCCGTGGCCAGGGCCGGGGCGGGATGGCCCGTGCGGCGGGCGAATTCCGTCAGGCCGGCGATCTGGCGGGGGCCGAAGGAGTAGTCGAGGGCGCGGCCGAAGTAGCGTGCGAGGGTGGGGGCGTCGAAGGGCTCCCAGCGGGCGGTGCGGGCGGCGAGTTCGGCGGTTTCGGCGCGGGCGAGGTCGCGCGCCGCGAGAAGGCCCCGGTGGGCGGCCGCCACCGCGTCGGGGCGCTGCCGGGCGAAGTCGCGGCGGACCGCCCAGACCGCGAACACGAACGGCAGCCCCGTCCATTCGCGCCACAGTCCGGCGAGGTCGTGGACGCGGGTGCCGGTGTGCGGGGCGGACACCGCGGCGTCGAGTCCGGCGTCGCCGAAGAGCACCGCGGCGTCGGCGCCGCGGAGGACGGCGGCCGGGTCGGCGGAGCCCGGCACGTATGTGGACGAGACGCCGTACCGTTCCTCCAGCAGCAGCCGTGCCAGGCGTCGCGACGTGGGCCCGGCGGGGGTCAGCGCGACCGTGGCGCCGTGCAGTTCGCCGGGGTCGGCGGTGCCGACGAGGACCGACGACATCATCGGCCCGTCGCTGCCGGACGCGATGCCCGGCAGCGCGAGCAGGTCGTCGCTGTGCCGCAGGTAGGTGACGGCGGGTACCGCCGCGATGTCGAGGTCGCCGGCGAGGAGCCGCCGGGCGAGCGCGGTCGGGGTGTCCGCGACGAGGTCGACGTCCAGGAGCGCCGTGGTCCGGGCGAGCCCCCAGAACAGCGGCACGCAGTCGAGGGAGCCGGTATGCCCCAAACGCGCCCGTCCCCGCCCGGCGCCGGCGTTCCGTCCTGTGTCCACGGCGGCATGCTACGGCGGGCGTTTCACCCGTCGGCGAGCGGTCACGCGGCGGCCGACGTGCGCAGCACGGCGAGGGCCCGCGACCAGGCGAGCAGTTCGTCGACCAGCCCGTGCAGGCGCGCGGCCTGCGTCTCCTGCGGGCGGAACTCGGTGAAGGCGACGAAGTCGTCGTTCAGGGTGAGCGTCACCTGCGGGCCGATGTCGGCCATCCGCAGCACGCCCGCTTGCGCGCGGAGCTTCTGGACGGCCATGACCGCGCCGAAGACGCCGTAGCCGACGTAGGCGACGGGCTTGGAATTCCACTCCGCGTACAGGTAGTCGATGGCGTTGGTCAGCGACGCGGGCGGGCTCGCGTTGTACTCGGGCGTGACGAAGACGTACGCGTCGCAGGCGTCGATGCGTTCCGCCCAGCGCCGGGTGTGCGGGTGTCCGCCGGCGGCGCGCATGGCGGGCAACGGTTCGTCGAGGAGCGGCAGCGCGAAGTCCTGGACGTCGATGACCTCGAACTTCGCTTGCTCTCCGGCGCGTTCCACGGCCAGGTCGTGGACCCAGGCGGCCACGGCGGGGCCGAGGCGGCCGGGGCGGGTGCTGCCGATGACGATGCCGATGGTGGTCATGGCGGGGGTTCCTCTCGTGGGGTGGCCGGGTTCGTGAGCCCAGACGAACCACGGGCGTCCGCTGTGACATCGGCGGGCCGGGAGGGTGGCGCAGGTCACATCCGCGTGCTGTCACGGCCGGTCGGGCGCCGGTGTCCCTGTGGTGTCAGGGCGTCGCGGCTCCGGCGGCCGCGTCCGTCGTACGTCACAGATCCCGGCGCCGGTTCGTCCTGGGAACACGACCGCCGGCACGCGCACGGAGCAGAGGACCCGCTATGAGCCCATCGAATTCCACGGCCACCGCCGCCGCCAGGGGCGAGCCGCCCGGA
Organism: Uniformispora flossi; assembly: GCF_049534875.1. NCBI lineage: Bacteria > Bacillati > Actinomycetota > Actinomycetes > Kitasatosporales > Streptomycetaceae > Uniformispora > Uniformispora flossi. Next base: position 402,389 of record NZ_JBMULZ010000001.1, read on the forward strand.
GGCGTGTCCGGTGGCATATCCGGAGGTACGTCCGGGTCGGACGGCAAGGGCGTGCGCCGCGCCGACGCCGTCGACGAGCGCCTCGGCATCTACCGGTTGGGCAGGCCGTATCTGCGGAAGGTGTTTCCGGACCACTGGTCGTTCATGCTCGGCGAGATCGCGCTGTACAGCTTCATCACGCTGCTGCTGACCGGGGTCTTCCTCACCTTCTTCTTCCATCCGAGCAGCGAACAGGTCGTCTACGACGGCTCGTACGTGCCGCTGCAGCACGTGCAGATGTCGCAGGCCTACAAGTCCACGCTCGACATCAGCTTCGACATCCGCGGCGGACTGATGATCCGCCAGATCCACCACTGGGCGGCGCTGATCTTCATCGCCGCACTGTTCGTGCACATGTTCCGGCACTTCTTCACCGGATCGTTCCGCAAACCGCGGGAAATCAACTGGCTGTTCGGCTTCGTGCTGCTCGTATTGGCGCTGCTGAACGGTTTTGCGGGGTATTCGCTGCCGGACGATCTGCTGTCCGGTACCGGGCTGCGGATCGCGGACGGGGTGGTGCTGGCGATCCCGGTCGTCGGCACGTACCTGCAATTCTTCCTGTTCGGCGGGGAGTTCCCGGGCGACCAGGTGATTCCGCGGCTGTTCACACTGCACGTGCTGCTGGTGCCCGCGTTGATGGTGGGGCTGGTGACGATTCACCTGATCCTGGTCTTCTACCACAAGCACACGCAGTTCCCGGGTCCCGGACGCACCGAAAACAACGTGGTGGGAGCGCCGTTCGTACCGGTGTACCTGGCGAAGGCGGGCGGGTTCTTCTTCCTGGTCTTCGGCGCCACCGCGCTGCTCGGCGGGCTGGTCCAGATCAATCCGATCTGGTCGTACGGGCCGTACCATCCGGCGCAAGTCAGCGCCGGCTCCCAACCCGACTGGTATCTGGGCTTCCTCGAAGGCGCCCTGCGGATCATGCCGAACTGGGAAATCGACGCGTGGGGCCACACGTTGAGCCTCAACATCCTGCTGCCCGCGGTGATCGTGCCCGGGATCATGTTCACGTTGATCGCGGCTTATCCGTGGATCGAGGCGTGGATCACCGGCGACGACCGCGAGCACCACCTGCTGGACAGGCCGCGCAACATGCCGGTGCGGACGGGGCTCGGCGTCGCGTGGATCGCGGCTTACGGCGTGCTGTGGGTCTGCGGCGCGAACGACATCATCGCCACGCATTTCCATCTGTCGCTCAACACCATCACCTGGGCCGGGCGGATCGCGTTCTTCGTCGCCCCGGTGATCGCCTACCAGGTCACCGTCCGGTGGGCGAAGGGCCTGCAACTCCGGGACCGCGACAAGCTCGTACACGGCCGCGAGACCGGGATGGTGAAGAAGCTCCCGGATGGCGGCTTCGTCGAGGTGCACGCCCCGCTCGACGCGGAGGAACGGCACCGCCTCACCGCACACGAGCAGTACGAGCCGCTCGCCCTCGCCCCGCCCGTCGACCACAACGGAGTCGCCCGGCGGACCACTCTCGGCCGGCGGCTCCGGGTGGGCTTGTCCCGCTGGTACTTCGCCGACCAGGTCCGCAAGCCGTCGGCCGAGTCGGTCTCGGTCCCGGGGCCGTCCGCCGAATCGGCCGTGCTTGCCGGGCCATCCCCCGAATCGGCCCTGGTCGCAGGACCATCCCCCGCGGGTGAACCGGCCCGCGACGACGGGCCCGACGCATGACCTCCGGAGGCTTCGCCATGCACTCCACCCCGCCCCGACCCCCACTCCCCCGGCCCTCGCTCGCCCGCCATCCCGCCCGCGACGGACGGGTCGACCTCCTGCTCGTGTACGCCGTCCACGACGCATTGCGCCGGGACATGCGGCGGCTGCTCGTCTGGTCGCAGAGCTGCTTTCCGGTGACGACACCCGCATGGACCGACTTCCAGGAACGGCTCCACACCCACCTCGCCGCCGAACGCACCACGCTCTGGCCGGTATTGCGCCGCCGTCGGCTCCCCGACGGGGCCGGCCCCATCGAACGCGGACGCCGCCGCGTCACCCTGCTCGCGGTGACGGTCGACGACTGCCTCGCGGGGCGCGGACCGGCAAGCCGCACGGCGGAGTACATGACGGCGCTGGACGAGGCACTGACCGCCTACCTCGACGACCAAAAAGCTCTCGTCCTGCCGCTGCTGGAGGAGCACATCACCGTCGGCGACTGGGCCGACTACGACGCGGCCCAGCGGCAGCCTTTCGGCCTGGCCTCCGGCGCGGCCCTGTGCGCGTGGCTCCTCGACGAGGCGCCGCCGGAGCGCCGGGAGGCGATCCGCCGGCTGTTTCCGCCGGGGGTGCGGGCGGCGTACCGGTGGTGGGAACGTCGGCGAGCGCGGGACCTCGTCGCGACGGCGGGTCAGCCCCGCCGGACGTCGAAGGCCCGGCGCTAGCCGCCGCTCCCGCGTGGCCGCCGGGGACGGCTCCGGCTACCCGGCGGCCACCCACGCCCCGGTCCGGGCGGACAGGTCCGCCAGCACGCGCTTGCCTCGACCCCAGTCGTACAGCTGTCCGGTCACCTTCACCGCGCTCTGGACCTGGGCCTGCTGCGCGTTCCCCGCGACCGCGCAGATGACCGATCCTTCTTTGGTGGCCCAGTTTCGCGGCAACGCGGCCTCCAGCACGCAGCCGTCGGTCCCTTGCAGGACTTGCGTGAGCCGATAGCCGGTCTCCGCCATCGCACACGACACGCCGACGAGCACCGCCCCCACGGGTGCCGGATACGGCGCCGTGTGCACCTTGTTGATCTCGAAGCCCAGGGCCCGCCCGAGCGCCGAGCCGAGCAGGTTGCTCACCTGCTTCTCCAGGCCGTCGAACGAGCCGCCGAGCAGCTCCCACACATCCCGCGCCTGCTGCCCCCGCTCCATGAACTCGCGCGCGGTCAACCGCTTCTTCCCGCGCGCGGCGGCTTGCTCCAGCCGCCCCATCGCCTCGGGGTGCGCCATGAGTGCGCCGTACCGGAACTCCACACGCCAGTCGGGCTGTTGCACGTCACCCTCCACTCGTCGTCGCGTCGATCCGACGGTGGCCCAGCATGGCAGAGGGGGTTGTGGGGCGTCCGCCGTCCGCGCAGGTCGTCCACGGGGCGGCTCCGGGGTCAGCGGCGGGTCCAGTCCGGTTGGGCGAAGTCGGCGATGCGGGCGTCGGGGTGGTCCAGCAGGACGACTTCGCGGAACTGCCAGAGCAGGGCGCCGGTCGGGGCGTGGAGGAGCATGGCCGGGCCGAGCCGCATTTGGAGCAGCGGCGGGGCGCCGTTCGGCTGCGTGGCCCAGCTCGGGGTGTCCGGGGCGGCCAGGCGGTCGAGGCGTACCGGATGTACGGAGTGCACCTCGCTGTTCGGTGCGAGCGCGACCGGCCCTTCGACCGCGGCGACGATCGGGGTGATGGCGAAGCCGGACGTCGCGGGAAAGTCGTCCAACCGCCCGAGCACCGCGTCCTCCGGCAGCACGAGCCCGAGTTCCTCGCGCAGCTCGCGCAGACCGGCTTCGACCGGCGTCTCCCCGTCCTCGAACCGCCCGCCGGGGAGCCCCCACTGCCCGGCGTTCCGTCCGCGGTAGGCCCGCTTGATGACGATCACCGACGCCGCCCCGTCGAACTCCGCCACACACAGCACCACCGCGGCCCGCCGCAACTCCGCCGTCTCGGGCACCGTCGTATGCCGGAACCCCCCGAGCCGCGCCCGAGCCACCCGGGCAAACTCCGCGACACTGTCCAGCGTGGCCATGGCGGCTCCTCCCGATCGGAGCGCCAGGGTAACGCCGGAAGGCCCAACCGTCGGTGGCGGGTGAGGCGGGACGCGCGGGGGCACGCGCCACGCGGGCACCCGGGTCCTTGGCCGACCTCCACGGCGTCGGGACAATGCGCCGCATGGCACACGCGCGGCGGGACCTGTCCGATGACGGAGGGCTTGCGCCCGAGATCGGGTGGAGTGCACCCGGGTCGTTCGGGTGGGGGGTTTTCCACGAGCGGCATCCTCGGTTGGTCCGGCAGTTGCGGGAGGACTTGCCGCTGGGGGCGGGCCAGGCCGGGGCGTTGGACGCGTTGGTGGCGGAGACGTTGGGTGGGGTCGTCGCGCCGCTGGAGTCCGAGGCCGTGGGGTGGGAGGAGTGGGGGCGGGGGCGGTTCGGGCGGCCGTGGCGCGAGGCGTCGTTTTTGTGGGCGGAGAGCTGCTTCTATCGGCGGCTGTTGGAGGCGGTGGGGTACTTCGGTACGGGGGCGTGGCGGGGGGTGGATCCGTTCGGCCCGGCCAAGGAGGCGGAGCTTCGGGGGAGTGTCGTCGACGAGGAGCTGGCGGCGCTCGACGGGCTGGGCGACGCCGATGTCGACGAGGCGCAGCGTCGGGACGCGTTGCTGGCGGCCTCGTTGTGGGGGAATCGGGCGGATCTCGGGTTCCTGATGACCGCGGGCGGCGGGGCTTCGGGGGGCTCCGCGGGGGACAGCCTCGTCGCGGACGACCGGGCGGAGCTGTGGGCGCATCTGGAGCGTCGGCGCGGCGGGCTGGTGATCGTGGTCGCGGACAACGCCGGGCGGGAGCTGCTGCCGGATCTGGTGCTGGTCGATCACCTGCTGCGCGGCGGGCTCGCGGCGCAGGTCGTGCTGCACGTCAAGCCGCAGCCGTACTACGTGTCGGACGCGACGACCGATGACGTGGTGGCGGCCCTGCGGCGGCTCCGGGGGGCCGGGACGGAGGCGGCGGCGCAGGTGGGGAAGCGGCTGTGGGAGTGCGCCGCGGAGGGGCGGCTGGTGGTGCGGGCCCCTGCGTTCGCGTGTGCGCCGTCGGCCTACACCGGGATGCCGGAGGACCTGGCGGCGGAGTTCGCCGGGGCGGCGCTCACGGTGCTGAAGGGGGATCTCAACTACCGGCGGCTGGTGCAGGACCGCCATTGGCCGGCGACGCTGCCGTTCTCGGAAGCGACGGCGTACTTTCCGGGGCCGGTGGCGAGTCTGCGCACGCTGAAGTCGGAGGTGGTCGTCGGGCTGGAGCCCGAAACGGTGCGCCGGCTGGATGCGGCCGACGCACCGTGGCGTACGGCGGGCACGTATGCCCTGGTGCAGTTCCGGAGCTGAGCGGCGGGGGTACCGCGCCGGCTGCTGCGTCGGCTAGCGGGCCGCGGGCTCGGCAGGCTCGGCGTCGGCCGTGCCCGCGCGCTCGGCGTCGGCCTGGCCGGTTCGTTCGGCGTCGGCCGTGTCGGCGGCGGCCGTCTCGCCTTTCAGCGACGCGCGCCGCTGCCGGGGGATGAACACCGGCGGGATCATCTTCACGAGCCGGGCGTGCGGCGCCTTGGCCGGCACGATGAACAGCGCGAAGGCGAGGAGCACCAGCGCGACGACCGCGTCGAGCCAGTAGTGGTTGGCCGTGACGACGATGACGAACAGCGTCAGCGCCGGGTGCAGCCATATGAGGTGCGCGACGACGCGCCGTTTACGGTCGGCGTGCCGCCACACCGCCCACGTGCCCAGGGCGACGACCACGGCCCAGCCGAAGTGCAGCGACGGCATAGCCGCGTACTGGTTGGAGATCTTGGCGCCCGTGCCGGAGTACGGCGAGTCGCCGAAGATCATGCCGGTGTCCACGAACCCGTACGACGGCATCAGCCGCGGCGGCGCCATCGGGATGACGATCGCGATCACGAGGGCGACCAGGGTCATCACGGAAAGGATGTTGCGGATCCAGGCGTACCGTTCGCGGTGCCATACCCACAGCCACAGCAGGAAGCCCACCGTGGCCGGCCAGTGCACGTACAGGTAGTACTTGTTGCAGAATTCGATCGCCGCATGCGACTGCGCCACCCAGTGCTGGAAGGCGGCCGCGTCGGGCATGCGCAGGTCGGTCTGGATGCGCAGCAGCTCCCGTGCGTTGCGGAACGCCACCGACTCCTGGCCCGTCACCAGGCCGCGGCCGAGCTTGTAGACCCCGAAGATCGCGGCGATCAGCAGCAGCTCCTTGGCGGCGTCGCCCCAGTACCGCCAGTCGACCCGGCGCTTGCGGGCGCTTTCCTCGGCTATGCCGTCCGCCACAGTCCCCGTCCACCTCGCTCGTCGGGCGGCAGTGAATCAGCACGCCCGGAGCGACCCAACCACCGCGAAGACCTTTTCGTGGGATGTTCCCAGCCGGAAGATACCGCGTCACGGTGCCAGGACGATCCACGTCCGGCCCGGCTGCAGCGTCATTTGCGCGCCGTCGTGCGCGAACGTGGTCGGCGAGGTGTCCGTCGGCTTGCTCCACGTGGCGTGGTACACAAGGCCGTTGCGGTACACGTCGGCGGTTCCGTTGCCGGTGGTCACGGAGAAGACCTCGTTGTCGGCGTGGCCGGCATTGTGGTCGGTGTACTTGCCGGGAACGACGTCCACATGCTGGACGATCACGTTCGTCGTGGTGTCGCGCTGTCCGCCGTCGGTGACCGCGGGGCGGCCGTCGACCGAGACGAGGTACTTCGCGCCGTCCCACTGGAAGCCGAACGACGCGGACGGCATGCGCACGGTCGCCGACTCCGCGGCCGTCCCGCCGCTCGGCTGCGCGGGGGCGGCGGCGAAGCGGAGGCCGATGTCGGGGGCCGCCACCGCGTCCGGGAACTTCGCGAAGATGTCGGCGGGCTTGACGAACGTCGGGTCCATGCCGCCGTTGGAGAACAGCGAGCCGGCGTTCAGCGGGGTGACGCTGGTGAGGTCCGCGTTGGCGAGGTCTTTGGTGAGCCCGGTTATCGCGCCGCTGTACGCGAAGTTCACGTGCCCGTACGCGGCCAGGATCGGGATGTCGGTCTGCCGGGCGCTCCGCACCGGGCCGGTCGTCGGCGGCGCGTGGTTGCTGTCGTAGACCGCCATGAGCCGGGACAGCCCGCCCTCGACCTGGATCGCGTAGACGAGGTCCGCCGAATTGAGGCCCTGCTGCCGGGCCTGCACCGAGGTCCCGACGTTGTCGATCTTGACGGCGAGGATCTTGCCCGCGGGCCGCGCGTCACCGGTGAGCGGGTTGGGCGAAACGGGAGGACCGGGCAGCGTGGCGGGCGGCGGTCCGGAATCGGCGCCGGAATCGGAATCGACGAGGAAAAACACACCGACACCCACACCGGCCAGCACCAGAACGACCAGCGAGACGAGTACGGCCACGGGTTTCACACGACAACCCTCCGCCCCTGAGTCTATGCCTGGGGTAGGGAGGGGACGTGATCACGGCGTCATGGGGGTGGCTGATGAGGTGAAAGGGAACGATGGGACGTCACCTACCCTCGCGGGATGACCTCCGACGCGGATCTTGCCGCACGCATGCGCGAGCTTGTCGCCGCCACCGAAGCCGGTTCGTGCCTCCCCGATGCGGCGCGCGCCTTCGTCGAAGCGGTCACCTTCGCCGACGCGGACGCCATCCTCGCCGGACTCCGCGGCGAGCTTGCCGTGGACTGGATGGCGATGCCCGTGTGGGCACGCAATCTGGCGTTTCGACTCGCCTGCCTCCAGCGCCCGGACGATCCGGTGCTGCTGCGGGAGGCGGAGGGGGACCTGCTGTCCTTCGGGCCGGACTGGGACGACGCCGCGCATGCGCTCGAACGGAGAGCGGACGAGGTCGCGTAGACGACGCCGACTCGCCCGCGTTTCTCAGCCGACGGTGGGGAGGGGCTCGCCGAGGGTGCGGGCCAGGTCGGCGGCGAGGAGGCCGGCGGCGTCGATGCCGGCGTCGTACAGGCGGAGGCGTTGCAGGCCCTCGCAGACCGCGAGGAGCCAGAGGCCTTCCTCGGCCGGATCGCGTTCCGCGGACAACTCGCCGTCGGCAGCCAGGTGTTCGAAGGAGCGGGCGAGGAAGCGGCGGCTCATCGCAAAGTGCTTCTCGAAGTACGCGTGGGCGGGGTGGCCGGGAGCAACGGCTTCGGCGGAGACCGTGGAGAAGAGTTCCATGAGACCCGGGGTGTCGTCCGCGGCGCGGCGCGCGGTCTCCACGACGGCGCTGAGGCGGGCGTGTTCGTCGGCGTTGTCGGGGACGCTGCCGACGGTGATCATCAGATAGTCGTGGTGGGTGAGGACCGCGCGGAGCAGCTCGTCCTTGTTCGCGAAGTGGTGCAGCAACGTGGAGTGCGAGATGCCGACGGCTTTGGCGATGTCGCGCAGGCTGATGCCGTGGAAGCCGCGGGTGCCGAAGAGGGTCGTCGCGGTGTCGATCACCTGGCGACGGCGCTCATGCCCGGTGGCGTAGCCGCGGCGTTCCTGGAGGTCACGGACGTCTTCGGCGCGCAGGTCGCGGAAGACCCGGGCGCGGCGGGCGGCTTCCTCCGGCGTCGGGGAGGTGCGCCGGGCCGGGCGAGGCGGGGACGGCGGAGTGGCGAGGAACCGCAGCCGGCGCTCCAGGCAGGCGGCGACGTCGATGTCGGACGGGCTGTAGAGCGAGAGGAGTTGCAGGCCTTCCCAGCCGGCGAGGAGGCAGGTGGCGGCGACGTCGGGATCAGGACCGAAACGCGGCGCGGAGTCGGTGTCGTTGTTGGGAGCGGACCCGGGACCGAGGCCGGGAACGGACGCGGAATCGACGCCGGCAGCGCACCCGGGACCGAGGCCGGGACCGAGCTGCCGGAGTATGTCGGCGCGAAGGTCGCGGTAGCGGCGCGCCATCCGCGCGTGTGCCGGGTGGTCCGCTCTGACCGCTTCGCCGGCGAGCGAGGTGAGGCACTCGACGTAGCCGGGGACGGCAGCCTGCCGAAGGGCTTGGGCGACCAGGGCGGAGGGGGCGTCCGACAGGAGAGGCGCGTCGGCGGCGGGCCAGGCGGTGGTCGTGGCCACGCGGTCGCCGACCGGGTCGGCGGCGGGCCCGGCGGTCGTCGTCACCGCTCGGTCTCCGGTCGGGCCGGCGACGATCCCGCCGGGTGACGGCGCGTCCCGCGGCCGCGCGTCCTCCGCTGCCGCCGCGGCCCTCGCCTCGTAGCGGTCGAGCAGCCCGTCGAGCAGTTCTTCCTTCGACGCGAAGTACCGGAGCAGGCCCGGCCGGGAGATCCCGGCGGCCCGCGCGACGTCGTGCACGGACGGCGCGCCGGTGCCGCACTCGCGGAAGAGCGTGTCGGCGGCGTCGAGGATGCGCTCGCGCCGGGACAACCCCGTCACGTAGTGCCCTGCGGCCTTCCGAACGCCCATCCCCGGCCCCTCGACGTGCTGTGGCCCCGCAACTTACCAAGCCGGACGAGGCGTCGCCCCCGACCCGGCACCCGGGGGCAAGCCCCCGCCCGAGCCCGGCGGGAAGATTCCCGCATTCGAGCCCGCCTCGCACCCCGCGAAAGCACCGCCCACGAATTTCGACCAAGCTGTAGCACTTGTCCTCTGACCTGGGGTAAAAGTATCCGCGGGCAACCCCGCCGCCCGCCCCCGCCGGGATCCGTGCGCCATCGCGCCGGAGGACCGGTCCCGCACCACGCCACCGCTCCGAACGGAGATCCGCATGACCGCGCCGCGGCTCGAGAACTTCATCAACGGCGTCTACGTGCCGGCCCTCGACGGCCGCACCAGCGACCTGATCGACCCCGCCACCGAGGAGGTCTTCGGCACCGCCGCGCTGTCGTCCGCCGCCGACGTCGACGCCGCCTACCAGGCCGCCGCCGCGGCCGCCGTGGAGTGGAACCGGTCCACGCCCGCCGCCCGCCAGCTCGCCCTCACCAAGCTCGCGGACGCCGTGGAGCGGCGCGCCGCCGAGTTCGCCGACCTGGAGTCCCGGGAGACCGGCAAGCCGCGCGACACCCTGGAGGCCTGGGACATCGCGACCGCCGTCCGCGACCTGCGGTTCTTCGCGGGCGCGTGCCGGGTGCTGGAAGGCCGCGCGGGCGGCGAGTACCTCGACGGCTTCACGTCGTACGTGCGCCGCGAGCCGATCGGCGTCGTCGGCCAGATCGCGCCGTGGAACTTCCCGCTGCCGATGGCCGTGTGGAAGGCCGGACCGGCGCTCGCCGCGGGCAACACCGTCGTGCTGAAGCCCGCCGAGTCGACGCCGTCCACCGCGCTCCTGTTCGCCGAGATCGCCGCGGAGTTCCTGCCCGCGGGCGTCCTCAACGTGGTCCTCGGCGACCGCGCCACCGGCGAAGCGGTCGTCGACCACGCGACGCCCGGCATGGTGTCGCTGACCGGCTCGGTGCGCGCGGGACGCCAGGTCGCCGAGGCGGCGGGCCGCCGCCTGCACCGGCTGCACCTCGAACTCGGCGGCAAGGCCCCGGCGATCGTCTTCCCCGACGCCGACCTCGCGGACACCGCGGCGCCGTTGGCGGTCGCCGCGTTCTACCACGGCGGCCAGGACTGCACCGGCGCGACCCGGATGCTCGTCCACGAAAGCGTGTACGACGCGTTCGTCGAGCAGTTCCTGCAGGCGGTCGGCCACATCAAGACCGGCGGCCCGCACGAGAAGGGCGTCTTCTACGGCGCGCTCAGCACCGCCGACCAGCTCGCCACCGTCGAAGGCTTCGTCGCGCGCCTGCCCGGGCACGCGAAGATCCGCACCGGCGGCAAGCGGCTGCCGCGTCCCGGCTACTTCTTCCCGCCGACGGTCGTGACCGACGTGCGCCAGGACGACGAGATCGTGCAGAACGAGGTGTTCGGCCCGGTCGTCACCATCCAGTCCTTCGCCACCGACGACGAGGCCCTCGCCCTGGCGAACGGCACGGCGTACGGCCTCGCCGCCTCGGTCTGGACCAACGACCTCAACCGCGCCCACCGCTTCACCCGGGAGATCTCCGCGGGCTGCGTCTGGGTCAACACCCACCTGCCGCTGGTCTCGGAGATGCCGCAGGGCGGCTTCAACCAGTCCGGCTACGGCAAGGACATGTCGGTCTACTCCATCGAGGAGTACACCCGCGTCAAGCACGTCATGACGTTCCACGGTGGCCGCACGGTCACGCTGGACGACCTGGCCAACCAGGGCTGACTCCCCCGCGACACTCCCCCGCGACACTCCGCCGGACCCCGCGACCGGCACACCGGCGCCGCGCCGGCCTCCGCACCCGAACCGGGACCGACTCCGGTGCGGTGCACAGGCCGACGCGGCGCCTTCGCATGCCCCGGAATTCGTACAGCGGCACGCCGAACACGTGCCGGAACGCCGAGCGCCCGGTGCGCACGGTCTCGGGCAGGGCCGCGCACGCGTCGTCGTACGTCTCCGCCATCAGGATGGCCAAGTTCCGTACGGAGCACCGGTGATCGGCCCGCAGCGGGGCGAAGTCCGGGCTCAGCGCGAACCCGCCGGCTTCGTCGCAGGTGAAGACGCCGCAGAACGCGAGCGTCTGCAGGAGCCGCGCCAGCACGTCGGGATCCGACGCGGTGCGCCGCGCGATCTCGGGGGCCGGCAGCGCACCGCCGTTCAGGATGTCGGGGATGCCGAGCCGCGCCGCCAGCGCCAACGCCCGTGCCATGCCGCCCCCGCCCGCCAGCATCCACGTTCGCTCCGTCCGCTCGCCTGCCACCGCCCGGCCGCAACACGTCGCCGCGAGTGCGGTGCGTCCTGACGAACCAACGAACGGTTGGCCCCGAGGCAACGCCCGGACGGCGGGCAGGGCCGCGTGCGCCGTTACGTGCGCGGGGTGAACTCCGCCGCGGCCAGCGCGCCGTTGCACGCGTTGCACGTCCAGCGCGGTTCGAGGACCCGGCCGCAGGCGCGGTGGGTGATGGTGACGCCGGGGCGGCCGTCGTTCTCGAACCAGCGGGTGGACCAGGCGACGAGGAAGGCGAAGGTCGGGAAGAAGTCGTGCCCCTTCGGGGTGAGGCGGTAGCCGAGGCGGCGACCGCCTTCGCGGAGCGGGGCCTTGGCCAGGATCGCCTGGTCGGCGAGGCCCTGCGGCGGTAGCCGGGAGCGCGCCCAGGGATCGGCCTCGGCGGGAGCGGCTCCTCACGTCAACCCGGTTCCGGCCGCGGCACGCACACGCTCGGTCGACTTCTCACCGACCCGTGCTCGACCCGTCACGGCCTCGGGCCTCGGCCGCCTGCCGCCACGCCACCCCCGCATACGTCTCCCGCAGCCGGTACTTCAGTACCTTCCGCAGCGTGTCGTTGCGCGGCAGGGCGTCCACGACCTCCAGCTGCTCGGGGATCTTCTGGAGCATCAGCCCGGCGGCGCGCAAATGGGCGACCATGTCGGCGAGTTCGAGATCGGCCTCGCCCGCGGCCCGTTCGACGACGGCGCAGACACGCTCCCCGCGTTCCGGGTCGGGAAGGCCGATCACGGCCACGTCCGCGACCGCCGGGTGCGTGAACAGCAGGTCCTCGATCTCGCGGGCCGAGATGTTCTCGCCCTTGCGGATGATGATGTCCTTGAGTCGCCCGGTCAGCGTCAGATGCCCGTCCGGGCGCAGCGTGCCCAGGTCTCCGGTGCGGTAGAAGCCGTCCGCGTCGAACGCTTCGGCGTTGAGTGCCGGATCGGTGTAGCCGCGGAAGACGATCGGTCCGCGCAGCCGCACTTCGCCTTCCTCGCCCGGCGCGGCGAGCGTGCCGTCGGCGCGGACGATCCGCACGTCGAGCCCGGGTGCCGGAGCGCCTTCGCTGTACGTGAGCTGGTCTTCGGTGTCGGTCGGCGCGCCCTGGCAGATCTGCGGCACCTCGGTCATGCCGTAGCCGTGGCACAGCACCGCGCCGAGTTCCTCGCGGACTTCGCGGAACAGCTCGGGCGGCTTGGGCGCTCCCCCGCCGGAGACGATCCGCAGCGACGGGATGATGCGTGCGCCCGGCTGCTTGCGCTGCTCGGCGAGGAAAGCCAGGTAGAAGGCAGTGGACCCGCCGACCATCGTCACGCCGAGCCGCCGGTAGACCGGGATGGCGGTGGCCGGGTCGAAGAACTCCACGACCACGGCCGGGAATCCGGTCATGAGCACGGTGTTGAGGTAGTTCGGTCCGGCGATGTGCGCATACGGAAAGGCCATCGAGCCGACGTCCGACGGCGTCATGGCCAACGCGGCCGCGAGCGCTTCGCCGCCGGCCAGCAGTGTGCCGTCGGTGTGCCGGACGCCTTTGGGGTCGGACGTGGTCCCCGACGTGTAGTACAGCCAACGCACTTCGCCGCCGTCGCCCGGCGCGGGCGGAAGCGCTGCGGGGTCGCCGTCGGGGAGGGTGTCGTACGCGGCCATGACACGCGGCGGTTCGGCCGTCTCGGCGGCCAGCGCCGCACCCATCGCGTCGAAGTCGAAGCCCCGCCACGTCCCCGGCGTCAGGAACACCTCCGCCCGCGTCTGCCGCAGACAGAACCCGACTTCCTTCTCCCGATAGAACGGGATGACCGGGTTCTGCACGGCCCCGAGCCGTGCCAACGCCAGCGACACGACGACCGATTCGATACGCGTCGGCAGCTGCCACGTCACACGCGTGCCCGCACCGATCCCGAGCGCGTGGTAGCCGGCCGCCACCCGCTCCGCCCAGTCGCGGACCTGCCGGAACGTGAACACCCGGTCGTCCGGATCGAGCAGCATCGGCACGTCCGGCGACAACGCGGCCCGCCGCTCCACGAGGTCCCACAGCGTCGCCGCGCCGGTGATGCGCGGATGCGGGCGGCCGACACCGCCGACGGTGCGCGGTTGTTCTGCCAAGGCTCCTCCTCGGACGGAAGACGCCGGTCTGCTCGCCGGCCGGACGAGGGCCGTCCGGCCGCACGGAATCACAGTTGCGACACTGACGCAACTAAAAGTGCGGTGACGAGTTTCTCACATCCGACTGCCTCCACCCACATCCGCGCCCGAACTCCGGTGGCCCGCAGGGTTTCTCCACGCCTCCACCCATCCGACATCCACTCAACCGGGTGGTTTTGGCAGCATTGAGAACGTATTCCCGATTCTCGATGGCAGGCTGGCGCCGCACCTCGGCCTCCGTCGGAAGGGACTCCACCGTGCACCGTCGTTCTGGGGCAGTCGCCGCACCGGATTCCCGGAGCGCGGACGCGGCGCCCGGTTCCGGGAGAACGGACGCGGCGCCAGGACCCCGGAGGCCCGGCCCGGCAGCGGCCGAGCGGCTCGGCCGGTGGGCGCAGGAAGTCGGGCTCATCGCGGATCCGGCCGAGCACCAACGCCTCGCCGCCATGCGACTCGACACTCTCGCCGCGGCCATCCTGCCGGGCTGCGATCCCGCCGATTGCGAGCTGACCGCGCAGTGGGCCGCCTTCATCTGCCTGCTCGACGACCGCTTCGACCGCCGCTTCGCGGCCCCGGACGCCGTCCTCGCCCCGGTCCTGGCCGTGTGGACCGGCGAGAGTACGTCCGCGGCGAGCCCCGGCCCGGTTGAGGCCGCCGCCGACCTGTGGCGGCGCACCGCCCCGCGGCTGTCCGACGAACTACGCGAACGCTTCGTCGCCGACTACACCGCCTACGCCCGCGCCACCAGGCGCGAGGACGAGCTTCGGGGCCTCGGGCGGACTCCGGATCTCGCGGAGTATGTGGAGCTGCGCCGCCACACCATCACCGTGCTTCCCTTGGCGGACATCTCCGAGTGCACATCAGGGGCCGTGCTGCCCGAGTCGTCCCCCGACGCCGCGGACCTCCGGACCCTGCGGCTGACGGCCGCCGACGCAATCGGCTGGACCAATGACCTGAAGTCGGCTGCCGAAGACCGCCGCAACGGACACGCGAACCTGGTGACGGTGCTGGCGCGGGCGCGCAGTTGCTCGATCAACACCGCGCACGACGAAGCACTGCACATGCGCAACACCCGCCTGCACGAGTTTCGTTCGCTGGCACACCGGCTGGACGCGCGCGATGGGGCGCTCGACGAAACGCGCGCGTACATCGTCGGCCTGAGCCGCTTCGTGGACGCGTCGCTGTACTGGCTCGGCATGACCGGCCGCTTTGAACCCGGCACCGCATGAGGTTCGTCGGCCAAGCGCTGTGGGCGCCGTCGATGCTGCCCGCGGCGTTCCCCGCCTGCCGGGACCGCCTGACGCGGCGACTCCTCGCCCGGATCGGCCCGGACGGCGCACTGCGCGACCCCTGCCGCAGCAGGGTCCCGGAATCCGCGCTGATGCTCGCTCTCCTCGAATTCAGCGGTCACGTCGACCACTTCGCCGACGAACGCCGTCGCCTGATCGACTACCTGAACACTGCCACGCGCAGCAGAGACAGCCGGGACAGCACGGACAGGACGCACAGCGCGCGCAGCACGGACAGCACGGACAGCACGTGGGACGCGGTCTTCACCGCAGCCGTTCGGGGGTCGTCTCGCCCGATCGCCTATGAACGACTGGCCGATGAATTCGCCTCCCGCGCACCGGCGTTCGCATCCGAACGCAAGCGCATGCTCTGGCAAGCGCTCTTCGTCATGCTCGGCGCACCAGCCGTCCCCGACCTGCCCATCGGCCCATCGGCCTTCGGCGGACTCCACCCCTGGGCGGCCGTGCAGGTCGCCGCCGCGAGAGTCGTCCTCGCCCCCGCTGCCGCCCGCGGCGGTCTCGCCGACGACATCGCCCTGCTGCGGTCGACCCAAGACACGGCCCGGCACTCCGGAGGGATCTGGGAAGGCAACCTCCTCGTCCACCTGCTGACGCTGCACGCGCTGGCCCGCGTGCCCGGCCACGACGACCTCGTCCTCCGGGGCATCGGCACCGCACTGCGTCGGCAACGCGACGACGGCGGAATCCCGTTCGTGACCGACACCGACACGTGGTCGACCGTGGTCACGGGGCTGGCGCTGCACACCGCGGGAGTGCCGGCCACCGCCCTGAGCACCGTGGCCGCACACGTGGCATCCGTCCAACACGGCGACGGAGGCTGGTCCTACACCGACCACGCACTGCTACCGGACACCGACTGCACCACCGTCGCCGTCGAGTTCCTCCACCAGGTCGACCCGCGAGCGCACAGGCAGGCGATCGACCGTGCCGTGCGCTACCTCCTGGCCGCCCAAGGCCCCGACGGCGGATTCCCCACCTACGGAGCGGGGTCCCCATCCGAGCCGTGTATGACCGCCGCCGCGATCAACGCGCTGACCACGCAGACCGTCCCGCACCGTGAGGCGCTCGACGACGCCGTGGGCTTCCTCGCGGCCGGTCAGCTCCCGGACGGGTCGTTCCCCGCAGGGTGGAGCAGCAGTCGCGGGCATGCGCTCTTCCGCGTCCATCTCGCCATGCGCGGCCTCGCCACCCGGGGCCTCTCCACTCGCAACCTCACCGCCCGCAACCTCGGCGCGTCGGCCCGGGCAATCGACGAGCGCATCATCCGCCTGCTCCTCCGCAGCCAGAACAGCGACGGTGGTTGGGGGCGGCAGGATGCCGACCCGAGCGATGCGATCAGTACGGCGTACGGGCTCATCGTCGCTGCCGGCGGCGTCCGCGACCCGGGCCCGGCCGCCCGCGCCGCGGACTATCTCGTCGCCCGGCAGCGCGACGACGGCGGCTTCGACGCGCCGCCCGACATGCTCGGGCCCCGCCCCCTCCCCTACCACGTGCCCTTGCTGACCGACGCGTTCGTCCTGCTCGCCCTGGGACACCTCACCCGGCGTACCGCGGCCGCCCGCGGAACCATCGCGGGCCCCCGCCGCCGCCTCCCTGCCGACCGGAACCGCTGACGGCCGGCCCGTCCATCGCCCGCCCACGCCCACTCCCCCTCCCCGTCACCGTCACCGTCACCGTCACCGAGAAAGGCCACGTCATGCGACGTCCCGGCTCCATGGATCTGCTCATGCACCACATGGCGCAGACCCAGCCTGCGATCGGCCAGACCATGGGCGCCTTCCTGCACCTTCAAGGCACACCGCCGCCGTTGGAGGCCCTCCGCAAGCACGTCCACGCGCACCTCCACCGGCTGCCGCGGCTCACCCACTACTTGCACGGTCCCGGGCTCAAAGCGCGGTGGCAGCACGACCCGGAGCCGGACTTGCGCATCCGGGTGCGGCATCACGTCGTCCCCGCGGGCGACGACGGCCTGGCGGCCGCCGTGTCGGACCTGACCACCCGGCCGCTGCCCGACCGCGGCCCGCTCTGGGACCTGTGGCTGATCACCGGGCACGCCCCCGACCGCTACACCCTCTGCTGCCGTGCCCACCACAGCACCCAGGACGGCATGGGCATGCTCAACACCCTCCTCACCCTCTTCGGCACGCCGCCGCCCTCGTCGCCCCTCCCCAAGTCCCGTCCCTCTGTGGGTACTTACCTGCAGACCATCCGCGACACCCTCGCCGCCACCGCCCCCACCGGCGTCTGGGACGACCCGCTCCACCCCCTGTCCGGCCGCCGGGCGAGCACCTGGGCGGAACTCCCCACCGAGCAGCTGCGCACTGCCGCGCTCCCCCGTCGCGGGGACACCAACGACGCCTTCCTCGCCGTGCTCAGCGGCGCATTGCGCACGTGGTCCACCGAGCACTGGCCGCAGGGCCGGGGCAGGCCGTTGCCCGCCACCAGCATGGTCAACCTGCGTCGTCCCGAGGAACGCGACGTGCCGGGCAACCTGTTCACCTTCGCCGCCGCCCCGCTGCCGAGCCACCTCCCGGAGTTCGACGCCCGACTCGACCACGTCATCGCCACCACCCGGAGCACCAAGGACCCCGCCCGGCAGACCGCCCTGCGCGACCTGATGGACCGCACCCCGGCACGCGTCTTCCGCGCGGTCGCCACCCGGCTCACCACACCCGAGCGCGCGGCCATCACCACGTCGTACGTGGCCGTCCACCGGCCGCTGGCCTTCCGTGGCGATCCGGTCGTCGCCGTGCAGCCATTCGACTGGCTGCCGCACAACCAGCCCGCCTGCGTCGTCGCGTGCAGTTACAACGGCATGACGAGCGTGTACTTCGCCACCGACGCCGCCCTCCCCGGGCTGGACCGGCTGTCCGCCCTCTTCCTCGAGGAAGCAGACCGGTCACCTACGGCCGCCGCCGCACCCGAAGCCCCGGCTGTCGCGCCCGTCCCGGCCACCATGGCCGACCAAACCCACCCGCCCACCGTCGACTTCCCCTTCGTCAAAGCCATCCTGGTCGACTACGCGGGCCTCCCCGCCGAGGCCATCACCCCGGACGCCGGTCAAGCCGATGCCGGAATCGACTCCATGGCGCACACCGTGCTCTCCATGGCCCTCGAAGACCGACTCGGCCTCGACGTCACGGAACGCGAACTCGCGGAACAGCCCACGGTCGACGCACTCGTCGGATTCCTCGCCCGCCGCTCCGCGGAGCGGACTCCATGACGCCGGTGGCGCCGCGGGAGGACGCCCGCCCCGCGTCCGACGATCACCCGCAGCCCCCGCCGCCTCCGGCCGCCCGCCTCGTCGGCCTCGGCGGCTGGCTGCCGCCCCGCCGGGTCACCAACGACGACGTGTGCGCCCGCGTGGACAGCACCGACGCGTGGATCCGCGCCCGGATCGGCATCACCACCCGCCGCATCGCCGACCCCGCCACCGCGACCAGCGACATGGCCGTACACGCGGGCAGGCAGGCCTTGGAATCGGCGGGGATCGCAAGCGTCGACGCCGTCCTCGTCGCCACCGCGTCCCCCGACCACCTCACCCCGGCGACCGCGGCCATCGTCGCCCACCGGCTGGACCAGCCCCAGGTGCCCGCCTTCGACGTCGCGGCCGCGTGCTCCGGCTTCCTCTACGCGTGCACCGCCGCGGCCGGCCTCATCGCCGCGGGCAGCGCCCGCACCGTCCTCGTCGTCGGCGCCGAGAAGCTGTCCGCATTCACCGACCCGACCGACCGCTCCACCGCCCCCATCTTCGGCGACGGCGCCGGCGCGGTCGTCCTGACCGCCGGACAAGCCTCCCGCCCGGGAACGTTGGGCCCGGTCGTCTGGGGCAGCGACGGCGCCCACGCGGACGCCCTCACCGTCCCCGACGGCGGCTCACGACGCCCGTTTTCGGCGGCCGGCCCCGCGGACCCCTTCATCCGCATGCGCGGCAGCGAAGTCCTCCGCCACGCCGTCCGCCGCATGAGCCACGCCGCCCGGGAGGCCGCCACCGCGGCCGGCTGGACCCTGGCCGACGTCGACCGCCTCGTCCTCCACCAGGCGAACGCCGGCATCGCCACCGCCGTCGCCACCCAACTCGGCATCCCCCCGGACCGCGTCCCCACCAACATCGCCCGCGTCGCCAACACCTCCGCCGCCTCCATCCCCCTCCTCCTCGCCGAGTCGGCCACCACCGGCACCCTCCAACCCGGCCACCGCACCCTCCTGACCGCCTTCGGCGCCGGCTTCACCTGGGCAGCCTGCACGGTGACCTGGCCGGACCACCTCGAGGCCCGGCTGGTGGACTAGGTGTATTGACCCGCAGGGTTGTTGACGCGGCTGATCGGGGGTTGACCTCCGAGTGCGGTGTGGCAGCGATGGTAGTTGTAGGTGTGGAGGAACGGGCCGAGTGCGTCGGTCCGTTCCCGGTTGCTGGCGTAGGCGGTGATGTAGGCCCATTCGTCGCGCAGGGTGCGGTTGAGGCGTTCGACTTTGCCGTTGGTCTGCGGGCGGTAGGGCCGGATCCGTTGGTGGGTGATGCCGGCGACGACGTGCGCGACAGGGCTCCCGGACACGACGCGTTCGACCAGGATCCGGCGCCCGTGCACGGTCAGCCGGGCGTTACGGTGGGACACGAAGACCTCCGACGGGTGTGTTCCTAGACAGCTCCACCACATCGGAGGTCTTCGTCATGCTCAAGACCCACCAGCGTCAACAACGCTCGTGATCAATACAACTAGGCCGTGTCTGGTGGAGCGTCAGCCCACCAGCACCTCGGCCCGCTCCCCCGGCCCCGTCCCCGACTCCGTCGGCCGGATCGTCTCCGCCGGCGGGTTCGCCGTGCGGCGGGCCCACAGGTAGTAGAGGGCCGCGGTGAACAGGAGGCCGACGATCCAGGAGATGTCCGCGCCGTCCAGTTTCTTGGTGATGGCGCCGGTGTAGAGCTTGGTGGCCAGGAACGGGATCTGGACGGCGACGCCGAGGACGTAGCAGGTCAGGGCGGTGGCGTTCCACTTGCCGTAGCGGCCGTTGGGGTCGTAGAGGGCGGGGATGTCGACGCGTTCGCGGGAGATGACGTAGTAGTCGACGAGGTTGATGGCGCTCCACGGGGTGAAGACGGTCAGGAGCAGCAGGACGAAGTTCTTGAAGTTGCTGAGGAAGTCGGCGCTCGCGGCCATGGCGATGACGACGGAGATCGCGGTGAAGCCGAGGATGTAGGCGACGCGGGCGGCCTGGGTGATCCGCGAGCGGCCGTTGACGGCGGTCACGATCGTGAGTACGGACATGAAGCCGCCGTAGGCGTTCAGGCAGTTGACGGTCAGCTTGCCGACCACGATGACCAGGTAGATGAGGAACGCGAGGAACGCCGGGCCGGCCAGGTCGCCCAGGAAGCCGACCTGGTCGGGGAGGAACGCGTCTCCTGCGACGGCCGCGGTGAGGGCGCCGAGGGTCATGGCGATCTGCGATCCGATCACCGAGCCGGAGAACGTGGACCAGAAGGTCGCGCGGTCGCTCGTCTCACGCGGCAGGTAGCGGGAGTAGTCGGCGACGTACGGGCCGAAGGTGAGCTGCCAGCCGGCGCCGAGGCCGACCGCGAGCAGGAAGGTCGCGGCGTCGAAGCCCTTCTCGCCGACGTGTGCGCTCACGTCGTACTGCGTGAACAGGCGGATCATCAGGTAGCCGAGGCCGAGGATGCCGACGACGGTCGCAACGCGTCCCGCGAGGTGGATGAGCCGGTAGCCGAGCACCGCCACTACGGCGGTCAGGGCGCCGAAGATGAGGATGCCGACCTTCGTGTTGTCGATGTGCAGCATTTCGCACACCGTCTGTCCGGCCAGGACCGTGCCGGTCGCGGCGAACCCGAGGTACATCAGGATCACCATGAGCAGCGGCAGGGCCGCCCCGTACACGCCGAACTGGGCCCGGCTGGAGATCATCTGCGGGACGCCGAGCCTCGGTCCCTGGGCCGAGTGCAGCGCCATGACGACGCCGCCCAGCACGTTGCCGATGAGCAGCGCGATGATCGCCCACAGCGCGTCCGCGCCGAAGACCACCGCGAGGGCGCCGTCGACGATGGCGGTGATCTGCATGTTGGCGCCGAACCACAGGGTGAACTGGCTGCGCGGCGTGCCGTGCCGCTCGTCGTCCGGGATCACCTCGATGGTGCGGTGTTCCAGCGCGAGACGGCCTCCGGGGGCTTCCGGTTCGGTCGGCATTGAACTCCCCAGGCAGAGCGGCGGTCACGCCGGGATCGGGTCTGACCCGCCGAATCTGGCATGGATCTGAACATGCATCAAGAGTTTGAATGAATAATTTCATCCATCGCGCATCAGTCGACCCGTGCGTCACAGCCGTTGCGCGCACACGACCCAGGCGCGCCCGAGAAGGCGCGGCCGTGCGCAGCCCGGCCGCCTCAGCGGCCGCCGGGTCGAACAGGTTGGCGCGGATGTAGTCGAGTGCGGCCGCGCACACGTTCTCCAGACCCGCCCTCTAGGCCGTTCGGCCCACGATCGGCCCCGGACCGGCGCAGCGGTGATGGACCTCCGCCACGAACAACCGCATAGTCGGCATATGCCGCCGAACGCGACACCAGCCGACCAGCCGCCGCCGAGCGCCCGGGAACTGCGCCGCCGCGAGCGCGCCCAGTGGGAGCTTCGCGAAGCGATCCGCTCCCGCATCATCGAACTCGAAGCGCTCCTCGCCGCCAAGACGATGGGACGCGAGCTGTCGCAGGCCCACCGGGTCATGGCGGACCAGGCGTTCGCGTCGCTCGCGGAGGCGAAGGACGCGCTCCGGCACAAGCACGGCCGTCCGGCCGCGCACATCGCCGTCGCGCAGACGCAGATGGACGTCGCGAACATCCTGCTGCTCCGGCTGTCCGAGCTGCACGAGGTCGAGGTACAGCTCCCCGGCATCGCGGCGTTCGTGAAGGAGCATCTGCCGCTGGGCGACGAACGCCGGACGCACGTGGACGAGATCCTCCTGTCCGTCCGGTCCGGGACGCCGCTGGACGAGGGGCAGCGCGAAGTCCTGCTCGACGCCTCGACCGTGGCGCACCAGGTGCACCTGAAGGAGAAGCTGCGGGTCCGCAACTTCGCGCAGATCGTGTTCGGCGTCGCCGGGGTGCTGGCCGTCATCGCGGGCCTGATCGCGGTCGCGGGAGCGTCGTCGCCCGGCACCGTGCCGCTGTGCTTCAACCCCGCCACCGGCATCATCTGCGCCACCGCCAGCGCGCCCCTCACTCCGCAGAGCCCGGGAAACACGCAGAGCCTCGATCAGATGTACGCCGCCGTCGCGTCGCAGTGGGACTACCCGGTGGTGGAACTCGTCGGTCTGGTCGCCGCCGCCGTGGCCGCGGCCGCGTCGCTGCGGCGCATCCGCGGGGCGTCGACCCCGTACAACGTGCCCGTCGCGCTGGCGCTGCTGAAGCTCCCGACCGGGGCGCTCACCGCCGTCCTCGGACTGCTGCTCATGCGCGGACAGTTCGTCCCGGGCCTGAGTGCCCTCGACTCGTCGGCGCAGATCGTCGCGTGGGCGGTCATCTTCGGCTACGCCCAGCAGCTGTTCACCCGATTCGTGGACAATCAGGCCCAGCTCGTCCTCAACTCGGTGGGCGGCCCGACCGCCAATCCCGGCAAGCCGCCTCACAACCCGCCCGCCCCGAACCCGGACTGACGCCGTGGGTGAGGAACCGGGACTGCGCCGAACGAGCGCACCGACCGCACCTCAGGCCCCGCCGGCTCCCGGTCCGGCCTAGGCCGCGGGCGCAGGTCATGGGGTCGTCGTCCACAAGCTCGCCGACACGGCCAAGTCCGCGCGGCGCGCGCGGACCTGAACTCGGTGTCCCGGCACGGTCGGACCTCGACGAGGTCAGACCTTGGCCGGCATGGACTTGGCGACGATCAGCTTCTGGCCGATGGTGATGAGGTCCTTGTTGGGAATCTTGTTCCAGGTGACGAGCTGCGGGACCGTCGTGCCGAACCGCAGGGCGATGGCCGACAGTGTGTCGCCGGACTTCACCGTGTAGATCGTCTCGTGCGGGGCGTCGGACTCGTCGACGATGAGCACCTGGCCGACATTGATGAGGTCCGGATCTGGAATTTTGTTCCATTTCACGAGTTCCTCGACGGTGGTGCCGAACCTGCCGGCGATCGCGAAGAGCGTGTCGCCGGATTTCACGGTGTATCGGGTGACATTCATTGTTGTGGTCATGTTTGTCGCCCTACCCCTACTTCCGACGTGCGACGACCCTGCGCCGGTTTTACCGTGGCAGTGAGGGACGATGACCGGTCCGTGCGGGCAATCCCGGGCGGGGGGTGCGGACTTGCCCCTCGACACGCCAAGCATTTTGAGGAGTGACAGTCATGCCTGTCACGCTGCCCCCGGACCTGCACAGCCTGATCATCGACGGGTTCGGCGACCACGACACCGATGTCGGTGCGGCGTTCGACAACAGCTCGGAAGACGAGCAGCAGAAGATCCACGAGCAGGTGGTCGCCGCCGCCGTCGGCGCGGAAATCGTCGAGGAGCAAGGCAAGTTCTGCGCGGTGACGATCATCGCCCACTCGGACCGGGTGGACAACGCGGCCTCGGCCGACGAAGCACGCGCGGACGAACTGGACATCAGCGTCCAGCGCGGCGACAACGCGGTCACCTGGCTCTTCGAGAAGATCCAGGGACTTCTGGAGGATGCCGGGGCGCCGGTCCCGCAGACGCAGGACGACCTGCAGTCCGTCGTCATCTTCCGGGTCGCCGCCGGCGCGGCGCACCTGGTGGTGACCAATCCCGTCTCCGACGACGACCGCCGGCAGAACCGCCGGGTGGAGTTCGCGGTGGCGTCGTTCGCACCGGTCCCGGCGCCGGTCCTGTGACGCCGGGGCGGCGGGCGCCGCTCTGGGCGCACGGCGCCGCACGCGCTATCGGGACGGCAGGCCACTTCTTTTTGGTCACGTCCCGACAACGGGACCGAACCACGAGGTCGAACACACAGTCGGAGAACGAAAGTTATTTAACACCCAAAAACGGAAATATCGGGTGGCCGAGAGGCCGCGATTGGCAACGAACCGGCCACGACTCGCCGGAATGAGGTTTATTCGCGGCCTTTGGCACCCCGCCTGACAGCCCCTAACGTCGCACCTCGTTCCGGCCGCGGCACCCGCCGCTCCCGGCCGGAATGCCTGCTCGTCCGACGGCAGTGCCCGCTCGCCACAAGCAAGGAGATGCGCGGCTTGGCTGTCCGCAACGCCAGACCTCCGTTCCACCCGTTCACCGCCGGAATATCCCGGCGCCGCTTCCTGCGCGGTACAGCAGGAGCCGGGCTGGCGGTCGCCGCCGCCGGCACCGCGGTCGCGACCAGCGGATGCGCCCGCGTCGACCTCACCGACGAACCCGGCGGCGGCACGCTGCTCAAACGCTTGCGCGACCGCGGATCGGTGCGTGTCGGCTTCGCCAACGAAGCCCCGTACAGCTTCCTCGACAAGAACGCCGATCTCACCGGCGAGGCCGCCGAGTTGGCGAAGGTGATCTTCGACCGCCTGGGCGTCCCGAAGGTCGACCCGGTGCCCGCCGACTTCGGCGCGCTGATCGCCGGCCTGCGATCCGGCCTGTTCGACATCATCGGCGCCGGGATGTCGGTCACGCCCAAACGCTGCGAGGCCGTGGCGTTCACCGACCCGGAGTTCAACGCGTCCGAGGCGTTCCTGGTGCCCCGAGGCAACCCCAAAGGTCTGAAGACGATGGCGGACGCCGCGGCGTCGGGGGCCACCGTCGGCGTCCTGCTGGGCGCGGTGGAAGCGGACATCGCCGAGAAGAGCGGCGTCCCCGACGGGAAGATCGTGCGGTTCGCCGACCAGCCGAGCGCCTTCGACGGCGTGGCGGGCGGACGGGTGGACGCCGTGGCGCTGACCTCGATCTCGCTGCGCTGGGGGCTGAAGCAGCGGTCCGGCCTGAACCTGGAGGTCACCCCGCCCTACCGGCCGATCGTCGACGGCC
>NZ_JBMULZ010000001.1:427362-628756 GCF_049534875.1 Uniformispora flossi
GGCGCTGACCTCGATCTCGCTGCGCTGGGGGCTGAAGCAGCGGTCCGGCCTGAACCTGGAGGTCACCCCGCCCTACCGGCCGATCGTCGACGGCCAGGAATTCCTGGCCGCGGCAGGTTCGTTCGCGGTGCGGCCGGACCAGACCGGGTTCGTCGAAGCGTTCAACCGCGAACTGCACGTGCTCCGCGACAGCGGCGACCTGCTGCGCATCCAGCAGCCGTTCGGGTTCACCAAGGACGACGTGCCGGCTCCGGATCTGACCGCGGAGAAGGTGTGCCAGGGATGACCCGACGAAGCGGGGAGGCACACAAATGACCTCCGGACAGCTCAGGCTCCTGCTCGAAGGCGCCCTCAACACCATCTACCTGACCCTCGGCGGCACCGGGATCATGCTGCTGCTCGGCTTGGTCGCGGGCATCGCCCGCACACGGGGCCATCGCCCGGTGCGTTTCCTGGCCGGCTGCTACATCGAGGTCTTCCGCGGCCTGCCGGTGCTGGTCTTGGCGTTCTGGTTCGTGTTCGCCCTGCCCGCGCTCGGCTGGCAGCTCGCGCCGCTGTGGGCGGGCATGCTCGCACTCGGCCTCAACATGGGCGCCTACGCCGCGGAAGTCGTCCGCGGCGCGATCCAGGCGGTGCCTCCCGGGCAGACCGAGGCCGGGATCGCCCTCAACCTGTCGCGGTGGCAGCGCATCCGCTACGTCGAGGTCCCGCAGGCCTACGTCGCGATGCTGCCGCCCCTCGGCAACAACCTCATCGAACTGCTGAAGGCGTCCGCCGCGGTGTCGATCGTGTCGATCCCCGACCTGACCTTCAACGGCCAGCTCATCCGCATGTCCTCCGGTGAGACCACGCTGGTCTTCACCGGCCTGCTCTTCGGCTACGCGGTGATCGCGCTGGTGCTCACCGCGCTCATGCGCCTGCTGGAGCGGCGCGCCGTGCGCTCGCTGGGCCGCGTCCCCGAGCCGGGGATGCTGCGACGAATGCTGCGACGGGCGGAGGCGACGGCATGAGCTGGGACTGGGACTACGCCTGGGACATCGTCCCCGACCTGTGGGACGGCATGAAGGTCGCGCTTGAGGCGACCGCATACGGCTACCTGATCGCCCTCGCCCTCGGGCTCGGTCTCGCGCTCCTGCGGCGCTCGCGCCACCGCCTGGTGGCGGTGCCGATCGCGCTGGTCTCGGAGTTCGTCCGCTCGACGCCGCTCCTCGTCCAGCTGTTCTTCATGTTCTCGGTCCTGCCGACGATCGGCCTCGACTGGGAGCCGCTCACGGTCGGTGCGGTGACCTTGGGCATCCACTACGCGACGTACACCTCCGAGGTGTTCCGCTCCGGCATCGACAACGTGCCCGCCGGCCAGTGGGAGGCGGCAACCGCGCTGAACCTGCCGCGGCGGCGCGTGTGGACCTCGGTGATCCTGCCGCAGGCCGTACCGCGGGTGATCCCGGCCCTCGCGAACTACCTGATCGCGATGTTCAAGGACACCCCGCAGCTCATCGCCATCACCGTCCTGGAGGTGTTCTCCACCGCCCGCGAGCTGAACGCGGAGACCTTCCGCACGCTGGAGCCGTTCACCATGGCGGGCCTCTTCTACCTCGTCGTCACGCTCGTGATGTCCGGCCTGGCGAAGCTCGTCGAACGCCGCTTCGGCCTGGTGAGGCAGACATGAGCCGCGTCCGGGAGCACGAGCCCCCGCACCCGGAACGGACAGACGACCCGCACGCCCCGGAACAGGAGGACTCCCGATGACGGAGACCGCAGCCGCCGAAGCGGCAGACGAGAGCAAGCAGCCGTCGACCGCCATCGTCGCGTTCGAGAACGTCGAAAAGCGCTTCGGCGACCAGACCGTGCTCGACAACCTGTGCTTCGACGTGGCACCGGGCGAACGCGTCACGCTCATCGGCCCCAGCGGCTCGGGCAAGACCACCATCCTGCGCATGCTGATGACCCTGACGCGCCCGGACAACGGCATCGTCCGGATCGACGGCGAGCCCCTGTTCCACGAACAGCGCGGCGACCGGCTCGTCCCCGCGTCGGACAAGCACATCCGGGCCATGCGCAGCCGGATCACCATGGTGTTCCAGCAGTTCAACCTCTTCCCGAACATGAAGGTGCTGCGCAACGTCACCGAAGCCCCGGTCCGCGCCCACGGCGTCCCCAAGGCCGAAGCCGAGGAACGCGCCGCGTCCCTCCTCGAACTCGTGGGCCTGCGCGACAAACTCGATGCCTACCCCTCGCAGCTCTCCGGCGGCCAGCAGCAACGCGTGGCCATCGCCCGCGCGTTGGCCGTACAGCCGGACATCCTGCTGCTGGACGAGGTCACTTCGGCGCTCGACCCGGAGATCGCGGCCGAAGTCCTCGACGTCCTCCGCGAGGTGGCCCGCACCACCGACGTCACCATGCTCTGCGTCACGCACGCCATGCGCTTCGCCCGCGACGTCTCCAACCGCGTCCTGATGTTCTGCGACGGCAAAATCGTCGAATCCGGCTCACCCGAGCAGCTCTTCGGCGACCCGCAGCACGAACGGACCCGGCGGTTCCTGAAGTCGGTGCTCGACGAGGCGTGAGCGCTCATCCGGCCGACAAGGGACGGGCCTTCGCCGCCGCCTGCGTGTAGTAGGCCACGGCAAGCTGCGAGGATCCGCTTCCCACCTGGAAGTAGACGTAGCCGAGGATCACCGGGCCGAGCTTCTCGACGGCCACGTAGCCGTTGATCTGGATGCCTTGATAGGTGCCGTCCAGCCGCAGTGCGGCCGACCCGGGGCCGCCGAAGTCCATCGGGGTGCCGTCGAAGGTCAGCACGGCGGATCCCTCGCTGTGGAACGTCAGCGAGCGGCACTGGGCCACCGCGGCCCGCAGTTGCTCGTAGCCGTTGGCCAACGCGACCTGGTCGGGGGTGGTGGCCAAGGTCTCCGCGAGGTAGGGCCCCTGGTCGCCTGCGGTGAACTCCGCCTCGGCCTGGGTCCCCTCGGGGCCGGACGGAGCATTCAGCATGCCGGCCAGGGGTTCACAACCGGTCACCGTCGTCGCGGAGGTGCCGCCGGTGGACGTCTGGGGCGTGAACGGCGGGCCCAGATCCGCAGCCGTCAGAAGCGCCGCCTGCATCTCGGCCGCCGTCGGCGCGCCCGGATCGGATGCCGGGGCGCTCACGCCGGGTGCGGCGGCGACGTAGCCGGTGGAGCCTGCCGTCAGCATACCCAGCACCGCCAACAGCCCGGCGATCACCGGCCATCGCCGGAAACCGCGGAAGAAGTAGCCCTGCCCAGCTCGCACCATGCCCATCGCCCGGCCGAAGTCCGGTGCGTTCACGCACCACGATGAATGACTCCAGTTTCCCACCGGTGGCCGCCGCGGTCGCGCGGAAGCCGTCCGGGAAGGCCGCCCGGCCGGCTGTCCTCCGGGCTGCGGGGCACGTACGACACCCGAGGCCGGCTACCCGGCCCCCGTGAAGTACTCCCTCGGGTCGAGGGCGTTCAGCGCGACCCACTGCCGGGGCGTCGCCGTCGCGGACACCTTGGCGGTCTCGGGCGGTACCCGGAAGAAGCCCCGGGCCTCCAGCGCGATCCGCGGGTCGTCGTCGATGCGGCGGGCCATGTCGTAGTAGACGGCCAGCACGTGCACGCAGCGCGGGACGTCCGCCGGGCAGGAGCATGCGACGCGCACGAGTTGCGGTGCGGGCGGGTGCCCCGCCGCGGCGACGGCGCGGTACAGCTCTTCCGTGAGCACCGGCTGACCGCCGGACAGGCGCCGGGAGATCTCGGCCGACGCCTCCCGCGGCATCGGTGCGACCTCGATGTCGGTCGCCAGGGTGTGGCGGCCGTGCCGCACGACGGCGCGCACGGTGCCGCCGTCGATCGCGGCCTCCACGTGGCCGTCGCGGGCGAGTCGGCGGGCGCGCGGCAGCTGCGGGTCCGGGCGGGTCTGGCTCAGCGGCTCGGCGAGCCGGACCCAGTCCCTGCCCCACACCGTGTAGCCGAAGTCGTTGTCGGGCATGGTCAGTTGTCCCGCTTCCTGCGCAGCGTCGCGATCAGGTGGTCGTCGTCCATGCGGGCGAGTTCGGCGACGCCGGACATGTCGGTGACGTCGGAGAGCGCGGACTTGCGCGCGTGCATGGCGGCGATGTGCTCTTCGACGGTGGTCCCCGTGGTGAGCGTGGTGATGGTGACGGTGCGCGTCTGGCCGATCCGGTGGACGCGGTCGGAGGCCTGCGCTTCGACGGCGGGGTTCCACCATCGGTCGTAGTGGACGACGTCGGCGGCCCGGGTGAGGGTGAGCCCGGTGCCGCCGGCCTTCAGGCTGAGCACCAGCACCTCCGGGCCGTCGTCGGCCTGGAACTCCCGGACCATGGCGTTCCGGCGGTCCTGGTCCAGGCCGCCGTGGAAGAACGGCACGGCCAGGCCGAACTGTTCGGCGCAGTGGCGCACCAGCAGTTCGCCGGTCTGCCGGTACTGGGTGAAGATCAGGGTCGGCGCCCCTGCATCGAGGTTGTTGGCCACGATGTCGGTGCAGAGATCGAGCTTTCCCGAGCGTCCGGCCAGCTCACCGAGGTCGCCGGTGACCAGGCCCGGGTGGTTGCAGACCTGCTTGAGCGCGGTCAAGGCCGCCAGCACCCGGGCCTGGCGCCGGACCCCGCTGCCGAAGCCGTCGTCGATCGCCTGCTCCAGCAGCCGGTCGTACACCTGCTGCTGTTCCTCGGTGAGGTCGCAGAGCAGATCGGCGTGGAGCTTGGCGGGCAGGGAGTTGGCGACCTGCGCCTTCTTCCGCATCAGCACGACCGGCTCGATCACCCCGCGCAGCCGGGCCGCGGCGGCCGCGGAGCCCTCCGCGATCGGCCGGGCGAAGCGGCGCCGGAACTGCGTCCGGTGCCCGAACAGGTGCGGTGCGACCAGGTTCAGCAGCGCCCACAGTTCGTCGAGGCGGTTCTCGACGGGGGTGCCGGTCAGGGCGATGCGGGCGTCCGCCGCGATGCTCCGTGCGGCTTTGGAGATCTGTGTGCGGGGGTTCTTGAGGACCTGTGCCTCGTCGAACACCGCGGTGGCCCAGTGGTGTCCGGCCATGGCCGCGCTGTGCAGGCGCAGCGTCGGGTAGCCGGTGAGCACGACCGTCCCGGGGTCCGCCGGTTCGAGCGGTCCGCCTCGCCAGACGGCCGTCCGCAAGCCGGGTGCGAAACGCGCGATCTCGTGGGCCCAGTTGCCGACCAGGGTGGTGGGGCAGACCACCAGCTGCGGCCCGTCCTCGGCTTCGGCGGCGAGGTGGCCGATGGTCTGCAGGGTCTTGCCCAGGCCCATTTCGTCGGCGAGAACCGCGCCGCCGTGCGCGGCGAGGGTCTCGCGCAGCCACCCCACACCGCGGACCTGGTACGGCCGCAGCTTCGCCTCCAGCGTGCCGGCCAGTTCGCGCGCCGTGGCGTCGGTCTGCCGGAATACGGCCGCGGCGTGCTCCGCCGACACCACGGCGACGCCCGTCGCGTCGGGGACCGCGTGCGCGGCGAGCGGCAGGGCCGGTTCGCCGCCCGCGATCCGCTCCCGCCAGACCTCCACCGACCGGCCGGGCGCGTCGAGCGGTGCGTCGACGAGCGCGTCCGGCTCCACCAGCACGCAGGGCACGTCGGCCACCTCGAACCCGCCGAGGTCCGCGGTCGGCACGACCAGCGCCACGGTGTCGACGTCCCCGACCCCCGGAGCGGTCCCCACGGCACGTCCGGACCAGCTCCACAGCGCGAACATATGCCGACCGGGCAGATAGGTGGCCTGGCTTTCCGACAACGTTGGCGCCACTGCCATAAATACCCCCGGAACGATCCTCGAATACATGGAGACCGGGACCGTAGGCAATATTCACAAGTTTGTCAATCGCGCATCCAACTACCGCCGAGGGCAGGGAAATTCAGCCTTGTCAAATATACCCGAGCCACCTGCGGGCGACTTTGTCAATGGCCATTCGAAGACACACCCGCCATCGATTTGTCAAATTCCCTGCGGTATTTTCTGCGCGCTTTATCCGATCGGCCGGGTAGCCCGCACGACCAGCTCCACCAGCGCCTCGATCTCGTCCTCCGCCATCGGCCGGTAGAGCATCAGCGGCGCCATCATCAGCTGGCTGACCAGCATGTTCATGACCGCGATCGGACTGCAGGCCGGGTCCACCTCGCCGCGGGCGATCCCCCGGGCGACCACCTCGCGCCACTGCTCCTGCACCGGTTCGAAGTGTTCGAGGATCAACGCCTTGAGTTCGGGTTCGCGGCGGCCCGCGATCATGGCGCTGGTGCTGACCTCCACCGGGCTGGCGAAGAACACCGACAGGCGTTCGGCGAGGAGCCGGAGATCCCGGGGCCACGATCCGGTGTCGGGGACTTCGACGCCTCCGGAGTGTTCGCCCAGCGCTTCGCGGACCAGGTCGGTATAGGTGGGCCACCACCGGTAGACCGTCTTGCGGTTGATGCCGGCGCGGACGGCGACGTCGCTGACGCCGAAGTCGACGACGCCTTCGGCGAGCAGGTCGAGCACGGTCCGCGCCACCGCCTGCCGGACCTTCTCGCTGCGCCCGCCGGAGCGCACGCGTTCGCGCGGCGTGGTCTCCTCTGACATCCCCACCACCTTCTAAAGGGTCACACTGTTGACTTTAACGGGGTGGCGGCTCCACCATGTGCATCATGCCGGGCCACCCGAACCCGGCGCGTCACCGCACAGCCCAGGCCCCGCCGGAGTGCCACTCCCGCCGTCCCCGCGCCGACGCCAGGCCCTCCCGCACGAAACCCCACCGCCGCACCTCGACCGGCAGGCGTCGGTCATCCCTGCGCGCTTGCCTTCGCATACCAAGAACCTGACACAGCAAAGGACTTCACTATGAAGGTCGTCATCCTCAGCTGCGGCTCGGTCGCCGGCCGCGTCGCCGACCGCGCCGCCGCCTTCCCCGAAATCGACGAGCTGGTCGTCGCCGACATCGACGAGACGGCGGCCCGCGGCCTCGCCGCCCGGACCGGCGCCCGCGCCGAGGTGTTCGACGCGACGGACCCCGGCAGCCTCGCCAAGGTGCTGGAAGGCGCGGACGTCGTGTTCAACGGCGTCGGCCCCTTCTACCGCTTCGCCCTGCCGATCATCGACGCGGCCGTCGACGCCGGCGCGCACTACATCGACATCTGCGACGAATTCGACGTCGCCGAAGCACTCGTGACGCAGAACCGGTACGACGAGCGGGCCCGCGCCGCGGGCGTCACGGTCCTGACCGGCTGCGGCTCCGCGCCCGGCACGACCAATCTCATGGCCCGCATGGCGTGCGACCGCCTCGACCGCGCCGACGCCGTGCACGTCGTCCTCGGGCTGCCGTTCGTCGCCAACCTCGGCGCGACGATCCTCGAGCACATGTTCCACTCGCTGAGCGGCGAGGTCACCCAGTTCCTCGACGGCGAGTACCGCAAGGTCCCGGCCTGGGCGGACCGTCGCACGTTCCCGCTCCTCCCGCCGCTGGGCAACCGGGAGTTCGGCTACTTCGGCCACGCCGAGCCGCTCACCCTCCCGAAGTTCGTCCCCGGCCTCAAGGAAGCCACCAGCCGCTTCACCTGGTGGCAGGAGGAAGGCAACGCGATCTACCGGAACCTCGGCGCGCTCGGACTGCTCGGCCCCGAGCGCGGCGACGGCATGCCGATGTCGCCGCAGGCCTACACCGCCCGGCACTTCTGCTCGGCGGAAGGCGAAGCGGCCGTGCAGATCGACGTCTCCGGCGACCCGCTGATCGCCGTGTTCCACATACGCGCCGAGGGAGAGATCGACGGCGCACCGGCCGTCGTGACCGTCGAGTCGCACACCGACATGGCCGAACTGGACCTGGCCGACGGCGCCGACACGACGGCCATCCCCGCGGCGGCCTTCCTGCACCGCCTGATCAAGGGCGAAGTCGACCGCACCGGCGTGCTCGCCCCCGAGGCGTGCTTCGACCCCGAGCCGTTCCTGCGCGAGGTCCTGCCGCAGCTCGGCAACACGCTGACCATGCGCGTCGAGCAGACCGCCCGGATGGTCTGACCCGCTTCCCTCCCGCCCTGCGTCCGCCTCCCGAGGGGTTCCGCCATGCCCGCACCAGCGCACCACCCCGGTTCCAGACCCGACGCACCCGAGCCCGCGCGGCCCGGCGGCCGAGGTCGCCTCCCCGAGGACGCCCGCGCCCGCATGTGGGCCGTAGTCCTGCTCATCGTCCTCGCCACCGAAGTCGCGCCGATGCAGTACACACTCGTCGCCACCGCGACCGAGCGCATCGGCCACTCGTTCCCGTCCGTCGGCAGCGATCTGAGCTGGATGGTCATCATCATCGGCCTGGTCGGCGGCGCCACCACGCCGATCATCGGCAAACTCGGGGACCTCTTCGGCAAGCGGCTGCTGCTCGTCGGCGGCATGCTGCTGTTCCTGGTCGGCTCTGTGGTCTGCGCGACGACGCACGACTGGACCCTGTTCCTGGTCGGACGGGCCTTCCAGTCCACGTCGTTCGCCATCACCGCCGTGGCCGCGAGCCTGCTGCGCGACATCCTGCCGCGCAAGTACGTGACCATCGCCGTCGGCGCCCTCGCCACCGGCATCGGCGTCTCGTCCCTCGCGACCCCGTTCCTCGGCGGCTGGCTCAGCGACACGTGGGGCTGGCGCTCGATGTTCTGGTTCCTCGTCGTCTACACGGCGCTCCTGCTGCCGCTGGTCGCCCTGTGTGTCCCGGAGAGCGACGTGCGCGTCGGGCAGTCGCTGGACTGGATCGGCTCGGTCCTCCTCGGCGCCGGGGCCGCGCTCATCCTGCTCTACATCTCCGAAGGCCAGGTCTGGGGCTGGAGCCGGCCGAGCGCGTGGGGGTACGCGGCCGGCGGCGTCGCCCTGCTCCTGGTCTTCCCGGCCTGGGAACGGCGCGCCAAGGACCCGATCATCGACCCCGACCTCCTCAAAGCGCCGAAGGTCTCGCTGCTGCTCGCCATCGGCCTGTTCTCCCAGATCATGGTCGGCATCCAGGGCTACGCACTCGCGTACATGGCGCAGACCGACGGCAAGGTCGTCAACGATGCCGTCGTCGCGGGCGTCGCCCAAGAGGCCGGGACCACACCCGACCAGATCGCCCCCGCGATCACCTTCCACGGCGACATCTCGTACGCGCTCGGCTTCGGCCTCACCGCGCTGGCCGTGCACCTCATGACCTGGCAGACCGTGCCCTCGATGGTGTCCGGCCCCGCCGCGGGCGTCATCGGCAAGAAGCGCGGCCTGCGTCTGCCCTACGTGTGGTCGCTGCTGCTGATGACCGCGGCGATGGGCCTGTACGGCTTCTTCCACGGCTCGTGGCAGATCCTGCTGCCGATCGGCATCGTCTTCGGCCTCGCCA
Organism: Uniformispora flossi; assembly: GCF_049534875.1. NCBI lineage: Bacteria > Bacillati > Actinomycetota > Actinomycetes > Kitasatosporales > Streptomycetaceae > Uniformispora > Uniformispora flossi. Next base: position 436,708 of record NZ_JBMULZ010000001.1, read on the forward strand.
CCGGCCTCTACTACGGCTCCGACAACAACCTCGTCATCGAGGCCGTGCCCGAGGAACAGCAAGGCATCGCCGCCGGAATGCTCACCCTCGCGGAGTCGTTCGGCGCCGCGTTCGGCACCGCCATCCTCACGTCCATCCTCGCCGCGCACCCCTACCGGGCGTCGATGGACGACGGGACCGGACACGTGTCGACCTTCGACATCGACCAGGTCTTCACCGACAGCGGATGGACCGCCGGCTTCTTCGCCGCCGCCGTCGCCGGTGTCATCGCCCTGGGCATCAGCCTGTTCATGAAGTCCGGACGCACCCCGGCGACCGGCGGCCAGTCCGCGGACCTGCCCGTCGCGCCCGCGAAGCTCGAGAACGCCTGACCTCCGGGACGGCCCCTCCCCACCGAAAGGCACGTGTCTTGCCTGTCACCGATCCCCTTGACGACACCGGTCCTCTTGACGGCGCCGATGCCCTTGACGACGTCGGTCCCCATTACGACGCCGTCGTCGTCGGCGCCGGCCCGATCGGCTCGGCGACCGCCCGCCACCTCGCCGAACAAGGTGCATCCGTCCTGGTCGTGGGCCCGGAGGAGCCCGCCGGCTTCGCCGACCACGACGGCGTGTGGGCCGGGCACTACGACCAAGGGCGCCTGTGCCACGTCCTCGAAGTACCGCTCGCCACCACGCTCATGGCGCTGCGCTCGGTACGCCGCTTCGCGGACCTCGCCGACCGCACCGGCGTGTCGTTCACCCATGCGATCGAGTCGGTCGCGGTCATGCCGGAAGGGATCGACGATCCCGAACTGGCCGCGTGGTTCGACCCCGACCGGTTCGTCGCCAACGCACGGGACCTCGGCAAGGACGTACAGCGACTCGGCGGTGCGGAACTGGCCGCGGCATACCCGAAGTTGCGTTTCGAAGCCGGCCACGTCGGCGTGCGCCAGCACGACGCGCTGATCGTCAACCCGCGCGACCTCACCCGAGCCGAACTGGCCGCGGCCAGCGCCGCCGGAGCCGTCCTGGTACGGGACTCGGTAGTCGACGTCGGTCCGTCGACGTCCGGCCGCCGCGCGGTGACGACTCGTGGCGGGCAGCGGTGGAGCGCCGGGACGGTGATCGTGGCCACCGGCGCGTCCACCAACACCAATGGCTTCCTGCCGCGCCCGCTGGCGATGGAGGTGTTCGGCGCGACGGTGACCCTGGTGGAGGTCGCCGACCCGGCGGAGTTCGACGGGTATCCCGGCCTCATGTACCTCAAGGCGGGCGCCCGGGGTGTCGCGTACGGCGGGATCGTCATGCCGCCCCTGCGCTACCCCGACGGCAAGTGGTACGTGAAGTGCGCAGGCGACAGCGTCCTCGCCAACCCGCTGACGACCGCAGCCGACATCGGCGCGTGGGTGCGGACCGGCGGGGTCCCCGGGGACATCGGCACCGCGCGGGCGCTGCTCGCCGAACTGATGCCGGACAAGGCCTTCGGCGCCGCGCACACCCGTCCCTGCCTGGTGTCCGCCAACCACAGCCTGCACCCGTACATCGACGTGGTGGACGACGGGCTCGTGGTCGCGACCGAAGGCGAACGGGGGGTCATGGCCGCCGACGAGGTCGGCCGCCTGACCGCACACCTCGCCGCGACCGGCGGTTGGCGGGACGGGCTGCCCCGGGAGCTGTTCGCGGCCCGGTGGCTCGACCCCGCGGGGTAGGCGCCCGGCCCCGGCGACGCCGCCCCCGTCGGGGTCACCGACGCGCGCGTCCCTCCGTCACCGTGCACACGCGGAACGCCTTGCCCGCCACCGGCAGCCGCATCAGCGGGGCGACGGGGCAAAGGTCCAGGACGCCGGTCGCGAGCGGAAGGACGCCGAAGGCGGCCAGCGCCCACCAGCCGCCGCCGGCGCTCGCACCGGCGGCGATCATGGCCAGCCCCATCCCCGCGCGGATGACCCGGCCCTTGTGGCCACCCATGAAGACAACGAATCGGCGCATGCTCACTCCTCGACGGCGGGCGCGGGGCCCGGCCACGGTGCTCGAACCACAGTGGTGAAAAATACCCCCCTAGGTATTTTCGAGCATACGGCATGGCGGTGGGCGGGTCGAAGGAGCGGAACGCCGCGCAGGCAGGCCGTCGAGCGGAGAACCCGCGCGGGAGGCCGGCGGCGGCGCGCAGATGCTTGCCACGTGGCCGGCCGCAGCCGGTGCGGCGATGCCTGCTGCCTGGCCGGCCACAGCCGGTGCGGCAGTCCGCACGCCGGGCACAGCACCGCTGGTCGTGACGCGCCGCCGACGAGGCGGACCGGGTAGCCCGCACGCTCCGGCCCCCGCGCCCCGCGACGCCGGACACGTACCTCCAGCCCCCGTGCCTCCATCCCTCGGCGCGGGGGCTGCGGCGTCACTCCAGCCGGATCCCGTAGTGGTCCGTGTACGGCCGCATCCGCTCCCGCAAGGCGGCCTTGTCGATGCCGAACTGCTCGGCCGTGTAGTGGTGCGTGCCGAGCGCGCCCTGCGGGCGGTTGGCGACGTAGTGGCGGATGGCGTCGGCGTGAGCGCCGGTGAACTCGCGGCCCATCGTGGCGTAGGCGCGCTCGACCGCGCCCGCCGGATCGGCCAGCAGGTCGGCGAAGTGCACGTCGATGATGCGGTCCGGGAGTTCGCCCGCGACGCGCCGCCGCATCACGTTCAGCATGATCGGGCACATGCCGTCGTCGCTGCCGACCGCCGCCGGGTCCACGTCGTCGCTGCGCAGCCAGCGCACCGTCGCGAGAGTGCTCGCTCCGGAGACGGTGGTCTTCACCGGGTCGCGGTGGTTGTGGATCACCCAAGCGTCGGGGTAGAGCGCGAAGACCAGGTCCAGGGTGCCCAGGTAGACGGGCGTCTTGAGGACCCACGTGGCCGGGTCCTGCCCGTGCTGGAGGGCTTGGAGCACCGCGCGGTGGAACTTCATCGCCGCCATCGGGTCCGGGGCCCAGGCCGGGATGTCCGCGGCCATCCGCCAGTACATGCCGGAGAACGAGGGCATCTGCACATGGATGCACTCCTGCGGATAGGCCGCCTTCAGGTCGTGCACCGCGAGGAACTCGGGCTGCACGTCGCCCCACAGCTCGTACTCGCCCGCGGCCCGGCGGATCCGCTCCTCGCGGGAACCTCCGCCGACCGCACCGGGGTCGGCGATCTCCCAGCCGTTGGGTCCGCGCAACGCCGGGTCGAGGTCGAGGAGTTCGAGCAGGAGCGAGGTGCCGGACCGGGCCGGGCCGGTGACCAGCACCGGGGCGGCAATGCGCTCGTCGGCGACACCCGGCCGCCTGCGCCGGTCCTCGGTGACCCACAGCCGCGTGCGCAGACATCGGATCATCTCGGCGCGCGTCATGAGCCGGCCCAACGCGTGCATGTTCGCGCTGTCGTCGATGGCGGCCGTCAGCGCCTTGAGCCGGGCCGGCCAGTCGCCGTCGAGGTCGCCGAAGTCGCTCAGCCCCGTCGAGTCGACGGCGGACTGGCACATCGCGTCGACGTCCAGCGGGACCAGTCGCTCGGCCCCGCCCGCCGCATCGCCCATCGCGTTGAAGTGCCGGACCCACGCGGGGCGCGGATACAGCTCGAACCGCCCGCCGTCTGCCATCGTCTGCTCCTGTCGTTCGGTCGTGCGTGCGTGCGTGCGTTCGGTCGTGCGTGCGTGCGTCCGTCGTGGCGTGGCGTGGGGGGCTGGCGTTGGGGGGCGGGTCAGCGTCCGGCGTCGAGGACGGCGTCGAGGTCCTCGGCGGCCACCACGCGGGCCGACGGCGGGTCGACGACCGCGTCCCGGGGGCCGACCCAGCGCAGGATGAGCACGCCGTAGCGGTGCCCGGCGGTGTCGAGCCAGTTCGGGTGGACGGGGCGGCCGTGCGTGAGCACCAGGCGGATCGAGCCGTCGGCCTCGGGCGTGACCTCGGCGTTGGTACGGCTGGTGGGCCGGCTGCGGTGGTTCAGGGTCTCGTGGAACCGCGTCATCACGGCGATGTTCCAGTAGACGGCGTCGAGTGGCTGGAGGTCGACGACGAGCGCCTCATCCGCGCCGAGGTCGTACGTGGCGAGCATGTAGAGGTTGTCCATGCCGCTCACGTCGGCGCCCAGGGCGTCGGAGTTCGTGATGACGAACTGGTGCGGGGTGTCGAACAGTTCCGGGTGCACCATGCGGTTCAGCGACGTCATGAACCGGAACGCGCCGGTGGCCCCGCGGATCCCGGCGGCGATCTCGCCGTCGCGGTGCGGGACCAGCGCGAGTTGCTCGGCGTCGTCCAGGACCTCGACGGAGTACGTGGCCAGGCTCTCCTGCGTACGGTCGCCGATGAACTGGCGGATGAGGATCGAGTACGGCCCCTCGGGCGTCTTGATCCACGTCCCCGCTTCACTCGGCTCGGTCGGCGCGAGCACCAGCGTGAAGTCGCCGTCGCCGTCGAGCCCGAGCGAACTCTGGTTGCGGTAGTCGAAGGTGCTGCGCCGCTCCCCCGCCGCCGCGGTGAACGTCATGCTCAGGTGCGCGACGGTCCCGGCGTTGCCCCGGATCCGGTAGCGGTGCGCGCCGTTCAGCCGGAGCGAGTCGTACTCCGCGTCCGGATTGTCGCCGCCGACCTTGCGGCCGGGCGTGTCCATCCGGGTGAAGTGCGGGGCGCGCGGGTGGCCGTCCGCGGACACCTCGACGGACATCGCCAGCACCCGGAGCAGCATGAGCGCCGCCTGCGCCGCCTCGTCCTCGGTACGCGCGTCGGCGAGGACCCCGTCGAGCCGGGTGCCGATCGCGGCGTGCAGTTCACGCAGCGCGCGGACGCTCTCCAGAGCTTCGTAGGCCGTCGTCTCGCTCATCGTCGTCTCCTGTTCGTGGCACGCCGAGTTGCACGCCGTGTCCCACCGGCCGCGTTAACATACAAGGTGTATGGAAATAGATGAAGGGCCGGAGGCGCCGAATCTCCGCTCGCCGACCGGCATCAAGTAGCGTCGCCCGGGGGCGATCCGGGCCCTTTCGCGCGCACACTCGGGAGATCGTGGTGACCCAGGAACACAGCACCGCGCGCGGCCCGCGCCCCGCCGGCCGACCCCGCGACCTGGAACGCCACCGCGCGGTCCTCACGTCCACCCGCGCGATCCTCGTCGCGGACGGCTACCCCGGCGTCACCTTCGCCGAAGTCGCCCGCAGCGCGGGCGTGACCCGGCAGCTCGTCTACCGCTGGTGGCCGACCAAGGCAGCCCTCGTCTCCGAAGCCATGTTCGCCGCCGAGGCCACGACCTGGCCGAGCACCTTCCCCGGCCCCCTCGACCACGACGTCCGCACCTGGGTCGACGCCATGGTCACCCACGCGGCCCGCCCGGACGTGCGCGCCGGCGTCCGCGGCCTCCTCGCCGAAATCGGCACCTCCGACACCCTGCCGGGCCTGTCCAAGCACCTCATCACCCCGATCCGCCACTCCCTCGACGCCCTGCTCACCGCCGCCCAAGCCCGCGGCGAAGTCCACCCGGACATCGACCCGGTCCTCACCACGGAGACCGTCACCGGCGCCATCACGATGCACTTGCTCCTGGACCGGGCGGAACCCCCGGTGATCACCGCCCACTTGACGCAACTGCTGACGTGGGCGTTCGGCTCGCGGGCAGCGCAGCAGGAACTGCCCAGGCCCTCCGCTCAGGGTCACCCCTGAATCACGGCCGCTTCGTGTCACCGTTTCGCGACAGCGGATTCCGGGTGCCGCGGCCGATCGAACAATGAGGCCATGCTGACCCTTTCCGCCGGCGCCAACGCGCCCGTCTCGGAACGCGCCTTCGCGACGACGGTGACCTGGGACGCCCGCCCCGGAGCCCCGGCCGTCGACGTGTGCGCTCTCCTGCTCGGTACCGACGGCAAGGTGCGTTCGGACGCCGATTTCGTCTTCTACAACCAGCCGACCGGGGGCAACGGCGCGGTGCGGTGCACGGCCTCGGACGCTCCGGGCCAGGCATGCGTCCGGGTCGCACTCGACGTCCTGCCCGCGGACGTGGCCCGCGTCATCGTCGCCGCGTCCACGGACGGACGCGCCTTCGCCGACGTCGCCGGCCTCCGCACCGAAGTCACCGCCCTCGGCGCCGGGTTCGCCGCCACGTGTGCCGTCACCGCCACAGGGCCGGAGACCGTGCTGGTCCTGGCCGAGTTCTACCGCCGCGGCGCTGCCTGGAAGATCCGCGCCGTGGGACAGGGGTACGCCTCCGGCCTGGCCGGACTCGCACAGGACTACGGCGTGACGGTGGACGACGATTCCCACGCGGCGGCACCCACACCGCACGCACCGACCCCAGCAGCCGTCCCACCCCGCCCCTCGACGCCTCCCCCGCTGCCCGCACGCCCCGCCGCACCCCCGCCGACGCCCGGCCCCGCCCTCGGCGGCTTCCCTCCCGCCGCGGACTCCGCCCGCCTCTCCGACCGCGCCCTCGCGCTGCGGATGGAGTACCGCAAGCGCGATGCCGCCGCGGCCATGGCCGCCTGCGGGCTGTCGGGGCTCCGCGCACGGGTCGTGGTGGCCATGGACGCCTCGGCCGACATGGCGGACATCATCAGGCCGCCCCAGGCGCGCCGGCCGGGCGGCCTCACGCTCCAGGAGCACATGGAAAACCACGCCGCGATCACCGCACTGATCGAACGCCTCGCCGCGGTGGCCGCCTGCGCGGCGGACGACGCGGAGGCGGAGGTGTGGGCGTACGTCAACCGCCATACCCGCCTACGTCGCAAGCTGTCCGTCGCCGAACTCCCCTACTGGCTCAAGCGCGACCGCCTGCACGCGCTCCGCCACGGCATCATCCCCAACCAGGCCCGCGTCGCCGCCGAACTCGCCGACACCTACGACGCCCCCGCCGGCAGCCGCCCCACCCTGGTCCTCTTCTTCACCGCCTCCGACCTCACCGACTCCGCCCCGCTCGCCCGAACCCTCACCGAAGCGGCCGCGCTTCCGGTCTTCTGGCAGTTCATCGGCCTCGGCCCCACCGCCTTCACCACGCTCCGGCAGGTCGTCACGGACCTCCCCGCACGCCCCGCCGCCAACTGCGACTTCCTCGCCCTCGACGAGCCCGGCCTCATCACCGACCCCGCACTGTTCCCGGAACTCTTCGCCGCCTACGCCAACTGGCTCACCGCCGCAACCGCCTCGGGGATCGCCCGCTTCTGAACGACACACGCCGCCGCGGACCCGTACGTGCGACCGTTCGGTTACTCTGCCTCCGGTGCGGCCCTGACGTGCCATCAACGAGCGGACGGGGGAACGGCGTTGGAGACACCTGAAACACCTGGGACGGCGGTGCAGGCGGCCGGGGGGACGAGCGATCCGATGCGCGACTGGGATCCCCAGGGCATCGACGTCTCCGTACCCAGCGTTGCCCGCGTGTACGACGCGATCCTCGGCGGCAAGGACAACTTCGAGGTCGACCGGGCGATAGCCGACGAGACGCTGCGGGTTCTCCCCGGTGCCCGGATCGGCGCGCAGGCGCACCGCGCGATGATGGGGCGCGGCGTGCGGTTCCTCGCCGAGCAGGGCATCGACCAGTTCCTCGACCTGGGCTCCGGGCTGCCGAGTGGCGAAAACACGCACGAGATCGCGCAGTCGGTCAATCCCGAGGCACGCGTCGCGTACATCGACAACGACCCGATCGTCCTCGCCCACGGACGCGCGCTGCTCGCGAGCAACCCGTACACCAAGGTCGCCACCGCCGACCTGCGCGACCCCGCCGACGTGCTGTCCCGCCCCGAAGTCGTCGGCCTCCTCGACTTCTCCCGCCCGATCGCCCTGCTGATGCTCGGCGTCATCCACCACCTCGGCGACGCGGAAGACCCGAACGGCGTCGTCGCCGCCTACCGCGACGCCGTCGCCCCCGGCAGCTACCTCTACCTCACCCATTTCTGCGCGAGTGGCCCCGAGGCGGCCGAGATGGAGAAGCTGATGCTCCGCACCCTCGGCAGCGGCCGCTTCCGTAGCTCCGCCGAAATCGAGGCCTTCTTCGCCGGCTTCGACCTCGTCGAACCGGGCGTCGTCCCCCTGGCGGCATGGCGTCCCGCAACCCCGATCGCCGACCCGCTGCCGCCGTATCAGCGGGTGTCGTGGGGCGGGATCGGAAAGCTGCGGAGGACGGCGGGGGCCTGACCCGGCGGCTGAGCGCAGAACGCCGCTTGAAGGGCTCACCAGTCCCCGCTACTTGATCGATCTGTCCGGCGACGCACTCCTGGTGCATGTGCACTGTCACGTGTGACGCCAACCGCGGCCGAAACCCGCGTTGAGCCGCAAGGCCCCGGCGTCGGTGCCCGGTCGATCACCCTCACAACCGACCGGGCACCGCCCCTCACCGCCCCCTCGCTACCCCCGCGGAACCCCCGCGCCACAGCCCCCTCACACGAGCGGCCGCTGCCCCCGCTTGGCCTCCTCGTAAGCCACCCGTGCCGCTCGTGTCGATTCCAACTCCGACACCTCCGCGACCGGGACGTCCCACCATGCGTCCGACGACGGTGAGGGCACGCGCGGGTCCGTCTCGACGTGGACCACCGTCGTTTCCGCCGCTGCCAGGGCCTCGGCGAATGCCGAGCGGAACTCGGGCAGGGTCGTTGCCCGCAGGACGCGGGCGCCGAGGCTGGCGGCGTTCGCGGCCAGGTCGACCGGGAGTATGCCGCCTTCGTGGCGGTCCGTTTCGGCGTCGCGGTAGCGGTAGTTGGTGCCGAAGCGCGCGGAGCCGAGGGATTCGGACAGGGCGCCGATCGAGGCGTAGCCGTGGTTTTCGACGAGCACGATCACCAGTTTGATGCCGTCGGCGACCGCGGTCGCGATCTCCTGCGCCATCATCAGGTAGGAGCCGTCGCCGACCATCACCACGACCTCGCGGTCCGGTGCGGCCATCTTGACGCCGAGGCCGCCCGCGACCTCGTAGCCCATGCACGAGAACCCGTACTCGACGTGGTAGCCCAGCGGGTCGGCCGGGCGCCACAGCTTGTGCAGGTCGCCGGGAAGCGATCCCGCCGCGCCTACGACCACGTCGCGCGGGCCCATCAGCGCGTTGGCCGCGCCGACGATTTCGCTTTGGCTGGGCAGGGGCGTGTGTGCGTGGTCGATGGCGGCCTGGGCGACCCGGTCCCAGTCCGCGGCGAGTTCCGCGGCCCGCGAACGGTGTACGTGGGGAGCCTGCCAATCGGCGAGTTCCCGGTCGAAGGCCTCGATCGCGGCACGCGCGTCGGCGACCACCGAGACGCCGGCTTGCTTGGCGGCGTCGAAGGCGGCGATGTTGACGTTGACGAACCGCACGTCGGGGTCGGCGAACAGGGTGCGCGACGCGGTGGTGAAGTCCTGCCAGCGCGTGCCGATGCCGATGACCACGTCCGCGTCGCGGGCCAGCGCGTTCGCGGCGGTCGTGCCGGTGTGGCCGACCGCTCCGACCGCGGCCGGGTGGCCGTGCGGGAGCGCGGCCTTGCCCGCCTGGGTGACCGCGACCGGGATGCCGGTGCGGGCCGCGAACGCGGCCAGCGCGTCCGACGCGTCGGAGTGCACGACCCCGCCGCCCGCCACGATCAGCGGACGCGCGGCGTCCCGCAGCAGCCGCAGCGCCGCGCCCAGGGACGCGTCGTCCGGTGCCGGACGGCGGATGTGCCATACCCGGTCCGCGAAGAACTCCTCGGGGAAGTCCCACGCTTCGGCCTGGACGTCCTGCGGCAGCGCCAGCGTGACGGCGCCCGTCTCGGCCTGGTCGGTGAGGGCGCGCATCGCCTGCGTCGCCGACGACAGCAGTTGCTCCGGCCGCCACACGCGGTCGAAGAACCGCGACACCGGACGGAACACGTCGTTGACGGAGATGTCCGCGGCGTAGGGGAGTTCGAGTTCCTGCAGGACCGGCGAGGCGACCCGGGTGGCGAACGTGTCGCCGGGGAGCAGCAGGACCGGCAGCCGGTTGACGGTCGCCAGGGCCGCCCCGGTGACCATGTTGGTGGCGCCCGGGCCCACCGACGTCGTGCACGCCAGCGTCGAGAGCCGGCGCTTGGTGCGGGCGTACGCGACGGCGGCGTGCACCATCGCCTGTTCGTTGCGCGACTGGTGGTACGCCAGATCGCCCGGCTGCTGGAGCAGTGCCTGCCCGATCCCGGCCACGTTCCCGTGCCCGAAGATCCCGAAGCAGCCCTCGATCAGCCGCTGCCGGACGCCGTCGCGCTCGGTGTACTGCCGGGCGAGGAAGGCCACGAGCGCCTGGGCGGTCGTCAGCCGCCGCGTGCCGCGGCTCACCGCGCACCCCACGCGTCGCACATCGGCACCCGCGCGTCGGTCTCCTGGGACTCCCACGAGTCCCGCACCCAGTGGTGGTCGGGGTCGTCGCAGCAGGCCATGGTCCGCTCGGCGTGCGGCCCGGCGAGCACGTTGAGGTAGTACATCGGGTAGCCGGGGGCGGCCATCGACGGCCCGTGGTAGCCGCGCGGCACCAGGACGACGTCGCCCTGCCGGACCTCCGACAGTTCGTCGACACCGGAGCCGTAGACGCGCTGGTAGCCGAAGCCGGGTGCGGCCGCGGGGCTGCCGCCGATCTCGAAGTAGTAGATCTCCTCGAGAACGGCTTCGCCGTCGTGTGCCTCATCGTGCTTGTGCGGCGGGTAGGACGACCAGTTGCCGTCCGGCGTCAGTACCTCCACCGCGACCAGCCGGTCGCAGGGAAAGCCGTCGGGCGACGCGAAGTTGTTCACCTGGCGGGTCGCGCTGCCGGCGCCGCGGATCTCCACGGAGACGTCCTCCGCGGCCCCGTAGGCGGCCTCCAGGCGCCGGTCGCACCGGGCGGCGGGCAGCGCGAACCGGCCGCCGGCCTCGGACGTGACGGTCACCTCGGCATCGCGCGGCACGTACGCGAAGTCCGTCACCCGCGCGAACACGTCGGCACGACCGGTCAGTTCGAAGGACCTGCCGTCGACCGCCACCGAGCACGCGCCGGACAGCGGCAGCACGATCGCCTCGCTGTCCCCGGTCCCGAACGTCGCCGACCCGCCCGGGGCCAGCTCCAGCACCCGCAGCGAGCTGTACGCCCAGCCCGCGGCCTCCGGCGTCACCTCCACCGTGAAGCCGTCCGACCCCGTGGCGCCGTAGCGCAGGTGCAGGCTCATGCGTCGTCCCGCCCGAGCAGCGACACCGCGGTGTCGACGGCCTTGGCGACGTCGCCGTCGTGGGGGAACAGCATCGTGCGGCCGATGATCAGGCCGCGCACGTGCTCGATCTCCAGCGCCTTCTGCCACGACGCGTACATGGCGTCCACGTCGCCGCCGCCCTCGCCGCCGAGCAGCAGCGTCGGCATGGTGGTGGAGGCCATCATGCGCTCCATCTCGTCCACGACCGGCACCTTGAGCCAGGTGTACGCGGAGGTGCGGCCGAGGCCCGCGGCGATGTTGTTGACCCAGATCTGCGCGTCCGCGGTGAGGACGTTGCGGACCTTGCCGTTCTCCCGCACCGACTTGAACGGCTCGATCAGCGCAAGGAGTTCGCGCTCGGCGAGGTCGTTGACCGCGTTCGCGGTGCCGAGGAGGGTTTCGGCGGTGCCCTGTTCGGCGGGGTCGACGCGCAGCAGGACCTTGCCGCCGTCCAGGCCGCCCTCGGCGATGCCGCGCGCGTCGTAGCCGGTGAAGCGGTCGTCGAGTTCGAACGTCGCACCCGGAATGCCGCCGCGGTTCATCGAGCCGAGGACCAGCTTGCCGTCCAACGCCCCCATCAGCATGAGGTCTTCGACGATGTCCGGGGTGCCGAGGAAACCGTCGACGCCGGGCCGGGCGAGCGCCTCGGCGCAGCGGGCGAGGAGTTCGTGCCGGTCGCCCATCGCGGTCGGGTTGCCGCCCGCGGCGACCGCGCCGCGCGCCGGGTGGTCCGCGGCGAGGATGAACAGCGGCCGGGCGAAGCCCTCACGCGCGAACCGGGGCCGGGCGTCCGCCGTCCGGCGGATCGCCGCCGGGTCGGTCAGCCGGGTGCGGACCACGGAAGCGATGGCGTTGCTGGTCTCGGTGCTCAACGGGATCCTCCGTTGTCGGTACGGGACGCGGCGGCGGCCGGGATATCGGCCGACGGCGCGGGAACAGGTGCCGCGGGAACAGGTGCCGCAAAAGCAGGGTTCGCGGGAACAGGTGCCGCCGGAACGGACCGGTCGGCAGGCGCCTCCGGCGGGGCCACTCCGGTGCGGATGAACTCGTCGAGTTCGCCGGTCGTCGGCATCGCGTCCGCGCAGGAGTGCCGGGCGGCGACCAAGGCGCCCGCGGCGTTGGCGAGTTCCAGCGTCCGGGCGAGCGGCAGGCCGGCCACCAGGCCGGACACCAGCGCGCCGCCGAACGCGTCGCCCGCGCCGAGGCCGTTGACGACGTCCACGGGCATGGGTGGCAGCCGGACTTCCTCGGACGGGGTGCGCGCGAGGACGCCGTGCGGGCCCTGCTTGACCACGGCCAGGCGCAGGCCGCGGGCGAGCAGCCGGTCGGCGGCCTCGTCCGGGTCGCGGGTGCCGACGGCGACCTCGACCTCGTCGCGGTTGCCGACGGCCACGGTCGCGTGTGCCAGGGCACGGGCGTACCAGGCGGGTGCGTCCTCCGGGCGGGACCAGAACATCGGCCGCCAGTCGAGGTCGAACACGGTGTCGTTGCCGGCCTCGTCGCGCGGCCGGTCGGCGATCGCCGCGAGGGTGGCGGTCCGGGACGGATCGGCGGACAGTCCGCTGCCGGTCACCCACACCACGCGCGCGGCACGCAGCGCTTCCGCGTCCAGGTCGTCGGCCCGAATCCGCATGTCCGGCGCGTCGGGCCGGTAGAAGTACAGCGGGAAGTCGTCCGGCGGGAAGATCTCGCACAGCACCACGGGCGTCTGCGCGCCCGGCACCGTCACGACGAAGCGGTCGTCGACGCCGAAGCCGCGCAGCGCCGCGCGGACGAACCCGCCGAGGGGGTCGTCGCCGACGCCGGTGGTCACCGCGGAACGCAGCCCGTGCCGGGCCGCCGCCACCGCGACGTTCGTGGCGCTGCCGCCGAGGTACTTGGCGAATGTCCGCACCTCGGCGAGCCCGACGCCCACCTGCTCGGGGTAGAGGTCGACGCCGACCCGGCCGAGCGTGACCAGGTCGAACCGCGGCGCGGTCACGCCGTTTCCCCGTCGGCCGCGGCCGCGGCCGCATCCACGTACAGGTCCGGCTCGCGGCATTCGACGACGAGCGTCGCCGGCCACGCCGGGTCGTAGCCGCCCGCGGCCGCCAGGCGGCGCACGGCCTCGCGCTTGTGCGCGCCGTGCACGACCATGACGGCGCGTCGCGAGTGCCGGACGATCGTGGCCACGCCGACCGTCACCCCGTGCCGGGGCACCTCGTCGATCGAGGCGAAGTCCGGGAAGGTGCCCAGGTTGTCCTCGCGCGTGGTGTCCGCGAGTGCGACGACGCGGCTGATGCTGTCGGCGGCCGCGCCGGGCGGGTTGAAGGCGATGTGCCCGTCGGACGCGCCGGAGGCGAGGATGAACAGGTCGATCCCGCTCTCCGCGAGCCGCGTCTCGTACGCCGCCGGGTCGGCCGGGTCGGGGAACCACACCGAGGCCGCGGGGATGCCGCGGCCTTCGCCGGCGGCCGCGTTCAGCGGGCCGACGATCTCGTCGGCGGCGAAGCGGTGGCACGAGTTGTGCGCGGTGTGGTCGACGTCGACGAACACACCGGACGAGCCGTCACCGACCGGCAGCACGTACTCGTCCATCATGGCGATCACCACGTGCCGCAGGTCGAGGCCGCGTTCGGCGGTCAGCGCGGCGAGCGCGTCGTAGACCGGCTTGGGGCTGCGGCCGCCCGGGCAGCCGAGCACGTAGCGGTGTCCGGCGGCCGCGGCCTTGGCGATTCCGTCCGCGATCTCCTCGGCGAGCGCCCGGCCGAGGTCGGCGGGGCCGGCGAAGACGCGCGGGCGAAGGGAGGCTGGCATGGTGCTTACTCCTTGACGGCGCCCGCGAGCATGCCGCTGATCATGCGGCGCTGGAGAGCGATGTAGCTGATGAGGATCGGCAGGGCGACCAGGACCGCGGCGGCCGCGGTGACACCCGGGTCGCTGTTGCGGCGGTTGCCCGCGAAGAAGGACAGGGACAGTGGGGCGGTCTGCACGTCGGGGTTGTCCGGCACCAGGACGAGCGCGAGCAGGAACTCGTTCCACGCGAACAGGAACAGCAGCGTGGCCAGGGTTCCGATCGCCGGGATCGCCATCGGCAGCAGGATCGAGCGCAGCACCCGGAACTTCGAGGCGCCGTCCACCGAGGCGGCTTCGCGCAGCGCGGCCGGCGTCGACACGAAGAAGGTGCGCATCCAGAACACCGCGAACGGCAGTGACAGCCCGATCTGCGGGAGGATCAGCGCCCAGTACGTGTTGGTCAGGTGCCAGTCCTTGAGCTGGTAGTACAGCGGGATGACGGTCGCCTCGTACGGCATGACCAGCCCCACCAACAGCAGCAGCAGGAACAGCCCCTTGAAGGGGAACGGGAAGAACGCGAAGGCGTATCCGGCGAGCGTGGCCAGCACGATCGTGCCCACCACGACGGCGACCGCGACGATCAGGCTGGACGTGAGCGCGTGCGAGAACAGCCCGCGGTGCCACGCCTCGCTGAAGTTGTCGAAGCTGAGCGACTTCGGGATGGTGAACCCGCTGCGTTTGGTGCCCGGTTCGCTGAACGCCAGGAGCAGCACGGACACGAAGGGGTAGAGCGCGACGATCGCCGCGATGACGAGGATCGCGTGACCGATGACGGTGTGACGGCGGTTGGTGGGCACGGCTCAGTCCTCCTTTCCGCGGACGAGGCGCATGACGACGCCGGTCACCACGAGCACGACGGCGGTCAGGCACACGCTGATCGCGGCGGCGCCGCCGACCTCGCGCGTGATGAAGGCGCCCTGGTAGATGAACACGCTGGGCACCGTCGTCGACGTGCCGGGGCCGCCCGCGGTGGTGTTCCAGACGAGGTCGAAGTTGCGCAGCGCGTACGTGATGGTGAGCACCAGCGCGATGGCGATTTCGCCGCGCAGTGCGGGCAGCGTCACCGCGAAGAACTCGCGGATCGGGCCGGCGCCGTCGAGGCGGGCCGCCTCGTACCGCTCGGTGGGGATCTTCTGCACGCCGGCCAGGAACAGGACCATGCACAGGCCGTACATGACCCACGTGCCGACCACGGCCACGGCGGGCAGCGCCGTGTCGTAGTCGCCGAGCCAGGCCCGGGTGAGGCCGCCGAGGCCGACCGCGCGCAGCGCCGCGTTGAGCGGGCCGTCGATGTCGTAGATCCAGCGCCACGACACGGCGACGACGACGGTGGCGAGGATCTGCGGCAGGAACAGCACCGCGCGGAAGAACGTCAGGCCGCGCACCTTGATGCGGGACATCAGCCCCGCGAGTACCAGTCCGAGCGCGACGGGCAGGAACGCGTAGGCGACGACGAACACGAGCGAGTGCGCCAGCGCGGACGGGATGCGTCCGTCGTGGAACAGGTCGCGGTAGTTGTCGAGCCCCGCCCAGCGGCCCTCGGTGAGGCCGTCCCAGCGGAACAGCGAGATCCACGCGGTCTGGCCGAGCGGCCGCAGCACGAACAGCACGTAGAACACGGCGCCGGGCAGCAGGTAGAGGTAGGCGGGCCAGTACTGCCGCGAGGCCCACGCGGCGACCGCGCCTTTGCGGGGCCGGGCCGGCACCTCCGCCTCCGGGGTGGAGGCGGCGGTGCGGGCCTCGGTGACCGCGGTCATGATCCGGCCCCGGCGGCGGCGTCCTCGCGCTGCTTCTGCTGGAACGCCTTCCAGTCGTCCTGGAGTCCGGTGGCGAAGCCCTCCGGGCTGGTGCGCCGGTCCAGCAGGTCCTGGGTCTTCGCGCCGACCGTGTCGTACATCGTGGTCGACGCCCAGTCCAGGTAGAAGTTCTGGCCGTCGTCCGCGAGCAGCTTGGTGCCGATGCCGTTGACCTGCTCGACGACCGGGCTGGCCGCCTTGACGGTGCCGTGTCCGGTGACGGGGGTGCGGCCGACGTCGGTGAGGTTCTGCGCGAACTCGTCGCTCATCAGCATGTCGAGGAACGCGACCGAGGCGGTCAGGTTCTTCGTCTTGGTGCCGATGTGCCAGCCCAGGCCCATCGAGCCGACCGTGGCGCGGGTGCCGTCCGGGCGGGTGGGCAGGGTGAAGCCGACGCGGCCGTTCATGCTCTCCTGCAGGCTCGGCGCGTTCCAGGACCCGGCGACGTAGAAGACGCCTTGGCCCTGGGCGAACTTGGCGGCCGCGTCGTCCGCGCTGATGCCGTTGTAGCCGGGTCCGAAGTAGCCGCGCCCCGCCCAGTCCTGCACGGTCCGGGCGGCGTCGACGGTGCCGGCGTCGGTGATCGCCGAGCCGGGCACCCCGGCCAGCCAGCTGCGGATGTCGCGGCTGGGGGTATTCTGCGCCTGCACGAGGCCGATGACCTGGCTCGCCGGGTACTTCTCGGCGTTGCCGAGCATGAGGGGCTGTTCGCCGGCCGCCTTGGCCTTGTCCAGCGCGGCGGTGAACTCCGCGTAGGTCTTGGGCGGCTCGATGCCGAGCTTGGCGAGCTTGTCGGTGTTGTAGAAGACGCCGACGTACTCGGTGACCGGGGATATGCCGTACAGGCTGCCCGCGCCGAAGATCGTGCCGCCGGCCGACCAGCGCCACTGCTTGAGCGTGCCGTCGGTCAGGAAGTTCTCCCACCCGTAGGTGCGCAGCACGTCGTCGAGCGGCCGGATCAGCCCGGCTTTGACGAGCGGGCCGTCGGTGCCGTAGCCCTGGTTGCCCTGCGCGAGGTCGGGGGCGTCGTCGCCGGACAGGGTGTTGACGACCGTCTTCATCAGGTCGTCGAAGCCCTTGGTGGTGACCTTGACCTTCACGTTCGGGTACTTCTTCTCGTACAGCGGCACGAGGGCGTTGAGGGTGTCCTCCTCGCCGGCGTCGGCCAGCACGCGGAGGGTGGTGTCGCCGAGCTTGGCGACGTCCTCGGGGGTGACCCGCTCGGTGATGCGCGGGCCGTCGAACCCGGAGGACGCGGTGGTCCCGGCGCCGGGGACGCCGCAGCCGGCCACCAGCAGGCCGGCCAGGGCTGCCCCCACGGCCCCGGTCAAGCGCAGCTTCTTCATGGTCCTTGCTCCGTTCGGAGACTCTTCCGGAGGCGGGCTCCGGGAGGGAGGGTCAGGCGTGGGCGGCGACCTTGTCCGCCAGCCAGGCGAGGTTCGCGGCCTGCTCGGCGGCGACCGCGGGGTATTCGTCGGCGGGTGTCGGGGCGCGGTCCTGTTCGACCAGCAGCCAGCCCCGGTAGCCGCCGCGCAGGAGGTCGGCGAGGAACGCGTCGATGTCGACGTCGCCGCGGCCGAACGGCACGCACACGTCCGCCCACCACTCGTCGAAGTCGGTGCGCCCGGCGGCCTTCGCGCGGGTCAGGACGCCGGTGTCGACGTCCTTGACGTGCACGTGGTTGATGCGGTCGCGCCACTTGTCCAGGCACGCGACGGGGTCGCCGCCGGCGAGCTGGAGGTGGGCGATGTCGAGGGTGATGCCGACTTCGGTGAGTTCGAGGAGGCGGTCGACCTCCCACGGGGACTCGATAAAGGTGCTGATGTGCGGGTGGAACGACGGGCGCAGCCCATAGCGGCGCGCCAACTCCACGGCCTTGGCCGAGAGTGCGGCGAGCCGGTCCCACCCGGCCGGGTCGAGCGCGAGGGAACGGTCGTCCCACGGCCGGGCCGGGTTGTGCAGCAGTGCCTCGCTGCCCTCGTCGGCGAGGATGGCCAGCGGCTCCTCGCCGGACTTCTCGGCGCACGCGGCGAGTTCGCGGCAGGTCTGCTCCATGCGCGCCATGTCGTACGCGACGACGTCGTCGCCGAGGGCGTAGTGCACGGGGATGTAGGCGCCGACCGGGGCCAGGCCGTACGTGGCGAACAGCGCGGCGGTCTCGTCGGGGGTGCCGAAGAATCCGGGCGGGCCGAGTTCGCTGCCTTCGTAGCCGGCTTCGGCCATCGACTTCAGGAGCGCCTCGGGCGAGGTGCCGTCGCCGCCCGCGGCTTCGCCGTAGACGCCGTAGCTGACGGGGGCGTTGCCGAGGCGGATGCCGTCGGGGAGGTTCGCGGGCCGGTTGGCGCGCGCGTCGACCACGGGCTTCGGGTCGGAGCTCATGCGGCACCTCCCGCTTCGCCGCCGACGGTGACGCCCGCGCGGGCCGCGAGGGCGGCGAGCAGGGCCTGGAGGCAGCGGATGTCCTCGGCGGCGCCGGCCGCGCCGGAACGCACCGGGGCGCCGTCGCGTACCGCGTACGCGAATTCCTCGAGCTGGCGGACGAAGCCGGTGTCGTAGCCGGTGCGCACCACGCTGTCGCGGCGCACGCCGTCCGCGGCCCGCTCGACGCGCAGCGAGCTGCGCACGTCGGTCAGGTACGGCGCGGCCATGTCCAGGTGCAGCCGCCCGTCGCGGGCGAGGACGGCGATCTCCTCGCCGTAGTCCGGGTGGTCGGGCAGCCAGTTCCAGTTCAGCACCAGGCGGGCCGCGCCGTCCGCGCCGAGCGGGGCGGTGGCCAGCAGGCACGGCGGCTCGCCGTCGACCGGCCACGGCCACAGCTCGGCGGTCTCGAAGGTGTCCGGCAGCGTGAAGCCGAGGGCGCGGAGCACGGACAGCTCGTGGATGACCGAGCCGTTGAGCACGTCGCGGTAGTAGCGGGCCAGCTCGGCGGGGACGTCGCCAAGGGCTTCGGCGGTGCGCTCCGCTTCGTAGGCCATGGCCGCCTCGACGACGGACATGTCGGCGTCGTCGGCGGGCGTCGCCATGCGCAGGTGCTCGACCTGCGGCTCGTCCGCCGGGTGCAGCACGGTGACCCGGACGGTACGCGGGGTGTCCAGGGCGGCCAGCTCGGCGGCGGCCACCTCGGTGAGCGGGTCGTACATCTTCATGTAGCCGACCTGCAGCACGAGGCCGTTGGACTCGGCGAGCGCGCCCAGCTCGGCGGCCTCGGCGGTGGTCAGGCACAGGGGCTTCTCGGCGAGGACGTGCTTGCCGGCCTCCAGGGCGGCGCGGGCGTCGCGGGCGTGCGTGCCGGGGGTGGCCAGCAGGACGGCGTCGACGTCGGGCGCGGCGAGGATCTCGGCGTAGTCGCTGGTGCCGCGGACCCCCACGCCGTTGCGTGCGGCGACGGCGGCGGCGCGCGACGGGGACAGGTCGCAGACGGCGGCGAGCTCGAACAGCGCCGCGAGACGGTGTACGGCCGGCAGGTGGACCGACTGCGAGATCGTCCCGGCGCCGACGACGGCGAGACGGACGGGCTGACGTACCGGCATAGAGGCTTCCTCGGCTCCTGCGTTACGGGACGACCCGGGCGGTCCGGCCGCGGCGGGTGTCGTTGCGGTGGCGGCACCGCGCGGGATGCCGCGGACGCCGGGAAGCGGGCCTCTTCCGGAGGACGGTCCACCGGGGCCGCGCCGCGGGTGCGGGCGGCGGGGGGATTTCCGGAATCGGATGTTCCGCTTCCTGGCGCCTCGGTGATCCTGCACCACCTCAGACCAGTTAGTCCAGAGATTGGACCACATTCACATCTGGTCTGACGATTGGTCAGCCTGGTACAGTCCCCGCTCATGACCACCAACGAGGCGCTCGACCGGCGCATGGGGGACTCGGAAGGCGACCGGAACTCCCCGCCGGGGCACGGCGATAGCCGCGCGGACGGGGCAGCCGTGCCGGCGCCGGCGATACCCGCGGGCGCGGCGTCGGGCGGACCCGTTCCGGGCGGCCCGGCAGCCGAGGCCGCCGACGTGCAGACCGGACCACCGCCCCTGGCTTCGGCCGGCCCGGCTGTGCAGCTCGCCCACCAGCAGCTTTCCCGCCTGCTGGACCAGCGCGTCTGGCTGCCCGGCAGCCAGTTGCCCGGCGAGCGGGCGCTGGCCAAGCGGGTCGGGGTCAGCCGCAGCAGCCTGCGCCTCGCCCTCGCGATCCTGGAGGCCGAGGGCCGCGTCCACGCGTCGGCCCAGCGCGGCTGGTTCGTCCGCGCCGACATGGTCAGCGAACCCCCCAGCGTGCTCAAGAGCTTCAGCGAGGTCGCCCGGGCCCGCGGCCTGACCGCCAGCGCCCAGGTGCTGTCCTGCGAACTGCGTTCGGCGACCTACGAGGAAGCCCAGCGGCTGCGTGCGGCACCCGCCTCCCCGGTCGTGGAGATCGTGCGCGTACGCGGGCTCGAAAACGTGCCGGTGTGCGTCGACACCACGGTGCTGGCGCGCGCACAAGACACCGTCGCCTCATCTGATTTGACTGATATATCCCTTTTCTCCCTTCTTGAGGACAGTGGCGTGCACGTCATGCGCAGCGCCTACACCGCCCACGCCGAGGCCGCCGACCACCGCATAGCCGACCTGCTGGGCATCCCCCTCGGCAGCCCGGTCCTGGTCTGCGACGAGATCACGCACGACCAGACCGACACCCCGGTCCTCCTCGGCCGCGCGATCTACCGCGGCGACGCGTACCGCTTCGAGGCGACGCTGCTGCGCGGCGCCTGACCCCCGCCCGATCCGCCTGCCTGCCGGACCGCGGGGTCCGGACCCACCCGCCCGGAGAGCCACCATGCACAGCACGACCGTCACCGCGGGCATAGACGTCGGCGGCACCAAGATCGCCGCCGGGCTGGTCGCCGCCGACGGCACGATCGTCCTGCGCCGCGAACGCCGCACCGCGACCGCGGGCCGCCTCCGCGACCCCGGCCTCGCCGGCACCACCGCCGCGATCGCCGACCTGCTGGCGGAGGCCGCCGCCCGCGGCCTCGACGTCGCCGGCCTTGGCGTCGGCCTGCCCGAGTACGTCGCCGCCGACGGCCTGGTGACCAGCCGCGAAGTCCTCGCCTGGGACGACCAGCCTCTCGACACCCTGGACACCGCGCTCAAGGCCGCCGGCCTCGAAGACGTCCCCCGCGCCGTCGGCTCGGACGTCCGCTGCGGCGCACTCGGCGAAGCCGCACACGGCGCCGGTCGCGACCTCGGCGATTTCCTGTACGTCTCCCTCGGCACCGGCCTGTCGTCGGCCTTCGTCGTCGACCGCACGGTCTGGCCCGGCGCCCGCGGCGAAGCCATCGCCCTCGGCGAGTTCGAAGTCCCCGCCTCGGTCGCCCCCGACTTCGCCGGCAACCTCGAACAGTTCGCCTCCGGCCGCGGCATCGGCGACCGCTACACCGCCCTGGGCCGCACCCCCACCCCCGGCGCCCGGGAAGTCACGGCCCTCGCCGCCGACGGCGACCCCGACGCCGCGGCCGTCCTCGACACCGCCGGCCGCGCCCTCGGCACCGTCCTCGCCGCCGTGGTCCGCCTCCTCGACCCCCGTGCGGTCGTCCTCGGCGGCGGCCTCGGCACCACCGACGGCCCGGTCTCCGCGGCCCTCACCCGCACCTATACGGCGCTCACCGCCGCCCGCCCGGGGCCGCCGCCGCTCCGCCGCGCCGAACTCGGGCCGGACGCGGGGTTGATCGGGGCGGCGTTGCTGCCCGGCGCACGCTGACCGCTCAGCTCGACCGGCCGAAGCGCGGGCGACGCGACGTGTCTGCCGTCTCCTCGTACCACGTGAACATCGGGAGCGGGGGCGGCTCGTCGGGGTCGTCCTCGTCGTGGGCTTCGTCGGCTTCGCCCTGCTGCCGCACGTGACGCACCGCGCCACGCACGGCCGTACCGCCCGACAGCGTCATTCCGTACGCGAGCGCGATCAGCACGAGGAGCAGGAACACGGCCAGCACCGCGCCGACAACGAACAGTGCCACGATGACGACGGGGTCGAGCAGCCACAACGCCCCGGCACACCCGCACGCTGTATCCACGCGCACCCCCGTTGCCCGCATCCTGATGTCCAGGATGCAAGCGCGGTGCCGCACGGAGAACCGGCTGACTCAAACGTGTGCGTGATTGTCACGCCTTCGTGTCCGGCCAGGCCCGCATGGCCGATTCCGCCACCGCTTCCAGGACCTGGCGCGAAGCTCCGTCGCAGGCCTGCTGATTCATGCCCTGGATCACGGCGGCGTAGAACGCCGCCGGCGTCTCGGGGTCGGTGTCGCCCGGGAGGCGCCCCGAGTGGCGTCCGTGCGGATGGCGGCCGCGATCGGGGATGCGCCACGAAAGATATTCGGCGCGCCTGTCACATCGTCCGCACCGCATCCGTCAGTGCTGCGTCGAACAAAAACGGGAACGGGGGCGGAACCCCGTTCGCGCCCCGCGAGCACCAGCGAGCACCGAGGAGAACCGCCATGTCCGAGCCGAAGAAGATCGCCGTTGTGGGTGCGACCGGCCGCCTGGGCAGCCACGTCGTCCGGATTCTCGAGGAGCGCGGCCACGATGTGGTGGCGCTGTCGCGCGCCACAGGCGTCGACGTGGTCACCGGCAAGGGCCTGGCCGACGCACTCGCCGGTGTCGAGATCGTCGTCGACACCGCCAGCACGCCGTCCCCGGACGAGAAGGAAGCCGTCGCGTTCTTCACCGCGTCCGCGGAGAACCTGCACGAGGCGGGCGCCGCGGCCGGCGTCGCCCGGATCGTCTCAGTGTCGATCATCGGCATCGACGAGTCGACCGGCGGCTACAACCGCGCCAAGGTCGTCCACGAAAACGCCCTGACGGCAGGCCCGTTGCCCGTCCAGATCCTGCGCGCCGCGCAGTTCCACGAATTCGTCGAACTCCTGGTGAGCTGGGGTCGCCAGGGCGACACCGCCTACGTCCCCGTCATGCGCACCCAGCTCGTCGCCGCCTCGGCCGTCGCCGAAGCCCTCGCCGACCTCGCCGAAGGCCCCGCCCCCGAAAGCGCCACCCCGCAGCGCCCGTTCCCCGAGATCGCCGGACCGCGTGAGGAGAACCTCGCCGAGGTCGCCAAGCTCGTCTACGCCGCCCGCGGCGAAACCGTCGACGTCGTCGAGGTCAGCGACCCGAACACCCCCGACCGCGACCTCCTGGAAAGCGGCGCCCTCCTCCCCGGACCGCACGCCCGGCTCGCCGGCCCGACCTTCGAAGCCTGGCTGGCCGACGCCTGAGCGGGACCGACGCAACTTGTCCCGCGCTGCCGCACCCGACCCACGGCGCGGATCGTCGACGGCCCCGGCATCACCGGGCACCCGCCGACGATCCGCATCCCCGACGACAGCGGCGGCCGCCCGCCGGCCCCGACCGGCCGCCAGGGTGGCCCGGCACCGGGGCGGCCGCCCTTTCCGCCCCGGTAGATTGCCGCCGGACAGAGCGGAGAGGACGCCCATGGACATCCGCAGGCTGGAGTGTTTCCTCGCCGTCGCCGACCACCTGCACTTCGGCCGGGCGGCCGACGCGCTGTCGCTCGCCCAGTCCACGGTCAGCCAGGCCGTGCGCGGGCTGGAGCGCGACCTGGGGGCGCCGTTGTTCGAGCGCCACACCCGGCTCGTCCGGCTCACCGTGGTCGGGCAGGCGTTCCTGCCCGAGGCCCGCGCGGCATACGACGCCCTGGCCTCGGCCTACGAGCGGGCCCGGGCCCTCGCACGCGAACAGACCGAGGAACTCGTCGTCGGCTGTCCTCCCGAGCTCGGGCAGATGCTGGTCTCCCGCGCCGTCCCCGCGCTGCGCCGGCTTTCGCCGACCGCGGTTCCGACGTTCCGACAGCTGCCGACACTGCGTCAGATGGAGCTGCTGCGGGACCGCCGCCTGCACGCGGCCCTGTGCTGGACCCCGGAACTCGACGACACGTTCGCGTCCACCGTCGTCCAGCACGGACGGCTGGTGGCGGTCCTGCCGGACCGGCACCCGCTCGGCCGGGAAGCCGAGGTCCCGCTCGGCGCGATCGCCGACGAGCCCCTGATCGGCTGGCCTCGGGAGATCAACCCCAAGCTGTACGACCGCTTCGCCGAGGCGCTGCGCCGGACCGGCAAGCCCGTGGCCCCGGCCGGCACCGTGGTCGGCGGGGACAACGTCGCCGCGCGGGTCCTGGCCGGGTTCGGCGTCGGCATCGTGTTCGAGCACCAGGCGCGCCGGGAGCCGATTCCCGGCGTCCGGTACGTGCCGATCGCCGAGGCCGTGCCGGGCCTGGACCGGCACCTGGTGTGGCGCGTCGACGAGCGCCATCCGGCGCTGCCGGGCTTCGTCCGCGTGGTCACGGCGCTGTTCGCGGAGACGGAGGGCCTCCGGCCGGTCGGGGCGTGACCTTCACCACGGCCGCCCCACCGATTGATCGTCCCCACCGATCGATCACGGCGATCGATCACGCCGGTCGGTCGCGCCGCAAGCCGCGGCAAGGCAGCCCGACTCATCACCGCGGCCGATATATGCCCAGGTCAGAGCCCGCACAGCAGGACACGGCGCTGTTGATGCGGCGCCCCTGGGCCGGTAGGACTGCCGGGACACCACCGAATCCTGACGCACCGTCAGGCGGCGCCCGGAGGCGACCTGATGCACGAACCCGCCGGTCGGCCCCGGGCCCTCGTCCCCGTCCTGGTGGCGTGCGCCGTCGTCGTCTCGGTCATGCAGACCCTCGTCGTCCCGTTGCTCCACGACCTCCCCCACTTGCTCCACGCAGCCCCCGCGGACACGTCCTGGGTCATCACGGTCACCCTCCTGACCGGCGCACTGGCCAATCCCATCGCCGGGCGCCTGGGCGACATGTACGGCCGCCGCCGGCTCCTGCTGGCGTCCCTCCTCCTGCTCTCCTGCGGATCGGTCGTCTGCGCCCTCGCGGACTCGCTCGCGCCGATGATCGCCGGACGTGCCCTGCAAGGCGCGGCCTTCGGCGTGGTGTCGCTGTCCATCGGCATCGCCCGCGAGGAGCTTCCCGCCGCGGCGCTCGGTTCCGCCGTCGGCATGATCAGCGCGGCCAGCGGCGCCGGCTATGCGTTCGGGCTTCCGGTCGCGGCTTTCGTCGTCCAGACCGCGAACCACCACGTGATGTTCTGGGTCACCGCCGGGCTCGGGCTCCTGTGCGCCGCGGCCGTCACCCGCGTCGTCCCGGCCCGGCCGGGCCGCCGCAGCGGCAGCTTCGACGGCCTGGGTGCGGCGGGACTGTGCGCGGGACTCGGGTCGCTCCTGCTGGTGGTGAGCAAAGGCCGGGACTGGGGATGGACCAGCCCCACGGTGGCGGGCCTCGGCACCGGCGGCGTGCTGGTGCTGGGTCTGTGGGCGGTCTGGGAGCTGCGGACCCGCGAGCCCTTGGTGGACCTGCGGCGGGCCTCCGGACGGCGCCTCCTGACGATCAACGCGGCCACGCTGGTCGTCGGCTTCGGCATGTACGTCCAGAGCCTGGTGTGGCCGCAGATCCTGCAGATGCCCGAGGCCACCGGCTACGGGATGGGCCTTTCCCTGGCCGTCTCCGGCCTCGTCCTCATGCCGGCCGGAGTGGCCACGATGACCGCCGCGTCCTTGTCGAGCCGCCTGTCCCGCGCGCACGGCCCCCGGACTTCGCTCGTCGCGGGCGCGGGCCTGCTCTGCGTCGCCTACGCCGCCGCCCCCTGGCTGCTCGGCCGACCGTGGCACGTCCTGATGGCCACCTGCGTGATCTCCTTCGCCATCGGCCTGGCCGTCGCCGCCATGCCCGCGCTCGTCATCGGCGCGGTACCGGCCGAGGACACCGCCGCCGCGACCGGCCTCAACAGCCTCATGCGCTCCACCGGCACCGCCATCGGCGCCGCCATCACCGGCGCGGTGCTGGCGAACGGCACCCGCGACTTCCCGGGCGGCCCCAGCGCGCCGACGCAATCCGCGTTCGTCACCGTGCTGTCCATCGGCCTCGCGGGCTGCGCCGCGGGTCTGGTCCTGGCCCTGGTGATCCCGCGGAACGACCGCCACCGCACCCCGGGCAAGGCCGAACCCCGTCCCGATGGCGCGCCTTCCGGTGAGCACACACCGCTCGCGGATCAGGCGCCCTGACGCGCGCTCCCCTCCGCAACGAAACGCGCGGGAGTGATGGGCAGTTCGCGGGCCCGGATACCCGTGGCGTGGAAGTAGGCGTTGGCGATCGCGGCGCCGGAGCCCACGACGCCGATCTCGCCCGCGCCGCGGGCGCCGAGGTCGCTGATGTGGGGATCGGGCACGTCAACGAGCAGGACGTCGACGTCGGCGATGTCGGCGTTGACCGGGATGTGGTAGCCGGCGAAGTGCGGTTCCACCACGTGGCCGCGCAGCGGGTCGGTCGTGGTGGCTTCCATGAGCGCCTGTGCCAGCCCGAAGGTCATGCCGCCGACGAGCTGGCTGCGCGTGGTGCGCGGGTTGACGACGCGGCCGATGTCGAACGCCCCGAGCAGTCGCCGGACACGCACCGCTCCGGTCACCGCGTCGACCGCCACCTCGGCGAACAGGGCGCCGAACGAGTGGACGGCGTACGGGGTCCCGGCATCCGGCCGGTAGTGGCCGACCGCCGTCACCGCCTCGCCGCCGGCGCGGCGCAGTTCCGCGGCGAGCGCGTCCGCGGTCAGGTCGAGGTCGGCGGTCCGTCGGCCGTGGAACGGCGAGTCGGGGTCGGCGGCCGCCCGCGCGAGGACATCGTCGCGGACCGTCTCGCAGGCACGGCGCACCGCCGGACCGACGTGGGCCACTGTCTGCGACCCGATCGACGGGGGCGCCTCGGGATGGTCGGTGTCGCCGAGCCGCACGGCGACGCGGTCGACGGGCAGCCCGAGGGCATCCGCGGCAATCTGGCCGAGAACCGTGTAGGTCCCGGTGCCGATGTCGTGCGAGGCCACACTGACCACCGCCGTGCCGTCGGCCCGCAGTTCGGCCTGCGCCGACGCGCGGCCGGGGTCCATCGCGTGGGTCGCGGTCGCCATGCCCGTGCCGATCAGCAGGTCGCCGTCGCGGCGGGCACCGGGTGTGGGGTCGTACGGATACCAGCCGAACCGTTCCGCGCCGAGGCGGTAGCACTCCTTGAGGTGCTTGCCGGACCACAGGCGGCCGGACACCGGGTCGGTGTCGGCGTGGTTGCGCAGCCGCAGTTCGATCGGGTCCAGCCCCAGGGCGTGGGCGAGTTCGTCCATGGCCGATTCCAGTACGAAGGAGCCGGGGGCGCGGCCCGGGGCGCGTTGGAAGGTCGGCGGCGGCATGTCGAGGCGGGCGATGCGCTGGCGCACGGTCACGTTCGGGCACGCGTACAGCATCGGCGTCGAGCCTCCGGTGGACTCCACGACGTTCTCGCCCGGCGACGTGGCGGTGACCGCCTCGTGCTCGATCGCGGTCAGCACACCGTCGTGCCGGGCGGCGAGGACGACGTGCTGGCGGGTGGTGGGCCGGTTTCCGCAGGAGGTGAACATCTGGGGACGTGTCAGTACCAGGCGGACCGGCCGTCCGACGACGCGCGCCGCGGCGGCGGCCAGCAGGACGTGCGGCCAGACCGTGCCCTTGCTGCCGAATCCGCCGCCGACGAACTCGGAGAGAACACGCACCCGGTCGAGCGGCAACGCGAACGCGGTGGCGAGCGCCTCCCGGACGCCGCCGAGGAACTGGGTGGAGTCGTACACGGTGAGGCGGCCGTCGTCGGACCAGTGCGCCGTCGTCGCGCAGGGCTCCATGGAGTTCATGTGCTGCGCGGGCGTCGCATAGTGCGCGTCGATGCGGATGTCGGCCGAGGCCAGTCCGGCGCCCAGGTCGCCGCGCACGACGTCCTCACGTCCCGGCGGCATTTCCGGGCGGGCGTCCTCGATGCGGACGACCGGGCTTTCCTCGTCGTAGTCGACCCGGACGAGTTCGCTGCCCGCGGTCGCCTGCTCCGGAGTCTCGGCCACGACGACCGCGATGTGCTGCCCGTGATGGTGGACCAGGTCGTCGGACAGCGGCAGCCGGCCGTCGCCCACGGGACCGGCCCCGGCCGAGTAGAACGACGCCACCGGTACGAGTCGCGGCATGGTGGCCGCGGTGAGCACCGCGAGCACGCCCGGCGCCGCTTCCGCCGCGGCGGTGTCCGTGTGCGTGATCCGGCCCTTCGCGATGGTGCTCTGCCGGACGGTCGCGTACGCGAGGCCGGGCAGGGCGATGTCGGCCGTGTAGTGCGCCGCCCCGGTGACCTTCGCGCGGCCGTCTCTGCGCGGGTACGGCGCTCCGATCGCGTTCATGCGGGCGCTCCGTCGCGTGGGGTCGCCGTCGGCGGCGGTGGGGGTTGGGCGGTGAGCGCGTGGAGTGCCCGGAGGACGGCCCCGCGGATGAGACCGACCTTGTCGGCGTTGTCGCGCCGCGGCCGCGCGCCTTCGGTCGCCGCGTCGGCGGCGCGGGCGAACGCCGCCGCATCGGGGGCGGCGCCGATCAGGGTGCGTTCCGCGGCGCGCGCCCGCCATGGGACGGTGGCGACGCCGCCGAGCGCGATCCGGGCGTCGCGGATCCCCCCGTCGCGCACATCGAGCCCGACCGCGGCCGAGGCCATGGCAAACGCGAACGACGCGCGCTCGCGCACTTTCACGTAATGCGAATACGCTCCGACGGGTTCCAGCGGGATCGCTACTCCGGTGATCAATTCCCCGGGCCCCAGGACGGTTTCGCGCTCCGGAGTGTCGCCGGGTAGCAGGTGGAAGGCGTCGGCCTGAACCTCCCGAGCGCCGTTCGGCCCCGCGACGGACACGCGCGCGTCGAGCGCGGCCAACGCGACGGCAAGGTCGGACGGATGTACGGCAATGCAGTGCTCGCTCGTGCCGAGTACGGCGTGGCCGTGATGAGCGCCGTCCATGGCCGCACACCCCGACCCGGGGACCCGCTTGTTGCACGGCATCGCGGTGTCCCTGAGGTATCCGCACCGGGTGCGCTGCATCAGGTTGCCGCCCAGCGTCGCCAGGTTCCGCAACTGCGGCGACGCGCCGGACAGCAGCGCCTGCGCGAGCATCGGAATCCGGCGCGCCTCGGGGTGGGCGGCCAAGTCGCTGTTGGGCACCAGGGCGCCGACGCGCAGCGTCCCCGCGTCCGCTTCGACGCGGTCCAGCGGCAGGGCGCCGATGTCCACCAGATGTGCGGGCCGGGCGACACCGCACTTCATCAGGTCGACGAGATTGGTGCCGCCGGCGATGTACATGGTGTCCGGACCGTGCTCGCGCCAGACCTGTTCGAGGTCGGCGGGACGGGTGTAGGAGAAGGGCCGCACAGGTGGCCTACCGTTCTTTCCGGTCCCGGACCGCGGCGATCGCCGCGACGATGTTGGGGTACGCCGCGCAGCGGCACAGGTTGCCGCTCATCCACTCGCGGATCTCGTCGTCGTCGCCCAGGTGCCCCTCGTCGGCCAGGGCGACCGCCGACATGATCTGGCCGGGCGTGCAGAAACCGCATTGGAAGGCGTCGTGATCGACGAACGCCTGCTGGATCGGGTGCAGCGCGTCTTCGGATCCGGCTTCCCGGTCGGCTTCCGGGTCGGCTGCGGTGCCGTTTCGGGCGTCGCTTCTCGGGCCGCTTCGGGCGTCGGTTCGGGGGTCGCTTCGGGGTTCGCTCAGGGGGCCGGCCAGCCCTTCGATCGTGGTGACCTCGCGGCCCTGGTGCATGACCGCGAACGTGAGGCAGGACGTGACGCGCCGTCCGTCGAGGAGCACCGTGCAGGCACCGCACTGGCCCAGGTCGCAGCCTTTCTTGGGGCCGGTAAGCGCGAGGCGTTCGCGCAGCGCGTCCAGCAGGGTGACCCGCGGCTCGACGCGCACCCGCCGCGGTTCTCCGTTGACCCGCAGCTCGACCTCGACCTCGCCGCCCTCGGCACGCGTTCCGGGCATGGTCGTTCCCTCACCGCTCGCGGTTCTCCGGGCTCCAGCGGCCCGGAATGGTGGCGGCTACCCGAACCGGTCGCGGCGTACACGCCCGCACCGCGCGGAGGGTACGGCCGGAGGGCCCTACGCCCGTGGGAGTAGTGCCTTTCGGAACCTCGGGACGAGCCGCGGGCGGGAATCCGCCGGAATACTTGTCAGAGTTCGACACCCGACGAATCCTGCGGGTCGCCGCTCGGCCGACCGCGGATTCGCCCACTCTGGAGATTTCCCGCATGCACGACCCGCACCGCCGGTCCGCCGACGACACCGCGCAGCCCTTCTGCCGGGCCACGGCGCGCGTCCGGACCCGCGGCAGACGCGGCAACGCCTGACCCGTCGATGACGGCCCGACCCGGGCCGTAGGCCGCGTCCGCCGAACGCGCTGCCGTTCCCGCGCCCCTCGACTCCTTTCCTTCTTCTCTTTCCTTCCTTCACTTCCGCTCCGTCGACACCGACGTGCCGCGTGCCTCCGCCGCGGTACCCGTCGGCATTTCCGCGGTCCGTCCGGTGCGCGGCACTGCCGCGCCACGGAGCGCTCCCCCTTGCCTGCCTTCGCCCAGGGCTTCTGCCTTCGACCACCCGGAGACACCTTCCATGGCCACATTCCTGTACCGCATCGGACGCGCGGCGTTCCGCCGAAGGCGGCTGGTCCTCCTGCTCTGGGTGGCCGTGCTGGTCGCCGTCGGCGTGGGTGCCGCGTCCGCGTCCAAGCCCGCCGCGAAGCCGTTCTCGATACCCGGGATCGAAGCGCAGAAGGCGATCGACCTCCTGGACGAGCGCAGCCCCGACGCGGCCGGCGGCGGCGCCACCGCCCGGATCGTGTTCCGCGCCCCCGACGGCCAGCGCATCGACGCGCCGCAGAACCGGGCCGGTGTGGAGAAGACGATGGGCGCCCTCCAGGGCACCCCTGAGGTCGCCGGGATGTCCGACCCGTTCTCCGCGGCGACGGTGAGCCAGAACGGCTCCACCGCCTACGCCACCGTGGACTACACGGTCGGGTCGGACCTGCTCAAGGACTCGACGCGGGACGTGCTCGAAGGCGCCGTGCAGCAGGGCAAGGCCGCCGGTCTGACCGTCGAGGTCGGCGGTGACGCGCTGCAGGCCGAGTCGAGCGTCGGCAACGGCGAGATCATCGGTGTGGCGATTGCCGCCGTCGTCCTCGCGATCACGTTCGGCGCGATGATCGCCGCGGGCCTCCCGCTGCTGACCGCCATCCTCGGCGTCGGCGTCGGCATCGCGGGGATCACGGCGCTGGCGGGCGTGTTCGACCTGTCGGAGAGCACGTCGACGCTGGCGATGATGATCGGCCTCGCGGTCGGCATCGACTACGCGCTGTTCATCGTCTCCCGGTACCGCAGCGAGCTGCGGCTGGGCCGGGAGCCCGAGGAAGCCGCCGGGCGGGCGGTCGGCACCGCCGGGTCCGCGGTGGTCTTCGCCGGGCTGACGGTGGTGATCGCGCTGTCCGGTCTGGCCGTCGTGAACATCCCCATGCTCACCGAGATGGGTCTGGCCGCCGCGTCGACCGTCGTGATCGCGGTCCTGGTCGCGCTGACGTTCGTCCCGGCCCTGCTCGGCTTCGCGGGCAAGCGGATCTTCGGACGCAAGGACCGCAAGCGTGCCGCCCGGCACGCCGAGGCCGGAACGCGGCCGGCCGCCGACAAGCCGAACATGGGCTCGCGCTGGGCGCGCTTCGTGCTCCGCCACCCGGTGGCGGTGCTCCTGACGACCGTCGTCGGCCTCGGCGCGATCGCGGTGCCCGCGGCGAGCATGAACCTGGGCCTGCCGGACGACGGCGCGAAGCCGACGAGTACGACGCAGCGGCAGGCGTACGACATCCTCGCGGAGAACTTCGGCCCCGGCTTCAACGGGCCGCTGCTGCTGGTCGTCGACACCGCCAAGACCAGTAACCCGGACGCCGCGGTGCAGGCGGTCCGCCACGAGGTCGAGACGCTGAAGGGCCGCGGCGTGGCGTCCGTCGGCGAGGCCGTGCAGAACCGTGCCGGCCATCTCGCCACCTTCCAGGTGACCCCCTCCACCGGGCCGAGCGACACCAAGACCGAGACGCTGGTCCACGACATCCGCAGCGTGGTCGAGCGGGCCGATTCGGACACCGGGGCACGCACTCTCGTCGGCGGCACCCCCGCCCTGAACATCGACTTCTCGCAGAAGCTCAACGACGCGCTGCTCCCCTACCTGGCCCTGGTGGTCGGGCTCGCGTTCCTGCTGCTGATCGCGGTGTTCCGGTCGATCCTGGTACCGCTCAAGGCGGCCCTCGGCTTCCTCCTGTCGGTCACCGCGGCACTCGGCGCGGTGGTCATGGTCTTCCAGTGGGGCTGGCTGAACGGACTCTTCGGCGTCGAACAGACCGGCCCGATCATGAGCATGATGCCGATCTTCCTGGTCGGCGTGGTGTTCGGCCTGGCGATGGACTACGAGGTGTTCCTGGTCACCGGCATGCGTGAGGCGTTCGTCCACGGGGCCAAACCGCGCGAGGCCGTGGTCGACGGCTTCCGGCACGGCGCCCGCGTCGTCACCGCCGCGGCGATCATCATGATCGCGGTCTTCGCCGGCTTCATCGGGGCGACCGATTCGATGATCAAGATGATCGGATTCGGCCTCGCCGCAGCGGTCTTCCTCGATGCGTTCGTCGTCCGCATGGCACTCGTCCCGGCCGTGCTCGCCCTCTTGGGCAAGTCCGCGTGGTGGCTGCCCAAGTGGCTCGACCGCATCCTGCCGAACGTCGACGTCGAGGGCGACAGCCTGCGCAAGCACATCGCCGCCGGCCACGGCGCCACCGCGGAACCGCGTCGGCCGTCCGCCGACGACGACCGCGACCGCGAACCCGCGGGCGTCTGACCTCCCGCAAACCCCGGCACCCGCAGCCCGGCGACGGTCCTTCCGGACCCGCCGGGCTGCGGCATTGCGGCGTGCGAGATGCGGCGTGCGGCTCGACGACGTTCTCGAGGAACTCCCGGGCCTCAGCCCTTCGGGTGCAAGATCGCCCGGGCGGCCTCGTCGACGTTGCGGTACGTCCGGCCGCGGCGCAGCCCGCGGACGGCCTGCACCAGCGGATCAGGCGCGTGGTGCGCGACCAGGCCGCGGGCGAGGGCGTTGCGGTCGGCGGGGAAGGTGGACCGGTCCAGGTGCCGTGCGAGCTGGGACCTGAACTCGACGTCCGCGGGGGTGAGCCCTTCGCTGCTGCCCGGCTGCGGTCCGCCTCTCGGGAATGCCGGGGCCTGGTCGTCGCCCTCGGGTTCGGCCTCCCGCCACTCGTGCATGCGGCTCGAGTGGCCGCTGCGCAGTTCGCTGTCGACCTCGGACCGCATCGCGTCGTCCAGCATCGGACCGTGCTTGTCACTGCCTCGGTCGTCGGGCATTGCCGTCTTCCTTTCCGTGGCACCGGCCGGCGGTTGCTGTGATGAGGCGGCTTTCCGTCCCGACGCGTCGGAAACCCCGGCCGGGGCCACGGTCCGGGACGTCAGGGCGCATCGGCAGGGCGGCGCGGCAAGAAGGTCCGCAGCTCCACCCGGTCGTCCACCCGGTTCCGGCCCCGGCCCGGAGCGGCGTTCTTCCCCGTGACACGGTGCGCCGGCTGGTCGATGTGGGTGATCTCGATACGCGGCACGAGTTCCGGCTCCGCCAATGCGGCCAGGCGGGCCTTCAGGTCGGCGGCCGGTTCTTCGTAGAGGTCGTCAGCACGAGGGCTTCCTTGCGGCGCGGCGGCGGTTGATTGCCGAGGTGGTCCGGGAGGCGTTCGAGCTGCTTGGTGAGCAGTCGTACGCGCCGAGCTATCCCGCGGCGGCGGCGATTCCCGCCCAGGCGATGTCGGGTGAACCGTGGATTTCCGTGGGCGACTTGGTGGAATCGGGACTCCTGCCCGCGGGGGCCCGGTTGACGCCGAGGCCCGCGGCGTACGCGGACGAGGCGAGCCGCAACTCCCGCAGTCGTTCCGCGAGGCGGGCCCGGGCGGACCGGGCGCTGGTAAACGACGATGACGGCGCGCGGTGCCTGGTTCGACGGGCTGTTCGCCAGATCACGTACTCCTCGGGCTGGACGGCTCGTTCCCACACCGCTTTCATCGGGCGGCAGTAGCCATTCAGATGACCAGGTTTCGGGCCAGGACCCACAGCGCGGCGATGGCCAGGATGGCGGTCTGGGCGTGGCGCCCGATCGGTACTTGGTAGCGCTCGCCGCGTATGCCGGCGCGCAGCCAGCCGGCGAAGAGGAAAGCGGCGGTCGGAACGCCGAGTACGAGGAGCACGGGGTTGTCCGTGAAGGCGGCGGCAAGGTCGCCGTGCAGCAGGTCGTACGCCATGCGTGTGCCGCCGCATGCCGGGCACTGGAATCCGGTGACCCAGCGCCACGGGCAAGCCGGAAGCAGGGAGTTCGGGTCGTGCGGGTTCGCGCCGAGGAGCAGGTATGCGCTGCCTGCGGCGGCAGCGGCGGCGAGGCCGAGCGGCGCGAGGAGGGGACGGGCACGCCGGTACGCGCGGCCGGCGCGATTGTGCCGCAGGCCGCGCGTACCGGCGTCGTATGCCCGGTCAGCCATGCAGGACGAAGCCCTTGCTGTCGGTGCGGTCGTTCGAGGTGAGGAAGAGAATGCCGTCGATCAGCGCCCAGATGCCGAGGCCGCCGCAGGTGAACAGCTGGGCGAGCGCCATGCCCTTGTGGCCGGTGTACCAGCGGCCGGCGCCGAAAGTGCCCAGCAGGATCTGAAGGACGCCGGCGGCGACCTTCGACTTCTGCGAGAACGGACGACCGCTGGGGTCGTAGCCGAACGGCGCGTTCGGGTCCGGCACGGGCGCGCCGGGGGCGGCGTAGGACATGGGGACTCCCTGAAGCGTGAGGGTTGCTTTAAGTAACCGACGTTGGCCGTGCGTGAGGCCGGGATCGTCGGCAGAGAAGCGCGCAGGAAGTCACAGCAGACCGAGAAGAACCGCTTCTTCTCCCTGGGCGGTTCGCTGATATTAGGGAAGCCCACCTGCCACTCCCACCCAGTTGGCAGTTTTCACCTACCCCACTCACTATGCGTAACTAAACCCTGCATGGTGAGGCAGGATTTGCCCACTGATGCCCGGTCTCGCATCGGGCAGCATGGCCGGGAAAGGCCGACTTACCGAACATTCGCTCGATGAAGTCCCCCTCCTCGTTGTAGAGTTCGGCGTCGCGGCCGGCGGGACCAACCGCCGTGGCCGCCTTGCCTTTTGCCGTTTGATGATCCGGTTGGCCCGACCGCGGAGCCGGCTCCGCCAGGGCGAACCGGCAACCCCATGGGCACGGCAACCTGAGGAGAAGCTCACGGTATGGCGACAGGTGGCCCCGACGAGCCGGTGCGTGGGCAGCGAGTCCTCGACCTCCTGGACAAGGCAATTGACGCCCAGAGCCCGCTGGTGCGCAAGAACATCGCCCGCGCCCGCCAGCGGAACCCGGAGGCGACTCCGGCACAGGTCGTTCGCAATCTCGAGCGGATGTACGTGAGTGCCCTGACGGGAACCGGCGCCGCCGTCGGAGGAGCGGCGGCCGCTCCCGGCGTCGGCACGGGGATCGCACTGACCATGTCGGCGGGCGAAATTCTCACCTCGCTGGAACTGAGCGCCCTCTTCGCGCTCTCGGTCGCCGAAGTCCACGGGGTCCGCATCGACGAGATCGAACGCCGCCGAACAATCGTGCTGGGCGTCATGCTCGGTGGGAGCGGTTCGGCGACGATCACCAAGGTCGCCGAGCGTACGGGGCAACACTGGGGGCGACAGGTCGTCGCCAAGGTGCCTGTCGAAACGTTGCGTCAGATCAACAAGGTCCTGGGGAAGAACTTCGTCACGAAGTACGGGACCAAGCAGGGAATCATCGTGCTCGGCCGAGTGGCACCGTTCGGTATCGGCGCCGTGATAGGGGGCGGCGCCAACGCTGCCCTGGCAACGATGACCGCCCGGGCCGCTCGTCGCGCGTTTGGCCCGCCTCCGACCGCGTGGCCCTCGACGACGGAGAGCACGCCGCCCCCATCCGAGAATGGCTCTGCCTGACTCTCGGAGCTGAACGGCTTTCTCCCTACTGCAACCAACCGCATAGAGGGAAAAGCCTCAGCGGCGGTGTCCCGGTCGCAACCGTTCCGGAGTCGGAAAACCGGACGCCACTGCATGTGGTCGAACGGCCGTGCCGCTTGCCGGCTCGCGGAACTGGGCCGAACGGTGGTGAGAGGCCACGAATCGCCGGATTCCCGAGGCGGTGATCTCTATCATGAGCCCTCTCGGGTCCCGCGCCGTCCACGGCGTCGTGGCCAGGATCGACGTGGCGGGGGCGCATGTCCGAGTCGGGGATCGAGTGGCTCCGGGAACGCTTTGCGGTGCTGCTCGACGGCGAGGCCGACCCGGCGGTCGGCAGCGAAGTCCGCGTGACGGTCGGCACCGCCGACCGCGCGCCGGACGTCGCACGGGTGATCCAGGGGCTGTTCGCGGCACACCCCGGACTCAAGGCTGTCGTCGTAGTGGCCGACGGAACGGTGTTGGGTACCGCGACACCGGCTTCGATCGCCGCGGCGCGCCTGGCAGCCGCCGACCTTGGGGCCGCCGACAGGGCCCGCCTCAGCGGCAAACCCACCGAGTTCAAGCGCATCGTGTACTACTGCGCACAGTGCGGCGCCGAGACAACGCGTGTGATGCACGATCCACGCACGGTGCCCGAATGCACCGACACCGCGCCCGCGCACGGCCCGATGGCGCTTCGCCCGTGAGACTGGGCGGGTCGGTCACACCTCAGTCCGGGCTGGACACCGGCCGCCGGTTCATGCTGACCGGCTACCTTCCGATCTATGCCGCGGTGCTGTTCGTGCTGGCACTCGTGGGCGCCGGTGCACGCGCCTGGCACGCACCCGCCGACGGCGGCATGAGTCTTGACCACGCCTGGCAGGCTGCCGGCGGCCTCACCGCCGTCCGGATCGGCGCAATCGTGGTCGGCGTGACGTTCGTTGCGCTGCTGCTCCAACCCTTGCAGGGCGTCATGGTCGCCGCGGTCGAGGGCAACTGGCCGACGTGGCTGGGGGGAAGCCGGTTGCATGCGCGGCAACTGCGGTGTCGGAACAGGCTCGAAGCCGCAGCGCAGGTCCCGGCCGCCGCCGTGGTCGGCGCGGCGGAGATCCGCCAAGCAGGGCTGGCGGCGACCGAACTCCGCCGCAGGTTCCCGCAACCGACGCACGTGCTGCGTGCGACCGCGCTCGGCAATGCCCTCGCCGCCGCCGAGGACCGCGCCGGTCGGGTCTACGGGCTGGACACGGTCGCGGCCTGGCCGCGCCTCTATCCGGTCCTCGGCGAGCGCATGCTCGCAATCGTGGACGACCACCGCGACCGCCTCGACGCATCCGCCCGGCTGTCGGTGACGATGGCAGCCACGGCGGCTGTGTCCGTGGTCGTTCTCTGCCGCACCGAATGGTGGACGCTGGTCGCGCTGCTGCCCTTGGCGGTCGCGGTCGCGGCATATCAAGGTGCGGTGCAGCAGGCCTTGGCGTACGGCGATGCTCTGTACGTCGCGTTCGACCTGCATCGCTTCGACATGTACGACGCACTGGCCGTGCCGCGTCCTCGGACTTGGGCCGACGAGCAAGCTTTGAACGAGCAGCTGTCCATGCTGTGGCGGCAGGGACTGCCGTTGGCGCCGACCTTCGGATTCGCCGAGCCGTCGTCAGTTCCGATCC
Organism: Uniformispora flossi; assembly: GCF_049534875.1. Taxonomy (NCBI): domain Bacteria; kingdom Bacillati; phylum Actinomycetota; class Actinomycetes; order Kitasatosporales; family Streptomycetaceae; genus Uniformispora; species Uniformispora flossi. The sequence goes on from NZ_JBMULZ010000001.1 coordinate 474,050, forward strand.
CCGCCACGCCACCGACGACTCCGCCGAATACGGGGCAGAACCCATGACAAGAGCCGACCGCCCCGTCCCGAACCCGGCAGCCGCCGTGCCGGAGAGCAACGGAGACCTCGCCGCACGGCGGGTCCTACCGTACGAACTGGTAGTCGGCCAGGCGGAGCTGAAGCTCGCGCTCGAACTTGCCTACGTCGACCCGGCAATCGGCGGTGTACTGGCTTCCGGTCAGCGCGGCACCGCGAAGACCACGACTGTTCGGGCATTCGCCGTGATGGTGGCGGGCGAGCTTCCGGTGACGCTGCCGATCGGGGCGACCGAGGACCGGGTGCTCGGCGGCTGGCACATCGACAAGCTCATGCAAGGTGAGGCGAAACCCCAACAGGGGCTTTTGGTCGACGCCGCAGAGTCGGCTGCCGGAATGCTGTACGTGGACGAGATCAACCTGCTGGACGACTTCCTCGTCAACATCATCCTCGACGTGGTGTCCACGGGAATCCTGGACGTACAACGGGAGAACCTCGCCGAACCTGCGCGGCGTGTCGAGTTCACGCTGGTCGGGACCATGAACCCGGAGGAAGGCGCCCTGCGTCCGCAACTCCTCGATCGCTTCGCGCTCGTGGCGGAGGCGAACGCGGTAACGGATACGGCGGACCGCGCGCGGATCATCGAGGCGGTGCTCTCCTTCGAGACCGGGTCGGACGCAGGAGCCGGCACTACGCGCGCCGCCGAGCTGCGCACCGCACGGACCCGGGTGGCAGGTTTGCCCCTTGGCCCGCACACCATCGCCGCCTGCGCCGCGATCGCCGGTGCCTTCGAGCTGGTGGGACATCGCGGAGAGTTGGTGCTGCTGCGCAGCGCACGAGCGTATGCGGCACTGACCGGGAGCCCGGAAGTCGGTGTCGAGCATGTCAAGGCCGTGGCCAAGCTCGCCCTGATTCACCGCCGCTCACGCGGCGAAACCGGGACGATGCCGGACTGGACCGAGGAGGATGACAAGCGGGTCGCCGACGCCGTCGCGGAGTGGCGGAACTGATGACCGCGGGTCAGGGCCCAACGGTCGCGGAGCGCGTCGCAGCGGTACTCGCTTGCCTGGCGGACGAGCACGCAGGCGGTGGCGTCCTGCTCATCGACCTGGACCCGGACTGGCTGCAGGTGCTCGCCACGAGAGTTGCGGCTCGGATGACGCGGACGGCGCAGCGGACGCGGAAAGGTGCTGGGCAGCCGGACGGGAAACATCCGTATGTCGGCTCACGCGTCGTCACTCTCAGACCGTGGCACACCGACGCCGAACTGTGGACCGACACTCGTCCGACCCGGGACGGTTTCCGGATCGGCCCTGGCCCGCTTGCCGAATTGCCCGGCGAAGCGCCGCCGGTCGTGGTGGTCCCCGATCTGGCCTCCGCCGGGCCCGTCGTGCTGCGCGCGGTGGTCACGGTGGCAGGGGCCGACGCCGCATCTGTGGAAATGGCGGGTTGCCGGGCCCGATGGGCGCCGCGGGCGCGCTGGATTGCCGCGTGCCGCCGGGTCGACGCGATGAACCTGTCACCACATGTGCTCGACCGCTTTCCGATGCGTGTGGATGCCGGTGGGCTGGCCACGGACCTGCGACGCCTTCAGAACGACTCTTGGGGAGACCGGCTGGACCCGTCGGACCTGGACATCGGCCTGTTGAGCAGGTGGCTGCGGGAGCCGCCGGATACTGCCGAACATGGCATGCCCCGCATGTCGGCCCAGGCATGTCTGCGTCTGGTCGGCGCTGTCGATCTTGCCGTAACCCGTAGGCGCGATCTCTCCGCGGCGCGCATGGCACGTTGGCTTGCCCGCAGCGCCGACGAGGACGAGGTCATCTCCGAACACATCGACAGGGCTGTGGCGTTGCTGGGGCTTACCCGGACCGCGCCGGTCGACCGTTCGACCACCGAGGGCCGCAGCTCCGACGACATGACCGGGTATGGCGAAGGAACCGACGAGGCGGAGCCTTCGGGGCGGCTGGCCGTGGCGAGTCCCGACCATACGGACCGGTCGGAGCCGGCCGAATCAGTGCCGGAGGTCTGGACGAGCTACCCCGAGGATCACCCCGACGCACTTCCCGAACCACGGTCGCTGGTACTCCATCTGCCGGGAATGGCGGGGCGCTACCAGTACGGACGGCCGCTCGGCAGCGTCTCCACCCGGGATCCGCGTGCGGCGGCGATCGTGCCGACGGTCCTGGAAGCCGCGAAGTTCCAAGCCGCCAGGCGGATGCGGACCGCGGCCGATCCGCATCCGCACGACCGGGGCCTGCTCATCTCGGCGGCCGACCTGCGCCGCTACCGTCGAGGCGGAGTCCCCTCGGCCGCGCTCGTGCTGCTCCTTGATCATTCGTGCCGCCAGGGCTGGGACTGGCACCCTGCGCTCGCCCCACACCTCCGCTGGGCTTACGAGGCCCAGGCGGCGGTGACCGCCATCGAACTCGGTCACCGGGACACCGAGTCCGAATTGCGCGCCGAGCGCTGCCGGGCCGCTTCCCTGCTCGACCCGCAGCTCCTGGCCTGCTTCGACCGCGCTCCCGGGCGCGCGACCCCGTTGGCGCACGCGATCGATTTGGCGGCGCAAGAGGTCCGGCGATTCGTACGGCGCGGGCGCTCCGGTGTCGGGACCGTCTTGTTCGTCGCGGTGACGGACGGGCGCGGCAATGTCCCGTTGGCGGCGAGCCTGCGGGGTGAAACGCCGCGCCGGGTCGGTCGACGGGGTGTGGATGACGCCCTGACCGGGGCCCGGGCCATCGCCAAGCTCGGACGGGTCGACACCGCGGTCATCGCACCCGGGCGACGGGCGTATGCCGATCTTCCGGCGGAACTGGCGATCGCCTTGCGCGGACGGCTGTGGACCGTGGACGACACGACGGCGGTCTCCCCCTGTGGCACCGGCCCGGAGGGGGCGTGAGCCAAGACCAACGCCGCTCGGTGAAACGGCTGATCGCACCCGTCAAGCGGCTTCTGACCGCGGACCGTGCCGTTCCCGCCGCGCGCATCGGGACGGAGACCGACCCCGACACCGTGCTGTCGGGAGCAGCCGTCGACAGAGACACCGCGGGCCGCGAAACGGACCCGAGGGACTTCGAAGCGACGGACGTACACCTCTCCGCGGCATTACCCCCCGACGTGGCACTCCTGCGCGTCACCAGCACCCAATTCAAGGGGCGGCGGTGCGTGCAGCTGCACTTCCACCACAAGGGGAAGGTCGCCGTCGCGGCATCCGAGCGGGAACTCGGCACCCAGTACGTCCGTGACATCCGCGTCGCGGACCTGGTGACGCGCGCAAAAGACCAGAATGCGAACGGCAAGGCGGACGCGTGGGGCGAGGCGTACGACCAGGTGCGTGCTGCCTGGTCGAGCATGGGCACGTTGGTCATGTGGCTGCGCGGCTTCCTTGCGGATCAGGACGCGCCCAAGCTGGTGGTCTGGGACGACACGGGCGACGAAATGCCCTGGGAACTGTTCAAGTTCGAAGGCAAGGTGGCCGGCGCGGAACGCCAGGGGTGGCTAGGCGAGCTGATTCCCGTGGTGCGCTGGACATCGGTGCTCGACGGAGCGCGGATGTGGACGTACGACGCCTCGCCGGACGGCTGCGAGGGTGGCGTGCTGGTGAGTGAGGACATCGAGTTCGACGCGGGGCTCGGCGATGCGTCGAGTGCGCTGTCGCCGTACGAAGTGGAGGCGCGCACGCGGTCCATGCACGCGTTGTACCGGAGACTGATGGAGGACATTCCGGAGGTCGCGCTCGTTGTCGCTCGCTATCACGGTCACCGCGGCGACGACGGCAGGAACTCCAGATTGGGGAAGTCGTCGCTGGACAGGCTGTCGGACCCCATGCCGGGACTCGCCCGCGCCGGCGCGATTGTGCTCCTGAACGGATGCAACACGGCTCGCCCGGTGGGCGCGGACGGGCGCAGCTTCGCGGAGGTCTTCCTTCGACGCGGCGCACGTGGCGTGATCGCAACGACCGGTGACATCAGCATCGATCACTCACACGATTTCGCCGCCCGGCTGATGGAAGCCTGCGTGCGGGACCATGTCGTGATCGCGGAACAGCTGATGCGGCATCGGGCCGAATATGCCCGGCGGGTGGCGCTGGCGAACCAGGAGGAAGACCGCGCGCCGTACGCGGCGGAGTTCGAGGGGTTCTTCGACGCGTACACCTACGTGTACTTCGGACACCCCTACGCAAGGCTTCGGATCTGCCCGCCGCGAGGAGGTACGGGCGATGACGAGTGAGGGACACCGGCGTCGGTCGGACGCCATCCGGCTCCGGCCCGTCATCGCCTGGCCCCGACAGGCAGTGCCAGGGCGGGACTACCTGGTAACCGTCGACCTCGAGCCGGACGGAGACGGACCGGAGTGGGGCGACGACGTGGAGGAGCACATCGTCGGTTGCATGGTGGACGGACGCGGTGGTGTCACGGTGCGGTCGGTCGGCGACGGTCTGCTGGCCTTGCACCGATTTGGCGGCACCTACGGTCCCGCCCGGTTCGTGGTGACTCCGGACCCCGCGGCCGGGGAGGACGCTCTCTGGGAACTACGCGTCAGCCTGGTCACCGCCGGAGGTATCCCCTTCTGGTCACGGTCTCTCATGATCGAGCGGGGTGACGCCGACGACGGGGCAGCCGAGCGGGTGGTGGAGGTCGTCGTTGTTCCGACACCGGCCCACAAAACCGCGTCACCTCCGGAAGAGCCGCTCGGCGAAGCCGTTCCCGAGGTCTCGGTTGTGCGGCAGGGCGCGATTGAACTATGGCTGCGCAACCTCGAACAAGGCACTGCCGCCCGTGAGAGGAACACCGTCGCCGGCTTCGTGGCGGAGCGTGCGGCCGACCTTGGCGCGGATCACCCCAGTACGCTGGCCGCTCGGCACGACCTGGCGTTCTGGTCGGGGCAGGCGGGCGATGCCGCGGAGGCGGTACGGCAATTCGAAGCCGTGGTGGCAGACCGCACCCGCATCCTCGGGCCGGACGACGAGGGAACGTTGGCCTCGCGGCACAACCTGGCACGTTGGACGGGACGGGCGGGGGACGCGGCGGAGGCGGTCCGGCAATTCGAAGCCGTGGTGGCAGACCGCACGCGTGCCCTGGGAGCGGACAACCGGGACACTCTGACGTCACGACACGAATTGGCGTTCTGGTCAGGGCAAGCGGGAGATCCGGCGGAGGCGGTACGGCAATTCAAGGCGGTCGTCACCGACGGCGTCCGAATTCTGGGATCGGCTCATCCGGACGTATTGATCGCACGGCACAACATGGCCTTTTGGCTGGGTCAGGCCGGGGATACCGCGAGGGCGGTCCGGCACGGCAAAAGCGTGGTCGCGGACCGCACCCGGGTGCTGGGGCCGGACCACCCGGACACGCTCGGCTCTCGGCACAATCTGGCGCACTGGACGGGCAGGGCGGGGCGCGCGGAGGAGGCCGTCCGGCAGTTCGAAGCCCTGGTCGCAGACCGCACCCGCGTGCTGGGAGCGGATCATCCGGACACGGTGACCGCCCGCCACGAACTGGCCCTCTGGTCCGGCTCGGCAGGAGATCCGGCAGGTGCCGTAAGGCAGTTCGAAGCCGTGGTCGCGGACCGCACCCGCGTGCTGGGACCCGACCACCCAGGCACTCTGAACTCCCGTCACCATCTGGCCCATTGGCGGGCACAAGTGGGAGACACCGCGGAGGCAGTACGGCAATTCGAGGCGGTGGTGGCGGACCGCAGCCGCGTTCTGGGACCGGCACATCCCCAAACCAAGCTGTCGCGTTCCGCCCTTGCCCGGCTGCGCGCACGGGACACCGAATAGCGTCGGCCCCGGAACTCCCTCGGGGTACTCGTGCAGTCCTTCCGGGTCCTGGCGGCGAAGTGCGAGATTGCGCTCGAAACCCCCGACGCGTTCCGCAGGCCCACCGAGAGCACGCCCTACTTCGCTGCGAAGTCGTATTCCATCTACGCCTTCCCCTTCCTCCACACGCGGCTCATCCTGGATCTGAGTGAGGACAGCCGCCGCGACCTGTTGGCCGCGCTCCGCGACGTGGCTGCGATGCTGGAAAGCGGCAGCGTGGTCGATGTGCGGAACCGCGTCGTCCATGCCGCGGAGAAGTTCCCCGGTGACGCGGAGATCGCATCCGCTTGCGCGATGATCGAACGGGCCGTCGACATCCTCGCCGACCGCGGGCTGCTGCCCTCGGTCTATGCATGGGCGGGGGACTCGATGGACTCCTCGCGGTGCCGGGTCACCTACATGGCCGACGGCACCGGGCGCACCGTAGAACTCGTGAGCCCCTCCGAACTCGATTTGTGCGGGTTGCCGCAGTACAGCCGTCCGCAACTGATCATGACGGCCGGTCGCCTGAAGCGCACCGGCGAGCCCGTGCGCTTCAGCTACGAGGAGGAGACGGGGATCACCGAGGTCTGGGAGGACTTCCTGGTGAGGGCTTCCGAGGGCAAGGGCATCCACGACTTGGCCCAGCCCGAGCCGGAGGCTTCCGAATCCCACGCCTGACGCTCTCGGTCGAACGACCGAGGGGACCAGCCGACAACTCCCGCACGGTTACCCCCGTACGAGTGAAACCCCCGCCTCACCCGACCCTTTCGAGGGAATTCGGCCGCGGGTGGATCGCCCGAACTGCCTAAGCTCGCCGTGCCCCGGTCGGTCGCGGCCGGGTGCCCGTCGTCACCTTCCGCAGACTGTCTGGGGCCGTCAGCTCGTGCATGTTGCTCTCACCGGCGCCACCGGGTTCCTGGGGCTGAGGCTGGTGCGGGAGTTGCTGGCGCGGCATCGGATGCTGACGGTTCTCGCGCACGCCGGGTCCGGCGGGGCATTGCACCGGATCATGCGCTTCTATGAACTCACCGATGCAGCAGATGAGTTCGATGCCGGACTGGCCGACCGCCTGCGGATCGTGGACACCGATCTGACGCAGCCGCAGCTCGGGTTGTCCGCGGCCGCCTACCGGGAGTTGGCGGACGGCGTCGACGTCGTCTGGCACAGCGCGGGCAACATCCGCTTGGACGACGATCCCGCGCGGCTGCGACGGGTGAACGTCGAAGGCACCCGAAACGTTTTGGCGCTGGCCGCGTCCGGGTGCCGCCGACCTGTCGTCCACCACGTCAGCACGGCCTTCGTCGCCGGGGCACGGCGCGAAGGCGTAGTCTACGAGGACGAATTGGACGACGGCCACGGATTCGAGAACGCGTACGAGCGGTCCAAATACGAGGCCGAGCTGCTGGTCCGCGCATGGGCCCGCGAACACCGGCGCCCCGCGCTGGTCCTGCGGCCGGGCATCCTGGTCTCGGACGTACCGCCGCATCCGGAACTCCCGGAGCATCCGCTCCAGTTCATCGACGACATGCTGCAGACGCTGCTGCGCGGTGTCGGCCGTCCCCGGGCGGGCGGCGCACCGCTGCGGCTGCGGCTCGCCGGGCATCCGCGCGGGCACCTCAACCTGATGCCGGTCGAGGACACCGCGCGGGTCATGGTCGAGTTGGGTGCGCGGGAGCGCTCGGGCGGCGTCGAGACCTACCACGTCGTGCACGGCCACGACGTCCCGATCGGCACCGTGACCGCCGTCATGGAACGCTTGGCGCCCGTGCGCGTCGAAGTAGTGGCGCAGCGCCCCGTCGACGCGTCTCCGCTGGAGGCGGCCACCGACCTGTATCCGGGGTTTACGCCGTACTTGCACCACCGGCGGCGCTACGACGACACCCGCGTGCGCTGCGCCCTGGGCGCGTCGCCGTCGCGGCGCCGCGTCGATCTCCCTTACCTGCTCTCCGGCGTGCTGCCGCCACCACCGGAGCCGGCGTCGCTGCTGTCCGGCGGTAGCGCGTCGTTACCGTGACTCTGCCGGATGGAGACGTTGATGTCCCTGTTGGCCGCCCCCGGCCCGGTTGCCGCCGCGGAGCCGGTGTTCTCCCCCGAGGGGATCGCCGCCTGCGCGGCGCGGGTCCGCGAGCACGCGCAGGTGGTGTCCGATCCCCCCGGCCGCAGGCTCGGCCTGATGATGGGAACCCGGCCGGCCGAGCGTTGCGTCGGCACGCTGCCGCCGCTCTACCCGGAATGGCTCGGCGGGCGCACCTTCTGCGAGGCCCACGGGGTGCGTTTCCCGTACGTGGCGGGCGAGATGGCCAATGGCATTGCGACGACGCGCATGGTCGTCGCAATGGCCCGCGCGGAGATGCTGGGGTTCTTCGGGGCGGGCGGTCTCGCGTTCGACGCGGTCGAGCGGGCGGTCGCCGAGCTGGCGGCGCAGCTCGGCGAGGCAACGAACTGGGGTGTGAACCTCATCCATTCGCCGAACGAGCCGGAACTGGAACACCGGGTCGCCGCGTTGCTGACGCGCCACCGGGTGCCGTGCGTCTCGGCGTCGGCATACCTGGGACTGACGCCCGCGGTGGTGCTGTGCTCGGCTTCCGGCCTGACGCGGGCGGCGGACGGGCGTATCGTCCGCGCAACCCGCGTGTTCGCCAAGGTCTCCCGCCCCGAGGTCGCGGAGAAGTTCCTCTCGCCCGCCCCGGCGGAAATGCTGCGCGCCCTCGTGGATCGGGGCGAGCTGACGCAGCAGGAAGCCGACTTGGCCGCCGAGGTTCCGGTGGCCGAGGACGTCACCGTCGAAGCCGACAGCGGCGGCCACACCGACAACCGGCCGCTGAGCGCGCTGCTCCCCCGCATGCTGATGCTGCGCGACGAGGTCGTCCGGCGGTTCGGGTATGCCCGTCCCGTCCGTATCGGGGCGGCCGGCGGACTGGGGACCCCGGGGGCCGTCGCCGCGGCGTTCGCCCTGGGAGCCGAGTACGTGGTGACCGGGTCGGTGAACCAGGTCGCCGTCGAGGCGGGTATCTCCGACGACGCCAAAGCCATGCTGTCCGAGGCCGATGTCGCCGACGTCACGATGGCACCCGCGGCCGACATGTTCGAGATGGGTGTCCGCCTGCAAGTGCTACGCCGTGGAACGATGTTCGCGACCCGCGCCGGACAGCTGTACGACGCCTACCGGGATTACCCCTCGCTGGAAGCCCTCCCGCCGGCCGTGCGCGCCAAGATCGAAGAGGGCGTGCTGCGCGCGTCGATCGACGACGTCTGGGCGGAGACCCGCCGCTTCTGGGCGGCCCGCGACCCCGCGGAGATCACCCGCGCCGAGCGGGATCCCAAGCACCGCATGGCGCTGGTCTTCCGCTGGTACCTGGGAAACTCCAGCCGCTGGGCGATCTCCGGGGACTCCGCCCGGCGCACCGACTACCAGCTCTGGTGCGGCCCGGCGATGGGGGCGTTCAACCGCTGGACCGCGGGCGGCTTCCTGGCCGCCCCGGCGAACCGCACGGTGGTGCAGATCGCCCTCAACCTTCTCGAAGGCGCGGCCGTGCACACCCGCGCCCACCAACTCCGGACGTACGGCGTCGCGGTGCCCGCCGCCGCGTTCGCGTTCACGCCGCGCCGGTTCGCCTGACCCCGCACCGCCACCGGCACCGTCGGCACATCCCCACCACACGGCACGAAAGAGGAAGCATGCCGCAGCAACAGCGCACCCAGGTTCCCGTCGCCGTGGTCGGAATCGGTGCGTTGCTCCCGGGTTCGCGGAGCGCCGGCGACTTCTGGCGCACTGTGGTCGCGGGACGCGACCTGATCTCCGATGTCCCGGCGACGCGCTGGCTCGTCGAGGACCATTACGACCCCGACCCCGCGGCCCCCGACAAGACGTACGCCCGTCGCGGCGCGTTCCTGCCCGACGTGCCCTTCGACCCGCTGGCGTTCGGCATCCCGCCCGCCACGATGACCGCGACGGACACCGCGCAGATGCTCGCCCTCATGGTGGCCGAGCAAGTCGTTGCGGACGTCGGCGGCCTGAGCGAGGCCGAACGGGAGCGTACGGGCGTCATCCTGGGCGTGGGTCCGCTCAAGCTCCTGACCCAGATGAACGCCCGCCTGCAACGGCCGGTGTGGCTCAAGGCGCTGCGCGAGAACGGGATCCCCGAAGCCGAGGCGCAGGCCATCTGCGACAGCATCGCCGGGCACTACGTGCCGTGGCAGGAAGCGACGTTCCCCGGCCTGCTCCCGAACGTCGTGGCCGGCCGGATCGCCAACCGCTTCGACCTGCACGGCACCAACCACACCACCGACGCCGCCTGCGCGGGCTCGCTTGCCGCGCTCACCAACGCGGTCGCCGAGCTTGCGCTGGGGCGCAGCGACCTGATGATCAGCGGCGGCGTCGACACGCTCAACGACATCGGCACGTTCATGTGCTTCTCGAAGACCCCCGCGCTGTCGCCGACCGGCGACTGCCGCCCGTTCTCGGACGGCGCCGACGGCACCATGCTGGGCGAGGGCCTGGTGATGTACGCCCTCAAGCGGCTGGCCGACGCGGAACGCGACGGCGACCGGGTCTATGCGGTCATCCGCGGGATCGGCACCGCGTCGGACGGCAAGGACACGGCCATTTATGCACCGCTGTCCGACGGGCAGTCCCGCGCCCTGCGCCGCGCGTACGACGAGGCGGGCTACGGCCCCGCCACCGTCGAGCTGGTCGAGGCGCACGGCACCGGCACCAAGGCCGGGGACGCGGCGGAATTCGCGGCGCTGCGCCGGGTGTTCGACGAGTCCGGCCGCGCCGACCGGCAGTGGGCGGCGCTCGGATCGGTGAAGTCGCAGATCGGGCACACCAAGGGCGCGGCCGGTGCGGCGGGGCTGCTCAAAGCCGTCCTCGCCCTCCACCACAAGGTGCTGCCCCCGACGATCAAGGCGGACCGCCCGAATCCGGCCCTGGCGATCGGCGACAGCCCGTTTTACCTCAGCACCTGCCCCCGCCCGTGGGTGCGTTCGGCCGAGCACCGGCGCCGGGCGTCGGTGTCCAGCTTCGGCTTCGGCGGCAGCAACTTCCATGTCGCGCTGGAGGAATACGTGCCGCCGCAGGGCGGCCACGCCCCTGCGGCCTCGCGGATGCGCACGGCCGCCACCGAACTGGTGCTGTTCAGCGGAAGCACTCCCGACGCGCTGACCGAGCAGCCGATCGACGCCGGCCGCCCGCTTGCGGACCTCGCGAGGGAGAGCCAGACCGCGTTCCGGGAGGACGCACCCAAGCGGCTCGCGGTCGTGGCGTCCGACCCCGCGGACCTGATCGCCAAGCTGCGGCAGGCCCGCGACCTGATCGCGCACGCACCCGACGGGGCGTTCTCCACGCCGAACGGGATCCACTACGCCTGCGGCCCGTGCGCGGTCGGCCGGATCGCGTTCCTGTTCCCGGGCCAAGGCGCCCAGTACGTGGGTATGGGCGCGGACATCGCCATGGCCGAACCCGCCGCGCTGGCGGTCTGGGACCGGCTGGGCACCGCCGCCTTCGACGGCGTCCCGCTGCACCGGGTCGTGTTCCCGCCCCCGGCCGTCGACGACGGAGAACGGGCCGCGCAGGAGGCGCAACTGACCTCCACCGCATGGGCGCAGCCCGCACTCGCGGTGCACAGCGTTGCCCTCCTCGAACTGCTGCACGGTCTGGGCCTTCGGCCGGACTGCGTGGCCGGGCACAGCTTCGGGGAACTCGTGGGCCTGCACGCCGCCGGAGTGCTGGACGCCGACGCGCTCGTGGCCCTCGCCCGCAGGCGCGGCGAGCTGATGCATGACGCCGCGGCCGTTCCGGGCGTCATGGTCGCGGCGGCGACGAGCCGGGCGCAGGCGGAGGACGCCATCGCGTCCTGCGGTGGCGCGGATGTGTGGGTGGCCAATCACAACGCCCCGCGGCAGGTGGTGCTGTCCGGCACCGACGAAGCGGTGGACGATGTCGTGCGGAAGCTCGCCGCAGACGGCGTCACGACCCGGCGGCTGAACGCGGCCACCGCCTTCCACACCCCCATCGTGGCGCCCGCGACCGCTCCCCTCCGGGACTTCCTCCGGGACGTCCCGGTCGGCCCCCCGCAGGTGGCGGTCTTCGGGAACGCCGACGCCGCCGTGTACCCGGAGTCGGCCGACGAGATCCGGCACCGGATCGCCGCGCATGTGGCCTCGCCCGTGCTGTTCGGCGACGAGATCGAGGCGATGTACGGCGCCGGGGTGCGCACCTTCGTCGAGGTCGGGGCCGGCAGCACGCTCACCGGTCTGGTGGCGCAGACCCTCGGCGACCGCGAGCACCTCGCGGTGAGCCTCGACCGCAAAGGCGGCAACGGGGTCACCGCACTCCAGGACGCGCTCGGCCGGCTCGCCGTGCGCGGAGTGCGGCTCCGCCACGAGGCGCAGTGGACGCCGTACGCAGCACCCGAGCCCGCCGTCGCGGAGAACGAGAAGAGGCCCAGGATGACCGTGCAGATCAACGGCGGCAACTACGGCAAGCCGTACCCGCCGGAGGGCGGAGTGGCGGCGCTGCCGCAGCCGAACGCCCCGCGTCCGGCGGTGACGGCGCCCATGTCGGCGGCCGTGACCTCGGAGGCTCCCCTGCCGCCGATTCCGGTGCCGGAGACTCCTGCACCGGCGCTTCCCGCACCGGGGGCTCCCGTGCCGGGGATTCCGGTGTCGGAGTTTCACGTGCCGGGGACTCCCGTGCCCGGGATCCCCATGGCGGCGACGCCGGAGCAGGCGCCCCCGCAACCGGTCGCCGGAGACCTGCTCGCCCTGCTGGAAAGCGCCCAGCGGGCCACGGCCGAGGCGCACACCGCCTGCCACCGCATGCTCGTCGACAGCCACCTGGCCTTTCTCCGGATGACCGAGACGACGTTCGCGGCGATGCTCGGAACACCTCTGGAGGGCGGCGCTGTTCCGTCGTCCCTGCTGGAAGCGCCCGTGATTCCGGCGCCGTTGACGGTCGCACCTGCCCCGGTGCCGCAGCCGACGCCGACGCCGGTGCACGTTCCGGTGCCCGTGTCGGCACCCGCACCGATGCCCGCGCAGGGTCCGGCACCGACACCGGCACCGGCGCCTCAACCGGTGGCGGCATCGGCTCCCGCTCCGATGCCCGTACCCGCCTCCCGCCCGGCAACGGTCCCCGCCCCCCTCGTCCCGCCGCTGCCCGTCGCCGTGCCCGACCCCGGCCCCGGCCCGGTGGAGGTCGAGGAGTTGCTGCTAGGCGTGGTCGCGGAGCGGACCGGCTACCCGGTGGCGATGCTGAACGTCGACATGGCGTTGGAGTCGGATCTGGGCGTCGACTCGATCAAGCGGGTGGAGATCCTCTCCGCGGTCCGCGAACGCGCCGGGAACCACCTGGCCGAGGGCGATGTCGCCGACCTCCTCAAACTCCGCACGCTGCGCGAGATCGTCGGCGCGCTCACCCCGGGCTCGGCACCCGCCCGCACACCGGAGGCGCCCGCCCGGGCACCCGAAGTGCTCGCCGACGCACCCACGGTGCCCGTCCGCGAAGCCGAGCCGCCCCTTCACGAAACCCGTGCAACCCACGCACCCGACGTGCCCGACGTGCCCGACGTGCCCGCCATCCCGCCCACGCGCAGCGCACCGCCCGCCGACGTGGTCCTCACCAGGCTGGCGGTCCGCACCCGGACCGCCCCCGCGCCCGGCTTCGCCATGGCCGGCCTGGCGGCGGGGCCGATCGCGGTCACCCGCGACGGACACGGCGTCGCCGAGCACTTGGCCGACCTCCTGGGCACCCACGGACTGACGGCGTCGGTGGTCGACGAAGTCCCCGCGCACGCCGCGGCGGTCGTGTACCTCGGGGCGCTCGCCGACCTCGACTCCCCCATCGCCGCGCAGGCGATCCAGCGGGACGCGTTCCGCACGGCACGATCGGTCGCCCCGCGGTTCACCGCGGACGGCGGTGTGTTCGTCGTGGTGCAGGACACCGGAGGGGACTTCGGGCTCGACGGCCGCGCCGCCGATCGTGCTCTGCTCGGCGGGATCGCCGCACTGGCCAGGACGGCCGCCAAGGAGTGGCCGGACGCCCGGGTGAAGGCCATCGACTGCGAGCGCGGCGGACGGGACGCCGCCGCGATCGCACACGCCATCGCCCAGGAGCTGCTGTACGGAGGCCCGGCCCCCGAGGTCGGACTGCGAGCCGACGGCACGCGCCTCACCCTCACCGCCGAGCCCTCGCCGACCGGCCGCAAAGGCCGCCGACGCCGCGCGACGCTCGGACCGGACTCGGTGATCGTGGCCACCGGAGGCGCTCGCGGCGTGACCGCGGCCGGCCTGGTGGACCTGGCCAGGGCGTACCGGCCCCGCATCGTGCTCCTCGGCCGCACGGAACTCGTGGAGGAGCCCGCCGATCTGCCGCACACCGGGGACGAGGCCGCGCTCACACGGGCGCTTGCCGACCTGAACCGGTCCGCCGGCCCTGCCGCGCTCACCGCTCAGGCCCGCGCCGTTCTCGCCGCGCGGGAGGTCCGGGCGACCCTCGCCGCGCTGGAGAAGGCCGGCTCCCCGGCCCGCTACCGGCCGGTCGACGTGCGGGACGGCCACGCCCTGTCGGACGTGCTCGCGGACGTGCGGCGCGACTGGGGCCCGGTCACCGGGATCGTGCACGGCGCCGGGGTCCTGGCCGACAAGCTGATCGCGGACAAGACGGACGCGCAGTTCGACCACGTCGTCGCCACCAAGGTCGACGGGCTCCTGAGCCTGCTGGCCGCGACCGCGAACGATCCGCTCGACACGATCGTGCTGTTCTCCTCGGTGGCCGCGGCCTTCGGCAACCCGGGCCAGAGCGACTACGCGATGGCCAACGCGGTGCTCGACCACCTCGCGTCCGCCCAACGCGCCGCACGGCCCGACTGCGTCGTGCGCTCGATCGCCTGGGGCCCGTGGCAAGGGGGCATGGTGACGCCCGCCCTGGCGGAGCACTTCGCGCAGGCCGGCGTGCCGCTCATCCCCGTGCCGCAGGGCGCGGCGGCATTCACCGCGGAACTCGACGCGGACGGCGCCGACACCCGGGTGATCCTCGCCGCCGGCACCGGTTTGGGCTCCATGGCACGGGTCTCACAGCCGGGCGACGGCGAGTTGCGTGTCCACGCGCGCACGCATCCCTACCTGGCCGACCATGTCGTCGCCGGCGTCCCCGTCCTCCCCGTGGCCGTGGCGCTGGAGGTGTTCGCCGGTGCGTCGGCCGCCTGGCGGCCGACGGCCGACGGCCTGGCGCTCCGCGACGTGCGGGTCTTCGGCAAGGTCACGCTGCCCGATCTGGACGGCAGCGGCCACCGGTTCGGCGTGCGCGGCCGCCCCGCCGAGGCCGGTGACCCGGCCGCGCTGGAGGCCGAGCTGATCGGCGGCGACGGCGTCTTGCAGTACGGCGCGGTCGTGGACTTCGCCCCCGGGACCCCGGCCGCGTGGGACGTCCCCGGTGGCCTCGCTCCGGTGGAACACGACGTGTACGACGGCCGGGTGCTGTTCCACGGCCCGCGCTTCCGCGCCCTCGACGCCGTCCACGGCCTCGGCGACACCGGCGCCGAGGCCACCGTGGCCGGTGTCGCCCGCCTGGGCTGGGGGGACGGCCCCTGGCGGCTCGACCCCGCCGCGGTCGACGGCGCGCTGCAACTCGCCTTGCTGTGGGCCGAGGAGGCGCTGGGCAAGGCCACGCTGCCGATGGGCGTCGCGGAATGCCGGGTCCACCGCCCGGGTCCGCTCCGGGACACGGCGCGGTGTGTGGTGCGCGCACGCAAGGTGCACGACACGGGGGCGCGGTGCGATGTGGCGCTCCTCGACGCGGACGGCGCAGCCCGGGTCGAACTACTGGGCGTCGAACTCGTCATCCGTCCCTCCTGAGCGGCCGGTCGTCGTCACCCGCTCGCGCGGTGCGCACGACCGTCCTGCCCCCGTTTGTGCCCGCGTGGAAAGAGAGTGGTGTGGGATTCGAGCCGATCGCCGTCGTGGGGCGGGGGTGCGTCCTTCCCGGCGCCCTCGGCCCGGACGCGTTCTGGGACAACGTCGCCGCGGGCCGGTGCAGTCTCGCCCCGGTGCCGCCGGAGCGTTGGCGGGTACCGCACGACTTGGTCATGGGGACGGTCGACGACCACCTCGACCGCACCTGGAACGACATCGGCGGCTACGTCACCGGATTCGACGAAGTCTTCGACCCGGACGGCTTCTTCGTCCACCCGGAACGCTTCGTCGGCCTCGATCCCGCCTTCCTCTGGGTGCTGCACGGCGCACGGCAGGCACTGCGCGAGGCGGGATACGACGAGCCGATGCCGCGAGCCGGCCTGGTACTGGGGAACCTGTCGTATCCCACCGGCGCCGGGTCGGCCTTCGCCGAGCACGTGTGGTTGTCCGGGGAGCATCAGGCGCTGCTGCGGGCCGACCGGCGTGCCCGGCCGGACGCGCGCAACCGGTTCTCCTCGGGGCTGCCCGCACACTTTGCGGCCGAGGCCCTCGGACTGGGCGCCGGGGCGTTCGCGCTCGACGCCGCGTGCGCGTCGTCGCTGTACGCGGTCAAGCTGGCCTGCGACCGGCTGCACGACGGCACGGCGGACCTCATGGTGGCGGGCGCCGTCAACCGCGTGGACAACCTGTTCCTGCACGTCGGCTTCTGCGGGTTGTCCGCGGTGAGCAGCACCGGCCGCAGCAGGCCGTTCCACCGGGACGCCGACGGCCTGGTGCCCGGCGAAGGCGCGGGATTCGTGGCCCTCATGCGGCTGCGCGACGCCGTCGGGGCGGGTGCGCCCGTCCTCGGGGTGATCCGCGGGATCGGCATGTCCAACGACGGCCGCGCGGGCGGACTCCTCAGCCCCGCCGAGGAGGGCCAGGAGCGGGCGATGCGCCTGGCGTACGCCGCGGCCGGGGTCGCGCCCGCGACGGTGTCGCTCGTCGAGTGCCACGCGACCGGGACGCCCGTCGGCGACGCCGTCGAAGCGCGCAGCATGGCACGGGTCTTCGCGGACTGCGCGGACGTGCCGATCGGCTCGGCCAAGTCCAACGTCGGTCACTTGCTGGCCCCGGCCGGTGCGGGCGGACTGCTCAAGGTCCTGGGGGCGATGCACGCCGGAGTGCGTCCGCCGACAGTCGGCGCCGACGAACCGGCGGCCGCACTGGACGGGACGCCGCTCCGGCTCGTCCGGGAAACGGAGCCGTGGCACGGGCCGCGCCGAGCGGCCGTCAGCGCCTTCGGCTTCGGCGGCACGAACGCGCACCTGATCGTCGACGCCTGGGACGGCGAGCGCGGCGGCGCGCCGCTCCGGCGGCCGGCTCCGGGACACCGGAGCGACCCCGCACCCGTTCCCGCGCCCGTTCCCGCGGACGTCCCCGCACCCGTTCCCGCGGATGTCCCCGCGCGCGTCCCCATCGCCGTCGTCTCCGTCGCCACCCGGGTCGGCGACGGCCGAGACACCGACGACTTCCGCCGGGCCGTCCTCGGCGGAGACCGGCGCCGCGGCGCGGACACCGTCGGTGTCGCCCTGGCCGGCCTGTGCTTCCCGCCGGTCGCCGTCGCGCAGACCATGCCCCGGCAGCTCCTCGTCCTGGAAGCCGCGCGGGAGGCCGCCCGTGACGTCGCGCTGCCGCGGGAGACCACCGTGGTCGTGATCGGAAGCGGCGTCGAACCGGAGATCGCCGGGGCCGCCGCGCGGTGGCGTGCGCCGTCCTGGCTCGCGGAGGCCGGACTCGGCACGGACCCGGACCTCGTCGAACGGGTACGCGGCGCCTTCTCGCCCCCCATGGTCGCGGAGCGGGTCGTCGGGAGTCTGCCGAACCTGGTGGCGAACCGCATCAACACCCAACTGGACCTGGCCGGTCCCGGCTTCACCGTCTCGGCCGAGGAGGCGTCCGGACTGGTGGCGCTGGAGCTTGCCGCACGCGCGCTGCGGGCGGGCGAGGCGGACGCCGCGGTGGTGGGCGCGGTCGACCTGTCGTGCGAACCCGTCCACCAGGCCGCGCTGCGGGAGTTGGGGCGGGAAGCCGCCTCCGGCGACGCGGCCGTCGTGACCGTCCTCAAGCGCCTCGACGACGCGCGGCGGGACGGCGACCGCGTCATCGCCGTCCTCGACGACGCCGACGCGTCCGAGGAGGCGGACCTCCGGATCGGCGACGGCACCGCCTTCGACCCCGGCGAGCTCCTCGGCCGGGCCCACGCCTGCCACGGCCTGCTGTGCGTCGCCGTCGCCGCAACGGCCTTGGAGCACCGGGCGCGACCCCGAACGGAAGGCCCCGCGGAGCCCGACCCCGCGCTGGAGAGCGCCGACGTCACGGTGTCCCCGCTCGGCGCACCGCCCGTGCGGGTGCGGCTGCGCGCCGCCGACGCACGGCCGCTCGCGGTCGCCGGAACCCCGCGGACGGCGGTGTTCTCCGGCCGGGACCGGCAGGACGTCCTCACCGCACTCGACGCGCGCAGGGAATCGGACGACGGGCCCGCCCGGCTGGCCTTGGTCGGCGACGGAGATCCCGCCGCGCTCGTGCCCGCGGCACGGCGGTGGCTCGTCGAGGGCGGGCCCCCGCCGCCCGGTGTGCTGTACCGCGACAAGCCCGTGGTCGGGGAGACCGCCTTCGTCTACACCAACGGCTCGGCCTCCTACCCGGGCATGGGGACCGAACTGGCGGCGGACTTTCCCGCGCACGCCGCGGCAGTTGCGCCGCCATCCGGCGACGACCCCCCAGGGGTGCTGCAGCAGATCTGGGGCGCCGCGCGGCTCGCCGCCGTCCACACCGCGATCTCCCGGAACGTCCTCGGGCTGCGTCCGGACGCCGCGATCGGCTACTCCTCGGGCGAGTCCGCGGCCCTCGTCGCCCTCGGCGCATGGCCGGACGCCGCTTCCCTGCACGAAGACACCTGCCGCAGTGGCCTGTTCACCAGCGAACTCACCGGCGAACTCCGGGCGGTGCGCCGCGCCTGGCAGCGGCTCGGCATCCCCGGTGAGCGCTGGGCAAGCCACCTGGTCGCCCTGCCCGCCGACCACGTCCGCGCGGCCATCGCCCACGAACCCGCGGTCCATTTGATGGCCGTCAACGCCCCGGACGTGTGCGTCGTCGGCGGCGAAGCACACGCGTGCGCCGCCGTCGTCGACCGCCTCGGCGCAGGCCGCGCGGTGCCGCTCGACTACGACTTGGCCGCGCACGCACCGGAACTCGCCGAAGTCCGCGACGCGTGGTGGGCGCTGCACCACCGGCCGACCGCCGCCGTCCCCGACGTCCGGTTCTACAGCGCGGCGACGGCGACCTGGTACCACGCCACGGCCGAGCACGCCGCCGACGCGGTCACCGCACAGGGGCTCGGCACCATCGACTTCGCGGCCACCGTCGACCGGGCCTGGCGGGACGGCGTCCGCGTCTTCGTCGAACACGGACCGCGCGGCTTGTGCACCGGCTGGATCAAACGAATCCTCGGCGACCGCGAGCACGTCGCGGTCGCCCTCGACACTGCGCACGGCTCGGGGATGCGGCAACTACGCCTCGCCGCCGCGGAGTTGGCCGTGGCCGGCGTGCCGGTCCGAACGAGCATGGCGCTCGACGCACTTGCTGCACCCGAACCGGGCCTCGCGATCCCCACCGTCGACGTACCCGCGCACTGGAAGGTCACCTTGCCCGCACTCGACCATCCCCCGGTGACGCTGCCGCAGGCACCCGTCCTCGCACCCGTGACCGTGGAAGCGGCCTCGCCCGCGCCCGTAGCCACCACCGCTGCGGCCACCCACACTCCGCGTCCCGACATGCCGCCCGTCGGCGCCGACGTGCGCGGCCTCGTGGCGCGGCTCAGTCACCAGGTGACCGCCTTGCACCGCACCGCACTCGCCCAACAGGTCGCCGTGCACACGGCGTTCCTCGAATCCCGGCAGCGGATGGCCGCGGCGCTGGCCCGCCGGGGCGGGCCGCCCGCGACCCTCGTGCCGCATCAGACGCCGACGGCGGCCGCACCGAAGACGGCGCTGCCCTCCGCGCCCCGGGACCTTGTCCCGGACCAACTCCCGGAACCCCGACCCGGACCGTCCTTCGACCGCGCGCAGCTGGAACACCTCGCGTCGGGGCGCATCTCGGACCTGTTCGGACCGGCGTTCGCCCCGCAGGACGGCCACGCCGTGCAGACCCGCATGCCGGAACCGCCGATGCTCCTCGCCGACCGCGTCACGGGCATCGACGCCGTACCGGCCGCGCTCGCGGAACTCGGTCCCGAGCACGCCACCGGCACCATCCGGACCGAGACGGACGTCCGGCCCGACAGCTGGTACCTCGACGCCACCGGCCGCATCCCCGCCGGCCTGATGATCGAGGCCGGGCAGGCCGACCTCCTGCTGATCAGCTGGCTCGGCGTCGACCTGCTCAACCGCGGCGAACGCGCCTACCGGCTCCTGGGCTGCGACCTGACCTACCACGGGGAGCGGCCGCGGGCGGGGGAAACCCTCCGCTACGACATCCATATCGACGGCCACGCCCAGCACGGCGACGTGCGGCTGTTCTTCTTCCACTACGACTGCCACGTCGACGGCGAGCTGCGGCTGAGCGTCCGGAACGGCCAGGCCGGCTTCTTCACCAAGGCCGAACTCGCCGACACCGACGGCGTGCGCTGGGATCCGCGGGCCTCCCGCCCGGTGTTCGACCTTCCGCTGGATCCGCCGGCGCTGAAGCCCGGTGCATCGCGTTTCACGGCCGACCAGGTGCGCGCGTTCGCCGAGGGCCGTCCCGCCGACTGCTTCGGACCCGCCTGGGACGCCACCCGCGCGCACGTCCGCTCACCGCGTATCGACGACGGCCGCATGCTCTTCCTCCGCGAGATCGCGGAGTTCGACCCGTCCGGCGGCCCCTGGCGACGCGGCTACCTCTGCGCCACCAGCCCCGTCTCCGCCGACGACTGGTTCTTCGCCGGGCACTTCAAGAACGACCCGTGCATGCCCGGGACCCTGATGCTGCAAGGCGGCATCCAGGCCATGGCCTTCTACATGGCCGCCCTCGGGCTGACCGCGGACAAGGACGGCTGGCGCTTCGACGTGGTCCCCGGGCGCACCTCCGCCGCCCGCTGCCGCGGCCAGGCCACCCCGGACAGCCGGAACATCACCTACGAGGTCTTCGTCCGCGGCGTCTCCGCGGGGCCGTACCCGACGCTGTACGCCGACGTGCTCGGCACCGTCGACGGCGTCAAGGCCTTCCACGGCGAGGACATCGCCTTGCGCCTGGTCCCCGACTGGCCGCTGGAGCACTGGCGCGGCCTCGGCGCGCACCGGGAGCAGATCAGTGGCACGCCGGTGCCGCTCGCCGCCCTCGGCGGACTGGCCGCCCACCGCGAGGCCAAGCCCGTGGCCGTGTCCGACGGGTTCGCCTTCGACTACGCGTCCCTCCTCGCGTGCGCCTGGGGCAAGCCGAGCGACGCCTTCGGCCCGGGTCTCGGCCGCTTCGACGACGGCACGCAGCGCATCGCCCGGCTGCCCGGCCCGCCCTACCACTTCATGACCCGCATCCTCGCGACGCACGGCGAGCAGAACTCCCTGCGCGAGGGCCTGCGTGTCGTCGCCGAGTACGACGTTCCGGACGAGGTGTGGTTCTTCGAGCAGAACAGCGCCGCGGTGATGCCGTTCGCGGTGCTCATGGAAATCGCCCTGCAGCCGTGCGGGTGGCTGGCCTGCTACGCCGGGTGCCCGTTGACCGCCGACACCGAACTGCTCTTCCGCAACCTCGACGGCACCGGCACGCTCACCGGAGAAGTCACCCCGGACACCCGCACGGTGCGCACCGAAGCGGAACTCACCGGCATCTCCCGCAGCGGCGGAATGATCATCGTGACGTTCGCCGTGCGCTGCTTCGCGGACGACACCGAAGTCTTCACGATGTCCACCGGGTTCGGGTACTTCCCGCCCAGCGCGTTCGCCGATCAGCCGGGGCTCCCGGTCGCCGCCGCCCGGCGCGGGGCCCCGGACGCGCCGTGCGACTTCGCCGTCGACCTCACCGCCCGTCCGGCACGCTACTTCGCCGGACCCGCCCGGCTCCCGGACCCGATGCTCCTGATGCTCGACCGGGTCACCGGCTACTGGCCGGACGCGGGCGAGTCGGGACTCGGGCGGCTCCGGTCCGAGAAGGACGTCGACCCCGCCGAGTGGTTCTTCAAGGCGCACTTCTTCCAGGACCCCGTCCAACCGGGCTCGCTGGGTGTCGAAGCCATGTGCCAGCTTCTCCAGTTCTACGTGATCGAACGGGGCCTCGCCGCGGGCATCCCCCACCCCCGATTCGAGCCCGTCATGCTCGGCCGCAAGCTGACCTGGAAGTACCGCGGCCAGATCACCCCGGAGAACCGGACCATCCGGGTGGAGATGGAGATCCGGGACGGCGGCACCGACGAGCGCGGCCCGTACGTCATCGGCGACGCCCGACTCTGGGGCGACGACACGTGCATCTACGAGGTACACGGCATCGGCATGCGGGTCGTGCCGGGCACCGCGCCACTTCGGGCGCCCGAGGCGGCCGGGGCACGCGAGGCGACTGGGGCGTCCGAGGCGGCTAGGGCGTCCGAGGCTGCCAGGGCACGCGAGGCGGCCGAAACGGCCGACGAGGTCACGGTGGACCCGGCCGCCGACACCTGGCTGGCGGACCACTGCCCGACGTACACGCTGCCCGCGCTTCCCCTGATGTCCGTGGTCGACCTCCTCGCCGAGGGAGCCGCGCGCGAGACCGGCCGGGAGGTCGTCGCCGTGCGCGACGTCCGGCTCCGCCGCTGGATCCCGGCCGGCGGCCCCGTCCGCCTGCGCGTCCGGAGCGCCCCGGGAGCGGACGGCCCGGCCGTGACGCTCTCCGTCTGGCGGACCGCGGCCGCATCCGGCCTCTCCCGCTTCGACGACGTGGCGACCGCGACCGTGATCGTCGGGGAGCGGACCGGGCCTGGCCCCGAGCGCTTCGCCCCGTTGCCGGACGCCCAACCCCAGCCCGATCCCTACGCATCCGGGGAACTGTTCCACGGCCCCGCATTCCGCTACCTGGCCTCGCTGCGCATCGGCTCCGCCGGATCGTCGGCCGTGCTCGACGCCGGGCGCGGAACCGTCCCGCGGGGCCGCCTCCACCAGGGGCTGCTGGACGCCGCCGTCCAGGCCGTCCCGCACGCGAGCCTGTGGCGGTGGGTGCCCGAGATCGGGCCCGACACGGTCGGCTACCCGCTGCACCTGCACGCTCTCGAACTCCACGGAGAACTCCCGGACCACGGGCCCGTCGACGTCGAGGCCCGCCTCGTCGCCTTTGCACCCGACGCGGGCGACGGCGCACCGCCGCTCCTCGTCGACGTGCAGCTGTGCGTCGGTGAACGGGTGCTCGCGGCCCTGCGGTTCGGCAGCGTGCTGCTGCCGACGGGGCCGTTCTCCCGCGTCGCCCCGACCGACCGCCGGGACTTCCTCACGCGGCGGTGCGCGGTACCCGAACTGTCCCTGTCCACGACGGCAGGCACCGAGACACACCTGACCGCCGCCGACGCCGATCGGGTCGACTGGCTGCCCGGCGCGCTGGCACCAGCGTGGGGTCTGCCGCCGGGATCCAGGCTCGCCGACCACCTCGAACACATCGCCGCCAAGGAGCACATCGCCCGCCTGACCGGCACGCACCCGTCCACGGTCACGGTGGCCGACGACTTGCGCTCCGGCCTGGACCGGACCGGACGCCGCCACCACCTCGCCGTGTCCCGCACGTACGACACCGTGGTTGTGCGCACGAAGCACGCCCTCTGAGCGAAGCCGCCGGTCACCAGCCGAGGCGCGGATCGGCAAAGGCGAGCTGCGCCCCGGACGGGTTGTGCGCCCGGTACAGGGGGTCTGCACTGTCGATCACCAAGGCGACCCGGTGGCCGGCGGGGACGGTGTAGGCGGTCGCCGTGAAGTCGGTGTCGACGGTGAAGGGCACGCCGGGCGTCCGGTCCCGGAAGGTGTAGGGCGTGTGGGTGACCAAGCGCCCTACACCGAGCGCGTCGACGTCGTAGAGGTAGGCGAAGAACGTGCCGGTGGCGGCGCTCGGCGTCACGCTCAGCGTGACCCGGGGCGTTCCGCGCACCGCCCACGGTGCGGTCGTGGGCGCGGACTGCCACACCGCCGCGGCGGTCGGCGCGAGCAGGGGCATGACGACGGTCGGCGGCAGCCCGCGTTTGTCGAGCGCGGGCGAGACCACGGGGATGCCCGCATCGGCCCCCGAGTCGCGTCCGGTCGCGACAGTGCGGCTGCCACCGGGCAGGACCGGAGCGGGAGTTGCCGTGGAAGCGGCCATCGCCTGCCAGGACGGGTAGGACTCGTCGGGCCCGGCCGTGCGCGGCCGGACGGCGAGCGGAGCGGCGTCGGCCATGCCGGTCGGCCGGCCGAGGACGTGGAGGTCGAGCCATTCGCGGGCCCGGTCGCAGACGGCATCGAGCGTCGCCGCCAAGCAGGACGGCATGGCTTCGGCGTGTTCGCCCGGCCGCATTTCCAGATACTTGGGCACCGTCAGCGCGTCGAAGAACTCGGCGATCTGGTCGGGTGCGGCGACGCCCGTGTCGTACCAGTTGTTCACCATGAACACCGCGGTGCCGTTCGCGTTGAGCCCGGCCACCCGGCGGTTCACGGAGCGGTCGTCCGTCCGCAGCGCCTCTCGGACGGCCGCGCTGTTTCCGCGCAGGAACTCCCGGTATCCGGCGGCCAGGTCGGGTGCGGGCCGCTCGACGGCCCGCGCTGCCAGCACGTGGAACCACGCGCTCAGCTCGTGCTCGGTGTCGTGCGTGTAGAAGGCCCGGAAGAAGTCGGCCCACCCGTTGAACGCGGCCACCGCTTTGATCCGCGGGTCGGCCGCTGCCGCCTGGAGGCCGACGGAAGCCCCGTAGGAGCAGCCATACACGCCGACCCGCGCCGGGTCGGCCTGCGCGGAGTCGACCGCCCAGTCGACGACCCGGCTCAGGTCGTCGATGTCGCGGGAGCCCGCGAAGTCGAGGTATCCCGTCGATCCTCCGATGCCGCGTTCGGCGTAGGCGACCACCAGGTAGCCGGCGGCCGCGTAGCGCGGTGCCTCGAAGGTGTACCAGTCCTCGCCGAGGTAGCTCGCGGCCGGCATGACCAACAGCGGCGGTCGGCCGGTCTCCCCGGGGGCGCGGTGCGGCGCGTAGACGCGGGCGCTGAGAACCGTGCCGTCCGGCATCGCGATCTGACGGTGGGCGCTGGGCACGTGGAACACGCTGTCCGACACGGCGCCGGCCACCGGGGACACCGTGGCGGACACCGCTCCTTGCACCCCGGTCTCGGCAGCCGCCTCGGGTAGGGCGGGTCCGACCACGACGAGAAGACACGCGCCCGCACCCGCGGTCCACCGGTGTGCCCGGGGTGCTTGGGGTGCTTGGGGTACGCCGCTCAACGGTCTTCCTCGTGTCCTCGGGGGCACGGAACGCAGAACGGCAGCACGTCCGTTCGTCCGCCGCGGAAGTGCGTGACGAGCAACTCGCAGAATTCCACATCGCGTTGCAGCAGAAGCAGATGATCGGCTTCGCCGATGGTGAGACACGCCGCATGCGGGTACACGAGCGCCAGCCGGTGCCCGTGCTCCGGCGTAGTGAAGGTGTCCTGGGCCCCGCTGACCACCACCGTGGGAACCGCCGGAGCGGGGTGCGGCTCCAGCAGCACGTCGGTGCAGAGCCGCATCGTGTTGCTGGCGAACTTCCGCCGGGCATCCGCCGTGAGCCCCGACAGGCGGGCGGTCAGCACCTGCCGGATGACCTCACCCCGGCGGACCGGACGCCCGGGCAGCGCGGGAGACAGGAGCTCCGTGACGGCTTCCGCGAACTCCCGCCCATCGCAGTCCGGAAGGCGCTGCACCAGCCCCTCCAGTGTGCGCTGCTCCTCCGGCGTCAGGCCGGTCGCCACACCGTTGAGAACGAGGCGCACCACGCGCTCCGGGTACCGCTGCGCGAACCGGTGTGCGATCAGCGACCCGTACGAACAGCCGACCAAGTTGACACGCCGCACCCCGACTTGGTCCAGCGCATGCGCGGCGGTCTCGGCAAGAAAGTCCACCCCGACGTCGGCCGGCAGGTGATCCGCCGCACCCCAGCCCGGCAAATCCACGGTGACGACATCCGCATGACGAACCAGCAGCTCCTCGTGGCGCCGCCACGAGTGCATGTCCTGAAACGCCCCGCCCAGCAGGAGGATCGGCGCCAACACCGGCTCGTCACCCACCCGCACCCGCACCCGCACCCGCACCCGGTACGTGAACCCCCAATGCCGCGCAGTCCGCACGGTCTCGGAAACCACAGGCCCGCCCGCCCTCCTTGATCACCGAACCCGGACAGTTGGCTAACGACCCGAACCCGCCCCGGACACGCGGGGACCCGACGAGCCCCTTGCCCCGCGGCGGAGTGGTCAGCGGTCGCGGGGGGGGTAGCGTCGACTCCAAGGCGTCCAGGGCGGCGCGAAGGTCGGCCGGCGGACCTCGGCGTCGTCCGCGGGTTCCGGGCGCACACCGAGACGGTCGTGCCGACCGCGGCCACGATGGCCGCGAAGCCCGTCGGGGACGCCGGGGCCGGCCATGCCGACCTCGGAGGCGGGCGAGCAGTGCGGCGACCCGGCGCGGGACGGGCCCCGGGCGGCGAACGCCGGAAGCGCGGACGCCGCGGGAGCCCCGGACTTCGCCGCCGACAGCGCGGCCTTGCCCACCGCCCGCGCGGTGACCGTGCGGTCCCCGACCACGGCCGCCGCGAGGTGAGCAGGTCAGCTTCCCCACTGGTTGCCGCGGTACCCGCTCGACCCCATGCCGTACGGCAGCCCGCGGGCCGCGTATTCATCGGGGTCGGCCGGCTCGCGGGGCTGGACGACGACGTAACCCTCGCCGATGAAGCACATGTTCCAGCCCTCGCCCGTGCCGCCCCGGCGCCGCCAGACCCGCGAGCTGACGGTCTGCGCCTCCATACGGGTGCTGAGGCCGGCCGTCCACGCGACGACCGCGTCGGCGTCGACGAACGCCTCGTTGCGGGCGTCGACCTTCAGCACGAGCGGCTTGCCGGAGGTCATCAGCGCGATCTTCCCCTGGCCGCGCATGTCGAGGTTGTACATGCCGGCGGCGGCGATCGCCTGCTGACTGTCGATCGCGACGACGTTCCAGGCGAGGTGCGGGTCGAAGGCGAGGACGTACTCGCCGTCCACGATCAGCCCGTCGTGGTCGACGTCCACGACGCACAGGTACTGGGCCCGGTGGGCGAGGTACACGGTGCCGTTGCCGTAGCAGCGCATGAGGTTGAGCTGCTCGCCGGTGGCGCCGTAGGTCTGCCGCTCGTACCCGGTGACGAACGTGGCGTCGAAGTCGACGCCGCCGTGGAAGGCGACCATCGCGCCTTTGCGCGCCAGCACTTCGGGAGGCGCGTCGGCACCCAGCCGGACCGCGAGGACCTGCGCGTTCTCCAGCCGGAAACGCTCCGCGCTCTGCCCGCCGACGTGCTGGAACAGCGACCCTTGCATGCGCCAAAACCCCTTGCCTGGACGTACCTGTCTTCGACGGCCGACAGCGCGTGGAACCGGTGTGCGGTGCCGCATCCGACAATCTACATCTCTGTAGATTCTGGGGCCCGGCCTTGGACCGACGGATCACGGCGGCAAGGGGCCAGGGCGACACTATTGCATAGTTGCGTAATCTTTGAAATGTCACGCGGGCCTTGACGCCGCATACGCCGCCTTGACCCGCTCCCAGCGGATCTGCTGTTCCGCCGTGAGCACGCCACGAAGTTCGGCGAGTTTGAGGAGGTTGGCTTCGGCGTCCCCGGCCAGGGTCTGGGCCTCGGCGGTGTAGTGGTCGGTGATCAGAGCCGCCAGTTCGGTGGTGTCCATGGCCGGGACGAGGCGTTCGGCGATGCGGTTCATGTTGCGGTACGAGCCCTGCAGCAGGAACGGCGGCTCCGTCCGCGCGCTGTCGGACTGGGCGGCGGAGGCCATGTAGGCGGCGTTGACCGTGAGGACCGTGTCGCGGGCCCCGTGGAGGAGCCGCAGGACGGCAAGCATGCGGTCGAGTTCGGCCGGTGCCGTGGCGTGGTCGAGGAGGTCGGGCCGGATCGGCTCGTCCGGCCGGGCTGCCCAGCGCAGCAGCAGGTCGAGGTCGGCGCGGCCGCGTTCGGCGAGCGGGGCGAGGACGGGGTTTGCGGTCAGCGCGTTCTCGACGAAGCTCAGCTCGAACGCGTCGCGGCGCCCGGTGACGACGTCGCCGAGGTTCCACACGTCGGCCCGGTTCGCGAGCATGTCGGGGACCCGGAACCGCCGGCCTTCCTCGGTGTACGGGTTGCCGGACATCACCACGGCGAAGCGCTTGCCGCGCAGGTCGTGCGTGTGTGCCCGGCCGTCGCGGACGCCCGCGATGCGCCGGGTCGCGTCGCACAGCGGGATGAATTTCTGGAGCAGTTCGGGTGAGGTGTGCTGGATGTCGTCGAGGTAGAGCAGGACGTTGCTGCCTGCCTCCAGCGCGAAGTTGATCTTCTCGATCTCCCGGCGCGCGGTGGCGTTGGGGGCTTCGGCCGGGTCGAGCGAGGCGACCGTGTGGCCGAGCGCCGGTCCGTCGATCTTGACCAGCAGCATGCCGAGGCGTTCGGCAACGTACTCGACCAGGGTGGTCTTGCCGTAGCCGGGCGGGGAGATCAGCAGAAGCAGGCCGTGCGAGTCGGTGCGCTTGCCGCTGCCGACGGAGCCGAGCTGTTTGGCCAGGTTGTCGCCGACCAGGGGCAGGTAGACCTCGTCGACGAGGCGGTTGCGGACGAACGTCGTGACCACGGACGGCCGGTGCTCGTCGACCCGCAGCCGGGCGCGTTCCGCCGCGACGAGTTCGCCGCGCAGGCCCTGGTACGCACGGAACGCGGGCCGCCGGCGATCGTGGAAGTCGCCTACGCGTGCCAGGAGTTCGTCGAAGCGCAAGGTGATCGCGCCACGCCGGACGCGCGGATGGGTGCCGAGCAGGCCGCCGACGGTCTCGTGTGCCGGACCGGGTCGTTCGTACCGTGGCAGCCGCGGGGTCAGTTCGACGGCCACCGCCTCGGCGAGGTCTCCGGCCGCGGCCGGCTGCCCGGAGGCCGTGGCGTAGGAGCCCAGCCATGCCTCGACGAGCTGCCATCGGGCCGGGAGGCGCCGGACGTTGACGAGGGCTTCGTCGTAGGCGTTCCCCGCGGTGTGTCGGAACTTGTCGATCAGGGCCGTGGCCGCGGTTGCGGTGACGAATCCTGCGGTTTCGGCGGCCAGTTCCTCGATCAGGTACTCGGCGGCGCGGGCCGGGACCGCGACGGAAGCCACGCCGGCGTGGGCCGCGAAAGCCTCGACGGCCGAGGCGATTTCCCGTTGCAGCGCGGCGATGCCGACGGACGGCCCGAAGGCGTCCCGGGCTTGGCCCAGGGAGCGGGCGCGCCAGGTCCATTCGTCCCGGAGGTCGTCGTCGGTGCCGTGCGCCCACAGCAGTTGGGCGACGGCGCGGTCGCCGGGCGGGTAGCGGAGCAGGCCGGCCGCGGTGTGCAGGCGCAGCAGCGCGGCGAGGATCGCGGTGGCGTCGTGGTCGTGGACGCCGCGTTCGTAGCCGTCGTCGTGTGCCGCTTGCGCGGCGTCCCGGACCAGGACGTCGAGGCCGGGTGCGGCCGACGCGGCCGGGCCGTGGTCGGCGAGCAAGCGGGCGGCGAGGTACTCGGCGCGGTAGACGTCCGGAGACTCGGAGGGAAGGGTCTGGTCCCAGAGTTCCCGGACGGCGTCGATACGCGGGTCGGCGACCGGGCGCCGGTAGTCGGTGCCGGTCAGGGCGAAGGCGAGGTGTCCGTCGTGCGGGACGAGGGTGAGGTTGACGCTCTGCCGGGCCACGGCGAAGCGGTGCCGGCCCAGGCGGACGGTGCCGCCGTCGGCGTCGGCGAGGTCGGTCCGGTCGCGCAACGCGCGGGCGGCCTGCTGCCGGGCGGCCTTGAGGCGGCCTTCGAGTTCCTCCGCGGCGATCCGTTCGCCCAGGTCGTGCAGTTCGGCGATGGTGCGGTGGAGGCGCGCGACCGTCGGGTCGGCGGCGAAGTAGGCGTCGACCTCGTCGAGGGTCCGGCTGCCGTCGGCGCGGCGTCGGACGCCGTCCAGCATCCGGCCGGCCGCCTCGGTCAAGCGGGCGGTGTGCCGGGCGCGTTCGTCGAGGAGGTGCTGTCGGCGGGCGGCGAAGACGTCGGCGACTTCGTCGCGCTTGGCGGCGAGCCGGTCGCCGAATTCGTCGAGTTCGGGGAACCGACCTTCCAGGTCCTCGATGCGCAGCAGGATCCGGGCCAGGTTCTCGTCGCATGCCTCCGGCGTGTCGGCCGCGGCCACGGCGGTGGCGACGGTCTGCACGAGCAGGGCGAACTGGGCGGCGGATTCGGCCCGGCCCTCTTCCTCCGCCAGGGCGCGGCGGCGCGCGTCCAGCAGCGCGCGGGCGCGGGCGAGGCCGCCTTGGAGGTCGGCGACATCGGCCAGGATCGCGGTGCGCACCGCGGCGTCCGCGAAGTCCAGGTCGACGACGGTTTCCGCGACGACGTCGAGCCCGCCGGCGAGTTCGGCCAGGGCGTCGGCGATCGGCGTGCCTTCCGCCGCGGTGGCGATCTCCTGTGCCTGTACAGCGAGTTCGGCGACGGCCTCGCGTTGGTCCGCCAGCGCGTCGGGCTCGCCGAGGAAGGCCACCGCGCGTCGGCCCGCGGTGGCCAGTTCGTGCTCCAGGTCCGCCCGCAGTGCCGCGACGCGGTCGGGGTCGCCGTAGCGCAGCTCGTCCAGGGGCGCCAGGCCGCCCAGGGTCCGGCGCAGTTCGGTGAGCCGGCCGATCCATGCCTCGGCGCCGCGCGGGTTGTCGGTGCGAACGCGCCGCACCAGGGCGGCGATCCGGGCGGCCTCCCGGTCGAGCGTCTCCTCGGCGGCCCGGGTCAGTTCCCGGACCGACCGGAACTCCGCCAGCACTTGTTCGGCGGTCTCGCGCAGTCGGCCCAGCGGCTCGGCCAAGCCGCCGAGGTCGGTGTCGTCGAGCCAGTGGTAGCGGTCGGCGACGCGGGCGCACGCCGCCAGCACGGCTTCGAAGGCGGCTGTGGTGGTGCCGGATTCCTCCACCAGCCGCACGACGGCGTGGCTGTCGGCGATGCCGTGCACCAGGTCGGCGTTGCCGACGCGGCCGAGCGGCCCGGCGACCGGCGGCTGGGCGGCGGCGAACGCCTCGGACCGGTACGGCGTCGCCCATACCTGCACCGGGTGGACGCGCTTGGGCTCGCCGTCGCCGCGCAGGAGCACCAGCGTGCCGTCGTCCCGCAGCGCGGATCCGCGGCCCGTCAGCGGGGTGGCGATCTCCTTGCGGATCGAGTTGTAGGACAGGAGCAGGCTGCGGCCCTGCTCGGGGTCACGGAACACGTACAGCGTGTCCTCGCCGTTGGGCGACCGGACCTGGTGCTCGAACGCCAGGCCGCCGGTGCCGGTGTCGAATTCCTTGTGGACGCCGGTTCCGAGGTGGTAGCCGCCGGGGAAGACGATGCCGTCGTCGCCGGGCAGGCGCCGCGCGGCCTGCCCGATGCCGTCGAGGCGGACCACCCTGCCGGTGGTCGTCGCGTGGACCAGGTACCGCCACGCGTCCTCTTTGTAGGGGCGGACGCGAAGCAGGACCAGGGTGCCGACACGGGCGTGCGCGATGTCGGCGTCGGCGAGGGCCTGGAGCGGCTCGTCGACCGGTTCGCGGTGGATCTCGCCCCGCACCGTCTCGGTGTCGTCGACCGTGCGGACGCTCAGCGTCCCGCCGACCGTGGAGACGAACAGCCCGTCGCCGACGGCGATGTGCGGGTGGCGGCCGGGCCGGTGGTCGTCGCGGGTCGCGGCGGTCCACGTGAAGTCGTGCGGTGCGGGAAGCGTGTGGTCGCGCTCCCCGCGCGCGTCGACATACGTCGCGGTCCCGTCGGTGGCCAAGCGCCAGCGCAGTACCCGGACATCGGCCGCCCGGGGCCCGGCGCGGAAGACCGCCAGCAGCAGGCCGCCGGCCTGGTTCAGCTGGGTCAGCCGGGTCTCGCGGTAGTAGCGGAACAGCTCCGCGACGTCCCGGCGGGTCTCCGCGGCCGTGAACAGGCCCGGGTCGTCGTCGGCCCGCACGAAGCCGGGCGCGTCGTCCGCGGCACTGCCGCGGTGCAGGCTGAACGTCCCGCCCACCGCGTGTTCTTCGGGCGTCCCCGGGGCGGGGTTGCCGCCGGCGACCAGCGTCCCGCCGACCCAGGCCAGGTCGCGCAGCACGCCGTCGCCGGCGGTGTCCAGATTGGCGCCGCCGAGGAGCCGGAGCCCCGTCGCACCGAACGCCTCCAGCCGGCGGCCGTTGAGTTCGTCGGCGCGCCGCGCCAGCTCCGCGGCCTGCTCGGCGAGCCGAGCGCACAGCACCTCGAAGTCGCCGCCGTCGCCGGTGTCCCGGACCGGTCCGGCCGGGGCCGCGGGGTGGGTGGTCGGGTCTGTCGATGCGTCCGTCACCGCTCCGCCGCGCCTTTCAGTTCTTGACGCCGTTGGCACCGGGCAGTCCGGCTGCCCCGGCCGCGGTGTCGGGGCCGAGGCGGCCGTCCCGCATGAGCTGCATGAGCGCCGCCGAGACGGTCATGTTCTGCACGTCCGCGGTGCCGAGGGAGCCGAGGATCTCCTTCAGGTCCGCGGTGAAGTCCGCGCTGCCGTCCATCCACGGTCCGGCCAGGGCCTTGACGGTGTCCGAGTTCCGCACGAAACCGTCGACGCCCTTGCCGAGCGAGATCGCCCCGACGAGGCGGTCGAAGAAGACGCTCTCGCCGCCGACGATGCTGATGTCGGCGTTCTCCAGCCCGGTCGCCAGAACGGTGGCCTGGGCTTCGGCGACCTGCCGCTGCACGTCGAGCCCGGCGAGCCGGACTTCCTTCTCCGCGGCGAGCCGCAGGCGGTACTCCTCGTGTCCGCGCGACGCTTCGTCCAACGCGGCCATCGCGGCGGCCTTCTCGGTCAGGCCCGCGGCCTCGGACTTGAGCTTGAGCCCGATCGCCTCGGCTTCGACGGCCGCCTTGCGCTCGGCGACCAGCGCCTCGGCCTGCCCGACCTTCTCGAGCGCCGCGGCGCTCCGCTCCCGCACCAGCACCTCGGCCAGGCCTTCCGCGGCGGCCTCGGCCTGCGTCCCCTCGGCCAGGCGCACCTTCGCCCGCGCCTCCAGCTCCGCGGCGTCCTGGCGGGCCTTGGCCAGCGTCAGCTGCTCGCGCGCCTTGTGCGCCGCGGCCTGCTCCGCGGCCTCGGCCGCCTTGATGCCCTTGACCAGGTTCTCCTGCGCTTCCGCCTCGGCCCGGATCACGATGGCCGCGCGCTCCCGCTCGGCCTCCTCGACGGCCCGCAGGCGCTTGATGCTCTCCTCCTGCTCGGCGACGGTCCGGTCCACCGCGACGCGTTCCCGGATCACCTCGGCGATGTCGCGCCGCTCGGTCTCCACTTCGCGGTTCGCCGCGATCCGGGTCAGCTCGGTCTCGCGTTCGCGGGCGATGACCTCCAACTGCCGGTCCTTCTCGATGCGCTCGTTCTCCACCGCGATGACCCGCTCGCGGTTCTTCTCCGCGACCACGACCTCGCGCGCCACGTTCTCGCGCTGCACGCCGAGGTGCTCCTCGGTCTTGTAGTACGCGGTCTGCGCGCGCAGCCGCTCCTCTTCCTGCACCCGGGCGGTCTCCGCTTCCTCGCGGGCGCGCACCGTGGCGATCTCGCGGGCCTGCTTGATCTCCGCGTCGGCCTGGCGGCGTTCCAGTTCCAGGATCGCCTCGCGCGCGTCGACGTTCTGCCGGGTGATCTCCTTCTCCTCGGTCCGCCGGAACTCGTTGGTGCGGACGTGCTCCACCGCGGTCAGCTCGGTGATCTTGCGGATGCCCTGCGCGTCGAGGATGTTGGCGGAGTCCAGGCTCGTCACCGGGGTCTGCTCGAGGTAGTCGATCGCCGCGTCCTCAAGGCTGTAGCCGTTGAGGTCGGTGCCGATGACCTGGATGATCCGGTCGCGGAACTCCTCGCGGTGCGTGTAGAGGTCGGTGAAGTCGAGCTGCTTGCCGACGGTCTTGAGCGCCTCGGAGAACTTGGCGCTGAAGAACTCCTGGAGGATCTTGGCGTCGCTGGCCCGGGCGCTGCCGATGGCCTGGGCGACCTTGACGACGTCCTCGACGGTCTTGTTCACCCGCAGGAAGAACGAGATGCGGATGTCGGCGCGGATGTTGTCGCGGCAGATCAGCCCGTCCCGGCCCGAGCGGTGCACCTCGATCGTCTTGACCGAGATGTCCATGACCTCGGCCTTGTGCAGGATCGGCAGGACGACCTGGCCGGTGAAGGTGACGTCCACCCGGCGGGTCTTGGAGACGATCAGCGCCTTTCCTTGCTCGACCTTGCGGTACAGGCGGCTGACCACCAGCAGCATGGCGAGACCGATGAGCAGGACCACGGCGACGAACACGGCGAGGCCCACACCAATGGCATTCATGAGACATCCTTCGCGAAGCGGTCGGCCCGCACGAGAGCGGCCGACGAAGCTCAGGCGAGCGGGGCCCCCAGGTCCAGCGCCGCGTCGAAGGGCGCGACCCAGAAGAACTCCCCCGGCTCGTCGTAGGCGTACAGCAGCCCGGTTCCCCCGGCCGCGAATACGTCGGTGCCGGTCTGACGGACCTGGACGATGGCCGTGGCGCCGTCCCGCGCGGTCACCTCGGCTTGGCCGAAGCGCCCGTCGACCCGCCCGGTCCGGATGACGCACGTCAGACCGATGAAGTCGTGGCGGGACGGCCCGGGTTCGTCGGGGAACAAGTGCCGCAGCGGATGCAGCACCACACGGGAGGCGAGCCAAGCGGCGCAGACGGCCGCGGCGAGCACCCCCACGTCCACGACCGCGCGCATCCCGGCGGAAGGAGCGGCGCTCCCGAACAGGACTCCGCCGACCAGGCTCAGCACCCACGCCATGGCGACCCACAGCGACACCGACACCGTCGGCGGCACCCCGCCGAGCCCCAGCACGTCCCCGGCGGAACCGTCGTCGAAGGAGTCGTGCTCGACCGCGCCGACGAGGACGCACAGCCAGAACGCCACGACGACGACCAGGGCGAACGTGAAGACCACGGCCGGGAACGCCAGCACCGCGGCGGCAAATTCGTCCATCGACGCCACCCCCTCGTCCGCATACGCCCGACAGCGACCGGTGCACGCCCCGCCGCCGCCTCGGGTACCTGCCGGAGGCCGGCGGCGGGACCGCGATCCCCCCGTGCCCCACATCCTGCGTGCACAACAGGTCCGCGCACATTGCCGACCCCCGGCAATCTTTACGCTTTCTTTATGCCAGACTCGGCCCGCAGGCCCCGAGGCGGGAGAAGGAGAGCACGCGTAGCCGTGGAGATACCCGAGGAATACGTGGACGGCTTCGCGGAAGCCCTCGCCGAGGTCTCGCAGACCGGACGGCGCCTCACCCGCGACGAAATCGACGCCCGCCGCGCCCTCGGCGAACGCGCCGCCGAACACGGGTACAGCCTCCGCCGGGTGGTCGCCGCCCACCTGTCCGCCGCATGCGCCGCTTGGCCGACCTTGCCCGGCGCCGCGAGCGCCGCGACCGCCCGCGAGATGAGCGCCGTCACCGCGGGCGTGCTGGAGGCGGTCCGCCAGGCCGTGGACGCCACAAGTGAGGGATACGACTACGCCCAGCGCCTGGCGGTCCGTCAGGAAGAGGCCGCACGCCGCGAGTTCGTCGACGACCTGCTCTACGGGCGCAGCAACCTGAACCGGCTCGCCGAACGCGCCGAACGCTTCGGGCTGCGCCTCGCCTACGAACACGCCGCCGCCGTCGCCACCGGCCCGGAACCGTACGACGACACCCACCCGGTCACCCGCCGCGTCGAACAGGCCCTGGTCGCCCGCTTCGGCGCCCGGCGCATCCTGCTCGCCACCAAGGAAGGGCGGCTGATCTGCGTCGCGCCCGGCTCCCAGGACGACATGCTCGCCTACTTCGCCGAGCAGGCACGCGCCGCCACCGACGGCGGACGGGTGGCCATCGGCCGGGCCCACCCGGGCCCCGGCGGCGTCGTCCACTCGTACGAAGAAGCCCTCAACGCCCTCGACCTCGCCGAACGCATGCCCCTCACCACGCCGGTCCTGTACGCGGCGGACCTGCTGGTCTTCCCCGTCCTCACCCGCGACCGGCACGCCATGGCCGACCTGGTCCGCACCGCCCTCGGCCCGCTGCGCGACGCCCGCGGCGGCGCCCAGCCGCTCCTGGACACCCTGTGGGCGTACTTCGACTCCGGCTGCGTCGCCGCCGAAACCGCCCGCCGTTTGCGCTTGGGCGTCCGCACCGTCACCTACCGCCTCGACCGCATCAAGACCCTGACCGGCTCCGACCCCGCGGACCCCCTCCACCGCTACGTCCTCCACACCGCGGTCATCGGCGCCAAACTCCTCGACTGGCCGACGAAGGAGCTGTGAGGACGGACGCACTCGCCCGTCCACACCAGCGTCCGGGAGTGCGCCCCCGACACCGTTGCCGATTCCCGGCAACGGGCGTCCGGCCCTCACTTGCGTGTAATCGTCTCCAGTCCACCGTCGGCGTTGCGCACGGTCGGTGCTTCGGCGCGCGCCTAGTCTCGGCCTGTGGCTCACCCCGACCAGCGTGCCGAAGGCGCCGGACCGTTCACGACCCGTCTCACCTGGCATCCGCCCGGTGGCGGCACAGCCGTGTGGGAGTCGCGGCCGGCGCGGCGGCGTGGTGTGCTCGCCGTGCACGCGCCCGGCGCGGTCGCCGCGCGCCGCACCGTCGCCGACGACAAGGCCCTCGCCCGTCTGCGGCGGCTCAACGCCATCGCGGCCACGGCCTTCGTCGTCGGCGGGGCGCTGTTCGCGGCCGGGGCCGCCGTTGCCCAGTTCGGCTCAGGCGATGCCACCACCTGCGCTTCGATCTACTTCGCCGGGGGCCTCTTCTTCAACACCGGCGGCTACGTCTCCCTGCTCCAGGTCGTCAACGCCCCGCGCCACCTCCCCGGCGGCGAGGGCCGGCTGGTCACCCGGCCATGGCGCTGGTGGAGCTACGAGCCGACGCGAGTCGACTGGCTCAGCACGTTCGTCCTGTTCACCGGCACGCTGGTGTTCGCCGTCAACCTGCTGGACTCCTTCCTGCAGGGGCTGAACGTCCAGCAGGTCAACCGGCTGATCTGGACGCCGGACGTGATCGGCTGTCTGCTGTTCCTGATCTCCGGTCACCTCGCCTTCGTGGAGATCTGCCACCGGTCGCGCCCCTGCCTCCGGCAACGCAGCCTCGGCTGGCGGATCGTCGCCGTCAACCAGTTCGGCTCCGTCCTCTTCATGGTCTCAGCCCTCGCCGCGTACACCCGCCCCGCGACCGGCAGCCTGGTCAACGCCGACATCGCCAACTGGGGCACCCTCGTCGGCGCGCTCTGCTTCTCCGTCGGCGGCGTCCTGCAACTGTTCGAACGGCCGTAGGCGCGGGGCCGACCGGCCTCGATGCGCCCACGAGTCGGCCGGTTGCACGCGACAGTCGAAGTCAGCGTGGCCCGGACGGCCGGGGCACATCGACGACCAGCGCGACGATGGTGTCGATGACGCTGCCCATGTCCACCGTGGGGTCGAGCAGCCACTGGTGCTGAATGCCGTCCGATGCGGCGAGGGCGAGGCGGGCGACGGCGTCAGGGTCGACGTCGGGGCGGATGCGGCCGTCGCGCTGCAACTCGGCGAGGCCGTCGCGCAAGGCGTCGATGATGTCGCCGTTGCGGACCTCGAAGAAGTCGCGCGCGGGGTGCGCGGGGAATCCGGATGCCGCGGCCATGCTGACGTAGAGGCGTACCAGGCCGGCCACTTCGGCGCTGCGGCGCAGTGTCGCGGCCATCGGCGCGAGAGGGTCGCCGTAGGACTCCCGAGCGATCTGTTCCTTGGCGAGGCGGTCCCGTTCGGCGAGCGTCCAGATGAGCAGGCCTTCGCGGGAACCGAAGTAGCGCAGGACGCCGGCCTGGGACATGCCCATGCGGCCCGCGATCTCCTTGACGAGCGCGCCCTTGTCGCCGAGGGTCGCGAAGACGTCCAGTGCCACCGCCAGTATTTCGTTGCGGCGGCGGACCCCCTTCGCGTAACGGCCGCGCGGCGTACGGATGTTGTCGAGCCGCGCCGCCCTCTCCGCATCCATGCCCAAAAGCTAGCCGAGTTCACTTTCTGCGTCTACGCTTCCCTCGCAGTCGGAACGGCTCCACGGCGCGCACGGCACGGCACGGAACGGCGAACGGCCGGGCGATCCCGCCGTGCGCGCGCACCGTTTCCGTGTTCGCGCACAACCCTGCGGGCAATGACCGGATTCTTCGCCACGGATCGTCTCGGAAGTGGGGCATATGCGTTCCGTATACGACAGGCCGACCGCGGCATTCGGCCCGTTCGGGCGAGGGGCCGCGGTCCTCGCGTGCCTCGCGGCCCTTGCCGCAGCCGGATGCAGCAGGGAGGGATCGCACCGTTCGGCGGAAGGCGGCGCGCGGCCCTCCGCGGTCGGCGCGCCATCACCGCACGCCGACGTCCCGAACAACCCCTCGGCGTCCGCCTCCGCCCCGCCGCCGTCCTCGGCGCCGTCCTCGGCGCCGGTGCCCGACGGGGACGCCTTCTTCGACCCGCCGGTGCCGCTTCCACCGGTCAAGCCCGGCGATGTCATCCGTCAGCGCCCCTTCGACGTCCCCCAAGCGGGCTTCGCCGGCGCCGCCAAGCAGATCCTGGTGATGTACGCGACCACCGGCTACGACGGCAAACCCGTCGCCACGACCGGGCTCGTCTTCCTGCCGCCGGGCCCCGCCCCCGCCGGCGGGTGGCCGGTGGCCGCCACGGATCACGGCACGCTGGGATCGGCCCCGAAGTGCGGTCCTTCACGCGGTACTTGGGCGTTCCTCAACAATGACCCCGACGCCGGCCCCGGCCTGGTGGACACCCTCCTCGCCCAGGGCTTCGCCGTCGTCCAACCCGACTACCTAGGCCTCGGCGCGACCGGCACCCCGCACGCCTACCTGCACGCCAAGTCGGCCGCGTACAGCACGCACGACCTGGTCCGCGCCGCCCGGAACCTGACGCCCGACATCGGCAAGTCCACGATTCTCAGCGGCAATTCGCAAGGCGGACATGCCGCGCTGTGGTCCGGGCACTATGCGCCCGAGTACGCGCCGGAGTTGGACGTCAAGGGCATCATCGCCGAGGCTCCGGCCGTCGGCTTCGACGCGATGCCGGATCTGGTCGCCCAGCAGTCCGAAACCTCCGCACCGTACATCGGCATCTTCCTCACGCTCGTCCGCGCCGCTTCCCTGACCGACCCGAACGTCAAGCCCGAAGCCTTCCTCACGCCCGCGGCGCTCGCCCAAGTCCGGTTCGACCCGCAGGAATGCTTCGGCGACACCGGACCGATGCCCGCCCCGGACGACGTCCTCCTTCCGAACGCCGACCTGGGTCCGATCAAGGCCTACCTCACGGCCAACGCCACCTCGCAGGTCAAGCTCCGCGTCCCGGTGCTGCTCACCCAGGGCGGCCGGGACATCCTCAGCGCGATGAACAACGCCGTCGCCCAGGACCTGTGCGCACGAGGTGCGGCCGCAATCGAGTTCAAGCCCTATCCGGACGGGGCCCACACCTTGGGCGCGTCGGCCGTCGCCGACGACGTCGCCTGGATCCAGGCCCGCCTTGCCGGCACCCCCGTGACCGGCGCCTGCACCTTCGAACCGTGATCCCCGCCGTCGGCTCGGTGGCCTCGGCCTTCCGCGTCAGTCACCACCGAGGCTCCAGCTGTCGAGGCCGGACCACCTCGAAGCCCAGACCCACCCCTGAACCCCCCAGCCACGCCCCGGCGGTACCGCTGCGGCAGCACGACGGCACCCGTCCGAACCCGACGAGCGGGCTTCGCCCCCTAGGGTGGCGAGATCAAGACATCGCGGACGGGGGTTGGGTGTGGCGGAGGCGTTGCAGCCGGGGGATCCGGCGGCCATCGGTCCGTTCCGGCTGACGGCGCGGCTCGGGGCGGGCGGCATGGGGCAGGTCTTCCTCGGCGAGTCCGCGTCCGGCCGCCGGGTGGCGGTCAAGCAAGTGCGGCCGGAGATCGCCCAGGACCCGGGGTTCCGCAAGCGGTTCCGGCGCGAGGTCGACCTGGCGATGAAAGCCGGCGGTTTCTGGACCGCACCCGTCGTCGCCGCCGACCCGGACGCCGAATCCCCTTGGGTGGCGAGCCAATACGTCCCCGGACCCGCCCTCGACGAACACATCGCCGCGCAAGGACCGATGGACGAGGCCGCGGTACGCCGGCTCGGCGCCGGCCTGGCCGAGGCGCTGGACTCCTTCCACCGCATCGGCCTGGTGCACCGCGACCTCAAGCCGTCCAACATCCTGCTGCTGGACGACGGGCCCCGCGTCATCGACTTCGGCATCTCCAAAGCCATGGAGGACGGCGGCGGTTCGGCGCTGACCTCGACGGGCATGGTGGTCGGCACACCCGGGTTCATGTCGCCCGAACAAGCCCTCGGGACGGCGGTCGGCCCCGCATCGGACATCTTCTCGCTGGCGTCCGTGCTGGTCTTCGCCGCGACGGGGGAACCGCCGTTCGGGCACGGCGCCTCGCATGCGCTGCTGTTCCGCGTCGTGCATGCGCCGCCACGGCTCGACGGGGTTCCGCCGGGGCTTGTCACGACGCTCGCCAAGTGCCTGTCGAAGGCCTCGGAGGAACGCCCGTCGGCGCACGAGGTCGGTGCCATGCTGACCGAAACGCCGGCGCCCGCGGCCGGACAGCCGGCAGCGGAAATCGACGCGCGCGGCATACCGGTCGACGTACGGACACCGTCCCCGGCGCCCGGGTCGGCGCCGACTGCGCCCAACCCTCACGCCGCAGGGGCTCCCGCGCAAGGCACGTACATCGCGCCCGCTCGTCGCGTGCCGCCGCCCCCGCCTGCGGTCGCGCCGCGCATACCCGTCACACCGTCCGCCGTCCACGAGTTCGCCGTACAGGACGGCGGCCCAGCCGTCTTCCGCCGACGCATCCGGAAGTCGGCGTTGTGGGCCGCCTTGATCACCGCGGTCCTGTGCACTTGGACCGCGCTGATCGGGCAACTCCTCGTCGGAGTGTTCCTGTCCGTCAGCGCCATCCTGCTCGGGTTCCTGCCCCGTCTGGTCGGCGCACTCCCCCTCCTCGTCCGCAGCTCGCTCCGCATCGACGCCCGCGTGCTGCAAATGCGCCTCGGCGGAACGGCGTTCACCGTCACCTGGCAGGACGTCGCGCTCGTGTCCGTCAGCCGCACCGGCAATACGCTGCGCCTCACCGTGGTCCTGCACTCCGACGCCAAGCGGCCCGTCCCCGCCCCGCTGCGCCGTCCCGGCGCCGACGACGACCGCGAGGCGGAGTTCCTGCTCATCTCCTGGAACGACGACGCCGCCACGTCCCGTGCCGCCCGCCTCCACGCCACCCTCGCAGCCGCCGCCGGCCCGGCCTACCGGCCGCCGGTCCGCGGGTGATTCGTCCTGAGGAAGTGCCGCACGCCCAGGGGGCGCCGGCGAAACGCCGACGCCCCCGCGGTCACTTGCGGGCGGGATCGGTCAACTCGGGTCGCACGAGTTCAGCGAACCCGTCTCCCACGTGACGTTCGGCGAGTACACCCAGCCGGTGTACTCGCTGCCCGCGACGCGCCCGAAGATCCAGAAGTTCCCGTAGTCGTTGTAGCGGTAGCACCAGTAGTAGAACTTGGTTCCCGAACGGAAGTTGGTCGCGGCACAAGCCCCATACGGGTGTATGTGCACCGGGACCGTACCCAGGAAGTAGCCGAACCCGCTCGAACTGTTCCGCACCTGGTCGATGGTGTTGCAGAACGCCTCCGCACCGGACTCGCCGGCACTCGCGCTTGTCGCGCTCACGCCCACGAGCGACCCCGCCAGCAGAGCACCGGCGGCCACCAGCCTCCCGACACGCTTCCTCAGGTCCACAAACGTCCCTCTCCGCCGACGACGCCCGCCGCGGACCGCGCCGGACAGGGACCGACCCTGGCAGTCCGAAGTTCCGACTGTGAATGCCCGAGACCACACTGCAACCGGACCGGGTGAGCAACGCTGCACGACGCCGAACGCGGGTTTCGCAGGGCACAATCGGCTCCGCGGCGAAGCCGCACACACCGCCTGATCACGACTTCCCGTCCGCAAAAGGCGGATACCGGCGCGGCAGAGCCCCTGCCGACGGCAAACCGGCACAGGCGGACGGACGGCCCATGCCGGCCCGCCCGCGTCCGTGGCCCCGAGGGAAGTCACACGGCGAGGACGCCGCCGACGAAGGTGCGTTCCGGCGGTGACGCCACGAGTTCGACCATCGTGCCGGCGCGGAGGTCCTCGCCGACGATACGCGCGAGCGCATCGGTGAGCGCGGTACCGAGGCGCCCGGTGATCTCGGCCGCGTCGGGGCGGTCGAAGACGCCGGCCCGTACGCCCATGGTCACCGAGGCGTTGGTGTCGGCGGCCTTGCCGCCCTGCGCGAAACGGCCTGCGGGGACTCCGGCAAGGCGGACGCTCACGAGGTCGCGGGCCCATTCGCCGTAGACATCGACGACCGCGTCGGTCAGCGCGGCGACGAGCCCGGACTCCTTGCCGGTCAGCTTGCTCTCCGCGAGGTGGACGGTCAGATGAGGCATGAGTGAACCCCGTTCCCTTTGACAACAAAGCCTTTGTTCTCAAAGGTACTTGGGGAAGGCCGCCGATGTCCACGGAATCGGACCAGCCGACGGAAAGCCCCGAGCGGCACCGCCGCGACCGACCGCGGCGGGTGTCCAGTCCGCGCGGCCGAAGGGACGATTTCGGCCACGCGGACGGACATCGCCCGCCTTATCCGCGGCATCGCGGCGACACACCAACGGTGCGGGTAGCGTTCTGCCGCCCGCCGGATGTTCCTGTCGGCTTGCCCGGTTCGCGGCGGGCCGACGGCCGGGCGGGCGAGGCACGTGGAGCATGCGTGGGCGGATGGTGGACGCGGTGGGGAAAGCGGGAGGAATCGCGGGCGCCCGACGAGCACGCCCCGCCGTTCCGTGCGGAAGCTCCGGTACGCGAACAGCAGCACGCCGGCACCCGCGAAGGCTGGATACGGGATCCAAAGACCGGCCACATGACCTGGAGTTCCGCCGACTCCCCCGGGCAGTCCTCCCTCGACACCCACAACCGCTGGGCATCGTGGGGACGGTGGGAGCGCTTCCAGAAGCCGGAGGCGCTGGCCGCGTCATTCCTCGGCTCCGGGAGGGCTGAGGCGCTCGGCGAGCGCTTCGCGGCCACGAAAGAGGACCGGGCGTTCCAGCGAAAGCTGGCGCAGCGCGCCGGCAAGGCCCTGTCCGCGGCCTTCGACAAGCGCCACCGGAAGCCGGCGGCGACGAGTTCGCTGCGTCGTCAGACCGAGGCGAGCACCGCGCGGGAGGCGGCCGGCCGCGCCGCGGCGCAGGCGCAGAGCGGCTTCTACGCGTCCGACGAGGCGGCGATCGTCCGGGACTACCTCGACGCCATGATCGACCGGTACGGCGCCCGCGATCGCAACGCCCCGGGCCTGGACATGCTGGAGTACGCGCGCGGTCTCGTGGACACCGCCCATGGGGAACTCCACGCGAGCGCCGCGGCCAAGGTGCACTGGGCCGCGGCCGAGGCCCACGAGAACGTGTATGCGCGCTTGGCGGCGTCGTCGACCGATCTCGCCCCCGGCCGGGAACGCGCGTGGCTGCGGGAGGCGCAACACGCGGAAAAGCGCGGCGGCCCCGCGGCACGGGACGTCGTGGACGCCACCTGGGCCACGATGGTGTCCGCGTACGAGGCCGAGCAGGCCAAGGGCCGAACGGCGCGCCAGGACATCGAGGCGCGCCTGCGGCCGGACGAACGCCGCCGCGCCGCGACGGCCTACATGACCACGGCGCACCAGGTCGTCACCGGCGTCGCGGCGGGCGACCGGGACCAAAGCCTGACCGCGTTGCTGTCAACGGAACGGGCCGCCGCGCGGCGCACCCTGGAAGCGCTGCCGGCCGCACTGCCGGACGAAGCGTCCGTGGCGCTGGGCACGGCACTCGATGCGGCCGCCGGGTCCGCCGGATCCGCCGGGTCCGCCGGGGCGAGAGAGGCATCGGCGGTGTCGAAGCCGGCGACAGCCGCCGCGGTCCCGTCCGCGCACCCGGGTCGGACAGCTGCCGCCGGCCAGGGGTTGCGGACCGCGGAAGACGTGCGGGCCCTCGTCGCCGGATCGTCCGAGGAGCGTGGCGGTCCGCGGTCCGGACCGGCCACCGGATCGGCGCGGGCCCCCGACCCGGGCGCGAAGCCCGCCGCCGAGACGATCCGTCAGTCCGCCAAGGAGCTGTAGCGCTTCGGGCAGCCACCCGCATGCTCGGATGGCTGCCCGTGCGTTCCCCCGGATTGCTCCGTCGGGACCTCAGCTCACGTCAAGGCGATCCATGAACAAGCAGCCGGTCGTGTACTGCTCGAGTCCCGTCACCTTCTTGGCAGCCACCGGTCCGGCCATCGACTGGGAGTACACCCACACCGGGAGTTCCGCCGCCAGGACCCGCTGCAGGTCCGCGTAGGCCTTCTTCCGGACGGCGGGGTCGGCGCCGGCGCGTCCGGCCTGGAGGGCGGCGTCGGCTTCGGGGTTGCGCCAGCCTCCGTAGTTCATGGGGCTCTGCGACTGGAGCATGTTGAACACTTCGGGCTCCGGGTCGACGAGCCACTGCTGGAAGAGCAGCGACTGGAAGTCCTTGTTGATCGCGTACTTCACGATGTACGCGCCGATCTCCAGGGACTCGATCTTCATCGAGACGTTGCGGAACTCCTGCAACCGCGACTGGACGTACTCGGCGACCTTCTGCGAGTCGACGTTCTGCGGGATGAGGTGGGTGAAGTTCACCGGCTTGCCCTCGGCCGCGAGTTCGTCGAAGAGCCGTTGCGCCGCGGCCTTGTCCTGGGCCGGCTGGGACGCCGCCGGGTCGAAGAACGGAGAGGCCGGGTTGAAGTAGCCGGTCGCCGGCACATAGCCGTTGTGCAGCGTCGCCGGGATGTCCGCCGGGTCGAGCGCGAGGGCGATCGCCCGCCGGGCGCGCGGGTCGTCGAACGGCGCCCGGGTCGTGTTGAACAGGAACATCTGCCCGCCCAGATCCTTCTGGTGGAAGGTCTGGAGGTCCTTCTCCGCGTCCGTCAGGATCTCCGGGACGGCGGTCAT
Source organism: Uniformispora flossi (assembly GCF_049534875.1). Taxonomy (NCBI): domain Bacteria; kingdom Bacillati; phylum Actinomycetota; class Actinomycetes; order Kitasatosporales; family Streptomycetaceae; genus Uniformispora; species Uniformispora flossi. Next base: position 519,032 of record NZ_JBMULZ010000001.1, read on the forward strand.
GAACAGGTCGGCGCGGCCGGACCGCACGGCGTTGAGGTTCTGCTTGCCGTCCGGGGACGTCTTGACGGTGAGCTGCGCCAGCTTGGGCAGCCCCTTGTCCTTCTGCCAGTAGTGCGGGTTCCGGACGAACACCTGCTCGGCGCCGCGTGTCCAGGACTTGAGCATGAACGGGCCTGCGCCGACGGGTTGGGCCCCGGCCGCGTCGATGCCCTTGTCCAAGGCGGAGGGCGCCTCGATGTACGTGAGGTGCGTCGCGATCGTCCGGTCGAGGTTGGGGTTAGGTGCGGACGGGACGATGTCGAGCGTCGTCGCGTCGGCGACGGTGAGTTTGAGCCCTGCGGCATAGGCCGCGTGCACGGATTTGGTCTCCGGCTTGGTGTGCGTCTCCCAGTTGCGTTTGACGGCCTCCGCGTCGAACGCGGTGCCGTCGGAGAACAGCACGCCTGGGCGCAGCTTGAGCTGCCACGTCGCGCCGCCGTCCGCGGTCCGCAGGCTTTCCGCGAGGTGCGGCACGACGTTGCCGGTCTTGGGGTCGATGGTGAGCATCGGGTCGTACAGGGCGGCCAGGCGCGGCTCGTCGGTGACGGCGACGTAGGCCCGGCGGAAGGGGTCCAGTGAGGCCGAATCCTGGATCGCGAGCATCGTGAGGCTGCCGCCGTCGGACGAGGAACGCGAACCGCCCGAGCCGCAGGCGGTCGTGATCACGGCGAGCGCGGACAGCCCGGCGGCGAGGGCGGCGAGTCTTCGGCGGGGATGTGCTGCGGACTGTGCGAACAACGTGGCCTCCGCGGAGAGATCGGGGGAATGTTCGGGCAACGGGGTCCGGGGCGGGACCGGGGCGAGGAGTTCCGGGCTCAGTGCGCGACGGCGGGGTGCCGGTACAGGGCCGCCGCGTTGCCGGAGGTCATCAGCTCGATCTCGTCGTCCGGGACGCCGGCGAACTGCTCCGCGAGGACTTCCTGGCTGTGCGGCCAGGTGGAGTCGGGGTGCGGGTAGTCGGTTTCGACCATGATGTGGTCGACGCCGATGAGGTGCCGCAGCTGCATCGTCGCCGGGTCGGAGAGCACCGTGAAGTAGAAGTTGCGGCGCAGGATGTCGACGGGCGAGTGCGGCCCGAAGTCGGCGCTGTAGTCGAGGTCGCGGCCCATGAACGCAATCCGGTCGATGAACATCGGCACCCATCCGATGCCGCCTTCGGACAACGCGATGCGGATGTCCGGGAATCGCAGCGGGATGCGGGCGAAGAGCCAATCGGCGGCGGCCGCCATCGAGTTGATCGGGAAGAGGACCCCGAGCACCGCGGCCGTGGAGTCGCGGGACGGGACGATCGTCTCGGACGACGAACCGACGTGCAGGTTCACGACCGTGCCGGTCTCCTCGCATGTGCGGAAGAACGGGTCCCATGCGTCGCTGTACAGGGACGGCAGTCCGAGGCGCTCGGGGTTCTCGCTGAACGAGACGGCGACGAAGCCGCGTTCGGCGTTGCGTCGGATCTCCGCGGCGGCGACTTCGGGGTCGCCGAGCCACGGGATCTGGCAGGCGATGAACCGGCCGGGGTGGGGGGTGATCCAGGCGTCGAGCAGCCAGTCGTTGTAGGCGCGCACGGAGGCGAGGCCGAGGTCGCGGTCCTGCATACCGAGGAAGCGACGGCCTGCGAAGCCGAACGGTGCGGAGGGGAAGTTGAGTTGGGCGGCGATGCCGGCGGCGTCCATGACGCGGACGCGTTCGCCCGCGTCGTACGTGGCGGGGTGCAGTTCGTCGAAGTTGACGGGGCCGAGGTAGCCCTTGCCCGCTTCCCAGCCGCGGATGGCGTCGGAGCCCAGCAGGGGGACGCGTTCCTCGCCGAACACCCACCAGTCGTTGCCGAGTTCGTCGCGTTCGAGGTGCGGTGCGGCGTCCCGCATGCGGGCGGGGACGCGGTCGCGGAAGAGCTGCGGGGTCTCCATCAGGTGGTCGTCGACGGAGATGATGCGGAACCGGTTGGTGCCGGTGGGCGTGTCGCCGCGCAGCACCAGCTCGCCCTTCGGGCCGGCGTAGGCGAGGATGCGTTCGAGCAGGTCAGCCATGGGAGGCCTCCGGGGTTCCGGGCGGGGTGAGCAGGGTGCCGGGCAGGCGGTCCAGGCGGTCGGTGACCTGGGCGCCGTGCTCCCGGATGGGGACACCGGCCACGAGGATGTGGTCGATGCCCGAGGGCGCGTCGGCGACGAGGCGTTCGCCGTCGGCGGGCAGGTCGCGCACGCGGCGGGTCGGGCCCGGGGACAGGGCGGCGTAGTCGAGCACGACGAGGTCGGCGTGGGCGCCGGGGCGCAGTCGTCCGCGGTCGAGGCCGAGGACGTCGGCGATCTCGCCGGTGAGCTTGTGGACGCCGCGTTCGACCGGCATGACGTCCCGGTCGCGCACCCAGTTGGCGAGGAAGTCGGTGGGCATGACGGCGTCGCAGATCTGGCCGACGTGCGCGCCTGCGTCGGACAGGCCCATGATGCAGCCCTCGCTGCGGACGAGCTCGGTCACGCCGTCCTTGTCGTCGTTGGCGAAGGTGACGGTGAAGCGGCTCGCGAGGTCGTCGTCGAGGGCGAGGTCGCAGATGACGTCGAAGGGCGTGGTGCCGCGCTCGGCGGCGATCGCCGCGACGGGTGCGCCGACCAGGTCGGGGCGGGACGGCGAGGACGAGACGGTGATGGTCTGCCACCGCGGGTTGAGCCAGGTGCCGCTCTCGAACTCCGCCCAGGCGCGGGCCCGCCAGGCGTGGTCCCGGAAGACGTCGTGGCGGCGGTCGACCGGGACGGCGACGAGGTCGGCGAACGCGGGCAGCGCGTAGAAGGACGTCGGTTCGGCGACGGTGAATTCCTGGGTGATGGGGCGGCAGGTGACCTGCACCCAGACGTCCGCGCCGTCGCGGCGGCCTTGCAGGTGGTCGGCGAGCTTGTCCCGGTAGGGGGCCCGGGAGGCGGTGCCTTCCGGGTAGGTGAGGATGGACGTCCAGGTCAGTGGGCGGCCGAGGCGGCGCTGGAAGTCGTATACCCAGCGGTAGTTCTCCCCGGTCGCGATGTGCACGACACCGAGGCCGACCTCGGCGGTGACGGACGCGAGCGCTTCGACCTCCTCCTGCGTCGCGACCATGGACGGGACCAGGCGGCCGCCGTCGCCGAGGTGGAAGCCGGCGCGGTCGCTGGAGAATCCGAGGGCGCCCCCGCGCAGCGAGTCCGCGACCACGCGGCGCATCCGGACGAGTTCGTCGTCGGTGGCGGGACGTTCGTACGCCTCCTCGCCCATGACGTAGGTGCGGACCGCGGTGTGGCCGACGAACCCGCCGAAGTGGATCGCCGTGCCGCGCCGCCGCACGGCTGCCAGGTACTCGGGGTAGGTCTCGAAATCCCAGGTCACGCCGGCCGCGAGGGTCGGGCCGCGCATGTCCTCGACCATCTCCAACGTGCCCAGCAGCGACCGGCGGTCCTGCGGGCGGGCGGGGGCGAGGCTGTAGCCGCAGTTGCCGGCCACGACCCCGGTGACGCCGTGCCAGGACGACGGGGTCAGCAGGCCGTCCCACAGCACCTGCGGGTCGTAGTGGGTGTGGATGTCGAGGAAGCCCGGCACGACCAGACGCCCGGCGGCGTCGATCTCGTGCCGGCCCGTCACGGTGTCGGCGACCTCGGTGACGCGTCCGTCGCGGATGCCGATGTCGGCGCGGCGCGGGGGTCCGCCGGTGCCGTCGACGACCGTCCCACCGCGCACGGCGATGTCGTTGGTGCTCATGCCTGGGTCTCCTGGTCGTTGCGGTTTCAGGGGGCGCCTGCGCCGCAACGTAGCCGCAATAGATGCCTAAGGCAAGAGTTGCCGTAGGCATTCCATAGGCATGGATAGGCCTCGCCGACCAGGGGATCACCGACCAACCGGTACCGTTCTTCCATGGTCGATCGCCGTGCCCGCAGCATGTCGGACACTCCCCTCGCCGCCGCCGCGCCCGCCGCCGCCGGCCCCGGCGGCGAGGACCCCGGGGACCGGGTGATCCGGGCCATCCAGCAGTTCTCCCGCAGCCCGGCACACGTGGAACTGACGCGCGCGCTGTACCGCGCGGGCGGCAAAGAACTGACCCCCACCCAGGTCGACGCGCTGGAGACCCTCGCGTCACGGCCGGAGTGGCGCATGCACGAGTTCGCCGAGGCGCTCGACATCGACCGGGGCGCCACCAGCCGCACCACCGACCGCCTGCTCAGGCTCGGCCTCGCCGAGCGTCGCCCGGACGAGAACGACCGCCGCTACGTCGTCGTCCAGGCGACCGCAGCGGGCCGCCGCATCAGCCGGCGGATCCAGCGCGACCGCTACGCCCTCATGCAGGAGGTCCTCAGCGGACTCAGCGGCGACCAGCGCACCGACCTCGCCGACCTGCTGGAGTACGTGACCCAGGCCATGGAGGCGACCTTGAGCCGCCGAGCGCCCTCGGCCGACACACCGTAGGGCTCGGGCGCATACGCCTGCCACGCCCGTCGGAGATCAGTTCACGGGCAGGCAGTTGAGCAACGGCACTGACCTGCCGCTAATCTCCTCCGGCCAATCGTTTTTTCGGGAGGGGATTCGATGCGCGGTACGCGCTATACGCTCGGGTGCGCGGGGGCGGCCTTGGTGCTCGCGACGGGGTGCGGCTCGAACGATGGTTCGGGCACGGGAGCAGCACCTGTCGCGCAACGTACTCCGACTGTCGCAGCCGCCGCCGAACCTACGGCCCCGGCGACCAGAACCGCGAGTACCGCCGCCGCCGACTCTCCGGCAGCGGGCAACGCGGCGTCCCTCCCGGACCGGTACGACCCCACCCGCGACGCCGACGCCGATATCCGGGCGGCACTCGCGATCGCTGCCGCCGATGGCCGTTACGTGCTCATCGACTTCGGTGCCGATTGGTGCCCGGACTGCCGCTCCTTGCACACGCTCTTCGAATCGCCGCAGGTCGCCCCGGTATTGCAGAAGAACTACGTTCTGCTGGCCGTCGACGTCGGCCGCTTCGACCGCAACATCAAGCTGGCGAGCCGGTACATCGGGCTGGAGACCAGCGGTATCCCGGCCCTGGCCATCCTGAAGCCGGACGGCAGCGTGGTCACCGCGACCTCCGACGGTTCCTTCGCCAACGCGCGAGACCTGAACGCGACGCAGGTCGCCGCGTTCCTGACCCGCTGGGCCCCGAAGCCCCGATGAGCATCCCCCGGAGCCGCGTCGCGTCCGCCGCCGGCGCGGTCGGGACGGCCGTGCTGGTCCTAACCGGCTGCGGTCCGACGGACGTGTCCGACCCCACCGCACGTGCCGCGGCCGGCGGGGTCACCGTCACGGTCGAGTTGCACCGCACGTCCGCGAACGCGGCCGAACTGCGCGCCACGTTCCGCCCGGACCAGCCCGGATTCCACGTGTACAGCATCGACCTGCCCGACGAAGGAGTCGACGGCCTGGGTATCCCGACCCGGATCGGCGTCCGCGGCGCCAACACAGCCGACGGGCCGCCGACCGCGGATCAGCCGACCCGGCTGATCCGCCCGGCCGGCCTCCCGACGGAGATCCCGGTGTACCCGGACGGTGCGGTGACCTTCCGGCTGCCGGTGCACCTGAACGGCTCCGGGCCCATGGACGTGGTGGTCAGCTACGGCGCGTGCAGCGAATCTCGTTGTCTCATGCCGGTCACGAACAAGGCGATCCGTTTGGACCTCGAGGACCTCGAGGACCTCGACTGACCGTCGGCCCGGGCCAGGGGGATCTCTGGAACACAGCCTCGACACCGGCGGGCGGTCGTAGCGCCGTCCCCGGCCAGGAGTCTCTGCGGGGGCGGCAAGTTGCGGCGTTCGAGTGGTGATCGGCCGCGGAGCGGGAACACGGGCCGCAGAAGTCGGGCATGTCTCCCTGGACCTGCCATCGTGGCGACCAGGTTGCCGACGGAGCGGAGTACTTGGTGAGTGGGCTGTCGCCGGGCTTCAAGCGGTTTAATCGCAGCGACGACCCTCGGCTGCCCCCGGGGCAGTTTGTCGCGGACGGGTTCCCCGTGCTGTCGGCAGGGCCGACGCCGGTCATCGATCTGCAGCGTTGGCGCTTCACGGTCACCGACGTCCACGGTGACCGGCGGCAGTGGACCTGGGACGAGTACCAGCGCCTGCCCCAGGAGGACGTGCGCAAGGACATCCACTGCGTCACCCGCTGGTCGAAGTTCGACACAGTGTGGCGCGGGGTGTCGTTGGATGTGCTGTTGGAGGGCGTGGGCACGGACGTCGGCTACGCGATGGTCGAGTCGGTCGGCGGGTACACGACGAACGTTCCGCTGGCGGACATCACGGGCGGGAAGGCGTGGGTCGTCCACGAGTACGACGGCCGTCCTCTGACCGCGGAACACGGCGGCCCGGCACGGATGCTCATCCCGCACCTGTACTTCTGGAAGTCGGCGAAGTGGGTGTCGGGCGTGCGGCTCATGGCGCACGACCAGCAAGGCTTCTGGGAAGCCCTGGGCTACCACGACTACGGCGACCCGTGGCGCGAGCAGAGGTATTGGGGAGACTGACCGTGACCGGAGCGTGGTTGCGTGCCCGATTGGTCGACCGATTCCCCCAGACCGCAAGTGCGCGCACGTTGGTGTTCGCCGTGCCCTCGTGGCCAGGGCACCTCGCAGGCCAGCACGTGGATGTACGGCTCACCGCGGACGACGGCTACCAGGCGGTGCGCAGCTACTCGCTGTCGGCGCCGGCCGACGGAGAAAGCGCCGTGCAGATCTCGGTGCAGCCGGTGCCCGACGGTGAGGTGTCGCCGTACCTGGCGGAAGCGCTCCCGGTCGGCGCGGACGTGCAGGTGCGCGGGCCGCTGGGCGGCTGGTTCGTGTGGCGTCCCCAGTGGCGCGACCCGGTGATGCTGGTCGCGGGAGGGTCGGGCGTGGCACCGCTGATGGCGATGCTCAGGGCCCGCGAAGAGGCCTCCGGCCCGGCACCGTTCCGCCTGGTCTATTCGCTGCGCGACCCGGGCCAACGGTGGTTCGCGTCCGACCTGGACCGGATGGACGCGGACCGGACGGGGGCGAGCACTGCGTACGTATACACGCGCCGGCCGCCGGAGGGGTTCCCCCGGCCGGCCGGCCGACTGACGGCATCCGACCTGGACGTGACGGGTTGGCGGCCCGCCGACCGGCCATGGTGTTACGTGTGCGGGCCCACGGCCTTCGTCGAGCATGCCGCGAACCTGCTGGTCGGCCTGGGGCACGACCAGGCCCGCATCCGCACCGAGCGTTTCGGCTGAAGCGTCCGCCGCAGGTACCGGTGCGGTCAGGCGGACTTCAGGACTCGCCGCCCAGCCGGAAGCGCAGGGCGCCGCCGCTCCCGAAGTCCAGCCACAGCGTTTGGCCGTGCCGGGCGACGCGGAGAGCCACGTCGTGACAGTGCGGGCAGCGCGCGACGGCGGCGAGCCCCGCGTCGTAGACGTGCAGTGCGGCGACGGCCGCCTCGGTGCCGCAACCGGGGCAGCGACGCACGGCCATGGTGATGTCGGCGGTGAAGACGGCGGACAGCGGGCCCGCCAAGGCGTTGCCGTCATGGAAGGACGGTGCGGCCATCGGTCTCCCCCGTCGTCGGCGGTTCCGGCGCTCCGCCGGACGAGTCACAGGGGACAAACCTGCACCGCCGGCGGGCATCTTGGTAGGAAGGTTGACAGCCTCGGCAGCCTCCGAGCGGGACGCCTCGCGGCGTGTTGCCGGGCCTACGCCGAACGGCCGCAGTGGGCGGTGCCGAGAAGCCCGCCATGCGCATCGGCGATGATGCACCGCCCGCCACCGGCGCAGCCACCCGGTCCCTCCGCAACCTGGGAACTCCTGCGGGGGATGCCCCCAGCGGTTGACACCGAAGCCGCGGTCACGGGCCGCCGCCCGGTGTGGACTCTGCGGGATTCAGCTCTTTGTCGAGACTCACGGTCCCGTCGGTGTCCGCGCTTGGTGTGCGCTGGTACCCCTCGCTCCGGTAGAGGCCGATGTTGTAGGCGCTGCCTGCGCCCGTGAACAGCACGATGCGACGGCAGCCCGGCTCGGCGGCGGCTTCGGCCGCATGGAGCAGCCATCGGCCTACGCGTCGACCCCGAAGGTCGGGTACCACACCGAGCCGTCCGATGTGCCAGTCGGTTTCGAGGCGCCGGGCCCGGACGATGCCGAGGAGACGACCGTCCAGCCACAGCCCCAGGGTGTGCCAGGCCGCCAGCCAGTCGCGGACCTGCTCCGGGGACTCGTGCAGGGCGGGCACGTCCAAGGTGTCGTTGGCGAACGCCTCGTCCACCCAGCAGCATCGCTGAAGGACGGTGACCTCCGGGGCGTCGTCCGGAGTCAGCCGCCGCACATACGATCCCGGCACCGGGCCTGGCACCACGCCGGATCCCGCTCGCTCGCGCATCGGCCGCAAAGCCTGGGCAACGCGCACGAGTTCGTCCAGGACGCCGACGGCCGCCCGCGCGAGAGCAGGGTTCGGACGGATCCTCCCGTTGTCCGTCGCCTCGCCGATGCGGATGGCGACCGCGGCGCCCAGCGGCACCAGACGCAGCGTGGTCACCACTTGCTTGGCGTGCTGGACGGACCGGGTGCCCGCGGAGGTGTTGCCGTAGCTGACGAAGCCGATCGGCTTCCACGCCCACTCGCGGCTGAGGTAGTCCAACGCGTTCTTCAGGGTCGCGGGCATCCCGTAGTTGTATTCCGGCGTCACGACGATGAAGCCGTCCGCCGCGTCCACGATCGCGCTCCACCGCCGTGTGTGCTCGTGCCGGTAGATCCCCGACGCCGGATGCTGCTCTTCGTCGAGGAACGGCAGATCGAGGTCGCCGAGGGCCGTCGGCACGAGTTCGACGGCGAGTTCCGTCGCGCGAGGGGTGATCGTCTCGACCACCCACTCGCCCACTGCCGGCCCCAAGGCGCCCGGGCGGTTGCTGCATATCAGCACGAGGATGCGCACGGGTTTCGTTGACATGGAAACGAAAGTAGGCGGTATGTTGTTTACATGTCAACGAGAACGTCGGCGGCCGAGCCGGTGGAATGGCTGAACGCGAATGAGGACCGGGCATGGCGGGCCTTCCGCCGCCTGGTGATCGCCGTCCGGACAGGAACCGCGCGCGACTTGGCCGACGTCGGCCTCTCCGAGCCCGACTACGAGGTGCTCAGCACGCTGTCCGAGAGGCCCCAGCACACCAGCACCCTGCACGAACAGGCCGCCAAAATGGGCTGGTCGCGGAGCCGCCTCTCGCGACACGCCACCCGCATGGAAACCCGCGGCCTGCTGCGGCGCGCCCCCGACCCGGACGACGGGAGAGGCTGCCTCCTGGTTCTCACCGAAGAGGGCATGGACACGTTGACGAGCGCGGCCCCTGCCCATGTCGCGTCCGTGCGGCGCCACTTCGTCGACCGGCTCACCGCGGAGGATCTCGCCGCACTGGAGAACATCGCCCGGAAGCTCGAAGCACCCCGGTAGGACGCACCCCCACCGCCGGCCGCCCGGAAGACATCCCCGCCGGACGTATTCGGCGCGCGGCCCTACGATGGGGCACCGCCGCCAGGCGGACGATCCCTCAATGCGCCCTGTCAGACGGAAGGTTGGCCGCGTGACACGTCCCCGTGGCAACGACACTCCACAACGAGGGCCGCTTGCGGACTCCGGCTCCCGGGCCGCCCCACGTCACCGCATCGGGCCGGACGGCCGCCGCCGGTCCGCGGCACGTCCGGCCCCCGTCCACCGGCCCGGCTCCGCGCCCGACGTCGACGCGTGGCGCGACGTCCTGCGCGACACGATCTTCCAGTTGGACGCCACCCCACTCCGCCCGGCCGCCCCCAGCAGCTACACCGGTTGGGTCGACATCCACCACTTCGGCGCCGTCAGCATCAGCGATGTCGCCTCCGACCCGGTACGCGTCGCCCGCACTCCACGCCTCATCCGGCGAAACCCGGTCGACTTCTACCTCCTCCTGCTCGCCGTGCGGCCCAGCCAGGCCGCCATCGGCACCCACCACAACCGGCTGCGCCAAGGCGACGCCGTGCTGGTCGACTCGACCCAGCCCTACTCGCTCACCGCCGACGCCTTCGCCCACTACCTGTCCATACACGTGCCACGCGCCGCGGTCCGGCGGGACGTGGGTTCCCCACCCGCGCTCGGCCGCATCATCCCGGCCGAGGACCCGACGCTGCGGGTGCTCAACGCGGTCGTCACCGAACTCGTCCGCGGACCGCGCGGCCGCCCGCCCGAAACCCTTGCCGACCTCGGGCACACCGTGTACGAGCTGCTGGTGTCCACGCTCCGCACCGCCCCGGAAACCGGCACGTGGGGCTCCGGCGCGCAGCTGTCCCGGCGCGCCCAACTGGTACGCATGCGCGAGTTCGTCCGCATCCACCTGGCCGACCCGGACCTGTCCCCGAGAACGCTCGCCGCCGCATTCGGCGTCTCGACCCGCTACGTCGACCTCGTCTTCCGCGACGGCGGCAGCTCCCCCGCCGGATTCATCCGCGACACCCGCCTCGACGAAGCCCGGCGCAGGCTCGCCGACCCCCGGCAACGCCACCATTCCGTCACCTCGGTCGCGTGGTCCGTCGGTTTCACCGACCCCGGCGTCCTCACCCGCGGCTTCCGACGCCGGTACGGCACCACCCCGGGCGAGTACCGCCGGGAGACCCTCGCGGGAACAGCCGAGTAGCAGCCGAGCAACCCGCGCGGCCTTCCTCGGCGTCCGCGCACCGGGCGCCGCGGGCCCGGCTGTCCCCCCGCACGCAGCCGGCCTTCCCGCTCGGCCGCCGCCTCCTCGGCATCACGTGGTTCGGTCCCTGGTGTGGGCTCCCGCCGAAAAGCGTGCGCGAAAGGCCGGTCCGGCGTGCGCGGATCGCCGGTAGCCCGCAAGTAGCGCCTGCCATCGTCTTGGTGCCTGCCACGAGGTGCCCGGCAACCGGGCGCCGCGGCGCGTGATGCAGGCCGGTGGCCGCCGCCCAGGCCGAATCCCTCGGTTGATCCGCACGCCCGACACGCAGATGCCGCCGGTGTGCGCCACGAGGACATGGAGGACATGGAGGACATGGAGGTGTCCAGGATGATCCGAAGGAGCAGGTCGGGCCCGCACGGCCGGTCGGCGAGCCCGCGGTCCGTCGTGCTGCTTCTCGCCGCCGCGACTCCGCTGCTCGCGGCGACGCCCGGCGCCGCGGCACCCGAGACCGCCCAGGCGACGGCGACGGACAGCAGCTACAGCGCCCGCTACTTGGTGCGGCCCAATCCGCTGCCCTCGGTCAACGGGATGGCGCTCGACGGCCAGGGGCACCTGTACGTGGCCCAGGCCCTGGTGAACCGCATCACCCGCATCGACCTCGCCACCGGCGCCGCGGTGCGCATCGCCGACGACACCGACCCGGTGGGCGAGTCCCTGCAGTCCCCGGACGATGTGGCCGTGGGCCCCGACGGGAACCTCTACATCACCAACGCCCTGAAGAAGTCCGTCGTCCGCATGGCACCCGACGGATCCGGGCGGACCACCGTCGCCGCCGACGTGACGGACGGGATCACCGGGCCGAACGGCATCGCCTTCGCGCCCGACGGGCGGCTGTTCGTCAGCGACCTGGCGTTCGACCCCGCGCATCCGGGCGGACTCTGGCAGGTCGACCCGCAGGGCACCGCGGCCCCGGTCCGGATAACCGACCGGCTCCAGGTACCCGAGGGCTTCGGCATGGCGTCCGACGGCCTGGCCTACGTTCCCGAGTACTACGCCGGGCGGATCGCGGTCGTGGACCCGGGCGACCCTGCGTCCGTCACCCGGCTTCCCGCCGTGTTCTCCGGCATGGTGTCGGCCGTGAAGGTGACGCCGAAAGGCCTCGACCCGGCCGAACCGCTCGTCGTCGTCGAGAACCTCCCGGGCCGGGGCAACGTCTGGCGCGTGGACCGGACTTCCGGCGAGAAGACGCTGCTCGCCACCGGATCCGGGGCCGCCTTCGACAACCTGGTGATCGATCCGCGCGACGGCGCGATCTACGTCTCGAACTTCGTCCAGGGCGGCGTCCAGCGGGTGGACCCCCGCACGTGCGGCCTGACGCAGGTCTTCCCCGCCGGGGCTCTGGCCACCCCGACCTCGTTGAGCCTGAATGCCGACGGTTCGCTCCTCGTCGCGGGCGGCACCTCACTCGCGTCGGTGAACTCCCGCGGCCAAGTGACCACGCTGTCGCAGTTCCTCGTCGACGGGAACCAAGGCGTCACCCCCGGCGCCGTGCGGATCGGCGACACGGTCTACTACACCGACTGGCTCGACTCGTCGCGCCCCGGCCGCCTGATGAAGCGCGACCTGGCCACCGGAGCCCAAAGCGTCGTCGCGAGCGGGTTCGCCATCCCCTGGCACGTCCGGCAGGGCCCCGTCGGCACGCTGCTCCTGACCGACGAAGTCCTGGGCACCGTCTACCGGATCGACCTGGCCACCGGGACGAAGACCGTGATCGCCACCGGACTCGCCTCCCCGGCCGGTCTCGCCTACGACCCGGGCACGCAGCAGGTCTACATCGCGGAAGCCGGCGCCGGACGCGTCGTCGCGGTCCCGGCCCAAGGCGGACTCCTCCGCACGGTCGCCGACGGCCTGGCCAAACCCGAAGGCGTCACCCTCGACCACCAAGGCCGGCTCCTCGTCGTGGACGCCGCGGGCGCCGCCCGGGAGAACGCCGACCTGCCCGGCAGCCTGATCCGCATCGTCCCCGGAACCAAGAGCCGGACCACGCTCGCGACCGGGCTGCCCACCAAGCTCACCGGAATCACACTGATCCCCGGGTTCACCTACACGTCCGACGTCGTCGCACGTCCCGACGGCTCGATCGTGGTGAGCGGCGCCGCGGACGGCTCGCTCATCCAACTCTCCCGCAGCCGCTGACCCCGGGCCCGCAGCCACTGACCCCGGGTCGGCGAATCGGCGGCAGCGACCGGATCGCGTCGACGATCCCACGACACGGCACGCGGCCGGCGCCGGGACGAGGAACCCCGGCGCCGGCCGCGTGCCGTCGTCACCCTCTGCGGCCGTCAGCCGCCGTGGTGGCCCGAGCCCATCTCCGGCATCATCTCGGGCATGCCGTGGTGCCCGCCGTCGACGTTGGCGCAGACGTTGCCGAAGGCCGGGTTCAGCAGGCCGATGACGTTGACGGTGTTGCCACAGATGTTGACCGGAACGTGGACCGGGATCTGGACGACGTTGCCGGACAGCACACCCGGCGAGCCGACCGCCGCGCCGTTCGCGTCGGCACTCGCGAACGCGGCACCGGAGCCGGCCAGAACCAGGGCGGCAACTCCACCGGCGACGACCGCCGCCTTCTTGATGACCTTCATGGCATCTCCCATTTCCCGTCGGGGCGGCGCCGTTCGACGCCTTCCCGGAGGAAACGACGACGGGAGCGCCCCGGTCACCGTCGGCGCCGACACGTCACCCGGACGCCCGGCACATCGCCATCCGTACGACGGAACAGCGCACGCCGGGGCAATCCGCGCCACGGCCGGCAACGAATACCCGCCCCTGGTGAGGTGAACGACGCGCGCGCGGTGCGGTCGGTGCCCGGTTCGCCGGCACGACCAGCCCGGAACGAAGACAGTCAGCGCACCGCGCGCTCGCGCACGCCGACGGCGTCCGCGAACCGCCCGGTCGGGAGGCGCGAGACGGCAGCAGCGTCGGCAGCATGCGGCGCCATCACTCGACGCGCGTGCCCGCGGAGTCTTCGTCGCCGGGAATGTGGATGTCGGTGACGGCGATGTTGACCTCGACGACCTCCAGCGAGGTCATCCGCTCGATGGCGGAGACGACGTTCTCGCGTACTTCGTAGGCAAGTTCGCCGATCGCCACGCCGTACTCGACGACGATCTCCAGGTCGATCGCGGTCTGCTTCTCGCCGACCTCGACCTTGACGCCGCGGGTGACGCTGGGACGTCCGCCCGGGACCCGGTCGCGGACGGCGCCGAGCGCCCGGGTGAGGCTGCCGCCGAACGCGTACACGCCGGGCACCTCTCGGGCGGCCATCCCGGCGATCTTCCCTACCACCGGGTCGGCGATGGACGTACGGCCGCGGTCTGCCGGGACGGCGAACGCCGGCACGGCGACCTCCTGCCCCGTCTGCGCGGCGACGGCCGGGCTCCGGTCCTCGGGGCGGCGCGCGGACGGGGTCGAAGCGGCGGTGTCGGTCTTCGTCGCGGTGCTCACAGTCGTCCTCCTTGTCGCGGGCCGGCGACGGCCCGGTCCGGTGATGTCCAGTACCCCTTGGACACGCCGGCCGCGGATTCCTCACGCACCCTCGCGAACTTGTTTTCCGCTCCACCCGATCGGCGCAGCGGGAACAACCGTGCCCCGACGTCAGCGTGGCGCCGCGAGCACCGCGGTCACCACGACGCCGACCGCCACCAGCTCCGCACGAGGGCCTGCAAGCGGCTCCACGAGCGGCTCTTGCCCGCTCCCGTCCGGGCAGGCCGGCATCGCGGACCGCAGGCCGCCGACGACAGCCGCACGCACCGCACCGGCGACGGACGCCACGTGGTGGCCCTCGTACACGGCGAGGTGGATGCGGACGTGCCAGCCGCCCTCGCGGGTGGTGACGGTGACCCCCGCCGCCTGATCCGGAACGCGCCGCGCACGCCGCACGTCGCCGCCGCGGACACCGGGGCTGAGGTAGGCGACTCCCGGTACGCGGCGCGCCGCCTCGGCGGCGGCCAAGGCCAGCCTGCGAGCCGGCCCGGGGGTGGTCGGCGCAGGGGTGTAGCGCAGGGTCATCGCAGTATCCTCCGGGGCGGGGCAGACGGCGGTTCGTCACGCAGTTCCACGACCGCCACATCGACCGCCGCCACGTCCATGCCCAGATGGCGGTCGGCGGTCTCCAGGACGCGCAGTCGCACCCGCTCGGCGGTATCGGTCAGGGACGGTACGGACGTCACGGCGATCTCGATGCGGACCCGCAGCGGTTCACGCGGCAGGCGCTGTGCCGGATGCGCGCGGTCGGACCCGCCCGACGGGCGGATCCGGCAACTCCCCGCCCACACACCCGGTTCGCGTTCCGCGGCAGCCCGCAGCACGCGCGCCGCGGCGGCCTCGGTGATCCAGTCGTCGGACTCCCCGGGTGTCCCGGGCTCCTCCCCGGGGTGCCCCTCCCCGCCGGAACCGGTCTCCGCAATGCCGAGCGGTACCAGGGGGCCGGGGCGCAGTTCGGTGCGGACGACGTCCATGACCCGGGCGGCGAAGTCCGCCTGCCGTGCCTCGTCGGGGCGACCGGGTGCCATGGCCTCGGCGACCACGACGTGCAATGCCTCCATGCCCGACACGGCATCGACGCAGTCCGGGCACGTACCGTGGCCTGCGGGAGGCCGGCCGGTGTCCCACAGCTCGGCGAGCGACGCCCCACACGGCAGGACTTCGTCGTCGTCACCCGGTGCCGGGTGCGGTTCTAGCGCCATGGCTGCATCGCCTCCATCAGGCCGCGGCGGGCGCGGAACAGACGGCCGCGTACCGCCGGTTCCGCTATGCCGACGACATCGGCGATCTCCTCGTACGACATTCCGTGCAGCTCCCGCAGTACCCAGCATGCACGCTGATCCGCGGTGAGGGCGGCAAGTGCCACGTTCAGCGCCCTTGCGGACGCCGCGGACTCGGCGGCGCGCGGCGGGTCGAGCGCGGGGTCGGCCATGGGCGGTTCCGGGGCCGCGTCGAGAGGACGGGTCGCAGGCCGCGCACGCAGGATGTTCAGGCAGCGGTTGGTGGTGATCCGGAACAACCACGTCCCGAACGCCGCCTCGCGACGGAACTCGGGCAGCCGCCGCCACGCCGTGACCAGCGTGTCCTGAACCGCATCCTCCGCCTCGGCCGCACTACCCAGCAGCCGGGAGGCCAAGGCAAGCAACTGAGGCGCATGGCCGCGCACCAACACCTCGAACGCGGCGTCGTCACCCTCCACCGCACGCGTGACCAAAAGCCCTTCCGGCGTCGCCGACTCCCCGGCCTGGCCGCCCTCCACGGGGACTTCACCCGGCGCAGGGTCCTCATGGGCGTTGCCGTGCATCCGTCTCCCGGTTCCGAACGCGGACTTGCAGCCTAGGGCAACAGCCCCCCGACTCCGCCGAAACCACCACCGCCACCGCGCGCACCCGCCACGGCCGCCGACGCCAGGGCACTCCCTGCCGTCAGGTCATGCCGCGCACGATCGCGGCCGCCTGGTCCGGGTGGTCGTCGAACCACCGGCCAAGGTGCTCCCGGACGGCATCGGCGACGCAGGTATACACGACGGCGTTGCCCAAGATGTCCCGGGTGCAGCCGTCGTATTCGGGGTGGTCCAGCTTCACCGACACGACTGCGGTCAGGCCCTCGCCGATCCGGGCGGGGTCCACCACGAGCTGCTGCCCACTTGGCTGCCGCCGCGTGTACGCGACGATCGCTTCCGCCAGGCCGTCGCGGAATCCCCGCTCATGCGTGCCGCCGAGGGTGGCACAACTGTTGGCGAACGTATGGATCCGTTCCTCACCCGAACCACGCCAGCAGAAGGCAATGTCCACGGTCCCGGCCATCCTCGGGTCGTCCCGTTCGAACCCGACGATGAGCGGATCACCGGTCGAATCGGCCCGGCCGTCGAGAAGTGCGACGAAGTCCCGTACCCCGTCGGAGTGTCGGAACTGCACGGACCTCGGACAATCGACTTCACGCAGGTCTGTCAGCGAGATCTCCAGTTGCCGGTCCAGCAGCGCGACTTCCCGGAAGCGTCCGGCGAGTTCGTCGAACGAGAACTCCGTCGTCTCGAAGATTCCGGAATCAGGCCGGAACATGACGGCGGCCACGTTCCCCGCATCGGTTCCCACGCCGGTTCCCCCGTCGGTGAGCGACGTCGCGAGGACACCGCATGTGTACTCCCCTACCCAACGGCCACCGGCGCAACGGACTTCGGCGGTCATCCGGGCCGACAGAGCGTTCACCACGCCGGCGCCGACCGGGTAGGCGACAACCCGGCTGCGGCGATATCCAGGTGGTGACCAGATCGGCAACACGGTCAGCCGCTCCTCGAACCTTGAAACGTCCACGGCGGACAACACGCCGGCGCGCCCGCCGGGGGCGACGGCGGTAACGCGGACGCCACCATCAGGCATGAGGGCAACGTCGACTCGCCCTCCTCCACTGCCCATCACCCCATCCACGGCAAAGGCCACGACCTCGTACACCATGTGGTGCAGGCCGCGTTCCCCCGTGGACCCGATGTACATCCCGGGCCGCTTCCGAACGGCTTCGGTCCCGCTGAGCCGCTTGATCGGACTGGTGTCGTATGTGTGTGCGGCATCGCTCACGTGAGCCCCTCCCAAGGCATCCACCGGAGCTGTTCAGATTAGGCGAAAGCCGGGAAAACACCAGGTCAGGCCCCGTTTCATCAACCGTTGGAAGGCCGCGTGACGGCCTCCCCGACGCGGGCCGACCCCTGCACACGCACCCTGCCCCCAAATTCTTCGCACGCCACGACCGAAGGCCGTCACGGCACCATTCCCGGTGGCGCCCCAGCCGCGAATTTCACCACTCGCCAAGCTTCGTGGCGCGGTCGGCCATCAGGCCTCCACCACCGCCCTGCTCCCGGCCATCCCGACACGTCCGCTACAACCACAGGCGACTTCAACGGCGACGAACGCACCGACATCGGAGCGCTGTGCCGGTGGCCCCCGAGCGGGATGCACGGTGGCGGGCGAATCACCAAAAACCTCTGCTACAAAGCCGGTTGGGCCGGGAGTGGATGCGCTTTCGGGGCATGTCTCAAGCGACGTCCGCGACGTGATCCGACCACACCGCACAGCTCTACGATGCCGGGGGCGGGACGCCCTCCCGCCCCGGCACACCGGAAGGACACGCGCCATCTCCCCCGACATCGACTCGGCCATCGCCCAACTCGACCTGCCGGACTTGTCCGCAGCGCGCACAGCCTTGTTGACCTTGCACAGCATTGGCGGTCCGCGCGCGGCCGCCGCCGTCACTGCCTTCCTTGTCCGAACCGAACCGCAATCCCAAGACTTCGACGGCCTGTCCCAAGTCCGTCAGGTGGCCGCGAGGGCCGCTGCCGAACTGGACCCCGATCAAGACCCCGAACCGATCCTCGCCGTCATGTCGTCTTTCAGGGAACATATGGCCCACGTTTCGGCGTCCCGCCCGGTGCGCCTGTTCGGCTTACGGCGAGGCTTTGCGCTGGGCGCGGACCCCATGTACTACTTGCTGCTCGGAGTCGCCCGGCTGCGTCGCCTCAACCCCGTTGACCACTACAGCGGAATGGGGCAGTCCGACCATTGGCGCGTCAGAGCATTCGCTTGTTCGGCCCTGGGAGACACCGCAGATCCTCGGGCCGTGCGCCCACTGGAGGCAGCACTGCGGGACCCGCACGGCCACGTGCGCGAAAGGGCCGCAAACGGCCTCCGTCGTCTCCACAATGCGGGTATTGACTGGGCGCCCGAGTCCGCGGCGGCAACCCTCGCCGACGGACTGGCCGACCAAAACACACCTGCGGCCCTGGCCTGCACCCGCGCGCTCATACGCGCCGACCGCGACGACCTTGTACGTTCGCGGCTCCGGGACCTCACTCCACGCAGACAACGGCACCTCACGCCGACGCTCTATGGCGAGATACCCCCGCTTAAACCGCTGTGGCCAGGAGACACGACCGTCTGACCCTTGCCTGGCGCTTTCTTGATCGGATGGTCGCTGTATGAAATCGATTCTGCTGGCGATTGCGCCGTGGACGATCCTGGCCTTCGGGATAGTGCTCGGTGTTCTCGCGTGGTGCGCGGCGTGCGCGATCGGGAGGGCGGCATACCGCGATCTCCGCCCGCGGCACCCGGTGTTGGCGGTGGGCGGTGCGTCGGCCGCGGGGCTCCTGATGTTGTTCGTCTGGCCCGTCACCATTCCCTGGTGGCTTCACCGTGTGGTGTCGGCGCGCAGCCGTGCCCGGGAAGCAGGGGATGAGTGAGGTCGGGCGGGACTCGCCCGCGGTGACTACGTACAGCCGTCGTAACCGGGCCTTCCGGGCAGTCGCTCGATCGGCCAAGTAGGCGCTGCACTGGACCCTTTGGCGCGGGCGGCTCCGGCTGCGGGCAGCGCCTACTCCGTCGGGATTCCGTGTCGTGCGAGGTGGCGGTTGCCGTAGCCCTTGATACCGGTCACTTCGCGCCCGAACCACGCGGGTGGCGCGAAGCCGTCGGCGGCTTCGACCGACGCGAACTCCACCTCGACCGTCCGCAGGCCCGCCAGCGCGCCGACGTAGACGTCGACGACGGCCTCGACCCCGTCGACGTCCACGGTGAACCGTGTCTTCTCGACCCGCGCTCCCTCGGTCGTGGGCCACAGGGCGGCGAACTGGTCCGGCGAGATCGCCACTTCGGTCTCACCCCGGACCAGCCCCGACCCGGTCTTCACGCAGATGGTGTACGTGCCGTCCACGCTGCGTACCCGCACCTCGGGGTCGCCCGGCGCGATGTAGCCCTGCACGACCGGCCGACCTTCCGACGGCAACGGCCAGTCGCCGTCGACGAGGAACTTGCGCTCGATTTCGGTGCCCATGTGCCGCCCGCCTTCCGTCGGTAGCGCCCCGCAGCCCATCATGGCCCAGCGGCCCCGCGGACGGCCCGCCCCGCGGGTGCGGAACGGATCAGCCCGCCGCGGCACACGCCGTCGCGCCCGATCCTCCGACCGGGTCTCAGAATGGGTACTCGAAGCAACTCCGGCCGCCGAACGAGGCGGCCGCGTGACGGCGCATGCGGCCGCGGTAGCGGGAATCCTCGATCAGGCCGTCGTACGCATCGAATTCGTGCGCGATCAGGCCCGCGGTGTTGCCGAGGTAGACATCGAAGCCGGGGTACATGAGGCCGACGAAGGGCAGGTCGTCGACGTCGACCGCGAGCACCGGGTACTCGCCGTCCGCATCAGGCTCGGTGACGGCGAGCAGCCTGCGTGAGTCCGACCCCCCGGGGAGGAGGAAGCACTCGGGAAAGCGGTCGGCAACGGGGGTATACATTTCGCCCCACATCTCTCCCAATTCGTCCGCCACCAGTTCGTCGAGGCGGCGCGGCGCGAAGTCGCCGTCGTCGTTGAACCAGTCGTGCCGCTCCAGGAGGCTCGTGTCGTAGGCCAGCCACGCCCGCAGGCTCGGCGGCAGTGGGCGGCCGGACGGGAAGACCGCCGCGGCGAGTTCGTCCGCGGCCATCGGACGGGCCACACCGCCGTCCACCCACGGGACGTCCCGGTACGGCAACGCGGAAGCCCCCGGGGCGCGCCGGACCACATCGAGGACCCGTTCGACCAGACCCACTCCATGCACGGCGTCACCCGTGCCCCCAGTCAGCATGGCCGCGACCGTAACACTCGGCTCCGACGCCTCGGACGCGCAGCGCCCCCAGCCTTGGGGAGTTCACGCCACACCCACGATCCTCTCGTCACCTGGTTCGCGGTCATTCGACGAGCTTCCCCGCGGCCGAGACCTCACGCATGAGGGAAGCGATGTCGGCAGGCACCGGCGGAAGTTCCTCGCGTTCGAGCTTGCCGGGGCCGGACCACACCAGGTTGATCCGCAGCGCCGGGTCAGTGGCCGGGTAGTCGGAGCGATTGTGGCAGCCCCGTGATTCCCGGCGTTCGAGCGCGGCTTCGAGCGTCGCGCGGGCCGCCAAGGCGGTGCCGCGCAGGTCGAACGCATGGGCAAGGTCCTGGTAACCGGCGATATCGGGGTGGATGCCGAGGCCGGCCATCCGGCTCTCGGTGGCGTCCAGTTCCGCCAGGCCCCGGAGCAGGCCTCTCTCGTCGCGGACCACTCCCGCGTGCTCGGTCATGGTGTCGCGGATGGCGCGTTGCAGGACCCGGACGTTCTCCCGCCCGTCGCAGGCGAGGAGTCCGTCGATCTCGGCGCGTGCCTCGGCGACCGCGTCCGCCGAGCGCTGCTGGGCGACGTCGGTGGCGTGGTCCTCGGCGCGCACCCATACACCGCCCATCGAGTAATGCGCGGTGGGTGCGATCTCGATCGGGTCCTGCGTGATGTCGCGCATCTGGACTTCCAGGAATGTCTGGTGGACGCGCGGCAGCCGCTCCAAGATCGTCTCGCGCGGGAGGTGCGACACATCCAGCCAGACACCGCCTTTGGGAGTACCGCGCCCCTCCTTGATCTCGGTGTAGGCGGCCAGTGCCACCCGGTCGCGCATAAAAGCTCCATCCGCTCGGGGTCGTACCGCGCCATGAAGCGTTCGCCGAGGGTGTTGAGCAGGCGCCGCTGCACATGAACCGCCACGCCTCGGTTGCCTACCGCGTCCGCCCAGAAGCGGACGCGGAGGGAACTCGGCTCGTTAGCCGACCTGTTGCACTGTCCAGTAGTGGGCGGTGCCGGAAACCCGCTGCACGACCAGACGACCTGTGACGCCGGAATTGTCCACCAGGCTGCCCCAGGAGGCGGAGTGGTCGCCGGGTGTGTGCTCGATGTCGGCGTACACAGGGCTCCCCGGACCGTCGGCGCCGACGGACACGGTCCAGTCCGCGTAGATGTCACCGCAGTTGTCGCTGATGGCCACGTGGTAGGAGTCCGTCACGCGCAGGCATGCCTGCCGGGTGGAGCCGTCGGCGGAGACCTCCATCGTCCCGTTGGGGCGCTGCCGCACCCGCCAGTTCGCCGAGGTCGAGGCGGTGTCCGTGCAGGCGCCGAGGGATACCGCCCCGACACTCCCGCCGGTTTTGGGCCAGGTCAAGCACTTTCCGTCGCTGAGCGCCGGGAACCGGTAGACACCGTCCATCAGTGGGGCGGCTTGGGCGGGCTGGGCAAGCGCAGCAACCGCGGCCAGGGCAGTTGCTGCCACGGCGACGACACGAGAACGCACGGCCAGGGACTCCTCGGACAGTCGTGAGCGAGCCGGTCCCGCGGCACGCAGCCGAGGCCGACTCACCTGCCACCCGGTTGGCGGCGGGATCGATATTCGAACGCAGCGCATCGCACCGCAGCCCGAACGAAAATCCGCCACTCGCCCGGCCGAGCACTACCACCCGAAGGCGTGAAGGGGGTGTGCCCGCATCGTCGTGCCGAGAGCAGGGCCGCGCATCAGGAAGCACGCGGCCAGGGCAGGAATCGGCGCGGCCGAAAGGGCTACCGAAGTCGATGAGGGCTGGGCCATCCGCACCTCACCGCCGGGGTTTCGGCGCAGAGCCGCGCGTGCTGCGCCGCTGCGGTCAGCGGCTGTCCCGGCCGTTGGCGTCGTAGTCGGCGGAGACGAAGTCACACTCGATGGTCAGGGCGGATTCGGTCTCCACCCGTCCGTCGCCCCATTCGGAGCGGCCGAAACCGACGCCGACGATCGTGTATCCGTCGTCAACGCCGACACCTTCGCCGGGCACCCGGCCGTCGGGCACGGCCACCTTGATCGGCGTGCCGTCCTCCAACTCCGCGAGTGCGGCACGCAGGTCGCCGACCGTCATCGCCGACGCCTCGTGCCGGATCAGCACGGCCGCCGGCGGCTGCCCGGGAGGCGACGTGGCCGGTGTGTCGTCGGTGGTCTCGGGAGCGGTCTCCGCATCGGTCTTCGGGTCGCTAGTCATGAAGGCATCGTCTCAGAAGGCCGGTCGGCAGCGGTCCGACATTCCGCGGCTCCACGGCGCTCGCGACCGTCGCATCGGTGCGCCCCGTGGGCCCACGCGGGCCCGGACGCCTCCCGGCCGGCGCGCAAGGTGCGTGAGCAAGCACCGGTGTGGCGGCCGGGCGACTGCTATTACCTCATGGGCAGACACGCAGAAATCTATCTTCGCCAGAGTAGACATTGAGCGATGGCGTGGGTATGGTTTCTCTCGTAGCCGGAGAGACAGCAAGGCCTGGCAGAGGACGAACTGCCGGCAAGCAGTACAGGCAGGACGGTGCGGAAGTCGGAGTCTCGAAGCCGGGTTGTAGCGGTAGGGCGACGGGACCGGCGACCGCACCGGGCGGCCCGCAGTACCAGGGGCCACCGTGAGCAGGACGGTAGAGGCAGTACCAGTAGTTGCAGTTCGCAGATACCGCAGTGAAGTCAGTGGCATTACCTCGGTGAAGGCGTCGGCTGCGGGCGCGCGCACCGGGAGGTTCGGCAGCGGGGTTCCACGCCCGGGCAGTCGCAGGGTGGGCAATCCGAGGCCCGCTTCCGAAGGGTGACGCTTGGTCAGGTCACCCGCCATCAACACCAGCAGTTCGCAACACCAGCAAGACACAGCAGTACCCAGCTCCAAGAAGTCGACCGCCGAGGAAAGAACGGAGGAGCCGAGCGCCATCAGGATCGCCCGGGCGTAAGACCGCTCGGGTACCGCAGGACATCGATAGTGAGGTGGTCTCCGGTCAAGCAACAGCGATCCCCGCATTCCCGACGCCAACACGGTCGGGTCCGCGGACAGCAAGCCGGCGCAGGACCAGGTCGGCAGATGGTGTAGAAGTTCCTTCGGGGCCCTGGTGCCGTACGGCGCCAGGGCCCCTCCACGCGTTCCCCGACACGATGTTCCGCACGAGACCGACACGAGGAAACACGAGGAAATATGAGGAAAGAGGTGCGATGACAGCTGAGGACACGTTCAGCCGTCTCGACGACGACGACTACCCCGCCTACACGATGGGCCGGGCCGCGGAGATGCTCGGCACCACCCAGGGCTTCCTCCGCGCCATCGGAGAAGCCCGCCTGATCACCCCGCTCCGCTCCGAAGGCGGACACCGCCGCTACTCCCGCTACCAGCTGCGCATCGCCGCCCGCGCCCGCGAACTCGTCGACCACGGCACCCCCATCGAGGCCGCCTGCCGCATCGTCATCCTCGAAGACCAGCTGGAAGACGCCCGGCGCATCAACGAACAACTCCGCAAGGACCGCCTGCCCGGCCCGGAAGGCGACGACGCCTGACCCGCCCTCGGCAGGTACCCGCTTGGCAGGGGTGATCCGCCTCTCCCGGGACGAGACAGCGCGGAGGCTTGCCGTGGAGCCCGACCTGCGGGCGCGACGTCTTGAGGGCGTCTTGAGGGCAGGCAACGGCCGCGCACGAGAAGCGCCAACGACGGGGGCGGTCCGCTGCCCTCCGCGGGGCTGGGTTACGCCCGGACGGCGGTGCCGAGCAGCGCCGAGGCGTGGCATGTGAAGCCGAGACGCGCCATGGCTCGGGTGACTTCGTCCGCGGTGAAGTCGCGGGCGTCCTGCCGGGTGACGATGCCCGACCTGCCTGACCGGGTACCGGCGGCGGCCTATGACCACCGGGCCGCTCGTGATGGGCTCGGCCTTGATGCCTTTCAGCTTGCCGCGACCTTCCGGCAACCGGGTGGCATTTTCGCGTGTCGATCGACATATCTACTGCTTGGCACATGTTCGTGCCAACGCTGATGGCATGCCGAATCCCCTGTCTCTGTCATCCCGCCGGGCCCGCGTGTGTGCGCTGGCCGTGGCCGGCCTCACGACCGCGGCGTTTGTGGTGCCGCAGGCCGCTTCGGCGGATCGCGCGGTGCCGCGGTCGGTGCCGACTCCGTCGGCCGACTCTTCCGTGGTCACCGTCAAAGTCGGCGGCGACCGTACGGGACCACAGTCCGTGGGGCCGTTGGCCGGGGTGCGGCTGGCGCTGTTCGCCGAGCCGGAGAACGGGCCGCCCGTCGACGTGGTGTGGGCGGTTTGTACGTCGGATGCCGACGGGGACTGTTCGTTCGTCGTCCCGGACACCGGGACCGGGCAGGCGAACGAGGGCCGCCGGTTCTGGGTCGGGCAGGTGCCGGACGGGGTGCCCGCCGGCTGGTACACGAACCCCCGGCTGCGGGTGGGTCCGGGCAGCGGGAGCAATTCCCAGGACCCGGCGTACGTGTTCCAGACGCCGGCCATGGCGGGCGGCACCACGTACTCCTCGACCGTCTCGGGGCCCGACGGATTCATGCTGAGTTCGACGTACGGCACGAACTACACCGCGTCCGGCGGCGTGTGGCAGAACTCGCGGAACAATCCGCGGCTGCCCGCGCAGTGCGGTACGGATGTCGCCCTGGTCCTCGACCTCTCGGCGTCCGTCGGCTCCGCGCTGCCGCAACTCAAGGAGGCGGCGAACACGTTCGCGGACGCGCTGACCGGGACGCCGTCGCGGATGGCGGTGTTCTCGTTCGACCAGGCGTCGCCGTCGACGAGTGTGGCCGCGAACCACCCCGAGTTGCAGTCGGTGTCGACGAAGGCAGGCGCGACCGCGTTCAAGAACCTGTACGCCGATTGGACGCTGGGCAAGGGCACGAACTGGGACCAGGGCCTGTGGGCCGTCGCGCAGGCGGCCGAGCACTACGAGGCGGTCATCGTGCTGACCGACGGCAACCCGACGCGGTTCGCCGACAACGCCCAGGGAGACGGCTCCAATACGCACTTCCGGGACGTGGAGAACGGCATCTTCTCCGCCAACGCCGTCAAGGCGGAAGGCTCGCGCGTCGTGGCGCTCGGTGTCGGCAGGGGAGTCGAGGGCGTCTCGGCGCTGAACTTGCGCGCCCTGTCCGGTCCCACCGCGTACGACGGGACCAACCCGGGCGGCGCCGACTACTACCAGACGGCCGATTTCGCCGCCGCGGGACAGCAGTTGCGTGATCTCGCGATGGCGCAGTGCAAGGGCAGCATCTCGGTGGTCAAGCAGATCGTTCCCGCGGGCACCACCGGCGAGGACGTCACGGGCGCGGTCAACGCCGGTCCCGGGTGGACGTTCGACGCGTCCACCGCGACACCCGGAATCGGCGGGATGCCCGCCACCGAGACCACGACCGACGACGGCACCGGTTCCGTGGCGTTCCAGCCCTCGTTCAACGCCGTCGACCACGGCGTCTTCACCGTCGCCGAGACCCAGCACCCGGACTACGAACTCGTCACGCAGAACGGCCGCAACGCGGTGTGCACCGACCTCGGCACCGGCAACCCGGTGGACGTGACGAACACCGGTTCCGCGGGCAACCCCGGCTTCTCCCTCGGCCTGGACGCCAGCCAGGCGGTCAGCTGCGTGCTCTACAACCGCACCGTGCAAGCCGCCGACGTCACCGTGGACAAGACCTGGCGGATCAACGGCACCGCCTACGCCCAAGGCACGCAGCCCGACGGCTTCGACGCCTCGCTCACCCTGACCGGCCCGGGCGGTGCCGGCGCCACCTCCCAGCCGTGGGGCACGCCGCGAACCGGCTACCGCGTCGGCGAGCAGGCGACGGCGGCGGAGACCGTGCGCCTGGCCGACGGGTGCACGTTGGACTCGTCGCGCGTGACGTCAGTCGACGGAGAGCCGACCGACTTCCCGCTCCCGCACACCGCCGAAGTCCGCGCCGCGCACCTGCGGATGGGGATCACGAACACCGTCACGTGCACGCAGCCGACCCCCAGCCCGACCGCGACACCGTCGCACACCGGGAAGCCGACCCCCACGCCGCGGCCGACGCCGACGCATACCGGAAAGCCGACGCCCACGCATTCGACAACGACCCCGACGCCGACACACACGGGCAAGCCCACCCCGACGCACACGCATCCGACGACGCACCCGACGCCGACGGCAACCCCCACGCCGACCTCGACCTCGACGGTGCCGTGCTCGGAGACGCCCACGTGGCCGAGCAAGACACCGACCGGTCCGGCGCCGTCGACTTCGTCGCCGTCCGGGCCCCCCACTTCGACCCACCCGAGCCGCTCGCCGGACGCCACCCCGCCGATGACCGCGCATCCCACGCGGTCGGGGTTCCCGTGGGTGCCGCCGGCGGACCCGGGCACCGGCCCCGAAGGGGCAGCGGGACCCGGATCGGATGACGGTCCCGGCGCCGGTCCCGGCAACGGCCACCTGGCGGTCGCCGGCGCCTCCGCGCCCCTGGGCTGGCTGGCCGGATCCGCCGCGGCGGCCTGCCTCCTGGGCGGGGCGGCACTGATCCTCACCCGCCGCCGACGCGGCTGAGCCACCGCACAGCGGAAAGGGCGGCGTCGCCACGGACGCCGCCCTTTCCGACGAAAAGGCGCCCCGTCTGCCACCTCGATCAACCACGGCCAAGGCACAGAGCTCGGGCCGTGGGGGCCTTCCCCGCGGACTCCTCCAGTTGGACAGCCGACAAGGAGGCGCACGTCCGTGCGGGACTGGGCGAATCGGCCTTTCTCGACCTCGCTGCGGGCGCCTCCCGGCAAGGCCGACGAGGACTTACCAGGGTGAGCGGCCGTGCGGGTCCGCTCCGTCTCGGTCGGAACCCGGGCGGAGGCAGTCGCGCACGGACGTACTGACAGCGGCGACCAGGCGGCTGCGGTCCCCCGCCCGGGTGACCAGGACGACGTGGCCCGGTTCCACGCCGTCGAGTGGGACCGTGGTGAGGCCAGAACGGAGGCCGCCCGCGTGCGTCGCTGCCGGGACGACGGCGACGGCCTGGCCCGCGGCGACGAGCTCCAGCTTGTCCTCGATGGTGTCGACGAGCGGGCCGTCGGGCGCGGGGGCTCCGCCGGGGCGCGGATCGAGGCGCCAGTAGGCGCTCCACTCGGCGTCGGGGAAACGCGGCATCGGCTCGTCGGCGATGTCGTCGAGCGTCACGGATTCCTTGCCCGCCAGCCGGTGGTCCGCAGGCACCAGGAGCACCCGGGGCTCGTCGTACAGGACGGTCACGTGGAGGCCGTCCGTACGCAGCGGCAGCCGGGTCACCACCGCCTCCACCCGGTGGTCGAGCAGGGCCTCACGCGGCTCGTCCCACTCCAGGAACAGGGCCCGCACGTCGGCATCGGGGTGGTGGTCGCGGAGATCGCGCAAGGCAGGGGTGACGACGAGTCCCGCGGTGTAGCCGACCACGATCCGGGTGGGCCGGGCCGCGGCCTGGGCCGCGCCCGTCGCCCGCGATGCGGAGCGCAGCAGTGCCCTTGCGAGGGGCAGGAAGGCGTCGCCGGCCTCGGTGAGCCGCGTCCCTTGCCGGTCGCGGTTCAGCAGCCGGGCGCCGACCTGCTCTTCGAGTCGGCGTATCTGGCGGCTCAACGACGGCTGGGCGACGCGCAGTTCGGCGGCGGCGCGGCCGAAATGGCGGTGCGCGGCCACGACGGTGAAGTACCTGACCAGCCGAAGGTCGAGATCCCCGCCGGGAGGCGTGAACGTGGGCATACCTGCGATCGTACGAGCAGTCGTCCCACCCCTCCGGGGTCCGTTCCCGAACTGCCGTGATGCCTGTTGCGTATCACGTGGACCGGAACGGGTCTTGGACGGCGCCCGTCACCCGCTCCTAGCGTGAAGTCGCCGCCCGCCGTGATCGGAGTGCGGGCCGAACCACCCGTTCGAGGAGCACCACACATGCCCGAGCACAGCATCGGCGACGCCGAAAACGCCGTCCGCCGCTTCTACGACGCGCTCGCCACCGGGGACACGAGCCTGGTGGACGAGTCCCTGGCACCCGCCTGGGAGGCCGTCCCCGCCATGCGGACCGGCGGCGGCCCCGACGGCTGGAAGGCCGGCATCGCCCACCTGCGCGGTGTGTTCACCGACCTGGAGCTCACGATCGAGGACGTCGTCGTCTCCGGCGACGGGCAGCTGGTCGCGGTCCGCTCGGTCTGCCGCGGCGTCCACACCGGCGAACTGCTCGGCGTTCCCGGCACCGGCCGCGCGATCGAGTTCCGGGCCTGCGACGTCCACCGGCTGGCCGGCGGCCGGATCGTCACCACATGGCATCTGGAGGACTACTTCGGCATCGCCACGCAGCTCGGACTCACTTTCTCCCGGTGACAGGGAACGCGGCAAGGTCATGAGGTTTCCTGGTGCTCCTCGACGACCGGCTGTAGCGGGAGCACCTTCGCCTCAAGCGCCCTTGGCGACAGCCATGCGGCCCGTCGTCGACGATGGTGAGCACGCGGTGCGCAGTCGGCGCGGGCACCCGTCCTGCGGCGCCGAGGGCCCGGTCCGCCCCCGGCACCCGCGGATGCCGCCGAAGGCCGGTGGTCCTAGACCGTGACGACGACTTTCCTCCCGGCGTGGAGCCCCTGCTCGAGGTGGCGGTGTGCCTCGACGACGTCGTCGAGCGCGAACACCTTGCCGACGGCAGGCCGCAGCTCGCCGCTGCGTACACCGGCGTTCAGAACCGCCGCCATGCGGTTGACCGCGGTCGTGTCGAGGGTGTGTTCGAAGCTCCGGTAGCTGAAGACCGTGACCTGGGTGCTTTCCGGGACGGGTGTGGGCCGAGGGTCGAGGAATCCCGTGGCGACCAGTGTTCCGCCGGGACGGGCTGCTTGCAGGAGATCCCGTTGGCCTGGCCCCCCGACGAGGTCGAGGACGATGTCGGCCCCGGCTCCGCCGGTGTGGCGGCGGACGGCTGCGACGACGTCCATGTGGTCGGTGGCGACGACCTCGGCGGCGCCGGCGGCCGACAGGTCGTCCCGCTTCGCCGTGTGTCGGGTGACGGCGATGGGCAGGGCGCCGATCCGACGGGCGACCTGGACCGCGGCGCGGCCGACGCCGCCGGACGCGGCGGTGATCAGGACGTGGTCCCCGGGCCGCATCCCCGCCTTCTCGACGAGTGCGCCGTAGGCGGTGGAGTACGCGACCCACACTGCCGCCGCCTCCGTGACTCCGAGCCCGGCCGGCCGGGCGACGACCCGGTCGGCAGGGACGGTGGTGTACTCGGCATAGCTGCCCCTGATATTTGCGTCCGGAATGGCGGTGAGGATGACCGGATCGCCGATCTTCAGGCCGGTGACCTCGGAGCCCAACGCGTCGACGACGCCGGTTCCTTCGACTCCGAGGCGAGCGTGCGGCAGCGGGACGGTGGCCGGCGAGGTACCCGAACGCATCATCAAGTCGAGCGGGTTGACGGCGAATGCTTCGATCCTGACCCGTACTTCGTCGGCGGCGGGCTCGACGACCGGCTCCTCGACGGCGTGCAGGACTTCCGGCCCGCCGAACGCGTCGAACACAACGACTCGTGGCATGGTGACTCCTCCGTATCAGGCGCTGGTCGCATTGCCGTGAAAGACGCTACGGAGCCGCGCGTTACCTCCTGGTACCTTCGGCTCCCATGCAGACAGCGGCCGGACACGCCTTCCTCGCCGACTGCCCCACGCGCCTGGCGGTCGAGATCATCTCCGACAAGTGGGCCGTGCTCGTGGTCTTCGGGCTCAGCCGACAGGCCCGCAGGCATGGAGAGCTCGTCGACCTCATCGGCGGCGTCTCACGCAAGGTCCTCACCCAGACGCTGCGTCGGCTCCAGCAGTACGGTCTGGTCGAGCGCCACGCCGAAGCGCCACGGCACGTGCTGTACAGCCTCACCGAACTCGGCCGGACCCTTGTCGAGCCCATCGAGGTCCTGACCACCTGGGCGAGGGACTACGGCGGGGCCATCGCCGACTTCCAGGAAGCGGCGCACGAAAGCTCCCCGAGCGCGAACGCGGGAGCCACGAGCGAACCGACGGTCCGGCACCCCTGACGGTCAACGCGCTTCCACGGCACGATTTCGTCAGCCCAGGTCGGCCAACAGCGCAGCGAGTTCGTTCTCCTGCCGTGCGGGCGCCATCGGCGGGTTCGCGTGGTCGATGCCGAAGGTCTCGAGCATTGCGTCCATCTGGGCGTCGATGGAGGTCCAGCCGGTTTTGTCGAGCGGCTGCAGCAAGTCTTGATCGGCGTCCCACAGGTCGCGCAGCGATTGGGCGGCAGCGTGGGCTCCGACAGCGTCCCCGGAGCGTGCATCCGCCAGCGCCGTCGACGCGAGGGTGCGCAGCGCGTCGACCTTCGCGGGCGGGAAGTTCTTCACCGCCTGGCCGGGAAGCAGCTGAACGGTGGAGGTGGTGTCGGTCTCCGGGGCCGGGCCGACGTGCGGCCGGCTGTGGGCCCAGACCAGGAGCGCCGCGGAGGCGATAGCCAGCAGCCCGAAGCCGGCCGCCGCGATGCGCTCCTTGCGCGGGTTGCCGACGGCCTGTGCGGGGTGGGTGGCGTCGTGCGATTCGGTCACGTCCGACCGGGACACCGTCAGGTAGGCCACCGTTGCCAGGATCAGGCCGAGGAAGATCAAGCTTGTGGTGAACGTGCCCAGCGCGAGACCGGTCGGGTCGCCGGGATTCTCGGCGGCCTTCGGGGAGGCGAGCCAGTCGCCGATGTTCGCGCCCAGCGGCCGGGTCAGGATGTAGGCGAGCCAGAAGGACAGCACCGGGTTCGCACCGCACCGCCACAGCACCGCGATCGCCGCGATGAGCCCGAGCGGCAGCAGTACCGAGACGCCCGGGCTCCAGCCGGTCAGTTCCAGGGTCCAGTCGCCGGTCGCGGTACCGAGCGCGAAGGTGACGAGGACCGCGAGCCAGTAGAACGACTCGCGCGGGAGCGTGGTGATCGAGTGGATCGACAGCGTGCGCTCGCGCAGCCACCACACACCGAAGACCACCGCGAGCAGCACCGAGAAAACCGCGGAGCTGATCCACAGCGGCACATCGAGCTGGTCGGTCAGGATGTCGGTGTACAGGGTGCCCGTGACGCTGACAACGACGACGGTCAGCCAGTACGGGAACGGGACGTAGCGCTTCAGTCGCAGCTGGAGCGCGAGGACCGCCACGAGGACCGCGGTGAAGATCCAGGCCGTGTGCACCAGGCCGACGCCCAGC
Source organism: Uniformispora flossi (assembly GCF_049534875.1). Taxonomy (NCBI): domain Bacteria; kingdom Bacillati; phylum Actinomycetota; class Actinomycetes; order Kitasatosporales; family Streptomycetaceae; genus Uniformispora; species Uniformispora flossi. The sequence continues at coordinate 550,558 of NZ_JBMULZ010000001.1, forward strand.
CGGGTGTTGATCCAGTCGGCGAAGCTCTCACCGACGGTCGTGCAGAGGACCTTGACCACCCAGAACCAGATGGTGACCTCGGGGACCTTGTTGAGCATGAGCCGCCCGCTGCGCGTGCGTGCTTCGGCTGTCGTCGTCATGCCGTGAGGTTCGCGCGGGGAACCTGCACACAACCTGACTACGTGGCCGGACGCGCGGACGGGAACGTCACCTCGACGTGACCGCGGCCGGCCGCGACCGCGCGGACTTCCACCCCGGCCGAGGCGGCGATGCGGCGCACCACAGGCAGCCCCAGGCCATGCCCCTCGCCGCCGGTCACCCCGGCCTCGAAGACCTGGTCGACCTCGGTCGGATCGAACCCGGGGCCGTCGTCCAGGACATCGACCACGATGGCCTCGCCCTGGATGCGCGCGTGGATCCACACACGCGAACGTGCATGCCGCAGGCCGTTCTCCAACAGGGGCGACAACACGGACACGGCGACGTCGACCGCCACGGCGATGTCGGCCTGCGCGGGAATAGCGACCTCGACCGCGCGGCCGGCGATCGCTTGCCGTGCGGCGGAGCGCAGATCGCACCAAGCCCCGCTGTCCGTCCGTGCGCGCGCAGCGGCCAGAATCGTCGTGATCGCCGCATTGAGGCGGTCGACTTCGGTCAGTACCGCCTCCGGTACCACAGGCTCGCCGGACAGCTGCGCCAGCTGCGCCTCGCCCCGCAGGACCGTCAGCGGTGTCCGCAACTCGTGGGCGATCTCGTCGGTCAGTCGGCGCTCGTCCGCCAACGCGTTGTCGACGCGCTCCAAGAGGTGGTCCAGGGTCCGCCCGAGTTCCCCGAACTCGTCGTGGGGAGCTCCGAGGCCGAAGCGGCGCCCGGGCGCGTGATGGCCCCAGTCGTCGGCGAGGGCGGCCATTTCGTGCACGACCCGCAGCGCCCGGCGCACCACCAGGTGCGCGACACCGCCGGCGAGGAGAATGGCGAGGCCACCGAGCATCAGCAACAAGGTCAGGCTGCGACGCTCGGACGTCTCGTAGGGTGTGAGGTCCACGCGCACGACCACCATGACATGGTGGCCGTCGACCGGGACCTCGTCCGCGTACAGGAGGTAGTTGTCGACGGTGGCGGTCTCCGATCGCCGAGCGCCCGCCAACCCCTCGACCCGCTCGACCACGCCCGCCGGTACGTTTCCGTCGATCAGGCGGCCGTCGGCATACACCCACGCGACATCGTCCAGTGCCTCGTTGCCGCTCTCCGTCAGTACGACACTGCCTCCCGCGGTGGTGACGTTCGCCGCGACAGCCTCGGCGCGAGTACGCGCCAGAGCACGCGCGTCGGCTTCCGTCACCCGGCTCAGCAGCACGTGCGAGACCACGACCAGGACCGCGACCACAGCGGTGGCGATCAGCACGGTGAGCGCGACCACCCTGCCGCGGAAGCCTGTTACTGCCATCGGTAGCCCACGCCGCGGACGGTCGTCAGACGTTCGGCCACACCCAGCGGGCCGAGCTTGGTCCGCAGCCGCCGCACGAAGGAGTCGAGCGTGTTGTCGGTGACGTGCGCTCCGTAGGGCCAGCCGGCCGCGATGAGGGCGTGCCGGCGTACGGCGTCGCCCTGCGACGCGATCAGCCGGCCCAGGAGCCGGAACTCGGTCGGGGTCAGACTCCGGCTCACCGAGTCGTGGGTCACCACGTGCTTCGCCGGATCGAGGACGACCTCACGGGGTGCGGGTGGCACGGCGACGCGGCGCAGCAGCGCTCGGACACGGACCAGCAGTTCCGGGATGTCGAAGGGTTTGGTCAGGTAGTCGTCGGCGCCGGCTTCAAAGCCGCTCACCTTGTGATGCAGGCTGTCCAAGGCGGTGAGCATCAGCACCGGCGCGTCGACCCCGCGGGCCCGGAGGGCCAGGCAGACGTCGCGGCCGTCGGCGTCCGGAAGCCGGAGATCCAGGACGACCAGACGCGGCGCCGGTGTGAGCTGCCGCAGCAGGCTTTCGGCCGTCGCGGCGACGGAGACGGTGTGGCCGTCGTGCTCCAAGGCGCGCTTCAGCACGCCGCGGACCGCCGCGTCGTCTTCGCACACCACGATGAAAGCCACGTGCCGACCCTGCGCCCCCGGTCACGACTCCTCCAACGATCCGGCCGCCTTGCGCCGACGGGCGCGCAGGAGCTCCACGACGAGCGGGAGCAGGGACACCGCCACAACGAGAGCGACGATGGGAAGAAGGTCGGTGTCCACGTTGGGGACGGACGATCCGAGTGCGTATCCCGCGAGCACCAGCCCCGCCGACCAGAGCACGCCGCCGACGACCTGCCAGACGGTGAACGTACGGGCAGGGACGCCCAGCACGCCGGCAAGCGGGTTGAACAACGCCGACAGCAGCGATCCGGCATCGAACACATTGACGGCCGGCACCGTTGACGCCATGGCAGGCACCTCGATCCACGAGTCGCGCAGGCCGCATACGGCCCGTCGTTTACACCGTGCCGGTGCGGCGCTGAGAATCCGCTGAGAAGGGGTCCGCGCCTCCTCGCATTCGTCCCTATGCTGGAACCGGCAGCCCCCGCCCGACTGAGCCCGCGCGCGGACCGGCGGGAGCACCACGCGAAGGAAGGGCAGCGGCCGGTATGACGACCCTCAAACAGGCGGCAGCATTGGTCAGCCGTCGGACACTGGTCGCGGCCGCCATGCTCGCGGCGATCATGGCGGCCGTGCTTCTGGTCGCGGTGCCGCACGCGGACCACTGGGAGGACCACCACCCCGGCCAAACCGCGGCGGTCACCCGCGTGCTGCTGGAACACCGCAACGGACGGTAAATCCGGTGTGCCGCCGGTTCAGCGCGCGAGCCCGCTGCGGTGCGCCAGTACCACCAGATGCACCCGGTCCCGGACGCCGAGTTTGGCCAGCAGTCGTGCCACATGAGTCTTCGCGGTCCCCGGGCTGATGTGCAGCCGGGCACCGATCTCGGCGTTCGAGAGGCCTTCGGCAACCAGCAGCAGCACCTCGCGTTCGCGGTCGGTGACCGATGCGGGCAACGGCGCGGCCGGTTCGCCGGCCGCCGGTTCGGGCCGGGCGGCGAATTCCGCGATCAGGCGGCGGGTGATGCTCGGTGCCAGGAGGGCGTCTCCGGCGGCGACCGTGTGGATCCCCGCCAGCAGGTCCCGCGGCGGCACGTCTTTGAGGAGGAAACCGCTCGCGCCCGCGCGCAGCGCACCGTAGACGTACTCGGTCAGGTCGAAGGTGGTCAGCATCACGACTCGGGCCGGTGTCCGCGCGGTGATACGCCGCGTCGCCTCGATCCCGTCCAGGTCGGGCATCCGGATGTCCATGAGTACGACGTCGGGGGCGGTCTCGACGGTAAGCCGCACCGCCTCGCGGCCGGTTGCCGCTTCGCCGACCACCGTCAGGTGGGGGTCGGTGCCCACGATCCCGGCCAGACCGGCGCGTACCAATTGCTGGTCGTCGGCGACCACGACGCGCACGGTCACCGGGCGAGGCCCGTTTCGGCGCCGGTCAGCGGCAGTACCGCGGTGACGCGGAAGCCGCCCCCGCCTCCGTCGGCGTGCAGTGTCCCGCCGCACAGCGCGACGCGTTCGCGCATACCGGTGAGCCCCCGTCCCGGCGCGATGTCCGGCCCGGGCCCGCGGCCGCGGTCGGTGATCTCCAAGGTCAGGGTGTCCGCGGCGTAGGTGACCGCCACGTCGGCCCGGTCCGTCCGCGCGTGCTTGGCGACGTTGGTCAGGGCCTCCTGCACGATCCGGTACGCGCACAGGTCCACCCCGGCCGGCAGCGGACGGGGCGCCCCGGCGATCACGAGCGCGACGTTCACTCCGGCCTGCCGCGTGCGTTCCGTGAGTCTGCCGAGGCCGGCCAACCCCGGTGCGGGCTCGACCGGGTCGCGGTCGGGGAGGGTGTCCGCAGGGGTTCCCGAGGCGGTGGCGGGCTGGTCGCGCAGGACGCCCAGCATCCGCCGCATTTCCACCAGGGCGTCCCGTCCGGTGGTCTCGATGGCGCCGAGTGCGGCGCGGGCGTGCTCTGGGCGCTCGTCCAGGACCAGCGTGCCGTAGCCGGCCTGAACAGTGATGACGCTCATGCTGTGCGCCACCACATCGTGCAACTCCCTTGCGATACGCAGCCTTTCCTCCGCAAGACCACGCTCGGCGAGGTCGGCGCGGTGCGCGGTCATCGCGGCGGCGTACCGCCGCCGCTGCCCTACGGCAGTGCCGACCGCCCAGATGGCCGTCCACGCCAGGGCCAGCGGCAGCACGGCCCCCGCGTGCCTGAATGTGGGCAGCGCGGTCGCGACCGCCGCCGCCCACGACAGCACCAGGGCCGCTACCGACGTCCGCCCCGGATGCCGCACGGCGACGACATACAACGCAAGCGCCAGTCCCGGGAACGCGGTGAAGGCAAGCTGGCTGCTCGCAGCCGTGAGGCTGTAGGTCGCGGTGGCGAGGCCGTACGTCGCCGCGGCGAGGGCGAAGGCGGGCCCAGGATGCCGCCGGACGAGCCCGATCGGCAGCGCGCTGCCCAGCGTTCCGGCGACGGCGACCTGCTGGGACACGTCGGTGTGTCCCAGCAGGCCCCACACCGGCAGCGCGAACACCAAGGCCGCGGTTGCGTCGAGGAAGCCCCAGCCGCGCGGACTCACCCGCTCGATCAGTGGCGGGGCCAGCGGAGGAACGGACATACCTCGAGGATAGGCGCGGCCCGACGGCGCGGCATCGACCTCGCGGTGTATGCCGCACGGCATACCGGCGGCACCTGACCGTGCTCGCGGGCAGACGACATGCCGTACAGCGCCGGACAGCCTGGAGGACGACCGCAACCGCCCGCCTCCGAAAGGACATTGCCGTGCTCGCCGCACATCATCTCGTCAAAGCGTTCCGGCGAAGGCGCGCCGTCGACGACCTGACGTTCCGCATCGAACCGGGGCGCGTCACCGGGTTCCTGGGCCCGAACGGCGCGGGCAAGACCACCGCCCTGCGGATGCTGCTCGGCCTCCGGACCCCCGACTCCGGGCACGCCCTCGTCAACGGTCGCGCGTACCGCGACCTGCCGCACCCGCTGCGCACCGTCGGGGCGGTCCTGGACGCCGGCGCGGTGCACGGAGGGCGCACTGCCGCAGCGCACCTGCACTGCCTCGCGCTGACGAACCGCATCCCGCGCCCGCGGGTCGCCGAGGTGCTCGACGCGACCGGGCTCGCCGACGTCGCCGGCAAGCGGATCCGCACCTTCTCCCTCGGTATGAAGCAACGGCTCGGCATCTCGGCCGCGCTGCTGGGCGACCCCTCCTGCCTCGTCCTCGACGAGCCCGTCAACGGACTCGACCCCGAAGGGATCCGCTGGCTGCGCGGTTTCCTCCACGCGATGGCCGAGCAAGGGCGCACCGTGCTGGTGTCCAGCCATCTGATGACCGAGATGGCGCTCACCGCGGACCACGTGCTGGTGATCGGCCGGGGCCGCCTGCTCGCGGACGCGCCACTCGCGGACCTCGTCGGACGGAACGGCGGGACGCTCGAGGACGCTTACCTGCGGCTGACCGCGGATGCGAGCGACCACCGGGGCACGGAAGTGCGGAGGGGCACGCGATGAGCACGCGGTTCACAACGACCACGCGGTTCCGCGGGGCGGTCGCATCCGAGTGCGCCAAACTGGTGTCGGTCCGGTCGACGTACCTCACCCTCGCCCTGGCCTTCGGCCTCGGAATTACCCTCGGGGTCACCGAGACCTCCTCGATCGCCGCGCACTGGCCGACCACGACCGCGGCGGAACGGGCGGCGTTCGACCCGGTCGGCGCGTCCCTCGACGGCTACGAGTTCGGCCTGCTCGCCTTCGGCGTGCTCGGTGTCCTGTCGGTAAGCGGCGAATACGGCACCGGGCAGATCACCGCCACGCTCACCGCGGTCCCGCGGCGCGGCACGGTGTTCGCAGCCAAGGCCGCGGTCGTCGGCGGACTGAGCCTGGCCCTCGGCGAGCTCGCCGCGTTCACCAGCTTCTTCCTCGGACAATGGCGGCTGTCGGCGGCAGGACTGGACGTCACGCTCGGCGACCCCGGCGTGCTCCGTGCCGTGGTGTGCGCGGGGATCTACCTGTGCGTGGTCGCGATCGTCGGGTTCGGCCTGGGCGCTGTCGTCCGGCACACGGCCGGGGCGGTGGCGGGGCTGTTCATCCTCATGTACCCGGCGTACGCCGCGGCGCGGGCGTTCGAAACCTGGACGTACATCCCCGACCACCTGCTGCTCGCCAACGCCTCGACCGTCCTCGCGCAGGCCACCGCCCCCGCGGACCAACCACGGGTCCCAAGCCTCGGGTTCGCGCTGGCGGACCTCGCGCTGTACGCGGCCGCGGCGCTGCTGCTCGGCGCCTGGCGATTCCGGCAGGACTGAACAAGGCCGGAGGCGGAGCTCGTGCATGCCCGGACGAGCGCCCGGCCACCGGGCGGCTTCACCCACGCATCGCGGCGGACCTCCGAGACGGCGCCGTCCACACGAGCTCGCCTTCAAGGCGGCATGTGCGCTGGGGCGGGATTCGGGTTGGCGGGACGGCACCGTGGGGCGTACTGCCGCTGTGGTCGTTGCCGTACCTTGTGATCCGCGCCGGGATCAGTTGGTGGCTTTGAAGGCCCGTAGGAAGGTGTCGGCCGCCGCGTCGGCGACGTCCCGGGCCTCCGCTTCGGGCACCTTGCGACTCCCCAGCCGACTGCGCGCCTCCGTCGGGCCGACGAGCATGGCCAGCAACTGCTCGGCGGCCTGGTGGGGATCGCAGGGTCGCAGATGCCCGGACAGGCACAGTCGGGCCACCCGATCGGACAAGGCTTCGGTGATGCGGACCGAGGTGTTCCGGTAGACGACGTCGACCAGGTCGGGAAAGTGCGCGAGTTGCGCGTACGCCAGGCGCCGCAGGGCAGTGGAACGGTCGTCGCAGCAGATCCGCAGCAAGTCGCGGGCTACCTCGCGCAATGTCGTCGCGAGGTCCTCGCCCGGGTCGCGCAGCCGGTCGACGACCGCGAGGCAGTCTTCCCGCACGGTGCCGGCGGCCGCTTCGACGCACTGGAGGAAGAGATCGCCCTTGTCCGTGAAGTGGTTGTACATCGTCGGTTTGGCCACACCCGCCTCGGCCGCCACCTCGCGCATGCCTGCTTGGTCGTAGCCCTGGCGCGCGAACACGGCGAACGCCGCGTCGAGGATCGCCTGACGCTTGTCGATGCGCCCGCGGGATGGAGGGCGACGCCTGTCGGCGTCTGCGGTTGTCACCTGCGGAGCCTACCACTGGACCACAATACTGAACCCGCTGGTCCAATTGCATGGCCCAGTGGGTTACATTGAGGGTCGGCCGCAGCAAGTGCGGCCCGAACCTCGGGAAGGTGCCCGTGATCGTCAATCTGCTGCGCTTCACGTTCAAGGAATCGACCACCCCGGAGGAACGGGAGGAGGTCCTCGCCGCCATGCGCCGCACGGCAGACGTGGAGTCGGTGGCCTTCGCCGTGGTCGGCCGCGACCTCGGCGACCCGGCCGAGGGTTACAGCCACACGTACTGCGTGGGCATCGCCGACCTGGCAGCACTGGAGCGCTACATGTACGACCCGGTGCACCTGGAAGGCGACTTCGTCATCCTGCCTCGACTGGCCCGACTGTCGGCCGTCCGCTTCTCCGACGACCCCTCCCCCGAACTGGGCGCCCGGATCGATGCGATCGCCCAGGGCAAGCTTGCGGCGCACCCTGAATGGGGCGAACTGCTCGCCGCGATCCCCCAGTCCTCGGTGCTTCGCCGGGACAGCACCGAATCCTGAGTGGCTCCCGTGCAGCGGCAGCCTTGAACGTGAGGCGATCACGGGCGCGATGCCGGCATGGGCAGGCCTTCGGACCAGGGCGCCCACGGCGTCGCCGCGGAGATGTTGCCGCCGTATGCCACCGGTGTTGCGAGGATTCCGGTGTCGTGGACAACGCCAGGCGGCCTGGGTTAGCTTCCAAGACATACCCCCTTGGGGGCCAGGGAAGTTCGTGACATCGCAGGTGCGCTGCTTGGGTATTCCGAGGTTCCGCGCGCCTGTTGCCATCGGCTGCCCGGATGGGCGCTGTCGTGTGCGGACAAGCGGTGTGCGCGTCCTGGTCCAGGGGTCTCGGGGAAGGGGAAGTGGGATGCGGCTTTGCACGGGGCCGGTCGCGCTTCTGACCAAGTGCCTGCCGATCGACCTGCGTCGATCGGCCAGTTCGCTCTGTCGCTGACGCCTGTGCCGGATTCGGTGGCGCCCGTGCGCCGCCGGGTCCGGCCTCACTCGCGTCCCGGCCTTCGCGTACTCCCGAGATGAGCGCTCATGAGTCCCACGCCCCTTGCCGTCCTTGATCTTCTTCCTGTCAGCCAGGGCGATACACACCGCCAGGCGGTGGCGAACGCCGTGGATTTGGCGCGTCGGACCGAGGAGTTCGGGTATACGCGCTACTGGTTCGCGGAACACCACTTGAACCCGGGCGTTCTCGGCGTCTCCCCGGCGGTGGCGATCGCCTTGGTCGGGCACGCGACCCGGGAGATACGGCTGGGATCGGCGGGCGTGCAGTTCGGGCATCGCATGCCGCTGTCCGCGGTCGAGGAGTTCGGCCTCCTGGATGCGGTGTTCCCCGGCCGCCTTGACCTCGGCATCGGACGGTCGATCGGCCGTCGCGCCCCGGCCGCGGCGGACGCGCCGTCTTCCGACAACGCCGGCGACGCGGTCGCCCGCTACCGCGCGAGCCGCGGTGTGTCCGCGCACACCTCCGATACCCGCACCTCCAACGGCTTGCTGCTGCCGAAGCAGTTCGACATCGGGGCGCACGTCGATCCGGACAGGATCGGCGCGCTGTTGGGCCTGCTTCAGCAGCCCGGCGCCTGGACGCCGGAGTACGACGAGCAGGTCGGTCAGGTGCTTGACCTGTTGGCCGGCACCTACCGGACGGCGGATGGCGTCGCGGCGCATGCGTATCCCGGGCAGGGCGCCGACGTGGAAGTGTGGGTGCTGGGCGCGTCCGGGGGTGAGAGTGCCCGGGTGGCCGGGGAACGGGGGCTGCGGTTCGCCGCCTCGTACCACCACAGTCCGAGTACGGTGATCGACTCGGTGGAGGCATACCGGGCGGCGTTCCGGCCGTCCGCCGACCTGACCCGTCCCTACGTGTCGGTGTCCGCCGACGTGGTGGTCGCGGAGGACGACGCGACGGCGCGCGAACTGGCCGCCGGCTACGGCCTGTGGGTCCGCAGCATCCGCCGGGGCATGTCGGCGATCCCGTTTCCGCCGTCGGACCAGGCGCTGGCGTATCCGTGGACCGAGGAGGACCGCGAACTGGTGCGCGACCGTGTGGCCACGCAGTTCGTCGGCTCGCCGCACACGGTGGCCGACCGGCTCGCGCAACTCCGCGACGCCACCGGCGCCGACGAGTTGGCCGTCACCACGATCACCCACCGGCACACGGACCGGGTCCGGTCGTACGAACTCCTCGCGAAGGTGTGGTCCGACCGCGGCTGACACCCCGCACCGCACGGCGGCGACACCACCGGCCGGCCGGGGCGTCGCCGCCGTACCGCTACGCGTCGGCGGCGCGCAGCCCGAGGTGGTCGCGCAGGGTCGTGCCCGTGTATTCGGTACGGAACACGCCGCGTTCCTGGAGCAGGGGCACGACGGTGTCCGCGAACACGTCGAGTCCGCCGGGGGTGATGTGGGGAACCAGGATGAACCCGTCCGCGGCGTCGTTCTGTACGAGGTCGTTGATCTGCGTCGCGACGGTCGCCGGGCTGCCGACGAAGGTGTGGCGGCCGAACAGTTCGATGACCAGTTCGCGGGAGGTGAGCTTCTTGGCCTCGGCCAGGTCGCGCCACTCCCGGGCGAGGCGAACGGCTTCCGGCCCGGACACCGCTCCCGCGCGGCCCTGGGACAGCGTGGTTTCGCCTGGGACGGGGTCGTCCGACGGGAGCGGGCCGTCCGGGTCGTGGTCGGACAGGTCGCGGTTCCAGACCCGTTCCAGGAACACGATCGCGGTGGCGCCGCTGACCTGCTGACGGGAGATCACGCGTGATTTCTCCACAGCGTCGCTGTCGGTGTCCCCGAGGACGAAGGTGGCGGCGGGCAGGATCTTCAGATCGTCGTGGCGTCGCCCGTAGCCGGCCAGCCGGTTCTTCACGTCGCGGTAGAACGCCTGCCCGTCGGCGAGGCCGGCGTGCCGGCTGAAGATGGCATCGGCGGAAGCAGCGGCGAACTCGCGGCCTTCCTCGGAGTCGCCGGCTTGGAAGATCACCGGCCGGCCTTGCGGTGCGCGCGGCACGTTGAAACGGCCGGAGATGTCGAAGTGCGCGTCGTGGTGCGCGAAACGGCCTGCGGCACTGTCGGCGAGGAAGGTGCCGGTCTGCTTGTCGGCGACGATCTCGTCCCCGCGCCAGGAGTCGAAAAGCTCCCAGGCCGTGTGCAGGAACGTGCGGGCTCGCTCGTACCGCTGCTCGCGCGCGAGGAAGCCGCCGCGACGGAAGTTCTCTCCGGTGAACGCGTCCCAGGATGTCACGACGTTCCATGCGGCCCGCCCCCCGGAAAGGTGGTCGAGGCTGACGAACTGCCGTGCCACTTCGTACGGTTCGTTGAACGTCGAGTTGATGGTGCCGGTCAGGCCGATGTGCTCGGTGACCGCGGCCAGCGCGGCGAGCACGGTGAAGGTGTCCGGGCGGCCGACCACGTCCAGGTCGTGGATGCGGCCGTGCTGCTCACGCAGCCGCAGGCCCTCGGCGAGGAAGAAGAAGTCGAACTTGGCGCGTTCGGCGGTGCGCGCGAGGTGCGCGAACGACGCGAAATCGATGTGGCTGCCGGCGCGCGGGTCGCTCCACACGGTGGTGTGGTTGACGCCCGGGAAGTGCGCCGCGAGGTGGATGTGCTTCACCGGTTGGCGCGTGGTGTCGGTCATGGCCAAGGGCACCTTTCATCGGGTGAGCGCGTCAGGTGGGCGCGTAGCGGTTGGCCGGACGCGCGAGCCCCAGGAGGCCGCGCAGCGTGTCGGCTTCGTAGGCCGTGCGGAACACGCCCCGCCGCTGGAGCTCGGGGACCAGTCCGCGGGTGATGCCCGACAGGTCGTACGGCAGCGCGGCGGGCCGCAGCCGGAACCCGGTCAGCCCGGCGGTGCGGCGATCGAGCAGCAGATCGGCCAGCTGCACGGCGGTACCGGTGAACACCTCGGCATCGCTCGTGTACACGGCGCCCGCCGCCTCGTCGAACCGGTCGCGGCGGTCCCGGGCGGCGCCTTCGGTGTCGCCCAGGAAGACCACCAGATCGCCGAACACGTGGAGGGGCCGGTCGGCGGTTCCGGCGGCCTGCTGTGCGTGGCGGATCCCGGCGACGATCGTCCGGGCCTCGTCGGTGCCGTGCGGCGTCGCGTAGCCGACGTCCGCCGAGCCGGCCAGCAGCCGGTGCCCGGTCTCCTGGTGCACCAGCGCGGTGACCGGCGGCTGCCCCTGCGGTGGGCGCGGCGTGATGGACGGGCCCTTGACGCTGAACCAGCGGCCTTCGAAGTCGATGTAGTGGAGCTTGTCGCGGTTGATGAAGCGGCCGGTGGCGGCGTCGCGGATCTCCGCGTCGTCCTCCCAGCTGTCCCAGAGGCGCCGCAGTACCTCGACATAGTCCGAGACCTCGGCGAACGCGTCCTCGAGGACGGCCCGGAGCGTGTCCTGCGGCCCGGCGGGATCGACGTCCGGCGCCTCGCGCCGCCCGAAGAGGGCCGCATCGGCCCGGCTCAGCGAGACCTGGACGCGCAGCCCGGCACGGCCGGTGCTCGTGTAGTCGAGGGTCGCTATGGCTTTGGCGAGGTGGAACGGTTCGGTGTGGGTCACGACGATGGTCGGGACGAGGCCGATGTGGTGCGTCACCGGGGCGACCCGGGCGGCGGTGAGGACCGCGTCCAAGCGTCCGCGGACCCGGTCGGTGCGGTCGTCGGGGTGCAGGAGGTGCTCGGACTGGAGGCCAAGGGAGTCCTCGAAGGTCACGAAGTCCAAAAGCCCCGCCTCGGCTTCGCGTACCAGGTCGACCCAGTACCCGGCGGAGAACAGGTCCGCGGGGCGGGCGTCGGGTTCGCGCCACGCCGCCGGGTGCCAGCCGGCGCCGTCGAGCGCGACGGCCAGGTGCAGGGACGTGGCGAGATTCGTGCCGGAAGCCCGGGATATGGCGTTGGTCACGGCGAAATGTCCTTCGTTCGCGGGGAGTCGGTTCGGCTCAGCCGAGCATGATCGCCGGACGACGCCGTCCCCAGTCGGCGACCCGGGTCCCGACGAGGACCCCGACGTGGTCGGAATTGCGGAAGTGCACGCCCTCCCAGACGCGGCCCGCGCCCGGACTCCGCGATTCGGCGGCTACGGCCGGGGTGCCGACCGCGTTCGCCGCGACGAGGCCGACTGCGCCGGTGACAACAGCCCGTCGTTTCATCGGGGTTCCCCCTCGCTTGTCTGGTGTTTCAGCAAGCGTCGCAGCCAGTTGTTAATGTGCCGTGTCCGATTTCGGTGACCCGTGCGGTGGTCGGCCACAGGCTTCTGTTAACTCGCCGTGAAGACAAGGGATTTCGGCACCGATCCGCATCGGCACCCACGTGACCCGCATACCCGGGGCGACGTTGACATCCCCTCGTCACGGTTCGTAGCGTCGGTCATGTGAGTACGGACGAGCGCCTGGTGTCGCGCCTGCACATCGACTTGTGCCGCGTGTCCAGCGCCTGCTGTCGTCCGGCGTAATCCCCGCCGCCGGCCTCGCGGAGGCCGACCCAGCCGCCCGTACCCACATCCTCCGAGGAGACTTCGTGACTGTCGCGAGCATCTTCGCCAGCCCTGTCGACACCGCTGTCTTCGGGTCCTACAAGGCCAGGCGCCCATCCCCGAAGAACGGCGTCGAACGGCCTCTGTACCCCTTCCAAGGACGCATCACCGACCCGGGCTCGGCCCCCTTCGGCGCCGAGCCCGGCCGCTACCACCTGTACCTCTCGTACGGCTGCCCGTGGGCGCACATCGCGGCCGTCGTCCGCGTCGCGAAGAAGCTCGACGACGTGGTGACCGCCTCGTACGTGGACGAGGACCGCGACGGCCGCGGTTGGGCGTTCCGCGAGCGCTTCGGCCCCGACCCGGTGAACGGCTTCGCGCTGCTCCGGGACGCGTACGAGGCAACCGAGCCGGGCTACGACGGGCACATCTCGGTACCGACACTGTGGGACCGCACCACCGCGCAGGTCGCCAGCAACGACTTCCCGGTCATCCCGGTCGACCTCGCCACCCGATTCGACGCCTGGGGCGACGCGTCGCTCGACCTCTACCCGACGGGGCTGCGCCCGGCGATCGACGCCTTCGACGCGCGCATCACCACCGCCGCGCGGACCGGCGGCCTTGACGACGACGGGTCCAACGTCCTCGACGCCCTCGACCTACGGCTGGGCACCGACGCGTTCGTGCACGGTGATTCGCCGACGCTGTCCGATGTCCGGCTGTGGGTCAAACTGATCCGCTTCGAACTCAACTTCGCCGCCGCGATCGAACGCGACGGCAAGGCCCTGCCGGACTACCCGAACCTGTGGTCCTATACCCGGCGTCTGCACGAACGCCACGAGTACTCGGCCACGACGCACATCGAGGCGCTGTACGAACAGCGCGCCCGCCTGCTCGCGGGCCGCCCGCAAGGGCCGCTCCACGAGGCCGCGGCGCGGCGCGACGAAGCGTGGGCCAAGGGCTGACCCCTGCGCGCTTCAATTCGAGGGCTGGTCACCGTGGTCGACTTGGAGGGTCTGGAGGCGTTCCTGTTCACGCTTGGAGTAGGCGGCGGCCCGGATCGCCTCGTCGCTCTCCAAACCTGATCCCAGCGCGCCACCCACGGTGGCGACCGAAGAGACGAACCAGGACAACGTCCAGTACTCCGCGGCGTCCAGCGGAGTTTTTGTCGCCGAAGCGAACACTCGGTCGTTGAGGATGAACAGCCCCCACACCACGTTGATGACCATCAAACCCACGTAGCAGACCAGCACCCCGATACCCACGGTCAGCACCGTCGAGGCGTTGTAGAGCCGCGCTTTCTGCTTTGCCTCCGGCGAGTGGCCTGCCGACCGATCCCACAGCTCCCCGTCGACGATCAGCCAGCCGATCATGAGCCCGACGGACCCGACCATGGCGATCACGAGGCGTGGCACGCTCAAGGCCTCGGCGAGGCTCCAGATGTCGGAGTCCAAGGTGGCGATGGCCCCTGTGGCGAGTGCGGCCGCCAGGGCTTTCGACAAGCCCGGCACCAAGCGCCACGGCCGGTTGGCGCGGACCATGCCGACGAGCACCCTCAGGTAGCCGCGCGGCCCGCTGACGACGTACCGAAGATCGGCGGTCTCGTCCACGCCGACCGGGCCCTGGCGGATAGGCGTGAAACGACGGGCATAGAGCCCCCGCAGCGGCGGACTCTGCGGAGGTACTTCAGCCCCGGTGGCGCCCGGACCCGCCAGGCCGAGTACGGCTTCTTCCACGGCCGACCGCGCTCGCGTCTGCAGCCGCAAGCCCCCCAGTGAAGGAAGAGACAGCAGAGCCAAGCCGTGTTCGTGACTCAGATTCACCGCGAGCCTGTGCCCGTGTGAGTGCAGCGGGAGGTCGGTGAGGGCCACGACGATGTCCCAATTCTCCGCACTTCCGCGCTCCAGGATCCGGCGCATCAAGGTGGGCGGGTCCTCGGCCCCCGCGGTGAAGGGCTCACTGACCACCTCGATGTCGAACCGTCGCCCCTGGGGGAACTTGTCGGCCAGCCGGGCAGGAAGAGTCTGGGCCAAGCGCTGCGCGATCTCCGTTGGCACGTCCGGATCCGCCAGAAGAGCCACCACTGTTACGCCCTGAGATGACACCGTCATGACCGGACCCTCCTCGTCGGCTGTCCCCGCTCCGGCCCACACCGTCCGTACGGCCAGATCTCCTCGTCTTCCCGGCACTGAGCCTGTTCCCACCACCGAGCGGTCGCGTATGCCACCGCGGACACCGGCTCCCGCCCGGCTCTGCCCACCGTCGACCGCCGCTCGGGCACAGAAGAGCTGCCCCGTCCCTGCCTGCACCCGGCACAGCACCGGCGGCACCGCCGAGCCCGCGACCGCCGGACACCGACCCCGGAAACGACAAACACCCGCCTTGGCCGGGGCCAAGAACGGGTGCCGATCGACGCTGCCCCCAAACAGATGTTTTGTGGGGCAATTAGGTGTCCGAGATCGGATGGCCGACCCGAGCCACAGGCAACTCAAGCTATTCGGCGGGGAGGACGTCGGCAAGGCTGCGTAGGGAGGGTTCGCGGCCGGAGGCGACGTGGGCGAAGGCGAGGGCTCCGGCGAGGTCGGTGTTGCCGGCTCGGATGGCCGTGAGCATGGCTTCGTGTTCGGTGCACTGACCGTGGATGTCGCGGTCGGCGGTGAGGCGGAAGAGCCACTCGAGTCGTCCGGCGAGTGGTGCCATCATGCGGGTGAGCAGTCGGTGTTCGGGCAGTTGAACCAACGCTTGGTGGAACGCGGCGTTGGCGGCGGCTGCGCCGCGGTCGTTGCCGCATGCGAGGTTGTCGCGTGCCTGGGTGACGTAGTCGGCCATCGAGGCGATTCCTGGCGCGTCGGGGTTGGCCTCGGCGTGGCGCGCCGCGAGTTTGGCGGCGAGCACTTCCAAGCTCTCGCGGACGTCGAAGAGTTCCTCGATATCGCGCAGGGTGAGGCGGGTGACCACGGCCCCGCGGCGCGGCAGGATGCGGATGAAGCCGTCGGCCTCCAGTTGCGGCAGCGCCTCGCGCAGCGGCATCCGGGACACGTCGAGTGCGGCGGCCAGGTCGCGTTCGACCAGACGCTGGTCCGGGGCCAGGACGCCCGAGATGATCTGTTCGCGCAGAACGCCGTAGATCTGCTCGGACAGTGGCCGGTCGGCGCCCCCGTGTAGTCCGCGAGCAAAGCTCATTGGTTCCCCCTGGGGTGGTCATGCGTGGTCGAGCGCGGTCGATTATCCGGCTACGGGCTACACGATCCCAAGTTTGGGATACCAAAGCGCCAGTCGGATGATCAATATATGGCGTTTGGCGTGTTGTGTTGCCGGGATTTAACGCCCATGACTCGTAGCTGATCAACGGGGCGCTTCATATTGGTATCCCAAGCGGCACTCGATCGGGTCTGTGTCTTCACCGCAGTCCGAGTGTGCGGGTCGCCGACATCAACTCCTGTGCAGGTGCCGGGAGATCGCCACCCGAGGTGCTCCGGTGAACCGGGCACCCACGCCACGATGGAGCCTCGCCATGCCGCCACATGTCCGCCGTCCGGGTCGACGCGCCCCGCAGGGCCCCCACCGCCACCTGGACGGCCAGAACGATCCCCGCCCGCGCCGCGCCGCCTCGGCCGTCGCGGCACTGTGCCTCGCCCTCGTGGTGACCGGCTGCGCCGGCGCCGGCACCAACTCGACAAGCTCGCGGTCGGATCGTCTGGTGATGGGTACCGGGGCGTTGCCGCAGACGCTGGACCCGGTGCTCGCCTCGGATGTTCAGACCGACCTGACCAGCACGCCGGTGTACGACACGCTCGTCGGCTATGACGCACAAGGCGTGCTGACGCCCGCCGTGGCGACGGCGTGGACGGTCGCCCCCGACGCGGCTTCCTTGGAGCTGACGCTGCGCTCGGACATCCGTTTCCACGACGGCACCGTGCTGACCGCCCGCGACGTGGTGTACACGTTGGACCGCGTGCACCGGCTCGGCATCGGCATCGCCTCGGTGATCGCGGACTACCAGTCGGCGCGCGCACTCGACGACACGCACGTTTCGATCACGTTGAGCAAGCCGAACTCGGCTTTCCTGGGCGCGCTGAGCCGCGTGTACCTCCTGAACTCGGCGCTGGTGCAGGCGAATGCGGGCGGCGACGATGCGCAGCGGTGGTTGGCGACGCACGAAGCGGGAAGCGGGCCCTTTGCGTTGGACTCGTACCGCGCGGGCCAGCAGATCGTCTTCTCTGCGGTGTCGCAGACGTGGCGCCCGCTGCCGGGCCGCCCCAAGACGCTGGTCTACCGGTACATCGTGGAGGCGGCCGCCCGCCGGGAGGAGCTGAAGGCCGGCACCATCGACATCGCCCAGGGCCTCACGCCCGCCGACCTGACCGCTTTGGACGGCGTTGCGGGCATCGAGACAAGCGAAGTCCCGAGCCCCATGCAGCTCTACGTGTTCTTCGACACCGCGAATGGGCCGACGGCGGACCCCAGGGTGCGCGAGGCGATCCAGCTCGCCTACGACTACCAGGGCCACGTCGACACCATCCTCGCCGGGCGCGGTCAGATCGCCGCCGGGCCGCTCCCGTCGTTGATGGCGTGCCGCGCGAACCTGCCCACGTCGCGGCAGGACATCGCGCGGGCAAAGGAACTCCTGGCGCAGGCCGGCGCCGCCGGACTGAACCTGACCATGTACTACCAGTCGACCATTCCGGAGCACGCCAAGGCCGCCACGCTGCTGCAGTCCAACCTGCGCGACATCGGCGTCACGCTCACCCTGAAGTCGGTGACGTATCCCGAGTTCGTGAAGGCACTGTCGTCGAAAGGCACCGCACCGGACCTGGGCATGCTGTGGGACTTCCCGCTCTACCCGGACGCGGCAGCGATGCTGGACCGCGTCTACGACTCGAAGTTCGCCGGAACGGGCTCCAACTACGGCATGTATGCCAACCCGCGCGCGGACGAACTGCTTGCCCGGGCGCTCGCCCAGCCCTCCCCGACGGCGAGCTGCGACCTGGCCAAGCAGGCTGAGGAAGCGATCGACGCCGACCACGTGTCGATGAACATCGCGTCCTCGCGCACGGTGTACGCACACCGCGCCGGCATCGCGGGATTCACGGCCAGTCCCACACACATCCTGTTGGACACCGCGGCGCTGACCCGCACGAACTGATCTGCGGTTGTCCGTGCTTGTCAATTTTTGCCCTTTGTTGTCCGCGGCGCTCCAGGTGTCGGCGTGATGCGCAACCAACCCCCTGTGGACGGAGGTAACGGCGATGACGAGGTTCCTGGCGCGAAGGCTGCCCATGGCGGCCTTGGCGATGTGGGGTGTGGCCACCTTGGTGTTCATGATGATGAAGGCGATCCCCGGTGATGAGGCGCGGGTCGCGGCGGGGCGCACCGCAACCCCCGAGCAGGTGGCGCAGGCACGTGAGCGCTTGGGCCTCGACCACTCGGTGGTCACACAGTACCTGGACTACCTGGAGCGGCTGCTGCACGGAGATCTGGGCACGTCGGTGGTGACGTTCCAGTCCGTCGCCGACGACCTGGCACGCGTGCTGCCGGCCACGGTGGAACTGGTGGCGGCGACGATGGCGGTGAACCTGCTGATCGGGGTGCCCTTGGGGGTGCTGGCCGCGGTACGGCACGGCAAACCCGCGGATGGCGCCGCACGCACCGTCATGGTCGTGGCGGGCGGCGTGCCGGTGTTCTGGCTGGCGCTGCTGCTGCAGAACCTGTTCGCGGCGCGGCTGGGCTGGTTCCCGATCTCCGGACGGCACAACCTGGGTGTCGAGCCGCCGGAGGTGACCGGTGCCGCGACGGTGGATGCGTTGTTGGCCGGGGATCCGACGGCGTTCGGGGACGCGGTGGCGCATCTGGTGCTGCCGGCCCTGGCGTTGGCCGCGCCGTTCGTCGCGGTGGTGGCGCGCACCGTACGCTCGTCGCTGCTGGGCGTGCTGGCGGCGGACCACGTGACGTTCGCCCGGGCCAAGGGCGCGGGCACCGGGCGGGTGGTCCTCCGCCACGGCCTGCGCTGCTGCCTCGGTCCGATCGTGACCATCATCGGTATGCAGTTCGGCTGGATGATGGGCGCCGCACTGCTGGTCGAGTCGGTGTTCGGGCTGCCGGGCCTGGGCACTTATCTGACCACCGCGGTCACCTCCCAGGACAACACGGCGGTGCTCGGCTGCGTGCTGGTCCTCGGCTTGGTGTTCGTCGTCGCGAACCTCCTCGTCGACGTGGTGCAGCTCTGGCTTGATCCACGGGCCCGCGCCGCGGGCGCATTCGCGGGGGGTGCGGCGTGAGCGCCCCGGCGTTGCCCCGGATGGTGGCCGCGCTGCGGTCGCGGCGTCCGGGCGCGAAGCCGACCACACCCAAGCTCGACCTGTTCGCGTACGGCATGGTCGTGGTGCTGGTGACGCTCGCATTGATCGGGCCGTGGCTGACTCCGTACGACCCGTACCGCGTCGACCTCGACCAGGCGCTGCGCGCTCCCGAAGGGGCGCACTGGCTGGGCACGGACGCCTCCGGCCGTGATGTCGCGTCGCGGCTGCTCGCGGGGGCACGCGAGACCGTCTTGTCCGGGATCGCCGTGGTGGTCGGCGCCGCGCTGCTGGGCACTTTGGTCGCGGTGGCGGCGGTGCTCGGGGGCCGGTGGGCGGACGAGGTCCTGATGCGGGTCTGCGACATTTTCCTGTCCGTCCCCGGCATGGTGCTCGCGCTCGGCCTCGCCGCCTCGCTCGGCACCGGTCGGGGCGCGACGGTGATCGCCATGGTGGCGGCGACGTGGCCGGCGTTCGCCCGGCTCGTTCGCTCCTCGCTGCACGAGACGATGCGCACCGCGTACGTGGAAAGCGCCCGCGTGCTGGGTGTCTCCCGCACCCGGCTGATGCTGCGGCATGTGCTGCCGAACTCGTTGGACACGCTGCTCGTCCAGGCCGCGATGGAGGTGTCCGGCGTCGTGGTGATCATGTCGGGGCTGGCGTTCCTCGGCGTCGGCGCGCAGCCGCCGAGCCCGGACTGGGGAGCCATGGTCTCCGATGGCCGCGAGTACGCGACCACCCAGTGGTGGATCGCCGCCTCCCCCGGCGCGGCCATCACCGTGACCGCGATCGCGTTCGGCTTGGCGGGCGACGCCCTGCGGGTCCGCCTCGACCCGACCGTGCGCGGCTCCTGACCACGCCTCCGCGCCGTGACATCCACCTACTCCTGGAAGGCGACACGTATGCGTGCGACCGTCCTGACGGTCCGCGGCCTCACCGTGGACGTCCCCCCACCGACCCGCCGCGCGCGATCCGTGCGGCTCGTCGACCATGTCGACCTGACGTTGCGCGCCGGCGAACGGCTCGCCCTGGTCGGCGAGTCCGGCTCCGGGAAGTCGGTCACCGCGCGGGCGCTGATGCGCCTGACCGCCGGGCTGCGGGTCGGCGGCAGCGTCCGACTCGGCGACCGCGAACTGCTCACGCTGCCCGACCGGGAAATGGCCCGCGTCCGAGGTGCCGAGATCGCCATGGTGCTGCAGGACCCGCTCACCGCCCTCAACCCCGTGATGACCATCGGGGACCAGGTCGCCGAACCGCTCCGCATCCGCGGCGTGCCGCGCCGCGCCGCACACGCACAGGCCTTGGAGGCGCTGCAACGGCTGCGCGTGCCGAGGGCCGCCGAGCGGTTGGACGCCTATCCGCAGGAGTTCTCCGGCGGCATGCGGCAGCGCGTCGTCCTGGCCGCCGCGATGATCGCCCAGCCGACGCTGCTGATCGCCGACGAGCCGACCACCGCGCTGGACGTCCGCGTCCAGCAGCAGGTCCTCGACCTGATCGCCGAAGTCTCCGACGACATGTCCGTCGCGGTCCTGCTGATCACCCACGACTTGGGCGCGGTCGCCGGGTTCGCCGACCGGGTCGCGGTGATGTACGCGGGACGCATGGTCGAAGAACGCGGCGTCGACGGGTTCTTCGCCGGGCCGCGACACCCCTACGCGGACGCCCTGCTCCGCTCGGTGCCGCGCACTGACGGCGACCCGGCCCGCCCGCTGAGCACCGTGCCGGGAGCCCCCGCGTCGCCCACGGAACGGCCCCCCGGATGCGCGTTCCACCCACGCTGCGTCCGGAGCGAGCAGGTATGCCGCGAACAGCTGCCGGAAACGGTCGGCGACGACGGTGAACGCGTCGCCTGCCACCGGCCGATGCCCGCAAGCATGGCGGCCGCGCGATGACCGGGCTGCTCCACGTCGAGGGCCTGACCAAGTCCTTCCGGGCCGCCCGACACGGCGTGCGGCATACGGCGCTGCGCCAGGTCTCCTTCAGCCTCGGCCACGGGGAAGTCCTGGGGATGGTCGGAGAGTCCGGATCGGGCAAGTCCACCACGGTGCGGTGCCTGATGGGCCTGACCCGACCCGACGCGGGTCGCGTCACCTACGACGGCATGGACGTCCTGGCGGCGCGCGGTGCCGGCCTGCGGCGGTTCCGCCGCGAGGTGCAGATGGTCTTCCAGGACCCGTACGCGAGCCTGAACCCGCGGATGACGGTGGAGCGCATCGTCGGCGAGGCCCTGCTGGTCCACGGCATCGAACGCGACCGGCGACGACGCCGGGACATGGTCGTCGAGACGCTGGAGATGGTCGGCCTCGACGCCTCGCACCTGACCCGGTTCCCGCGGGCCTTCTCCGGCGGCCAGCGCCAGCGCATCGCCATCGCCCGCGCACTCGCGGTACGCCCCCGGGTCCTGGTCTGCGACGAGCCGGTCTCCGCGCTCGACGTTTCCGTACAGGCCCAGGTCGTCAACCTCCTCGCCGACATGCGCCGACACCTCGGACTGTCGGTGCTGTTCATCGCGCACGACCTGGCGGTGGTACGGCAGTTGTGCGACCGAGTGGCCGTCCTCGACGGCGGACGGATCGTCGAATGCGGACCCGTCGCCGACGTCTTCGCCGCCCCGGCGCACACCTTTACCCGCGAGCTGCTGGCCGCGATCCCGACACTCGATCCGGCGGCCGAGCGGTCCCGCAGGGCGGCCCGGCGCTCGGCCGCGGCCGGTGCGCCGGCCCCGCCCCGACCGCCTGTCCCGACACCCGACCCCGCGGCGTCCGCAACGGTGCCGCACGATCCGACGGTGGTGAGCCCGACCGCATGACCCGCACCTTCGACATCGGCCAGGACATCAAACTCGAACACACCTACGGCCCACCGCCGTGGCCGGACGCGTTCGCCGCGTTGGAGGCCACGCGCGCCGCCGGTCTCGACGGGGTGAACATCCGCACCCTGTACGAGGTGTCGCCCACTCTGGACGCCGGGCTCCTCAAAGACGTCCGCGCCTGCGCCGACGATCTGGGCCTGTACCTGGAGTTCGGCATCGGCAAAGTCAACCCGTACATGACCGCCGAACTCCCGCATCTGCGCGCCCTCGGACGCGGTGACTACCGGGCCGCGATGGAGGCGATGATCGCCGCCGCGGCATCCATCGGCGTGACCGAACTGTGGACCGCTACCGGAGGATTCAAACCCGCGTACCGCGGCCTGTACGGCACCGATCGCTTCCGCGGCGAAGCGCCGTGGCCCGATCAACTCGCCGCCACCCGGCGTTTTCTGGACCTGCTCGCCCCCTGCCTGCGCGACCACGGCAGTCACCTGAACCTGGAGACCCACGAGGAGATCACCACCTTCGAGCTGGTCCGCCTGGTCGAAGACGTCGGCCCTGACGTGCTGGGAATCTGCCTGGACCCGGCGAACGTGCCGGTCCGCGGCGAGGACCCGGCCGCCGCGGTCCGCAGGGTCGCCCCCTACACACGCCAGACCCAACTGCGCGACGCGGCCCTGTTCTTCCTGGATCCCGAACCCGAAGAACCCGGCGCACACGCGTCGGGGACCAGGCGGAGCCGAAACACATGGGGCATCAGCCGGTTTCTCGCCCCCTGCGGCGAGGGTGTCATCGACTGGGCCGACCTGCTCGTCACCCTGGCCGACGACGCACCGCACCTGAGCCGGCTCACCATCGAAGGCATCGGCGCGGTCCGGGCGGAGATGACCCTGCACCCCGGCGACCCCCAATGGCGGGCAGGGCACCCCGACTTGACCACCGCCGAACTGGCCGAACTCTTCCGACTGAGCCGCGACTGCGAACTGCGCGCAGAGCACGGTCTCATCCCGGGCCCGGCACAGCTGCGAGGCGTCCACGACGACTGGACCGCCGAGGACTTCACCGCACGCTGCGCCGCGCACTTGCGTTCCGTCATCGCCGACCTGCCCACCCCCCAGGCGGAACTCCCGTCCCGTGGAGAGGAACCGACGTGATCTCAACCACCCACCGCGAAGCCCCGTCCCGGAGCCTCGCCGACCTGCGTGCGGCGTTGACCTGTGACGTTCTGCTCCCCGGCGAGCGCGGCTACGACCAGGCACGCCGGGTGTGGAACGCCGACATCGACCGCAGCCCCGCCGCGATCGTGGCCTGCCGCTCCGCCCAGGACGTCGCCGCGGCCCTGACATGGTCCATCGACCACGGCCGCGACGTCACGGTACGGGGCGGCGGACACAACTTGGCAGGCTCCTGCGTCATGGACGGGGCGGTCCTGATCGACACCGGCCCGATGCGCGACGTGGTGTTCGACACCGCGGCGGGCACCGTCACCGTCGGCGCCGGATGCCGGTGGGGCGACGTCGACCGTCCGGCAGCCGACCTGGGGGTCGCGGTGCCGGCGGGCGTCGTCTCGCACACCGGTGTGGCCGGGCTGACCCTGGGCGGCGGCGCGGGCTACCTGGCCCGCATGTTCGGCGCCACGGTGGACCACCTGACCGCGGCGACGGTGGTCCTCGCCGACGGCCGCATCCTCGACGTCTCGGACCGCGAACACCCCGAACTCTTCTGGGCGCTGCGCGGGGCGGGCCACAACTTCGGGGTGGTCACCTCCTTCACCTTCCGCTACGTCGCCGTACCGGGGCCGGCGACCATCCGGCAGGCGTTCTACCGCGCCGCGGACCGCGCCCGCGTGCTGCGCTTCTACCGCGAATGGGCGCTCGCCGCCCCCGACCACATCACCACCTACGCGCGGCTGCTGACCTGTCCGCCGTACTGGTCGCAGGTACCCACCGACCACCGCGGCACGCCGATCCTTTCCGTGGCCACCGTGACCTACGGCGATCCTGACGTCGAACCGCAGCTGACAGCACCGATGTTCGCGCAGGCGCCGCCGATCTGGTCGACCACGCGGACGGTGCCGCATGTCCAACTCCAGCACTCCACCGACGACGAGTTCCGCTACGGCGTCGGCCACTACTGGAAGCATCTGTTCCTCGCCTCGCTCGACGACGACGTCATCGACCTGTGCCTCGACCATGTGGATCGCTACCCCGGGCGACCACTGCAGGCGCACTCGAACATCGCCCACCAGATGATGTGCCCGTTCGAGGTCATCGGAGGTGGCGGCGCGATGTCGCGTCGCGACCCGGACGCCACCGCCATGAACTCACACGGCCTGCCCTTCTCCGGCAACATCGGCGCCGACTTCGAGTTCGCCGACGAAAAGCCGGAGCTCATGGCATGGGCGACCGAGTTCGCCGACGCGCTCGCCCCGCACCAGGGCGGCACCTACATCAACTTCACCAGCGTCCAGGGGGACGCCGCCACCGCACGAGAGGTATACGGCACGAAGTACCAGCGGCTGGTGGCGGTAAAACGCCGCTACGACCCGCACAACGTCTTCCGGGGCGGACTGGTCGACCTCACCGGCGGCACGGAATGAACGCCTCCGCCCCGCCGGCACCCGGGCCCCGGACCGCCGCGCGGCCGCGGATCGGCGTCGACGTCAGCAAGCTCGCCGAGGCCGCGGACCTGCGCCCGCCGGCAGTGCTGCGCCGCATCGCCGAACTCGGCCTGGACGGTGCCTTCTTCCGCTCCGCGCTCGACCTCAGCCCGACCCTGGACTCCGGTGAACTGCGGGACGTGGTCGCCCTGGCCGCCGAACTCGGCCTGTACCTCGAAGTCGGCACCGCCAAGGTCAACCCGTTCGCGACCCCGGAAGCGCCGCACATCCGCGCCCTCGGCGACGGCGACTACCTGCGCGGCCTGGCACGCGTCATCCGGGCCTGCGCATCGGCGGACATCCGCGAGCTGTGGACGGCCACCGCCAACTACCAGTTCCACATCCCCGGAATATACGCCTGCGACCGGTTTCGTACCGATGTCGCCTGGTCCGACCAACTCGCCGCGACCGCCGGGGTACTCCGGAGCCTGGCGCCCGTCCTCCGGGACGCCGGGGCGCACCTCAATCTGGAGACCCACGAGGAGATCACCACCTTCGAAGTCGTGCGGCTCGTCGAAGACGCGGGTCCGGACGCGTTCGGCATCTGCCTCGACACCGCGAACGTCCTGGTCCGCGGCGAAGACCCGGTCGAGGCCGCCCGCCGGGTCGCCCCGTACGTACGCCAGACCCAGCTCCGCGACGCCGCGCTGCTGCCCACCGAGAACGGCATCGGCCGGTTCCTCGCCCCGTGCGGCGAGGGTGTCGTCGACTGGGCCGGCGTTCTCGGCGTGCTGGTGACGCACGCCCCGCTCGCCACATGGTCGATCGAAGGCGTCGTCGGCCGGCGCGGAGAAATGACCCTGTACGTCGACGAACCCGTTTGGCACGCCGCGCATCCGGACCTGACCACCGCCGAACTGGCCGAACTCAACCGCCTGACCCACGCGTATGCCCAGCGGGCGGCGCGGGGGCAGGCGCCGGGACTCGAAGAGCTGCGTAGCCCCGTCACACCGGACGCGTCCCTCGACTTCATCACCGACAGCGCCGCCTACTTGCGCACGCTCGTCCCCGGTCTGGAGCCGTCCACCGCATCCACCGCGATCCCCATGGAGGCCGCCCTGTGAGCACCGCCGACTTCTTCCCCACGCTGTCCCTGGCCGAACGCGACCGCCGCTGGGCCGCGTTGCGCGACCTGATGTCCCGTCACGGACTCGCCGCCCTGGCGGTGTTCGGCACCCAACGCGACCAATGGGACCGCTACGTCACGAACGAGGGCTTGCACGGCATCGCGCTGATCACGGCTGCCGACGACCCCGCACACCTGGTCGGCCGCTTCCCCCTTGGCCGCTATGACGCCCCCGGGGCCGCGTATGAACGGTGGGTCGACGATGTCCGGATCGGCAACCCCGCCGCCCTCCTGGCCGCCGCGCTGCACGAACGCGGCGTGGCCGACGGCGCCGTCGGCATTGTCGGCATGAGTAGTCGCGCCGTCGGTGCCGGAGCCGGCTGCATCCCCGCGAGCACCTGGCAGCACCTGGCCAGCGCCGTGCCCAAGGCGGAATTCGTGGACATGGCAGTCGAGTTCGAGATGCTGGCGGTGGTCAAGAGTCCCGAAGAACGCGACATGATCCGCAAGGCGGCCCAACTCGGTGAGGACGCGTGCGATGCGTTCGTGTCGGCTGCCAAACCGGGCGCGTACGAGAGCGCGTGCGTCGGCGCGGCCGTCGGCGCCATCCTGGCGGGCGGCGGGAGCCCGTTCTACAGCCCCTACATCCTGGAGCGCAGCGGGCCCTCGCGGTTCGCCTGGGGCCAGCCGGAGTGGATGGGCATGGGCGGCCGCCCCCGCGTGCTGCGCCGCGGCGACACCATCGCCGCCGAAATCTTCGCTTTCTACGGCGGGTTCGAGAGCCAGCAGCAGATCGACGTCGCACTCGGCGAACCGATCCCGGAGATCCGTCGCCTGGAGGAAATCGTGCTCGATTCACATCAGCGCGGCCTCGCGGCCCTGCGCCCCGGCATCACCTTTGCGGAACTGTGCGACACCATGCACGAACCGCTCCACCGCGCCGGAGTGTGGAACACCGGCCCGCTCGTACAGACCGTGTCGCCGGTGATGTTCAACGGCGCAACCCACGTCGGCACCGAGAACGACCCCGGCCTGGCCCACCTCCCCGCCCTGCCGCCGGTCGTGGCCCGCGACGGCGACTTCACCCTCGTCCCCGGTGTCGCCTTCGCCTTCGAGGCCAACGCCCTGTACGAGGGGCACCGGGTGTGCCTGGGCGGCACCGTCTTGCTGACCGAAGACGGCTACGAGGAGCTCAACAGCCTGCCGAACCGGCTGGTCGTCGTGGGTACCTGAGGGCCGAGCAGGCGCCGCGACCACCACTTGTCGCGGCGCCCGCGAAACCCCGGCCCCACGACCGACGCCACCGCGAGGCCATCGCCACGCGCCACCGGAAGGAACACCCTCCCGATGACCCTCATCCTCACCCGCTCCGACGTCCTCGCCCTGCTCGACCACCGGGATGTCATCGACGCCGTGGCACGCGCACACGCCGAACTCACCGTCGGCACCGCCGACCAACCCGCGCCTGTCCCGCTGCGACTGCCCCCCGCGACCCACGCCTACCTGCCCATGGCCGCGGCCTCCCGGGAACTGCGTGCGGTCGGCGTCAAACTGCTCGCGGACATGCCCGACAATCGCGCACTCGGGCGCCCCGCGCAGCGTTCTACGCTGCTGGTCGGCGATCCCGAGACCGGGGCGTGCGAGGCGGTCATCGACGGGTGGGCGCTCACCCAGTGCCGGACGGCCGCGGCGTCGGCGGTGGCCAGCAGGCATCTTGCCCGACCGGACAGCCGCGTACTCGGCCTGGTCGGCGCCGGTGCCCTGGCCGATGCACACGTGGCCGCACTTCGTGCGGTGTTGCCGCTGGAACGGGTACTGGTCTGGAGCAGATCCGCGGCGACCATAGAAGCGTTCGTCGCCCGTAACCGCGAACTGCCGGTGACCGTAGCCCAGACGGCCGAGGAAGCAGTGCGCGGCTGTGACGTCTTGTGCACACTCACCCCGGCCCGTGAACCGCTCGTGCGTGGCGCCTGGTTCACCGAGGGGCTGCACGTCAACGCGGTCGGCGCGCCTCCGCGACACGACTATCGCGAGATCGACACCGAGGGCATCGTACGTGCGCGCGTTGTGGTGGACAGTCTTACCGTCGCCCTCCATGACTCGGGCGACATCCTGATCCCGCTCGCGGAGCACGCGATCGACCAAGCCCATGTCGCCGTCGAACTCGGCGACGTGGTCTCCGGACGCTTGCCCGGACGGGAGAAGGACAGCCAGATCACGCTGTTCGACTCGGTAGGGCTCGCCCTCCAGGATCTCGCCGCCGCCCGACTGATCATCGACCGCGCACGGGCGGCCGGCATCGGCCGCGTGGTCGATCTGACCCATTGACCATCCACGGGGGAGATCAAGAAGGACGCGGTCGCGCTGCCGGATCGGGCGGTGACCGCCGGAGGCGTAGGGCAACCCTGTCGCGTCGCCCGGTTCGGGGTTCAGTGCTCGCAGAGGGAGAACTCTCGTTCGTAGAGCTGCTCGTTGTGTTCGTCGACGAAGAACTTGCGTTCGTGCATGAGTTGTTCGCGGTAGCCAATGGCTTGCTGCAGCGTCATGGTGGAGGTGTCGGACCACGGCTGCTGCGGCGGCACATCGGAGGTCGAAACGATCTTCTCCGACGGGTCGACGAGGAAGAAGGCGAGAATCTTGCGGTATCCCGGGCGGGCCGGGTCCGCGAGCCGGAACGAGTCGACGCGGTGTTGCAGGATGTTCGGAAAGACCAGGCAGCGGCCGGCCGGAGTCGAGGCGGACCCCAGTATCTGGTTCAGTGGCTCTTCGTTCTCCAGGCCGTAGACCTCGCGCACCCCGTTGTCGTCGTTCTGTTCATAGCCCGGGTCGGCGAGCGCCGCACGGAAACTCAGCCGGCTTTCGGTGACGTTCTCGCTGTCCCAGTAGTAGATGCCGGTCGCGACGATCCGCTCGTTCAGCATCCCCTCGACATGCCACGAACCCCCGGGGTATGCGGGCTTGTCCGGGGTGAGGTGAACGGTGGCGAGCTTGACGACGACCTGAAGGCTGCGGCCGCGCAGGTCGACGCGGGCGGACTCGTCGGGTATTTCGGGCCGGGTGAAGACCGGGGCGTCCGGGACGACCGGGCGCCGGTTCTTCCACCAGTCGTCGTGCGCGTCTTCCCATGCGCGGACCGCCTCGTCGTAGGCGTCGTCGTCGCCGTAGTCGGACTCGTCCGGATACTCCGGCTCCGCGTCCGCGTCGTACCACCCATACGGATTGGCCTCGATCCGCAGGGGCCGCGGATGGCGCAGATCGGTGAGGACGTTCTCCAGCAGCGGGCGCAGGCGTCCGAACAAGCCGGGCAGGACCGCGGCCAGCTCGCGATGCGTCACCGGGTGGACGTTGTTGACATACGAACGGAAGGCGACATCGCCGTCGTCACTGACGTCGACATCCGTAGGCAGCCACTGGAACTTCTCCGAGAACTCGTACTTCGAATAGCGGTCTGTCGGGTTCTGCCAAGCCCGCTCGGGCGCGCCGCTCACCCCGCGCACCAGACAGAACAGCGAGGGATGAACCAGGTCCAATACCTGGCCGTCCGACCCGGGGTGCCAATCCCGTTCCGCATCGGGGACCTGCTCCAGCACCCGAACCGCTTCGCGCAGCCGGGATCGCAGCTCGTCGTCGAGCAGCGCGTCCGACTGCCACACTCCGTCGACGGCGGACACCTCGGCACCTGTTCGCTCGTCCCGCAGCGCGGCGTAGTGCGCGAGCTCGGCGAGCACATAGCGAACCTGCGCTTCGGTAAGACCCTGAGCCGCCGCTTCTTGCGTCCACCGGGCGACGACGCCGGCATCGTTCATCTTGTCGAACCACTCCGGCTTCGCCCGAATATGGGCGCTGCACTGCATCATCTCAAGTTCGCGCAAGGTCCGCGGAGTCGCGAACGACAGGGCGCGGGAAGCATGAAAGGGGAGCGGGAAGGCGGACAGGCCGGTCAACGTTCTTGGTCCTCCCAGTCGGGCTGCGTACGCGGCAGGCTAGTTCAGTGAACCGACAGCGGCAGCGCCACCTCCGCCACCGTCCCGCCGGAGGCCGACGGTCCGCGGTGGGGAGGGCGGCTGTCGTGGAACCGTCCGATCACGCACCGCAATCGACACGGCACATGGGCCCCGACGGGGGCGGACGCAGCCGCGTATCCCCCGCTGCGGGAACTGTTCGTGCAGGTCAGCGCGTTGACACCGGCACACGAAACCGCGTAACTCGGGCGTGATCAGGATGTCTCGGGCAGGAAACGGACCGCGGCCACGGTTGCGCCATGACCGCACTGCGAGCAGACTTCCGAGGCCGGCGCCGGCACCACACGACGCGCCGACTGCATGATCTGCTGCGCGCAGACGCACTGCGAGGCACCTTCACCCGCGGACGCCTGCCCAGCGAAGCCGACCTGATGATGGCCTACGGGGTCTCCCGCAGCACCGTCCGCGATGTGCTGACCCGCCTGCGGGCGGCCGGCATCGTCGAGCGGTTGCAGGGCGCGGGCACCCTCGTGGTCGGGCACCGCACCGAGACCGCCCTGCCCGAGGCGCACGGTGTGGTGCCGTTGCGCAGCGGGGTGTTCACCGGCGAGCTGCACGTCGAGATCCTGGACCGGCAGACCATTCCGATGCCTCCCTCCGTGGCCCAACACCTCGGTGAGAACCCCGGATCCCCCTGCCTGCGCCTGGACTACATCGGGCACCGCAACGGCGAGGCGCACGGCATCGCCACCAACTACCTGCGCTACCCGGAGGCGGACGCCGTCGAGGGCACCCCCTTCCGTCTCGACTGGTACACGCTGCTGGAGCAGTCCGGGCTGACCATCGGCGAGACCGAGATGGTCATGGAGGCCACGCTGGCCGACGACCTGACCGCGGACCTGCTGGGTATCTCCCCCGGCGCGCCGCTGCTGTCGTTCGAGCAGGTCATCCGGGCCGCGGACGGTCGCCCCTACGACTACGCGCTGTTCCACTGCCGGGGCGACCGGGTGTCGCTGCTGTCCACGGCACGGCGTCCCGCCACGGACGATGCGGGCGGTACGACCGTCCCCGCCGCCGCGGCGGCCCGGCCTCGCGGAGTCGCGTCATGATCGGTTTCCTGGCCCGCCGCCTCGGCTGGGCGCTGCCGACCCTGCTCGGCGTGTCGGTGATCGTCTTCGCGATCGTGAAACTCATCCCCGGCGACCCGGTGGCCACCATGGCCGGGCCGGGTGCCTCCCCCGACACCGTGGCCGACCTGCGGTCGCGCCTGGGTTTGGACGACCCGGTGCCGTCGCAGTACCTGCACTGGCTGGGCCACGCGCTGACCGGCGATCTGGGGCGCAGCATCGCGCACCAGCAGTCGGCGGGACCGCTGGTGTGGGACGCGTTCCTGAACACGGCGGTGCTGGCCGGGATCGCCGCGCTGATGGCGGTGGTCCTCGGCGTGGCCCTGGGGGCGCTGGGTGCGATCCGCCCGCGCGGCCTGATCGGTCGGCTGTGCTCGGGCGGCAGCGTCGTCGCGGTGTCGTTGCCGCAGTTCTCCGTCGCGATCGTGTTCATCGCCTATCTCGCGCTGCGCACCGGGTGGTTCCCGGTCACCGGCATGCATGCGGTGGGCTCCGACGGACTCCTGGACCTGCTGCACCACGCCTTCCTGCCGGCGCTGACCGCCGCCCTGGTCCCGGCCGGGGTGATCGCCCGGTTGTTCCGCTCCAGCCTGCTGGACGTCCTCGGGCAGGATTTCGTGGAGGCGCTGCGCGCCCGAGGGCTGTCGGAACGGCGCATTCTGCTGCACGCCGTGCACAACACGCTGCCGTCGCTGATGACCGTCGCCGGTCTCCAGATCGGCTACCTGCTCGGCGGCGTGGTGTTCGTCGAGACGATCTTCTCCTGGCCGGGCCTGGGCCAGTTGGTGTACCAGTCGATCTCCGCCCGGGACATGCCGGTCATCCAGGCCGGGGTGCTGGTCTCCGCCGTGGTCCTGGTGCTGCTGAACGTCCTGGTGGACGCCCTCCACGCCCTGCTCGACCCGAGGCTGCGGACCCGCTGAGCGACGACCCGCCGGCGCCGCCGATCGCGTGATCGGACGGCCCTGCCTTCGGCGTCCCCGAAAACCGCCTTCCCGCCCCGGCATCGCGGCCGTTCGTGCCCGGCCCGGCTCGTGCTGCCCGTTTCCCGTCCCGATCCCCGCCCCGATCCCCGCCCCGATTCCGATCCATCCGCCTGCGTCCCACCTCCGCTCCGCACCACTGGAGTCAACGATGGTCACCCTCGCTCCCGACCGGCCGCCACCGCCGCCGTCCACGACCTCCCCTGGCCCGCGTACGGCAGGCGCCTCCACCGGGGCGGTGCCGCCCTCGCGGCGGCGCCGTCCCCAGGCCCGGCGCGTACCGCTCGGCCTGTGGTTCTCCGGCTCGGTCGCCGCCGTCCTGCTGCTCCTGGCCGCCTTCGGTCCGCTGATCACCGGAGACACCGAAACCAGTCACCTGGACCAGCGCCTGTACGGATTCGGCGAACACGGGCACCTTCTCGGCACCGACGGCCAGGGCCGCGACGTCCTGGCCCGGGTGGTCGCCGGGGCGCGGCCCAGCCTGATCGCGGGCCTGGTCCCGGTGCTGATCGCCGCGGTCCTCGGCAGCGCCTTGGGCATCACCGCCGGATTGGCCGGACGGGTCGTGCACACCGCCGTCATGCGCACACTCGACGTGCTGTACGCGTTCCCCGCCGTGCTGCTGGCCGTGGCCATCGGCGCCTCGCTCGGCAGCGGGGTGTCGAACGCAGTGATCTCGCTGTCGGTGGTGCTGGTGCCCCCCGTGGCCCGGGTGGCGGAGACCGAGACCGCGCGCCTGCGCGGCATGGACTTCATGGACAGCGCCCGCGCGTCCGGCGCCAAACGCAGCACCATCGCGGTGCGCCAGGTGCTGCCGAACCTCCTGCCGACCATCGTCGTGTACTGCACGGCACTGGCCGGGCTGTCGATCGTCTTCGCCGCGGGGCTCTCGTTCCTCGGCCTGGGCACGGCACCGCCGCACGCGGAGTGGGGCCTGATGGTCAACGACCTGCGGCCCTACATCTTCACCGACCCCGCGCTGTCGCTCGTCCCCGCCGCGGCGATCCTGATCGCCTCGGTGGTCTGCAACATGCTCGGCGACGGTCTCCGCGACCTGCTCGACGTCCGCCGGGAGGTGACGGCATGACCACGGCGACCGGCACCCGAGGCCGACCTGCCACGACCGACAAGGACCGCGCCACGGCCGGCAGGCCCGCCGGCGCCGACTGGTCCCGCGACGCCGACCCGGCGCTCGCGGTGGCACACCTCACCACGGTCTTCACCCGCTCCGGTGGCGACGTCCCGGTGGTACGCGACGTGTCCTTCGAGGTCGCGCCGGGCGGCACCCTGGTCCTGCTCGGCGAGAGCGGCAGCGGCAAGTCCGTCACCGCCCGCTCGATTCTCGGCCTGTACGGCGCCGGGGCGCGGATCACCGGCAGCGTACGCCTGGACGGGCGCGAGATCCTCGGCGGCGACATGCGCGCACTGCGCGGCCCCCACCTGGCGCTGGTGCCGCAGGACCCCGCCGGCGCCCTCGACCCGCTGCGCGGCATCGGCTCGCAACTCGTCGAGGTGCTGCGCACCCACGGCGTGTGCGCGTCCCGGGCAGAGGCACGTCAACGTGCCCTGGAACTCCTGGCGTTGGTCGGCATCCCGCACCCGGCTCGCGTGGCGCGCAGCCGACCGCACGAGTTGTCCGGCGGTATGCGCCAGCGGGCCGTCATCGCGATCGCGGTGGCCTGCGACCCTCGGGTCCTCATCGCCGACGAGCCCACTACGGCACTGGATGTGACGGTGCAGGCGCAGATCCTGGACCTGTTCGCCGACCTCCAGTCCCGGTTGGGCATGGCGCTGATCCTGGTCACCCACGACGTGGGGGTGGCCGAGCAGTTGGGCGGCGGCATCCGGGTGATGTACGCGGGACGCCTGGTGGAAAGCGGGCCCGCGGCGCAGGTGCTGCGCGACCCGCGCCATCCGTACACCGCCGGTCTGCTGGCGGCGCTTCCGACGCCGGGGGCCGAACGCGGGAGCCTGGCCGTGCTGCCGGGGCGGCCGCCGGCCACCGGCGAGGACTTCCCGGGTTGCCCGTTCGCGCCGCGTTGCGCCCGGGCGGTGTCCGCCTGTGTGCAGGCGCCGCCGGAACTGCTACCGGTCGTGCTGCGGATCCCGGAACCGCCGTCGGAGGTCGGTGCTTTGGCACCCGCCCGGGTGCCGGAAGCGGAAGCCGCCGACGAGCCCTCGGCGGAAGTGCGTCGGGCCGCATGCCCGGTGGTGGCGGCCGACAGCGCCACCTCGTCGGTCTCCGGTGCCGCCGTGCCGGTCGCGGACGACACCCCCGGCTCCCCCTGCTCCCCCGACGCGTCGGACGCGTCCGAGGCGGTGGTCCGGTGAACGGCCCGCTGCTCCAGGCCGTCGGCCTGACCAAGACGTATCCCGGCGGCGTCCGCGCGGTCGACCGCATCGACCTGGAGGTCGCCCGGGGCGAAACCCTCGGCATCGTCGGCGAGTCCGGGTGCGGCAAGTCGACCACGGCGAAGATGCTGCTGCGGCTGGTCGACGCCGACGCGGGGGCGGTCGCCTTCGACGGCGTCAACATCACCAAAATGCGCGGCAAGGCGCTGCGTCAGCTGCGGTCCCGGCTCCAGGTGGTGCCGCAGGACCCGCGCACCAGCCTCAACCCGAGGCTGACCATCGGCTCGTCGATCGGGTTCAACCTGCGGGTGCACGGCGTCGGGCGTGCCGACCGGTCCGCCCGCGTCCCGGAACTGCTGGACCGCGTCGGCCTCGCCCCGGCGTACGCCGACCGCTATCCGCACGAGATGTCCGGCGGCCAGTTGCAGCGGGTGGCGATCGCGCGCGCCTTGGCCACCGGGCCGGACCTGGTGGTGTGCGACGAGGCGGTCAGCGCGCTGGACAAGAGCGTGCAGGCGCAGGTGCTGAACCTGCTCGCCGAGCTGCAACGGGACCTGGGGGTGGCGTACCTGTTCATCAGCCACGACCTCGCGGTGGTCGAGCACATCGCCGACCGGGTGGCGATCATGTACCTGGGCCGGGTCGTGGAGCAAGGCCCAGCGTCGTCCTTGTGGTCCGACCCCCGGCACCCCTACACCAAGGCGCTGCTGTCGTCGGTTCCCGGGCGCGGCGGTGAGCGGACGGTCCTGCGCGGCGACCCGCCGGATCCGGCGTCGCCGCCGAGCGGCTGCGGGTTCCGCACCCGCTGCCCGATCGCCGAGGAGCGGTGCGCACACGAGGTGCCCGCTCTGCTGGCTCCGTCCGGGACGGCCGCCGACGGCCACCGGGTGGCCTGTGTCAAGGAGGCGGTGGCGTGAACGGCCACGTGCGCGCGGGCCGCCCGCCGCGAGCTCGCGGCGGGGCGTCCCGGCTGCGCCGGGCGGTGTCGGCGGCGGCCTCGCTGCTCCTGGTCAGCGCGCTGACCGCCGCGTGCGCGGTGGCGGACGGGGCCGAGTCCGGCAAGCCGGGCGTGCTCACCATCGGCATGACCGCGTCCGACATCCCCAACCTGGACACCTCGCTGTCCGCCGACCAGGGGTACGAGGGCACGCGGTTCGTCGGGATGCAGTTGTACGACGGACTGACCCGCTACGACCTCGCCCAAGGCGACCACGTGCCGAACGCGGTGCCGAGCCTGGCGACGTCCTGGGAGCAGGACCCGGGCGGGGTGTCATGGACGTTCCACCTGCGCCAAGGGGTGTCGTTCACCGACGGCACGCCGTTCGACGCCGACGCCGTGGTGTTCAACCTCGACCGGTACCTGAACAAGGAGAGCCCCCAGTACTATCCGCAGGCCGGCGCGCAGGCATCGCTGTCGTTGACCGGTGTGCAGAGCTACGCCAAGGTCGACGACCGCACGATCCGGATCTTCACCAAAGGCGAGTGGTCGCATCTGCCCGGCGACCTGACGACGGTGTTCATGGCCTCCCCCACGGCCGTGCGCACGTGGGGCAACACCGGCTTCGCGGAACACCCGGTCGGCACCGGCCCGTTCGTGTTCCGATCCGCCAAGCGCGGCCAGGAACTCGTGCTGGACGCCAACCGCGACTACTGGCGCGGTGCCGCGAAGATCGACCGGCTGGTGCTGCGCCCGATGCCGGACGAGTTGTCGCGGGTGGCCGCGCTCCGGGCCGGCGAGGTGAACTGGATCGAGGCGCCCAGCCCCGACAACGTGCCGCCGTTGCGGGACGCCGGCTACCAGATCATGACCAACGGCTACGACCACATATGGCCCTGGTTGTTCAACACGTCCGACGGGCCGCTGAGTGACCGACGGGTGCGCCAAGCGCTCAACTACGCGATCGACCGCGAGCAGATGTCCAGGGACCTGCTGGGTGGCACCGCGGAACCGGCGACGCAACTGTCGGCACGCTCGGGCGTCGCGTACGACCCGGCCAACGACGTCTTCGGCCACGACCCGGCGAAGGCCCGGCAACTGCTGGCCGAGGCCGGGTACCCGGACGGCTTCTCGATGACCGTGTCGTATCCGACCGGCGGCTCGGGCAACATGCAGCCCGGCCCGATGAACGAGGAACTGCGCAGCGACCTGGCGAAGGTCGGCGTGCGGGTCGAGCTGAAGCCGATCGAGTGGGCGGCCATGCTCACCTCGTACATATCCGGCAGCTTCCCGGACGGCGCGGACGCCGTGAACATCTCGCTGACATTCATTCAGGAGGTGTCCTGGAGCACGTCGTTCGCCTCGGGCAGCCCGCTGAACCTGACCCACTACAGCAACCCCGAAGTCGACCGGCTGCTCGGCGAGTCGCTCAAGGAGGCGGACCTGGCCCGGCGGTCGGCGATCTACGCGCAAATCGTCGGATTGATCGACCGGGACGCGCCCTGGCTGGTGGTCGTCAACGACCGCAACCCGCGCGCTCTGGCGGCCAACGTCCACGGGTTCGTCGAACCCCAGTCGTGGTTCGTCGACCTGACCACGGTGTCGGTCTCCTGAACCCGGCATCCCGGCCGGCGCCCTGGCCGGCCCCCCCCTTTTCCCGGCGTCCCCGACGCCGGACACCTCGCACACCCCTCCTCCCAAGGAGTACTGCCATGACCGCACCCACCACCTACGAACCGACACTCGACGGTGCCGCCCGCGCCCTGCGCGAGGGAACCGTGACCAGTGTCGAATTGACCCGGCGCTGCCTGGACGCGGCCGAGGCCCACGACGACGAACTCGGCGTGTTCCTGGCCCGGTTCGACGACCGTGCGCTGGCCGCCGCCGAAGCCGCCGACGCGGCACTGGCCGCGGGTGACGATCTCGGGCCGCTGCACGGAATCCCGCTCGGCATCAAGGACATCATCACCACCACCGAGGCGCCGACCACCGCGCAGAGCCTGATCCTGGACCGCGCCTGGGGGCCTGCGATCGGCGACGCGCCCGTCGCCGCGCGGCTGCGGGCAGCGGGCGCGGTCTTCGTCGGCAAGGCAAGCACGATGGAGTTCGCCATCGGCCGGCCCGACGAGTCGAAGCCGTTCCCGATCCCCCGCAACCCGTGGAACCCCCTTACCTGGCCGGGTGGTTCCAGCTCCGGGACCGGGGCGGGCGTCGCCGCCGGCATGTTCCTCGGCGGGCTCGGCACCGACACCGGCGGCAGCATCCGCATCCCCGCCGCGTTCTGCGGGATCTCCGGGCTGATGCCGACGTTCGGGCGGGTTCCCAAGTCCGGGTGCGTGCCCCTCGGTTACAGCCTGGACCACATCGGCCCGATGGCCCGCGCCGTCCGCGACTGCGCCCACATGCTTCAAGTCCTCGCCGGACACGACCCGTCCGACGCCTGCTGCGTCGACGAACCGGTGCCGGACTACGGCAGCGCGCTGACCGGCGACCTGACCGGCGTACGGATCGGCGTCGACACGCTGGCGCGGAGCATCGCCACCGACACGGACCCGTCCGTGCCGGGACTACTGGAGGCCGCCGTACGGGTCCTCGCCGAGCGCGGCGCGGACATCGTGGAGGTCGAACTGCCTTACTACCGCGAAATGGTGACCGCGGACATGGTGACCCTGACCGCGGAGGCGATGGCGTACCACGCCACCGACCTGCGGGCGCGCTGGAACGACTACTTCGCCGGCACGCGGACCATCGTCGCCTCCGGCGCCCTCTACAGCGCGGCCGACTACGTGCAGGCACAACGGGTGCGCAGGGTGGCGCAGAAGGCCCTCGCCGAGCTGTACCGGGACGTCGACCTGGTGCTCACCCCGACCTGCTCGATCGGCGCTCCGGCGCTGGACGACCTGAACACGCTGATCGGCGGGCCGCGGGGCACCGCCCTGCACACCGCCTACTGGGACTCCGTCGGCAACCCCGTGCTGAGCCTGCCGATGGGGTTCACCGCGGACGGACTGCCGCTCGGCATGCAGCTTGCCGGACGCCCGTTCGACGAAGCGACCGTGCTGCGCGCCGGCGACGCCTACCAGCAGCACACCGACTGGCACTTGCGCACCCCCGAGGGCTACGGCTCCTGACCGGCCCTGACCTGCACTGCCCCGACCCCGCACCACCACGTCCGTCCCGCAACCGTCCTTGCACCACCGCTATCGGCAGGAGAACCAGATGAGCACCGACCCGTCCGCCGCCGCACCCGTCCTGCTGGCTCTGGCCGGCCTGACGCCGAGCAAGGAGGAGACCGCCGGCATCTCGGAGGCGTTCGCCGCCCAATACGAGGCGATGCAGGAGCTGTACGCCGTGGCAGACGCCCGCTACGAGGAGCCGGCGCTGATCTTCCGCGCCCGCCCGTGACCGGTTCCCCGGCTTCACACCCCACCGAACTTGCCTCTGCCCCAACGGCTTTGCCGACACCGTACGGAGACACCATGGACACCACCGGTCCCACTCCCGACGCCGCCGTGCTGGTCATCGACATGCAGAACGGCTTCTGCCACCCCGACGGCTCCGTGCCGCGCCACCTGGAGCCGCTGCCGCGCATGGCGGAGGTGGTGGCCGCCAACGCCGACCTGCTCGCCGCCGCGCGCGAGGCGGGCCTCCCGATCCTGTACACCCGGCACGTATTCCGCCCCGACAGGCTGGACGCCCCGCCGTCCACCGTCGCCGCCTTCCCCGCCGACGCCGAACCGCTGCTGCGCGGCTCCTGGGACGCCGACATCATCGACGAACTGGCGCCCGAGCCGGACGACGTCATCATCGACAAGAACCGCTTCGACGCGTTCCTGTACACCGATCTGGAGGTGGTGCTGCGCGCCTTGGGCATTCGTCGGCTCCTGGTGACCGGGGTCGTGACGAGCATCTGCGTCGAATCGACCGTACGCTCCGCACAGCAGCGCGACTTCACGGTGCACGTCGCCGAGGACTGCACCTCGGCCCCCGCGGACCAACA
Organism: Uniformispora flossi; assembly: GCF_049534875.1. Lineage (NCBI taxonomy): Bacteria > Bacillati > Actinomycetota > Actinomycetes > Kitasatosporales > Streptomycetaceae > Uniformispora > Uniformispora flossi. Next base: position 589,493 of record NZ_JBMULZ010000001.1, read on the forward strand.
CCAGGCAGCACTGGACGTGATGGCCTACATCTTCGCCACGGTCGCCCCCTGGAAGGCGTGCCTGGCCGCGATGCTCACTCCCCCCGCGGCGTGACACCCGGGGCGGCCGGTCAACCCACAGCACCCGGCCGCCCCACCCCACACATGAATCGGAGTGTCTCGCCGATGCCGGCGCGTCGGCGCGTCGGCGCGTCGGCGCGTCGGCGCGAGTCGCCCTCGCCCGGGCGCGGCAGGCCCAGACCGACCCGCCGGGGAGTGGCCCGCCGCGGCTACGCGTCGCGCCGGTGCAGAAGCAGTCCGCCGACGAGCAGCGCGGCGGCCGCCCACGTGGCGAGAACGCCCAAGCCCGCCCACGGGCCGAGGGGCAATCGGTCCAAGCGGACCGTGGCCTGGACCGCGAGCCCCGCGGTCATGGGCGAGATCTGCTGGAGATGGCGCTGCCACTCCGGGTCGTGCACCACCTGCGCGACGACCGGGAAGAGGTAGAGCAGCCCGAGCACGATCCCGGTGGCGGTGGCCGCTTCCCGGACCGCCGTGGCGATGCCCAGCCCCAGGAGGGCGACCAGGGCCAGGTAGAGGACCGAGCCCGCGGCGGCGCGCAAGGTAGGCCCGTCGGCCAGGGACAGCGGGGAGAATCCGTGCGCCTCGGTGAAGCCGCTGCCGGGCAGGACGTAGTGGCCGGCGAGGAGCGAGGCCAGGACGGCGGCCGTCCCCGCGGCCAAGACCACCCCGGTCAGGACCGTCGCCTTGGCGGCAAGCAGGGTAAGCCGGTTCGGCACCGCCGTGAGCGTGGTGCGGATCATTCCGGTGCCGTACTCGCCGCTGACCACCAGCACCGCAAGTGTGGCGATGACCGCCTGCCCCACGGTGACGCCGGTCAGGGCGAGTCTGACGGCGTCCTCGCCGCAACCGGCGTCCCGGCATTTCACGGCCTTGGCGGTGCCCCAGCCGACGGCCGCGGTCAGCACGACCGCGAGCAGGAGGAGCCTTCCGGTGCCACCCGCGGTGCGCAGCTTCGTCCACTCCGCGCGCAGGACGCGGCCGAACTGCCCGCACCACGCCTCGTCCGCCCATGCCCCATCCTCCGGCCCGACTCCTTCCACCGTGTCCACCGCCTCCACCGCATCCACCGCGGCCACCGGCCGTGCGCCGTTCGCGAGAGTCATACGTCCCTCCTGCGCAACCGCACCGAGGCCAGCACGAAGGCGAGTGCGGCGTATCCGCACAGGACGCAGAAGCCGGCCCACGGCGCCAGCGGGTAGTAGCCGGTCGACGGCTCGTACACGCTGACGACCTGCGCGTAGCGGGGCAGGGTCTGCTGGACCGCGAAGCCCGCCGCCGGAGTCACCCGCAGCAGCCACTCCGAGGCGCCCACGGGCAGCACGCCCGAGGTCGCCAGCACGAAGGGCAGCACGATCGACCCGACGACCAAGGCGACCGCCGTGCCGGTGCGCCGCAGCAGGACACCGACGCCGAGGGCCAGCACGACGGCCGCCGCGCACAGCAAGCCGGTGCCGGCCATGACCCGCAGTTCGGTCGCCGCCGGGACCGGGAAGACGTGGAAGCCCCGGCCGCGTGCGCTGCCTGCCCCGATGGGGACGGTGATCGCGGCGGCAACCAGGCCGATCGCCCCGGCGACGCCCCCGGCCACCAGCGCTTTGGCGGCGAGTACCCGGCCGCGCAGCGGAGTGGCCGCGATGGTCGTGCGCAGCAGCCCGCGCCGGTACTCCCCGGTGATGTACACCGTGCCCACGGCGATCATCACGATGAGTCCCGCGAACGTTCCGACGAGGAAGTTCTCGACGGCGTAGCCGTCGCCCATGACGGGGCCGCCGACGACCGGGGCGATGTCGCCCGCTCCGGTCACGGTGAACCCGCCGCCGTCGGCCGGGGCGAATCCGCCGCGGAGAGTGTTCGTGTAGCTGCCGGAGGTGCCCGCGTCGCCGCCCACCTGGACGCCGGTCCAGTCCCCCGGGGACCAGTCGCCGACCAGGTCGGGGCGACCGAACGTGCCGGTGGCCACGGCAGGACTGAAGCCGGGGCCCGCCGATGTGTCGTTCTTCGCCTGCGGTGTCGTGGCGAACAGCCCGGCCTGCACCGTGGGCGCCGACCCAAGCAGCCGCGCGGTGCCGATCTCGGTCCAGGTGGAGCCGTCGGCAGAAACCGAGCCGGTGAGACGGTCGCCGGTCCGCACCAGGCGCAGCCAGCGCGGGGACTCGTGGGAGACCATGCCGGGCAGGCCCGCCTTGTCGTGTGTGTAGTCGTCCTGCATGCGCACGCCGTGGCCGCCGGTGGCCATCACCGCCGCGTACGGGGATCCCGGAACGAGGCTCTCCTTCACGATGATCCCGGCCTTCGCCCACGGTGGGAGGCTCTCCGTCGTGTCGCCGTTTCCGGAGTCGGCCGTACCGGTCAGCGAGCCCAAGCGCACGGTGATGGCGCCATCGCCGGTGAGGGTCTTGTGGACGAAGGAGAAGCTGTCGTTGACGGGCTCGCCGTCGGGCCCCTGGGGGTAGGAGGCGGAGTGACCGCGTCCGCCGGGGGCGGGGGCGGCCGTGCCGAGCAGGCCGACGGCGATGGTCACGAGGAGTGCCCCGGCCATGGCGAGGACCCATCCGCGTACCGTGCGGAACTTCGTCCATTCGGCGTGCAGGGTCCTGGAGAACCCGCCGCGTCCGGAGCGCTCGGCGCCTTCGGCAGGCTGCGGGGCCGGCGGCGACGGGGTGAGGGTGGCGGTCATCGCGTGGCCTTCCCGGCTGGGACGCCGCGGTACTCCACGGCGTTGCGGGTGAGTTCCATGTACGCCTCTTCGAGGGTGGCCCGGTGTGCGGAGACGTGGGAGAACGGCACCGCGTTCCGGGCGAGTACGGCCACGATCTCCTCGTCGGGGAGGCCCACTACGTCGAGGGTGTCCGGACCGGTGGCGGACACGGTGGCGCCGGCGGCCCGCAAGAGCTGGGCCGCGCGCGGGGGCGCGGAGGTACGCAGGGTGACACGGGCGCCGGACGCCTCGGCGAGCAGTTCGCGCACGCCGGTATCCGCGACGACCCTGCCGCGTCCGATCACCACGAGGTGGTCGGCGGTACCTTCGAGTTCGCTCATCAGATGGCTGGACACCAAGACGGCGCGGCCTTCCCGGGCCAGCGCCGCCAGCAGGCCGCGCATCCATACGATCCCGTCGGGATCGAGGCCGTTGAACGGTTCGTCCAGCATGACCGCCGGCGGGTCGCCGAGCAGGGCCGCCGCGATGCCCAGCCGTTGGCGCATGCCCAGCGAGAAGCCGCCCGCCTTGCGGCGGGCCGCGGCGCCCAGACCGGACTGTTCGATGACCTCGTCCACGCGCCGGGCCGACACCCCCTGGGAATGGGCCAGCCACAGCAGGTGGTTGCGGGCGGTGCGGCCCGGCTGCAGTGCGGAGGCGTCGAGCAGCGCCCCCAGGTGGCGGAGTGGGCGCCGCAGGCTGCGGTACGGCACCCCGCCGACCAGCGCCCGTCCTTCGTCGGGCGTGTCAAGGCCCAGGACGACGCGCATGGTGGTGGACTTTCCAGCCCCGTTCGGGCCGACGAAGCCGGTCACCCGTCCGGGCAGCACCCTGAACGTCATCCCGTCCAGGGCCGTCTGTGCCCCGAAGCGCTTGCGCAGGCCGAGGACCTCGATGGTCGCCCTCGTACTCTCGTCAGTCATGGGCCCACCCTGTGACGGCGGGGATTACAGGGGCCGAACGGGCGCTGTCATCTCCCTGTTAGGTGCCGCGACATACCCTGGCGTGGCACGTGACCCGGTACATAGCGGTGACCGGGTGCGTACGGGTGGCCGGGCACGTGATCGGGCCCGTGTCCGGGAACGTGTCCCGGTGCCGCGGCGAGAAGGGAACGAGCGGATGAGCCGAGGTCCGCTGAACTGGCATCCGCCCCGGTGGCTTGCGCGCCTGGCCGTCGGCCTCGGGCTGCGCCGCGGCACTGCCCGCGCCCGCTTCACCGCCTGGTATGTCGCGCTGTTCCTGCTGTCCGGAACGGCGCTGCTCGCAATCACGGCCGTGGTGGCCTCCGGCGGGTCGCGCGCCACCCGGACCGCACCCGACAACGGCGCCGAACAGCCCCCCACGGCGGCTCAGGCTCAGGAGCGCATCCACGAACTCGAACGGCAACTGACCGACGCCCACGACACCCAGTCGCGGCAGATCCTGATCGGGTCCGCCATCGCGTTCGGCGTCATGGCGGTTGTCTCGGTCGGTCTCGGCTGGTTCGTCGCCGGCCGGGTATTGCGCCCGCTGCGCACGATGACGGCGGCAACCCGCCGGATTACCGCCGACAACCTGCACGAACGCCTGGCGGTCCAAGGTCCGGGCGACGAGGTCAAGGACCTCGCCGACACCATCGACGACCTCCTCGGCCGCCTGCAGAGTTCGTTCGACGCCCAGCGGCGCTTCGTCGCCAACGCCTCCCACGAACTGCGCACCCCGCTCACCACCATGCGTGCCTCGCTGGACGTCGCCCTCGCCAAGCCGGGCCCGATCCCCGCGGCCACGTCCACGTTGGCCGCCCGGCTCCGCACCGAACTCGACCAGGTGGACCGGCTGCTGGAGAGCTTCCTGGTCTTGGCGCGCACCCGGCACGGCGAGTTCGACGACACGAGCCGGCTCGCCCTCGGCCGGATCGCCCGAACCGCCTTGGCCGCAAGGGCGCCGGATATCGCGGCCCGGGGCCTGACGGTGCGTGAGCAGCCGAGCGACGGCACCGGGTGGGTGGAGGGAAGCCATACGCTGCTGCGCCGCGTGGTGGACAACGTCATCGACAACGCGATCGTCCACAACGAGTCCGGAGGCTGGATCGGCGTCACGGTGCGGGCCGATCCGGACGGACGCGGAGCCAAAGACGGCCCCCGCGACCGGCGCGGAGACGGCGGCGCCACCGTGTCCCTCGTCGTCGAATCCAGCGGGCCCGTTCTGGACCGGCAGCGAGTGGCCGACCTCGCGCAGCCGTTCCGTCGTCTCGTGGCCGACCGGACCGTCACCGGACGAGGCAGCGGTCTGGGGCTCTCCATCGTCGCGGCCATCGCCGAGGCCCACCGCGGCACCCTGGACCTGCACGCCCGTCCCGACGGCGGCTTGTGCGTCACCGTCACGCTCCCAGGCGCGGCGAATGCCCCCGGCGCGGAGACCGGACCCGACGGGGAAACGGACGTGGCCCTTTGAGAGTCCTGGTGGTCGAAGACGCCCGATCCCTCGCCGAGGTCATCACCGAGGGGCTGCGCGACCAGGGCATGGCCGTCGACGTGGTCCACGACGGGCTCGACGCGGCAGCCAAACTGGACGTCAACGCGTACGACGTCGTCGTCCTCGACCGCGATCTGCCCGGCATTCACGGCGACGTCCTCTGCCAGATGATCACCGAACGAGACAGCCGCGCGATGGTCCTCATGCTGACCGCCGCAGGCACGCCCGGCGACCGTGTCACCGGCCTGACTCTGGGCGCCGACGACTACCTCGTCAAACCCTTCCACTTCCCCGAACTCGTCCTGCGCATCCGCGCACTGGCCCGCCGCCGCCCCGCCGCCCGGTCCCGCACGCTGCGCTCCGCCGGCATCGAACTGGATCCGATCCATCGCACCGCCGGCCGCAACGGCCGCCGACTCGACCTGTCCGTCAAGGAATTCGCCGTACTCGAAGCCCTGTTGAGCGCGAGCCCCGCTTTCCTCAGCGCGGAGGAGCTCCTCGAACAGGTCTGGGACGAGCACGCCGACCCGTTCACCAACACCGTCGCCGTGACCATCAGCCGCCTACGCCGCAAACTCGGTGCCCCTCCGGTCATCGCCACCACACCCGGCGTGGGCTACCGGATCGCCGACCCGGCCGAGCCGCCCGACTGAACCGTCGGCAGACGGGCTCGTGCCGGTCGTGTTCGCGGACAGGTACTCCATCTCCGGGCAGGTCACCCGCGACCACGACGACACCGTCGACACCGTCGCCGCGGTCACCAGGCGTCTTCGTCCGGCCTGTTCTTCTCGGCGCCCCGCGGCAAGTCGGCCGGATCGCTGCCTACGGGGTTTGCGCCGAATCCTGGCTGCGCCCTGCGCTCCAGCGCGTCCCGGTTGCCCACGCCTGTTCGAGGGGAGCGAAGATGGCTCCGCTTGCGGGGATGATGCCGTCGGTGCCGAGGTCGCGGTCGAGCCGGCCGGCCGTCAGGATCCGCACGAGCCCCGGTTCCGCGCCGGCGATGATCAGCTTGCCGCCCTGCCGGTCCAGATCGCGGACGTAGCGTTGCAGGAGTTTGACCATGGTGGAGGACGGAATGTCCGGCACTCCGCGCACGACCAGGACGAGGACCGCGTCCCGCGCTCCGGCGACGTCGGGCAGCGCCGCGTCGAGCTGGGGAAGCTCGGCGAAGAAGCTGACCCCTTCGTAGTACAGGACGGTGACCTCGCCCGGCGGCAGCCGGTCCGGGACTTCCGCCGTCCGCCAGTGGCCGGTGTCGTCGCGGACGAGGCCGACGAGGCGCGCTCGGCGGGCGGCCTGGGCGCAGTACAGGAGAAGTGAGAGAACCGCCCCGAGGATGATTGCGCGCTGGAGCGGGAGCTGGGTGGTGGCGAGGAAGGTCGCCGCCATGGCGCCGGTCGACATCCACGAGGTCCGCAGGACGAGGCGGATGTCGTGGCGTTTTCCCCAGATCAGTTCGCCGCCGACGACCAGGATGAGTCCGCCGATGACGGGCATCGGGATGTGCTCGGCCAACGGTGCGCAGACCAGGAGGACGACGGCGAGCAGGACGCCGGAGAAGATGCCCGCCCAGCGGGTGCGGGCGCCCGCGCTGACGGCGACGCCGGTGCGGGAGAGGGATCCGCCGGACGGCAGGGACTGGACGAGGCCGCCGGTGACGTTGGCGAGGCCCTGGGCGGCGAAGTCGCCGTTGACCGACGAGCGTGAACCGTCGGGGTTCGGGACGGAGGGCCCGATGCCGGCGGCCTGGGCGAGCCCGACCAGGGCGACGGCGACCGCGCCGCCGAGCAGCTTGGGGACGGCGGAGAGGTCGGGGGCGGAGAATCCGGGCAGGGATGAGGGGATGCGGGCGATGTCGGCGACGAGTTCGACGTCCGTACCCAGCAAGGCGACTGCCGCACTCCCCGCCACCATGGCGATCAGCAGGGCCACCGGCTCCAGCCGGCGGACGCGGCGGCTCACGGCCCAGACGGCGACCGTCGCACAGGCGACGACGGTGGGGGCGAGCTGCCAGTCGGCGATGTGTGCGGCCCAGTTGCCGAGTTGGTAGAGCTTGTTGTGGCCTTCCGGCTGGTAGCCGGTGGCGTCCTCGAGTACGCCGGTGATGATCTGCAGGGCGATGCCGGTGGAGAAGCCGGTCATGACGGCGTTGGACACGAAGCTCATCACCGCGCCGAGCCGCAGGGCGGCCATGAGCAGCATGACCACGCCGACCATGAGGGTCAGCGTGGCTACGTTCCCGGCGTCCTTCGGGTCGAGCCCCGCGTCGGACAAGGCGCTCTGCGACGTCAGGGCGATGGCGCTGGTCAGGGTGGTGACCATGAGGACGGAGCGGGCGGCCAGGGAGCCGACGATCGCGGGAACGATCCCCGCGTACAGGCCGGCGACCGGATTGAATCCGGCGATCGACGCGTACGCCATGCCCTCCGGGATCGAGAACAGGCCGGTGACCAGCCCGGAACTCGCGTCGGACGCGGTCGGCCGCCCCAGCCGCGGCAGGGACCGGCGCAGCCGTGAGGTGCGTTTACCGCTCATGTGGTCGGGGCTCCGTCGGCAGCACCGGTCGCGGCGCCCGGCTTCGCGTCGATCACCTCCGCTATGCCCCCGCCCGGGGTACGTTGCGGCGAGGCGGCCACGTGAGGAGCCGCCCGGTCGACGGCACCGTCCCTCACCCGAAGCCCTGCGAGCGCGCGCTCGGCATGCCGGTCGCCGACGAAAGCGCTTCCGCCCGGTGTGCACGGTCGGTGGCGAGGTGTACCTCGACGACGTCGCGGGTTCCCCAGCCGGTGCGGGCGCAGGTTGCCATGCCGTACCAGCGGACGGCCCGCAGGACCGTGAAGCCCCAGAGGACGGCCAACGGGGCGAGGGCGAAAGTACCCAGCCGGCCGCGCAGCGATTCGCCGTGGACTCGGATCGCCAGATAGCGCAGTCCGCGGAGGTACCCCAGGAGGATCGGGACGGTGACCAGAGTCCACACGGGAACGCCGATGGTGAAGGGCTGGACGAGGAAGAGCCACAGGAAGACGCAGGTGCCCACGAGGGTAAGGAACCAACTGGCGACCTGGTTCCAGAACGCGTAGCCGGTGAGCGGGAGGTACTTGACGCGCCACCAGGCACGGATCGTCGAACCCCGCATCCACCGCAGCTGCTGACGCAGGTGGTGTCCGACGGTCTCGGGCATGGCCGTCAAAGCGAGTGCGCTGGGCTGCTGCACGGTCCGGCCTCGGAGTTTGGCGAACAAGGTGAGCAGCGAGTCGTCGGAGAATGCGACCGGGCGGCCCAGGAACGTCTCGTTGAGGTAGGCGTGCCGGTGGTCGCGGATGAGCGCGGCGCGATACGCCGCGCATACACCGGAGTTGACCGCGACCGAACCGAGCACCGACTGCGTGGAACGGTCGGTGAGCTGCCAGGTGACCGCGTACAGGTCGAACATGCGGGTCAGCCAATTGGCGTGGGTGTTCGCCGATAGCACGACGGCGGCCGAGGACTGCACGCGCGGGTCGGCGAACGGCTGGAGCAGTTCGTGGAGGCAGTTGCGGTCGAGGTCGGCGTCGGAGTCGATGGTGACGAAGTACGCGGTGTCCGGGGACTGGTCGGCGGCTGTGATCTGGGCGTGCCGCTTGCCGCGATTGGCGGTGCGCTGCCACGTGGCGCGTACGCCGGCGCGTTTCGCCGCCGCCAGGAACCAAGCGCGTTCGGCCTCGTAGTCGACGTTGCTGCCGTCGTCGCAGATGTTGACCGCATCGGGACGGCGGGTTTGGTCCAGCAGCGACTGCAGCGAGCGGCGCACCCAGCCCGGATCTTCGTTGTAGACAGGGACGAGTACGGTGACCTGCGCGTCGTCGAGATTGCCTTGCAGTTCGGGGGGCGCCCGGTGCGGGGTTTCGGCGTAGGCCAGGAGCGTCGTCCACAGCAGCCACGCGAAGGTGGCGGTGTAGAGGACGACGAACGGCGGGTCGTCGCCGGCGCGGAAGTGGGCGAACACCTCCGCCTTGCGGAACAGCAGGTAGGCGAAGACGACCGCCGAGGTCGCCGCGACACACAATACGCGGCGGCGTAAGCGCGTGGCCGGGGTGATGCGGGCCATGAGTCTGGGAGCCGAGGTCGGAGAACCGAGGCCGGTTCAGGCGCTCGGAAGTCGGCCGCGTCGCCAGGACACGCGCAGCAGAACCACACCCAGAAGGACGAGTGCCGCAGCAACCGCGAGCAGCCACCACTCGTTCACGACCAAGCGAAAACGGTGACCGTACCCAGACCGGTGCGCGCCAACTGCTGGTTCTCGGACACGTCTGTTCCCATCCGTCTTCGGGCTCGGCCGTCACGGCCGTCGCGGGGTTGTTGGGGCAGTGGGGCTCACGCTCCCCCCGTTCGCGTGCGGCCAAACACGTCGGCGCCGCCGACAAGGCGTGTTCGTGGTCGCGGAGCACAGCGGCCCGATATGCGGCGCAGGCGCCGGTGTTGACGACGACGGAGCCGATGACCGATTGCGCGGAGCGGTCGTTGAGTTGCCACGTAGTCTGTAGACGTCGAAAAGCCTGGTGAGCCAGCGCGCGCGGGTGTTGGCGCACAGCACCACGGCCGCCACGGACTCGACTTCGGGGCGGGCGAACGGCTGAAGAATTTCGTGGATGCACGCTCGGTCGAGGTCGGCATCGGAGTCGATGGTGAGGAAGAAGTCGGCATGCGGGGCGTCCGCGGCGGCCGTCACTTGGGCGTGGCGCTTCCCGCGGTTCACGGTTCGTTTCCAGGTGGCGGCGACACCCGCATCGGCAGCGGCTTTCAGGAACCACTTGCGGACGTCGTCATACGCGACGTTGCTGCCGTCGTCCACGACGTTGACCGAGTCCGGCAGCCGGGTCCGGGCGAGGAGTGAGGCGAGTGAGCGGCGCAGCCACGCGGAGTCCTCGTTGTAGACCGGGACCAGCACCGCGACGTAGGCAGCATCGAGGGCGCGTTGGCCTGAGGCGTCGGCGTGGTAGGCCGTTCGGCGTACGCGAGCAACGTCGTCCACAGCAGCCACACGAACGTTGCCGTGTACAGGCCGATGAACGGCGGAGCGTCACCGTGGTGGGCGTGGGCGAATGCTTCCACACGCCGGACGAGCAGGAACGCGAGGCCGATGAGTGTGATCGCAGCCGTGCACAGCATCCGGCGGGGTTAACCGCTTGGCCGGGATGACGTCAGCCATGTTGCCTTTCGAGATCGGCGCATCCGGCGCCAGGGGGCATCGATTGCCCGCCGCCGCTTGCGGAGGCGCGGAAGCCTTGCGCGGTGCCGGACCGTTTCAGACTCCGGGTGGGAGGTCTCGTCGCCACGTGAGCCGAACCAGCGCCACACCCGTGATCATGAGGACAGCGGCAGCCGCCAACAGCCACCATTCGCTCACCGCAAACCCGAACAAGGTGATCGTGCCGAGGCCCGTGCGAGCGAGCTGAGAATCGGACATCCGCTACCCCTGACTCTTCGAGGAGCACACTGCGCGCCGGGCTGGAGGGCGTACACGGCGTGCTCGAAGATTCAGCGATTCCCTCCGCACAGACCGATGCAAACCATCATGTAGCGATCGCGCATCCCTGCTGGTAGGCCGTGTCCCCCGCTGTGCGTCTCGCGTCGGACATCCACGACCGGGTCATGGCCGTCACCCCGCAGTTGCGCTTGGCGCCGGCCAAGCCCACAACCTCTCGCCACTCCAGAGCACGGCTCCCGGCGGCACCCCGTATCCCCGGATGCCCGCCGCTGCGGCGGACCAACGGCGCAGTGAAGGACACATCCACCCCTCCCTACCCCTGCAACCCGTTGGCCCCTCCCGTCAGCGCCGGCACCACCCAGCGACGACCGCCGCGCGGACAGCTGACGACGTTGCGGGTGCCCGTCACCCCCGGCCGGGCCCCGGCCCAGCCGCGGAACCTGTGCGCCGTACAAGTGAATTCGTCTGCGGGAGAGAGCAGGGAATCCGCTCGGAGCGGTAGCCGGGGATGCGTCCCCACCCGTGGTTGTTCAGGTCCCCCGGAGCACAGTGTGAAGCGCACGCGATTCGCCGCGTTTGCAGCAGTCGGCATTCTCATTGCGGTTCCCCCGTTCGCCTGGGCCGACGGCCGCCCCTCACGCGCGGAGCTCACGATCACCCAGGTCCAAGGGCCCGCCGTGACCCTGCAAGCACGCCAAGTGCAGGACCTGCCCCGGCTGTTCTGTCCGCAAGGATGGACCTCGACCGGCGGCGGCATCCGGCTCGACCCGGACAACGGGGCGTTCCTGCAGAGCTCCAACCCCGGAGGCACCGGGTGGGATCTGACGGTCGACAACCTGAGCGACGGACCACGCACCGTGACGCCCGTGGTCGTCTGCACGACGGATACGACCATCACCCACCAGGTCGGCAACCAAGTCAGCGGCTCCACGCTCGACTCCCAGGCAAACTGCCCGGCCGGCCAGAACGTGGCCGGAGGTGGGGCCACGGCCGGACGCAGGAACTACCTCAGCATGTCGTCCGGGACCCAGAACGAATACTGGTTGGCGCGCGCCAAGAACGTGAACACCCCCTTCGCCGGCGTGGTCGCGTTCGCCCGCTGCTCGGGGCTCCCGCACTCACATCAGGCCGGTCTCCCGGTCCCCCTGCAGGCGGGCGAGGTCGGTTCGGCCCACGCCGAGTGCCCCGCCGGCCAAGTCCCGAGCGCGGGCGGAGGCCTCGGCGACCCCAGCCTCCTGCACAACGCCTCGTTCCCCACCGCGACCGGCTGGACCCTCCGCGCCACCAACGTCGACAACGTCCAGCATTCGCTGTTCGCCGCCGTGGTCTGCGCCGCACCCTAGAACCCCGGCGGGCGGTTCCGGCAACCCAGGGGCCTGGGCCCGTACGCGGGGCCGTTACAGCCGCGCGTCGCGGAACGCCGCTTCGCCCCGGCCAACGGCCGTGGCGTGCTGCGGCAGTGCGCGTCTACCAGCCCACATTCCCGCACCGTCGAGCCATGACCGGCCCGGCGGGCGCGCGTGAGCCAGTGGCGAGCGGGAGCTCGTTACTCCATATCCGTCATTGGAGCTTCGCGTGCCAGATGCGATCCTGCAGGCGATTCAGGAACGCTTGTTCCAGCAATTCCCAGCGGGTGGTCCCGCGTCACCGCCGTCGACCTCGACCGTCTGCGCTCCTATGCCCTGCGCCCCTGACCAGCAACAGTCCCCGCCCGGACGGCGTCACGGACGCGGTGGCGGGCCGGATCGCGGTCAGCTTTGCGCTCCGGCCCGCCACGAGGCCGGCTATACGGTCGGAATGGACAGGTCGGCGAGTCGCGCGTCGGCGATGACAGGCCGTCCGTCGGCGCCGTCAGGCAAGCGCATCGTCAGGTCGAATGCGGCGCCCTCTGCGCTGGGGGCCGCGTCGGTGGAGGCGACGGTGACGTACAGGCCGCGGCCCTGGGGGTCGGAGGAGATCAGGCGTGCGCCGTCTCCGCGGACGGAGAGGCTGTCGGCGTCCGTCTCGCGCGGCAGCCAGAACGACAGTCGCCATCCCTCGGTCCCCGCGTCCATGGCGGCGTTGACGCTGTCCGATGTGGTGCTGGTCGACGGCACGCGAACGGTCAGGCGCGTGGTCACCGCGCCGTCGCCCGCGTGGGCTCCCGGGCTTGCGACCAGAAGCGGCCCGTCCGAGGACTCCGCCGGCGCGGTGCTGCCGGTGACCGGGACGGCGCTCCAGCGGGCGGCCCGTTCGCCGGGCCCTGCGGGAGCAACGGTGCCGTCCGCACGGACGGTCAAGGGCGCGCTGTGTCCGTCGGCGGTGAGTTGCCAGGTGCCGTCGTCGGCGCGCTCTGCCGACCACACGGTGTCCCTCGTCGTGTCGCGAGCGTGTGTGCCGCGGGAGGAGTCGGCAGCCGGGTGCTCTGCCGGTGACGGCTTGGCACCCGCGTGCCCGTCCGTGCCGACGGTCAGCAGCGCGCCGTTGTAGGCGCTGGCCACGGTCCATTTCCCGGGGCCGACCGGCTCAAGTGTCCAGCGTTGTGTGGGGTTTCCGTCGGGGACGCTGGTGACCGCGCGAGCGGAGCCGGTGAGGGTGTACGCGTCCAGGTCCAGGACGGTGCCGCTGTCCACGTCCACCAGCTGGTAGTTCGCCGCAGGGGTGGTCTTCAAATCCGGGCCGGTGATCACCGAGTTCCTCGGACGGAGGCCCACCACGGCCGTCCATGCCCGGGCCAGATCCAGGGTCATCACCGGGCCCAGGAGGATCTGGGAGACCTCCCAGCCGGGGAGCGCACACAGGTCGCCGCCGGCACCGGCAGGTTCGCCGGCCGCGTAGAAGGGCACGCCGTTCTCGTCGAGGAACTCCAGCCCGAATGTGTACTCGGCGGTGTTGAAGACCCTCACCTTGGTCAGCCGACGCGAGCGGTCCCAGATCTCCGGTCGCGGGGAGTGGAATTCGTTCGTTTCCCCTTGCGCCGGGCCCTTCCGGGGAGGGTCGTAGTAGAGCTGCAGGGCGGTGAGAGGGACCCTCCTGCCTCCCCACCGCAGGCCCTCGATCCGCTCCGTGAACTCCGGGGTGGTCGGTACGTGTCGGGCGCGGTCACCGAAGATTTCGGGTTCTGCGGACATCGTGCTGTAGGGGCCGAGGAAAATCTCCACGGCGGGTCGGTCGATCCGTGTGACCGGGTTGGCCGGGTCGGCCAGCAGCGGCCACATCAGGCAGTATTCGAACCCGCGCAGCCAGGACTCCCGTTGGTAGTCGAACTGCTTTTTCGGGGACCATGCCTTGCCCTTTTCGCAGCCTTCGCGGAAGGCGTCGCGCAAGGTCCCTTCCAGCTCAGAGCGCCCTTCGACTGCCGGCCGCCCGCCAGGTGACGGGTCGGGCAGCACCCCCGGTCCGCGGATCGCCTTGGCAAGCCCGGCCCGTGCGTCGGCGATTTCGGTGGCGCCGATGTCCAGTGTCCGCTCGTGGCTCACAGTGTCGCGCAGCAGCAGCAGCCACAGGTTGACCGCCTGCGCGTAGAACGGGATGAGCGCGTAGCGGTACTTGGGGTCGGACGTCTTGACCATGACCGCCTTGGCCTGCTCGATGGCCTGGCGGAGCCGGGCACGGCCGTACTCCTTGTTCTGGGGCGTGTCCAGGCTGCGGTTCACGGCCATCACGTACTCGCGGCAGGCCTGGTTGAGGAGTTTGACGTCGTTGGTCATCAGGTTCGTGTAGAAGTCGTCGAGTTTTTGGTCGATGAGCGCTTCGACCTGTTTCTCGACTGCCTTCCAGGCGTCGTTCGGGTCGTTGGTGAGTGCATCCAGCAGCATCCCCACCGCACTGCCGATCAGCTTCCCGACACCGGGAATCAGTCCGGCGGCAGCCGCGATCGCCGCCTTGCCACCCTCGTAAATGATCTTCTGTCCCGTGTCCATCGCGTAGACGTCGTCGCGCATCCTGAGCCCTCTCCAGTCGCCGGCATCGCCACCGAGGCCAGGCGTCGCAGCACCAGCCGGAGCATCGCGCCCACGACGCAACCCGCCGCCCCACCGGGAGCGACCCAGGGTCCGAACGATCAGGCATGCGGCCCGCGGCCACCGTGATCTCCCGAAGGCCCGACCTCGAAGTTCGAGACTCACACCGCGCGAGAACACAGGAGTACGCCGAACGGCGGAAGGCAACCCGGATGGCGTGCCCGAATTCGCGCGAACAGCGCAACCCGCTCCCGCTTCCGAACGCATCGCCCCCTGCGCGGACGGGAAGATCGCGACCGCGCGGCTGGTCCTGACGGCGGGGACCTACCCGTCGGCACTCTGCCTCAGGAGTGGCGCGCACGCACGGTATTCGTGGCCAGGATGGTTAGCCGTGTGAGGTCTCGGCTACGTCGACCGTTTCGGAGCCTTCGCGACGCATGCGCTCCATCCCCCAGGCGCCGAGCGGACCGAGCGCTTGATTAAGCGTGCGCCCGTGCTCGGTCAGGGAGTACTCCACCCGCGGCGGCACCTCGGCATAAACCTTTCGGTGCACGAGACCGTCCTCCTCCATCTCACGCAGGTGCTGCGTCAGCATCTTCTCGCTCACTCCCGGCAGACCGCGACGGAGCTCGGCGAAGCGGCGTACGCGGTGGGCGTCGAGTTCCCAGAGAATCAGTCCCTTCCACTTGCCGCTCACCACGTCGAGCGCGGCGTCGATGCCGCAGATGTAAGGCCCGCTTCTCGGCGCCTTGGCCATCATTGATCCCCTTACGAACTTACGAACTTACGAAGTACGAAGTTACGAACTTACGAAAAGGTAAGTACCGCAGAAAATAGTAGGTACTTCCGGGACTGGTGGCTCTCTCCGAGCATGGAGGGGTGAACGAACAACAGAACCGCACCACCAGGCAGAACAGCGCTGTGACCGTGCTCGGGCTTGGCCCGATGGGCCAGGCGATGACCCGTACCCTCCTCACCGCCGGCCACCCGGTCACCGTCTGGAACCGCACAGCCAGTCGGGCGGACAGCGCCGTCGCCGACGGAGCAACGCTCGCGGCGACACCCGGCGAAGCGGTCGAAGCAAGCGACCTCGTGATCCTCAGTCTCACCGACTACCTGGCGATGTACGACATCCTCGACAGCGCCACCACATCGCTCGCCGGCCGGACGCTGGTCAACCTCAGCTCTGACACTCCCGACCGCTCACGCGAGGCAGCAGCCTGGGCAGCGGGCCACGACGCGAACTTCCTCACGGGAGGTGTCATGGTCCCCGCGCCGATGGTCGGCGCGGAGGCAGCCTTTGTTTACTACAGCGGCCGTGCCAAAGTGCTGGAGAGCCACCTGGCGGTGTTGACACTGCTGGGAACACCCAAGTACCTGGGCGAAGACCCGGGCCTCGCCCAGTTGATGTATCAAGCCCAACTCGCGGTATTCCTCACCACCTTGTCCGGGCTGATGCACGCCACCGCGATGCTGGGGACAGCAGGAATGAAGGCCAAGGAAGCACTGCCGGAGTTGCTCTCCTCGGCCGACTCCATTGGCGACATCCTGAGGGCTGGTGGAGAGAACCCCGGCATCGCGGTTGATGCCGGAGAACATCCCGGCGACCTCAGCACCGTCACCATGATGGGCGCGACGTCCGACCACATCGTCGAGACCAGCACGTCACTGGGCCTCGACCTCGCGCTCCCCCTGGCCGTACAGGCCCACTACCGGCGCGCGATCGAGAACGGCCACGGCGCCGACAACTGGACCCGCATCATCGACAGCATCCGAGGGCCACGCTGACCACATACGGAACCGTCAACTGCCGACCACGCGCCGATGGTCGTGCGCATGGTGAGCAGCGGCCCGTCCGGGGGCGGCGGGCGCCCGAGCTGGTTCCCACCGCGCCCCGGCCAAGCGAGATCCGCCCTGGATGCCGCTGCTGCCGTCGTCGCGGATGCGACAGGGCAGCCCGCGCCAGTCGCATTTCGGACACCAGGGAACCGGATCCGAGGCCGGCGAGTCACACCGGGGTCAACGCGATCGAGAGCGTGAAAGGACCCGCGGGATGCACGGAACGACAAAGCTGAGATCGGGCGTACTCGGAGCGGTCGCGGCCCTCGTGGCGGTGGCCGGGTGCGCCGAGGGGGCATCGCCGATCGCGCAGGGTGACAACACCGCCGCCTCGAGCGCCTCGCAGTCTCCGCGGATTTCCAAGTCGCCTGACACGTACGAGTACCAGCTGCGTTCCTTCGGTAACGATCACGCCGCGTTCTCGCTCCGCCTCGGCCCGGGGGAGACGGTGGGCCCGCTCAACACCGCGACGCCGACCGGCACCGCGGGCGAACCCCTGCGGTTGGTGCTGGAACGCCGGGACGACGTGGTCGCGACCATCACCGCGGACCCGGCCGACGTGCCGCTGCGCTACCCCAACACCGCGCTCGGGAACGGCCGCACGGGTGTCTACCGGACGACCGCCGACATCCCTGCCGACGAGGCCGCGGTGGCCGACCACGTGCGGACGGTGCTGGGCGAGGCCACGGTGTTCACGCACCCTTACTACGAGTGCACGAACTCCTGCAAACACTGGACCGTTCCGGTCGCCGTGATCACGCTGGCCCACCCCAAGGACCCCCGCTTCCCGACCCTGGTCATCGCCTCCCACCACGACGACCTCGACAAGGACGCCCTCACCGCGATCCTGGGTCGTCTCGCGGACTGACCAGCTCGGAGTCCTCCCGGCCCGGGTACCGGCTCCATCGCCGACTCTCGGTCTGGGGCGCAAGCGACAGAGGCGAATTTCAGGCAACTTCAGCACACAGCAGACCCGTTCGCGGTAACCGATGACAACGGCTGTGGCCATGGACTCGCGGTAGACCGCGACGACCCGCCCGAAGGGCCAGTTGACGTCGGCGCGGATCTTCTCGTTGCCGCAGGAGCAGCCGGCGAACAGCACGGCGCGGCGCAAGTGGCTGCGGTTCGACTCGAGCCCGGGTGGCGACGGGCGCGGTCGGTGCCGTGTCCGCGGGCCGCGTCGGTGGGCGAAGGCGTTGCAGGCGGTGCGGTGGTGGCGCCGATCGTCAGGGCTATGCCGGGCCGTACGGATCCGGGGCCACCCGGACCGCCGACGCGGGGAACCGTTCAGGCGTCTCTCGTGGTCCCGGGGAGCTCTGCCGCTCGGGAGCCCGGCTGACCGTCGACGTCACGAGCATCCCCTGGCACTCCCGGGCCAGTGACCCGGCCGGCTTCACCCTCACCGGCTGAGCAGCCGGCCCGGTGGACCGCAGCACCGGAACGAAGGCCGGAAAAGCGCACGGGGCGCCCCCTTCGGGGGCGCCCCGCAAAGCGGTTCGGGTCAGCGAGCCGCGACGAGCTTGCCGGCCGGGGGCGTGAACTTCATGCTGCCCGGGGCCTTCACGTTGTCGGCCTGGGCCGAGAACGACTGCGGCGCGTTCTTCGCCGACAGGGACGCTGCGCCGACGGCGGCGCGGACGTCCTTCTCGACCTGGGCGGAGAGCGCGCCGGTGCCGCCGTAGACGTCGGCCCAGTAGAGGCTGCTCGACTTGGAGGAGAGGTAGTTCCAGCTGCGCCAGTCGAGAGAGTCGTAGCCGGAGAGCAGGACCGGGCCACCCATCGACGCGGCGAGCGCACCGCCGGACATCGCGTCGTGGAAGCTGCGGATGGTCGCGACGCCCGCGTAGCGCACCGGGTGCTGGTCGTCGCCGAATCCGGCGGCGACCGCGATCGCGGTGTCGGTGGCGTCGGCGCCGGCGAGCTCGTAGTACGCGCGGTTGGTGCCGTTCCAGAGCGCCGTCGAAGCCGGGCCGCCGACCGCGTAGAGGGTCGTGCTCGGGTGCGCGTTGATGTAGTCCTTGGCCTGCTGCGGCAGCGACGTGCCGTTGCTCAGCAGGACCACGCCGCCACTGCTGCCGGCCGCGGCGCCCGCCGAGAGGGCGTCGTAGTAGCTGAGACCGGTCGCCACCATGATGAAGCTCGGGTTGCTCGTGGTCTCGTTGGCGATGCGGACGTTGGTGTCCCACATCAGCGGGCCGCCGAGGCGGACCGGGTTGAACCCGAGCTGCCGGATACGGTCCTCGATGCCGGTGGACAGTGCGCCGGTGCCGCCGAGGAGGTAGACGGTGCCGCCGGGGGCGAGGATGCGCTTGATCTCGGCCTCGGTCTGGCCGTGCAGCGAGGTCGGCGGGGTGAGGAGGAGCGGGCCCTGCTTGGCCGCGGCCAGCGGGCCGCCGACGAGGCCGTCGCCGTAGTGGTCCCAACGAGACAGCACGACGGCCTTGGCCTGCTCCCGGCTGTCGTTGGCGTTCCCGTTGTCCTTCCACAGCGACTGGGACGCCGCGGCAGCGGTGCCCGCCGAGTCGTCGCCCCACAGCCGCAGCACCTCGGTGTCGGCACTGGCGTATGCCGACGGCGCCGCGGTCGTCACGGCAACCGAGGCTGCGGTGGCGGTGGCAATGAGAGCAGCAATTCGCTTCAGCTTCACTGAGCGTCAAATCCTGTCTGGGATATGGAATCCGAACGCCAGGAAGGGAGTGCGCCGCTGCGGGGAAATGCCCGAACCGTCATGAATCGGTTGCCTCACGCACCCCCCCGAGGAATGACGTCCCCTCCTGCGCGAGGTGCAACGATATCGTCGGCAACCGAAACCCGCCAGGTTTTAATTGTCTTGGCCACACGGAGAATTGCGGACCCGCCGGAAACATGTCCACAAAATCAGCGCAGTGCGATCGGCGGGTTATGCAGCGTTACTTCGCGGCCTCGGGCGAGTAGATGTCGTCAACCCCGTAGTACTCGGTGATGCACTCGGCGACCCAGTCGGTCGGGCGCGGCGTCTCGTAGGCCTCGGAGAGCCAGTCGATCTGGTGCGGGACGTACGGCACGACCTTCTCGCCGCGGGCGATCGCCGCACGGATCTCGGCGTTCCCGGCGTCCCAGGCGGTGGCCCGGTTGACGTTCTTCGTGGTCATGTCGCGGACGACCGCGCTCCAGTCGAACAGGGCGACCACGAGCGCGCCCGCGGCGATCGCGCCGGCCAGCACCACGACGGGCACGGCCGCGCTGCCGCGGCCGGCGAGGCGCTGCCGCAGCAGGAAGCCGAGGCAGGCCCCGTACGCGGCGAGCGCGATGGCCGCCGGGCCGAGGTAGTTGAACCACGTGCGGCTGTAGGCGTACGCGCCGCCGGGCCCGTAGCCGAAGCGCACCGAGACGGTGATGACGAAGGAGATCGCGATGAACAGCAGCGGCGGCAGCACGACCAAAAGCAGCCGCGTCCAGCGCGACCGCACCGCCGGCACGGCACCCTCGCGGCGCACGGTGAGCAGCCCGACGGCCAGGCCGGCTGCGAACACCGCGAGGTAGGCGCGGGTTTCCACGATGGTATGCAGCACCTTGACCCACTCATGGTAGGCGTCGGTGAGGAGGTCGCCGGAGAACATGCTCTCGCCCCGGTCGGTGATCTCCCGCCGCCGCTTGGCGCCCGGGGATATGTAGAGCAGTCCGAATCCGACCAGCAGTCCGCCCAGGGTGGCCACGCACCACGCCAGCGGGTAGCGGCCGTTGCGGCGTATCGCGGTCACCAGCGCGAACAGTGCCGCGACCCCGACGAGCGCCAGCGCGACCACGGTGAACGGCTCGCTGAGCATCCCCATGAACGCGCCGATCACCGCGGCGGCGGCCGTCGCGACGATGCGGTGCGTGCGGCCCTGCGCGCGCAGTGCCCAGTACATCGCCCACAGCGCGATGACGAACGGCAGGGTGTGCGAAATGGTGCCCGGCGCCCACAACAGGGTCTGGTACGGCAGCGGCATCGACAGGAACAGGGCGCAGCTGGACACGACGGCCAGCAGGACGCTGCCGTAGAGCGGCGTCACCCAGCCGGCGCGGCGCGCCAACTCGCGGTAGACGAGGACCAGTCCGCCGACCATGAAGACAACGAGCAGAGCCGGCAGGACCTTCGGGCCGAGGATGCCGTCGGCGTACACGATGGCGGTGACGAAAGCGTTGGACGTGCGCCCGTTCTGGGTGGTCCAGAAGTCGTCGACGATCCCCCACGTGCCCATGTCGCGGGTCTTCCAGGTCGCACACCAGTCGTCCGAGGTCGGACGCACGTACAGACCGAGGAACGCGCTCACCGCGAGGAGCGCGGCACCGGCGCCCGCCACTGTGTACAGCGCGATTCGTGCGGCCTTCACGGGGTTCGGTGGCGCAAATCGGCGCACAGCAGCGCAGCCCTTCGTCGGAACGTCCCTGGAGATGATCGACTCAGGATAGTCACACTATCGGGCGCTGTCGGACGGTCGCCCCGGGCCCCGGTTCCGGCCGAGGGCCGGTACACACGCGACCAGTTGCCCGGCACGCCGACCGACCTGCTCGACCGGTTCCGGCCGACGATGGTGCGGCACCTCGATCCCGATCCCGATCCCGAGTACCACGACTATTCGTCGAAGCCGGGCACGGGTTCCGACGATCATCACGACTACACGGCATCGGCGTCGTTCGCCGTGCAGGCGCTCGCCGCCTACACACGGGCATTCCCGGAGCGCGCGGTGGTGACCGAGAGCTACCGCGGTTATTCGAATGCGTATTGGCCGCACAATTTGTCGGCGGCCGACTTCGCCGCGAAGCAACCGCTGCCGGACATCTACGGCGGCGAGGACGACACGCCGTGCACGATGCGCAACGGCTGCGGCGACCACCGCATGGGCAACGGGTTCGACCGCATGCGGTGGCCGCAGAGCATGCAGTACGGGCGCCGGACGGCACGCCGCACGTGGTGGGCCTGCGGGTCACTCTCGCGCCGAAGGCGGCGGATCAGCGGGCCGTCGCCCGGTGCACGCCTGAAGGTCGACCGCAGTCTGCGGGCATGCCGCCGGGCGCCGAGAGGCTCGGGGTGCCCGGCGGGGTCGGCCCGGTCGCGGTGGCGGGCCCAGCGGCCGGCGGCCGGCGGCCGCACGGTCGCGGCCCGGAACTCCGACGGCGGTGAGCCTGCTGCGCATCGACCCGGTGGGCGGCCGCGGGCCTGGCAGCAGCTCGGCGGCACCATCGCGCACGTGCCCGCCGCGGCCGTGGACGCGAGCGGAGGACGTCTGGTGGTGGCCGCGCCGCGCAGCGATGGCCGCCTCGTGGTCGCGCGCGAGCCGAACCCCGGAGCGCCGCTGGGCCCGTGGTCCGCGGCAGGTGCTTGATCACGGCGCCGCGCGGCCCCCGACAATCGTCGGACGACCAGGTAATATCCCGTCCCGTGTACCCGCGACTGCGCGGCGCGCGCGTGCGCCCCGGCGACGGGCACAGCCCAATCCCGCCCGGCAGAAATCGGTGATCCTTGATGCGGTTGTCCATCGTGGTGCCCTGTTTCAACGAGGAAGACGTCATCTCCGACTTCCACACCACGATCAGCCGCGAACTCGCCGATCTCGACGCCGAGATCGAGATCTGCTACGTGGACGACGGCAGTGCGGACAAGACGCTTGAGCTGCTGCGCGACATCGCGGCGCTCGACCCGGCGGCGCGGTACGTGTCGTTCAGCCGGAACTTCGGCAAGGAAGCAGCGATGCTGGCGGGCCTCGAAGCGGCCACCGGCGATGCCGTCGTGATCATGGACGCCGACCTCCAGCACCCGCCGGAGCTGGTCGCGCGCATGGTCGAGCTGTACCGGGCAGGCCACGACCAGGTCATCGCGCGGCGGTCCCGGGAGGGCGACCGGTGGGCCCGCAGCATGGTGAGCCGCAGCTACTACAAGCTCGTCAACAAATGGGTGGACGTCGAGCTGGTCGACGGGGTCGGAGACTTCCGGCTGCTGTCCCGCAAGGCGGTCGACTCGCTGGTCGCGATGCGCGAGTACAACCGGTTCTCCAAGGGCATGTACTCGTGGATAGGCTTCGACGCCGCGGTCTTCGAGTACCGGAACGTGACGCGGGCGCACGGCGAGACCAAGTGGAGTTTCGGCAAGCTCCTGAACTACGGCATGGACGGCCTCATATCGTTCAACAACCGGCCGCTGCGGCTGGCGATCTACTTCGGCTTGGTGCTGTCCACGCTGGCGTTCCTGTACGCGTGCGTGATCGTCGGCATCGCACTCGTGGACGGCATCGACACTCCCGGTTATGTGACGCTGATCATTGCCGTCACCGGCCTGGGCGGCCTGCAGATGACCATGCTCGGCCTGATCGGCGAGTACATCGGCCGTATCTACTACGAGTCCAAACGGCGACCGCACTACCTCGTGCGCGAAAGCACGTTCGCCCCGGTCGAACAGGTGCGCGGCTGATGTGGCGTCAGGCGATCCGGTTCGGTGCCGTAGGCGTCGTCAACACCGGCACGTACTACCTGCTCTACCTGGGCCTGCGTGAGCTGATGCCGTACCTGGTGGCGCATGTGGCGGCGTTCACGCTGAGCATGGTCGGCTCGTTCTTCATGAACACGTACTTCACGTACCGGACCAAGCCCACATGGCGGAACTTCCTGCTGTTCCCGCTGACCAACGTGAGCAATTTCGTGATCACCACGGTCGGCATGTATGTGCTGGTGTCATGGATCTCGATGGACCAGCGGGTCGCCCCGCTGGTGGCCGCGGTGGCGGCGATCCCGGTGACGTTCCTGGTGTCCCGGCGCATTTTCGTGGGGTCGGTGTTCGCGGCGCCGCGGCCCGAGCACAGCTGAACAGATGTGAACCGTAGGCGTCCGGTCCGGGTACACCGGCCGACGAGCTCACCGCAGAAGAACAAGCAGCGGTGATCGGGTCGCTGACGAAGACGGCGCAGGCCGTCGATCGTCCGGGGCCCGGGACCACAAATCGGTATACAGCGGTGTGCGCGTCGACCCGGAGAACCATGTCGTCAATTTGTTGGTGACAGACACCGCAAAAGCCGAGCGGATTCTCGATCAGGCCGGGAGCGAACAAAGGGACGGCGACTTCTCGACGGTGCGCGTCAGCGAGTCTCTCTATACCCACAAAAAGTACTGGGACGTGCACATCTTGTCGATCTCCCGCGACCAGTTCACGAAACTGCGTTCCAACACCCGCGTGCGAGAACGTTGAACACACCCCCCAACACCACGCGCTGGTCGTTCGTCTTCAGTGCACGAGGGAAAGCGGGGGAACACGCGTGGAGCCGCGGGAGCAAGCGTTGGCCGCTCTGATCCAGGCCAGGGGCACGGCGCTCGTCCGGTATGCGTACGTCGATGCCTGATAGACGCCGGGCGTGCTTGGGAACGATCGCCGGCGCGAAGGTCCCGTCGCGGTCCCGCGGGGCCGCGACGGACACCGGCCCCACCTCGGTCACGACGGCCCTGGCGCGGCGGCCGTTGCGGGAGTTCCCGCCGTCCCGGCCCTCGGCCGCGTGCTTCGCATAGCCGGGATGGTCGTCTATCTCGCCCTCGAGAGCGGCCTCGAGCACCAGCTTCGTCTGCTGCTGCAGCAGGCTCCCGGCACCTGTCAGTGCGAGGCCCTCGGCGCGGGCCCGGTCGGTCGGCCGGCGCACCAGCTGCGCGTCCAACTCGTCCGCAGCCCAGACCTCGATGGGCTCAACCGGAATAGGTAACCCGGTTTTCTCGCTTGGGTGTTCGGACATCTGAGACCTCCTCAGGTCCAGCCGTCACGCCAAGAACCGTACAGACCCCCACCAATGATGACCCCCGTAACACATTGCGCACCGAACGGAAGGCACCTCCATGTTTCAAGAACTCGCAGACCGCGCCGCGATCGTGGACACCGTGATCGCGTATGCGACGGCCGTGGACACCAGGGACTGGAAGGCACTGGGAGCGTTGTTCACCGACGACGCCTGCTGGGAGTACAGCGGGTCGGGAGAACGGCTGCACGGGCCTGAGGCGATCGTCGCCAGGATCAGCGGCAGCGTGGAGCGCTTCGACGCCACCCATCATCTGAACGGCAACCATGCCGTCGCCTTGCACGGCGACGAGGCCGAGCACACGTGCTACTACCAGGCCCAGCATGTCCGCCTCGGCCTGCCCGACGGCGAGAAGTTCCTGGCCGGCGGCCGCTACGACGACCGCCTGCGCCGCACCCCGGACGGCTGGCGCTTCACGCACCGTCGGATCACCAGCGTCTGGAGCGAGGGAAACCCCGCCGTGATCACGTCCTGACCTCCGACCAGCGCCGCGGCGTGGAGGCCGCCGACGAACTCGACTCCCTTCGCGTGCGGTTCGGCGCGCCTCGGCGGCGTTCGGCGCGCGTCGGCGGCGTTCGGCGCGCGTCGGCGACCCGGGAGCGGGGGGACGGGATGGCCCGGGTCGCCGCCTCGCCGCGGCGTGTCGTGGTCGGCTCACGGCCGGACGTTCTCCAGATCCGCCAACAGGCCCGGGCCCGTCGGCTCCCACCCGAGAGCCCGGCGGGTGTGGGCGCTCGACGCCGGCTGGTCCATCGCGAAGATGGGCCCGAACGGGCCGAATGCCTCCTCGGGGACGGACCGCACCGGCAGGTCGAGCCGGCGGCCGACCACCTCGGCGATGTCGCGCACGGCGACGCCCTCGTCGGCGACCGCATGCCAGGACGTACCTGCCGGCGCCACATCGGCGTACGTGCCTACTACTCCAGCTATGAAGCCTGGATCGCCGACGACGACGGGCGTCCCTTCATCGAGCACGCCCTCGGCGAACTGGCCGCCCACGATGCGGCCATGCGCGACCTCGCGGTGGCAGCCAGCCGCTGACGGACCACGGTCGCGCGGGCTCAGCGGCCGATGCCGTCCAGTTCGGCCACGTCTTCGCCGGAGAGGGAGAGACCGGCTCCTGCGATGTTCTCCCGCAGGTGAGCAGGGGACGAAGTACCGGGGATGAGCAGGATGTTCGGCGAGCGCTGCATCAGCCAGGCCAGCGCGATCGACATGCGTGTCGCCCACTGGACCTTCACCGGAGCCGGGGACGACCAGCCCTGGACCATGTGGGTCCGGGGCGGCGTCCTCAACGCCCGCCCCGGCCACGCCGACGGCGCCCAACTCACCCTCACCGGACCCAAACCCGTCCTCGCCGGAGTCCTTCTCAACCCCGCCCAGGCGGCCCGCACCCTGGACGCCGGCCATGTGAAGGCAGAGGGCGACGTCGACGTGCTGGCCCGACTCGCGGAAGCCACCGACGCGTTCGACCCGCACTTCACCATGATCACGCCGTAAGCCAGGAGTGCGCCTCAGCCTTGGCGGCTGGGGAGCATGGCCAAAGCCTGGGCGCGTTGGGCGACAAGGGCGTCGTACGTGCCGTCGCGCTCCGCCCAGCGGTGCATGCGGACGCCCTTCACCAGAATTTCGCCAGGGGTGGGCTCCTCCGCGAGCAGGTCCACGACCTCGGTGGCGAAGTCGTCGAGCGGCAGTGCGTGGGGGTTCACCTTCTCCTGGCCCGCGGTGGCGACGGCCGGCGGGACGAGTTCGACGACACCGACACCGGTACCGTCCAGCTGTGCGCGCAGCGCCTCGGAGTAGGCGTGCACGGCGGCCTTCGAGGCGGCGTAGCTGGGCATGGGCGGGAAGGGCAGGAAGGCGATGCCGGAGGTGACGGTGACGAAGGTGCCCGCACCCCGGCGGATCAAGTGCGGGGTGAACGCGTCGACGACCCGGATGGTGCCGAGCAGGTTGGTGTCGATCGTCGTCGCTGTCACGTCGAAGTGCGCGGGGTCGCGCAGGTCCTCCATGAGCATGACGCCCGCCATCGTCACCACGGTATCCAGCTCGGGATAGCGGGCAAGCACGGTGTCACGGGCGGATGCGACGGAGGCACTGTCGGTGACGTCGATGCCGATCGTGCCGAATCCTTCCCCGGCAGCTTCCGCGAGCCCTTCCGGACTACGGCCGGCCACGGTCACGGTGCTGCCCGCCGCGGCGAACCGCCGGGCCAGCTCCCGCCCGATTCCCGAGGTCCCGCCGACGATGAGAACTGTGCGGTTGGAGAGATCCACGAGGTCTTCCCTTCGGTTCAAGGCACCGTCGGCGTTCACACCGCGGCACAGACAGGTGACGTTCCCTGTCTCCTTCACAACGTCCTCTCGCAGTCTTCGCGGCATCCGCCGCACATGGGGAGGCCGCCGTCTTCCCTGGTCCTGCCAGGGCCCCCTCTGCGACATGCATGCCGCGTTAGCGTGACGGTATGAGGGACAACGAATCCGGCAACCGGCTCGGCAGCTACCTTCGTGCCCGGCGTGAGCTGGTCTCCCCGGCGCAGGCGGGACTCCCGCCCGGCGGCAACCGCCGCGTGCCCGGCCTGCGCCGAGAGGAAGTCGCCCTACTCGCGGGAATCAGCCCCGACTACTACCTGCGCTTGGAACGGGGCCGCGACAAGAACCCCTCACCGCAGGTGCTCGAGTCACTCGCGCGCGTCCTGCAGCTCGACGACGTCGAACGGGCGTACCTGCTCGGCCTCGCTGCGGCACACCCCAGGGCGCCGCGCCGCAAACGCCCCGAGCACGTGCCCGCTCGGGTGCACGAGCTGCTCGCCCACCTGCAGATCCCCGCGTTCGTCGAAGGACGCGCGTTCGACGTGCTGGCCTCCAACGCCATGGCGGTCGCCCTCTCCCCCCGCCTGCGGCCCGGCCAGAACCGTCTGCGCTCCCTCCTCCTCGACCCTGAGGAACAGGCCTTCCACCAGGACTGGACGAAAGCCACCGCCGAAATCGTCGCCGCCCTCCGCACCACAATCGGCGACGACACCGACAACCCCCGGTTCGTCGAACTCGTCGGAGAACTCGCCCTGTCCAGTGAGCGGTTCCGCGTCCTGTGGGCCCGCCACGACGTCCGCACGATCGACGGAGGCACAACCACAGTCCACCACCCCGTCGTCGGTGAACTCCGCCTCCACCGAGACAAACTCCCCATCGCCGACGTCATCCTCGTCGTCTACTACCCCGACAAGGACAGCGACAGCGACGAAAAGCTGCAGCTCCTCGCCGCCCTCTCCCCCGCCGAGCCCCCGGGCCACGTCGGCACCACCGGCACGGCACAAGGCCGGCCGACGGGCGGCCCGCACCCGAAGCCACGCTGACGGACGCACACCAGGGCCGGCGCGCGGCCGGGTCGTCAATCGGCGGCCACAACGCATCGCCGAAGCACCAGACAATTGCCCCCTGTCACGGGCGACACCAGAAATCGGACCCGGCCCGCGGACACCATGACGTCCGGGATCGTCCGCCCGGTTATGACCGCGAGTTCGTCAGGTGTAAGGCGCTTGTCACCCGACCAGTCTCCCGCGCCCCGGGACTGCACTGATCCGCGGGTCGGCGGGTCAGCGGGCGGGCAACCTGCGGACCGCGTGTCGCCCGAGGAAGGCGAGTTGGGCGTCGACGGCTTGCTCGTGGGCCTCCAGGAAGGGTGCGTAGTGGCGTCCGGGGATTTGGGAGTATTCGACCAGCGGTGCGTGCTGCGTCGCCCGGCGGACTTCCTCGGCCGGGGTGCTCTGGTCCTGGTCGCACGTCACCACCAGGAGAGGCGAGCGTACGCGGGCGGCGGAACGCCCCGGTCGGTAGGCCACCATCGCCAGGGCCGTGCGCGCCGCGACCATCTGCGCCCAGTCCGGGTGGCAGTTGCCGGGGTTGAGTGCCCGGTCTCCGTCCAGGGCGTCGGGCGTCGCCAGCAGGGCGACGGTGCCGGGCTCGCGGGAGAGCGGGATGAGCGTGGGACGCCGCCCGAAGACGCCTCCGAGCATGTCGAGCAGACCCACGCCCGTGAAGCGCAGTGCGGCCCATGTCGTCTGGTGGGAGGCGGCTTTGCGCGTGGCGGACAGACCTCCCACGAAGGGCGTCTGCAGGATCACTGCCGCGAGTTGCGGGTTTCGCGCGGCGACCGGCAGGAGGTGGCCGGCCGAGGCGGAGAAGCCCCACAACGCGAGCCGGTCGGGGGCGGTGCCCGGGAGGGTGCCCGCGAAGGCGATCGCCGCTTCCCAGTCGGCCTGTTGCGCCTTCATGGGCAGCACGAGGCGCGGCTCCCCCGCGCTCTCGCCAAGCCCTCGGTAGTCGAAGGCGAGGACGCTGAACCCGGCGTCGTGGAAGCGCCGCGCGAACAAGTCCGTCGCGGCCTCCTTGGTCACGGCCAAGCCGCCGGCCATGATCACGCATACACCGTTGGTACCCGGGTAGTGCCAGGCCGCGCACTGGGTGCCACCGCTGACGAAATGCACCTTTTCACGTTCCACGGACATCTGTGCGCCTCCGCTGACGGCTCGGGCCGTTCCGGCACGAGGAAGGGGTGAGCGGCACGGTTCGCGCCACCGGTGGGGGGGCGGAGCCGGTCAACTCGCGATCCCGACAACTTGTTTCACGGACTCGGGCTCGTCGAGCACGCGCAGCATGTGGTGCGCGACATCGGCGCGCGAGGCATACCTCCCGCCCTTGAGGTTCCGGCCGTAGGCCGTGCGGTACGTCCCCGTCAGCGGCTTGTCGGTGAGTTGCGGCGGACGCGAGATGGTCCAGTCGAGGCCGCTTTCGCGGACGATGTCCTCCATGAGCGCCAGGTCCTCGAAATGGGCGCGGAACATGGTCTTGCCGAAGCGTGCGCCGAGATGCCGCATGAAGAATCCGTCGCCGGGGTCGTGCTTGGGCGGTGCCGGGTGTCCTGGTGAGGCCACCGTGCCGATCGGCGCCGCGCTGACGACGACGAGCCGCCGTACCCCTGTCGCGTGCATCGCGGCGACGATGGCCCGAGTTCCTCGCGAGGCGATGCCCGCCTCCGACCTCGGCTTGCGCGGCCCCAGCCCGGACAGCACCGCGTCGCGGCCGTCGACGGCGGTCGCCAGCAGGCCCGGATCCGAGGCCGCCAGGTCCGCGCCGAGCAGCCGGATCCGGCCCGAGACTTCGGCGAGTTGCTCGGGGCGGCGGGCCACCGCGGTCACCTCGTGCCCCGCGGCGAGCGCCTGTTCGAGGACGTGGCGGCCGATGCCGCCGGTCGGCGCGAAAATGGTCAGTTTCATGGTTCTCCCTGGTGGCTGTCCTACGCATCCCGAGAGCCCGAGGCGGGCCCCGACTGTGACATCCGTCATCCGAATGTGATCTGCTTCACGAAGGCGGGCACCCGGCGAACGAGGCGGCGGGGACCGCGCGGGGGCGCAGGGGAAAGGAGTCCCGTGTCATGGGCGACGAGCAGCCGACCGAGCCGTGGGCCGAGGACGCCACACGCGTGTACGTCGAGTACCGCGGCCTGTTGTTCTCCATCGTCTACAACCTCCTCGGCGGCGTCGCCGACACCGAGGACGTCCTCCAGGAGACCTGGCTGTCATGGGCTCGGCGGCACGAGACCGGGCGGGACATCGAGAACCCTCGGGCGTACCTGGTGCGCATCGCGGTGAACGAGGCGCTGGCCCGGCAGTCCGCCATCGGCCGTCGGCGCGAGACGTATGTCGGCCCCTGGCTGCCCGAGCCCGTCGCCGTGCCCGACCATGGGAAGCGCTACGAACTGCTGTCCGTGGCGCTGCTCGTGGTGCTGGAGACCCTCACGCCCCTTGAGCGCGTGGTGTTCGTGCTCTATGACGTCTTCGACTACCCGACCGGCGAGATCGCCGAAATCCTCGGGCGCACACCCGCGGCGGTGCGTCAGCTCGCGCACCGCGCCCGTGACCATGTCCAGGCCCGGCGTCCCCGCTACCGCGCCGATCCGCGGGTGCTCCGGCAGTTGACCGAGCGTTTCGCGGCCGCGCAGCTGGGCGGCGACGTCAACGCGCTCATGGAGATCCTGGCGCCGGACGTGACGCTGTGGACGGACGGTGGCGGCAAAGCACCCGCGGCAGGGCAACGGCCCATGCACGGAAGGGACAAGGTCGCGCGGCTGTTTGCCGCTTTCGCGGCCGCCGCGCTCCATCCCGACGCGCACGCGTCTGTCCGGACGGTCAACGGCGATCCGACGATCGTGCTTGTTTCCGGGGGCCGTCCGTTCGTCGCGCTGGTCCTCGACCTCACGCCGAACGGCACACAGGCGGCCGGTATCTACGCCGTGAGCAATCCCGACAAGCTCCTGCACCTCGGCTGATCGCCGCCGGAGGCATGGACTACCTCGGATATCTCGCGCCGCGCTCGTGGCCCGACGCCCAATCCCACCCGTGCGGACACGCGGACGGGAGCAGTCCCCGCCGCCACCGTCCGCGCGGCTCCGATGCTTGGCAAGCTACGTGGCGAGCGTCTTCTTCAGAGTCGGCACACGTCGCGCGTTGACGCCTTGATGAAGGTCGTCTTGCCGCATCGCCGCGTACCTCTCCGCGGAGAACACCGGCTCGGCGACGGCGACGTTGGCCACGGCGACAAGCCCCAAGGCTGCGAGTTCGGTCGTGTCACGGTACGCCGAGTTGACCGGTCCGGGCTCCCGGGGCACACGCCCGGACACGTCGAGAACCAGTGCGGTGATGGCAGCCAGCTCGCCGCCTCCGGGGAAATGCCCGCTGTTCTGCTGTTCCACGAACAAGGTTCCGGGACGCTTGATTTTGTCACCGTGATACGCGGCACCAGCGGCCTCGAAGGCCGCGGCGGTGCGGCGCACCGCCTGCGGGGCGATGCGCGGGTCGGACCGGCCGACGACCCACACAACCGCCTCCGGCGGCCGGCGCGGAGCAACCGGCAGGGGACCCGACGTCGCGTAGGCGGCGAGCCGGTCCCGGCGGTCGGTCACGTCCATGTGCACCTCGTGGGTCAGCCCGTCCGACGCCAAGAGGTCGACACGGGGCCGGGAGACGACCACGTTGCGGACCAGCCCAGCCGTGTTCCTGAGTACGCCCAGCGCGGTCACACCACCCGCGGATCCGAACATCACGGTGCGTCGGGCCGCGCCGCCCACGCCGGGGAGGTTGTCGAGATGGCGGAAGCCCGCCACCAGGTCCTCGTGGCCCTTCTCGCGCATCGCGGCCTTCGAACGCAGTTGGTCCGCACGCCCGTCCGCTCCGCTGCCGAACACCCAGTGCGACACGTACGCCATGCCCGCACCGATCATCACGGCGGCCTGCGGGCGAAACCCGGTGCCCGGGCCCAGGTCATAGAACGGGTAGGCGGTTTCGACGGTCGGCAAGGGGTCGTCCGGCGACGCCGCGGCAGGTCGGACGACGTGCAGCCAGGAGGTGCGTCCGCTCGCGCCGGAGACTTGGTGAAGCGAGACGGTCGCCTCGGGGATCCGCGCTCGGCGCAGGTCCTCGTCGGTGGGTCCGGCCAGCAGGACCGGCTCGGTGCCGTGCTCCACGCTGTCGAGCAGATAGGTCCGGGGCGGGATGAGCGTCGAGGCGTACTCGATCTCGACGCCCCCGTTCCCGTCGCCCTCGGTCGCGGTCAGGGCCGTGATGACGCCGTATCTTCCCTCGACCGCGACGCCGGGGACCGCGCTGTCCAACCTCTGACCGGGCAGTTCGACGGTGCGCAGATCCGCGACGTGGAGACCGTCCGCGGTGTCCTCGCGCGGTCCTTCGCTTGCGTCACCCCTGTCACTCTTGTCACCCCTGTCACCCCTGTCATCCCTGTCACTCCTGGCACCCCTCTCACCCCGGACGCCCACGTCGTTCGCACCGCCGCCGCCGGGCTCACCGGTGCGCAGGTCCGCGATGGCGACGCGCACTTCGCCGCCGTTTCTGCGGTACGACAACGCCAGCGCCGGTTCCCGATCATGTCCCCGGTCCACGACCTGGAAATCCCGGATCACGTCACCGGGACGCTCGGGAATCAGCTCGGTGACCTGGGGTCGCGCCTGGCCCGGCAACGGAGGATCCACCGCCAGGACGCGTCCGGAACGCGGCCCGTCGCCGTCCAGCAGGGCCACGAACATGCGACGCGTGCCGTCCTCCCGGAGCGGACCGACCCGCACCCGCGCGAGGACACCCGCCGCCTCGTCCACGACGGCGAACCCGCGGCCCTCTCCTCGCAGATCGACCACATCGACACCGTTGGGGGAGTTCACGATCGGACCGGACGAGACGACCCCGACAGTGCCCGGGACGGGTCCGGGGACGAAGTCATAGCGCGATCCCCTGCCCGCGCGTTCCACGAGGGGCAGCCGTCGGTCGACGCAGGTCCCGTCCGGCTCGACACGCCGAAGGTACGGGGTCCACGCGGCGTCGGGACGATGCCGTCCGTCGTCGTCCGCGCCCACCGCGTAGAGGGAGTACACGAAGGTGTCCGCGTCCAGCCAGCTTCCCGACGGATACCGGGCCGGACGCACGGGAGGGCCGACCTCCTGTCCGGTGTCGGTGCGCACCATGTGCAGAGCGGTGGCTCCCTCATGCCTGGGGTCCGCGTCGGAGTAGACCAGATGTCGGCCATCCGGCGCGGGCCAGAAGCCGTCCGGATAGATCCCCGGGTACTCCATGCTCGGGTTGAACCGCTCGACGAGGACCCGCTCCGTACTGTCCGCGGCGCGAAACACCAGTTCCGCACCGTGCGCACCGGACCGGGTGAACACCTGGCCGCGACGGGACTGATGGGCGGGTCGCCGCCACGTGAACCGCATCGCCGCCATCTGCCGGTCGACCGATTCGACGACCCCGGACAGCCGTTCCATGACGCGCTCGGCTTTGGCACGGTGGTGGTCGATCCAGGCGTTGTGTTCGCGGCCGACCCGCACCCAGGGATCGGGGTGGAGGATGTCCGGGTCAAGTGGTGCGCGAACCACCGCGTCCGGTGCGCGGAGCCGGTCGAGCAGTGCCTTGATCCCGTACCAGTCAGTCACGGCCGCCCCCGACGGCCGTCTCGACCGCGTACACCGACGTATCGCCGCGCTGTCCGCGGGTTGCCCTCCGCGCGTCGTAGGCGAGAAGCACCAGGGCCGACCAGACGAGGCCGAAGCCGGCCCAGCGGGAAACCGGCATCGGCTCGTGGCGCACCGCGACGCCGATGGCGAACTGGACGGTGGGCTCGACGTACTGCAGAACGCCCAGCATGCTCAACGGGACTTCGCGCGCCGCGGCGGCGAAGAGCAGCAGAGGCACCACAGCAAGCCCGGTCGACGCGAGCAGCAGCGAATGCCCGGGCCCGCCCACGGCAAAGGTGCCGTCACCACGGCTTGCCAGCCACAGCAGATAGCCCGCGGCGGGTACCGCCATCGCGGCCGTCTCGACCGTCGTCGCATGCGCCGCGGAGAGGTCCACCGTCTTCTTCAGGTACCCGTACGCCGCCCACGACCCCGCCAGCGCGATCGCGATCCACGGCACGTGCCCGTACGCCGTCGCCAGAACCGGCACCGCACCGGCACCCAGGGAAACGGCCACCCACTGGCGCGGTCGCAGGACCTCGCCGAACACCCGCACCCCGGTCGCGATCAGCACCAACGGGGCCATGAAGTAGCCAAGGGAGGCCTCGAGGACCCGGCCACTGTTCACCCCGTAGACGTAGACACCCCAGTTGAACGAGAGCATCAGCGCCGCCATCGAGGTCCTGAACAGAACGGCCGGTCTCGGCAGACGCAGCCACGACCGGTTCCGCCGCACGGAAAGCAGGACGATCATCGCCAGAAGTGACCACACGGTGCGGTGCGCGAGGAGTTCCACAGTTCCAGCCGGCTCCAGCAAGGGCCAGTACAGCGGGAAGAGTCCCCACAGCACATACGCCGAAATCCCCTGCCAGAGCGCTGTGGTCGGCGACGCCATCACCGGAGGTCGAGGTGATGCGACGAAGGCTGTGCGGTGCGGGCACCCGGCGGGTTCGGCACCTTCGGCGGGTTCGGCACATTCGGCAGGTTCGAAATGGTCGTCTCCAGGAGGCGATGGATTCGGCAAGTCCCGGGTTTTGATCGGCAGTCGGCGCGCCGGCCAGATCGAGGGACGCGCCAATGGGCGCGGCTTCCGAACACCGCGTCACACGCTAAGTCGCCGATTTGCCACGCACATCCGCAGATTTGCCGGGGAGATCACCAGGTTTCGTTCGACGGTCGCGAGCGAAGTCCCGGTCCGGCGCGCCTCCGGCACGTCCACCGACCGGGGCCGTACGTGCGGAAGCAACCGGGCGGCCGCGGGCAGCGGGCGCGTTTCGCCGGGCGGCATGAGATGAGCGAGGACGTTTGGCGTTGCCGGTGACGGGGTGTTCAGGGTCGGGGAGCATGTTGCGGGCGATGGCCGGGAGTTCGGGGCTGACGACGGTGGGGCGGCCGCCGGTACGTCCGCGGAGGCGGGCGGCGGCGAGGCCGGGTGTACCGGTCCCGCGCGTCCGGACCTCCGGTTCTGCGGCGTGGCCCGTGGGCCACGCCGCAGACGGCTCAGGCGACGGCGGACTTCCACGCTCCGCAGGTCGCGGTCAGCACTGTGATGCTCCCGAGGGTGGGCGTCGGGTCATGACCGGGCGGTGAAGGCGCCGAGATAGTCCATGGTTCCGACGCCGATCCGGTACGCGTCGATGAACACCTTGTGGTCCTCGGCGATCGGCCAGTGGCAGTCGCGGAAGCCGTACCCGGCGGTGCACGTGCCGATCCTCCGGCTGCCGTCCCAGACCTCCACCCAGATCTGGTTCTTGTCCTTGACCGGGTTGGAGATGTACAGGTGCTCGTCGCCGCTCTGCCCGTCGCGGGGCTGGAACTGCACGTTGGCGACCCGGTGGCCGTTCAGGTAGAAGGCCTTCTGGACATTGGGGTCGCTGGTCGCGGACGCGGTTCCGGTACCCAGGGTGAGGGCCGCGGCGAGGGCAGCGCCGACGGCGGCCAGCTTGGCGGGCGTGTGTGGTTTGGTCACCCGTTTGTTCCTTGTCTCATCGGTGCCGTCGCCCCGACGGAACGCGTCGGGGCGGTCGCAGGATGAGAGTCGGAGGAAAGGCCGAGTGTGACATTCGGCCGGCGGGGTGTGATCCAGCTCTCAGTCACCCTCAGTCGACGTGCCGCAGCATGGCGCACGACCCGGCGGAAATCACCGGCGGAATCGACACTCGCGGTCGGTGTGGAGGGCACCGGGACGTCCGTACTCACGGCGTGGGCGGGAACGTCCCGGTGAACGCGGGGCGAAACTCGGCGCCCGCTTCGACGCGGCCGCGGGCGTTGATGGCGCCGACCAGCTCAGGGTCGGTGCCCCGGGCCCGGAACGCATCCCCGCCGGCCCCGAACTCGACGTCGGCCAAGACCAGCCCGGACGTGGTGGGGAAGTCGACGCCGACCACGTATTGGCCGAACCGGCACGAGGCCAGCCGCGGAGTCGGCGCACCATCCGCGATGTAGATGTCGCACTGGGCAGGACTGTCATCGACCGACGGGACGGAGCATTCCTTAAAGTGCGTCCCCGCGGCGTCCAAGGCTCCCGCTGCCCACACCGCACCGTCACAGTAGGCGAACAGGCCCCCGCGCAGGACCGCGGACGCACCACGCGCGACGAACACCGCTCCCCCACGAGGCCGTTCCGGACGCCAGCCTCCGCAGCCGATCACCATCACCTTCTCCGCCTCCAGCAAGCAGCCGGGTCCCACCCGCACCGCCGAGCCCAGGTCCGCGGCGCCTCCGCCGAGCGACACACCCCGCAGCCGCAGCCGACCACGACGCACGCTCAACAACCCGTACCGTGCCCGGTCGACGGGCCTGCGATCCGGGCCGAGCACCTCCCGCCGGACCTCGCCGCCCTCCAGCGTCAGCAGTCCCTCCAAGGGCGGCAGTGCGCTCTCCAGCGCGAATACACCCCGCTCGGGCATCCGCACGACCGTCTCGTGCTCCGGCCCGGCCCGCGAGAACGCCGCCCTCAACCCTCCGACGTCACCGCCGTCGAGCTCGATCACCTCGACACGCCCCACCACGCCCCCGCGGATTCGCCGACTCCACGGACATTACGCCCTGAACCGGTTCGCCGCCGCAGCCCGGCGAATCGGCCCGCGGCCCGCTGCCCGGAGGGGCGCGGAACCGCTCGCCGACACACTGCCGCGGCTGACTACCAAAAGGGGCGCCCACAGGGGGCGTCCGTCCGGGAGCGCCGGGTCCGCACCTGTCGGCATGGACCGACATGCCGCGTGGCCTACGCCCGACCGGTTCGTCAAGTGATCGGCGTGGACACGGTGCCGATCCCGTCGATCGTCACCTCGACAAGGTCTCCGGCCTTCAGGTACCACGGCGGGGTTCGGCCGCTCCCCACGCCTCCGGGGGTGCCGGTGAGGATCAGGTCGCCGGGACGCAGGGGGATGACGGTGGAGGCGTAGGAGACCAATTGCGCGGGCGTGAACAGCAAGTCCGCGACCGCATGGTGCTGGACGACGGTTCCGTTCACCGTGGTGCGGAGGGTGGCGGTGGCGGCGTCGAACGCGTCGGTCGTGGTCAGGACCGGCCCTACCGGTGTGGAGCGCGCCCAGATCTTGCCCTGGAGCCACTCGGTCGTGCGGTGCTGCCAGCCCCGCATGGAGATGTCGTTGGCGACGGTGTACCCGGCGATGTAGTCGTCCGCTTCCGCTTCGCCGACTCGGTAGGCCGTCCGTCCGATGACCAGGGCGAGTTCGCCTTCCCAATCCATCTTCGGGTCTTCCGGAACGGCGGCTACCGGGTCTGCCGGTCCGGTCAGCGTTTCGGCGAACTTCGCGAAGAGTGCGGGATGGGCGGGGAGTTCGCGGCCCATCTCGCGGATGTGGCTGGTGTAGTTGAGCCCGGCGCACAGCACCTTGGAGGGATTCGGCACGAGCGTCGCCAGTCCCACGTCGGTTCGGCGGTGCCGGGTGCCGTCGGATGCCAGGGCGATCCCCCGCCAGTCCGGTTCGGCCAGCAGTGAGCCGATGTCGCGGTAACCGGGGACCTCGGTGAACGTGTCGCCGTCCAACCGGGCCGCGACTGTGCCGCTGGTGATGCGTATGGTGGCCAGCTTCACGCGTGTGCTCCAGCGGGTTGGGGGGCGATCAGGTCGAAGGCGTCCCAGCACGTCCCTTCGGGGGCGGTGCCGGACAGCATCCGACCGCACTTCCGGGTCACGGCGTCGGACGACCCGCGGTGCCGGCTTCCGGCGTGGCTGTCCCGGAAGAAGCGCTGCACCGTGCCGTCCCGCATGACCTGGGCTCCGGCGAAGCGGTAGACGAGTTGGCCGATCTCCAGCGCGGTGCTGGTCGCGAGGTTCCCGGCGAGCCGCGCCATCGTCTCCTGCTCGCCGTCGAGCGGCATGCCGGCCGCCAGGGTGGCCTCGTTGTCCGCCCAGGTCTCGCGCAGCAGCGCCATCGTGCCGCGGACGTGTGAATAGTGCCGCGCGAACTCGGCGAAGAACTCGTCCCGGGTGACCGGGGCCTGTTCCGCGGGATTCCGGCGCCGGGTCAGGGCGCGCAGTTCGTCGAGCATGCGGCGCCCGATGCCCTGCGCCCAGGCGGCCTGCTGGAGAACCGCGGGCAGCGCCGGGTCCGACCGGTACAGGGGACCGCCGCGCCGGGCGTGCCCGGGGCCGGTGCGGTACACGTACGCGTCGTCGACCGGCACGTCGTCGGCCTGGTAGTCGAAGCTCGCGGTCGCCCGCAGCCCGAGCATGTCCCAGTTGTCGCTGATCCGTACGGCCGACCGCGGGACCAGGCCCACCAGTTGCTCGCCGGTCTCCTCGACCGTGGCCGCGAGGTTGACATGGGTGGCCAGCGATACGCCGGGGGTGAACTGCCATGCCCCGCTGATCCGGTAGCCGCCGTCGGTGCGCACCGCCCGGCCGGTGAACGCGGCCGATTGACCCGACACCACAGGACACGCGCCGTCGGCGAAGAGTTCGGCCGCCGCGGCATCGCCCAGGTGGACGGCCGCGGTTGCCGTCTCGGCGGCGAGGGCGCCCACCAGCCACCCCAACGAGGCATCCGCGTGAGCGAGCTTCTCCATCACCTGGAGGACCTGTACGGGGGAGGCATCCATGCCGCCGAGCTCGGCCGGCACGGTGAGCTTGTGGATGCCGATGCCGCGGAGTGCGGTCTGGACCGCCGGCGTGGGACGGCGCAGCCGCTCGCTGTCCGCGGCCTCGCGCTCCAGGAGCGGGTGGATCGCGTCCATGTCGGCAAGGAGCCGGGTGACTTCTGTGCTCATGCTCGGTTCCTCTCGGGCTGCGCACCGTCCCCGGCGCGACTTTCGGCGGTATTTCCGGCGATGTTCCACTGGCCGCGGTGGAAGAGCAGCGGCTGGACGTCGTCGCGTTGCCCGAAGTCCGTGACCCGGCCGAGCACCAGGACGTGGTCGCCGCCGTCGTAGCTCGCCCACGGCGTGCACTGGAAGTACGCCAAGGCGCCGCCGACCCGCGGAGCCGCTTCGCCGCGGACCCAGTCGACCGGACGAGGCTGCGGTTTGCCCGCGAAATTCAGTGCCGTGTCGAGTTGGCCTTCGGCGAGCACGTTGACCGCGAAGGGCCGCTCCAGCAGGTGGCTCAGCGCCCGAGAGGTCCGTTGCATGGAGACCAGCAGCAGCGGCGGGTCCAGCGACACGGAGGTGAACGAGTTCACGGTGACGCCGTAGTCGCTGCCGCCGGCCCGGTACGTGAGTGCGACGACTCCGGTGGCGAAAGTGCCGAAGGCCTGGCGGAGAAGGCGGGGGTCTGCGGGCGGCGGGACGGTGCCGGCCGCGGGGCATGCGGGGGCGGCGCTCTCCGGGCCGCCTGCCTCCGCAAAGATCTCGGAATCCCACATGGTGGCGGTCATCCCGAACCTCCTGGACGAATCGTGGGCCCGGCCCGTGACCGGGCCGGGTTTCGGGGTGGAGGCCCCCCCCCCGGCCCCCCCCGCGGGCGGCGGCCGGCCAAGGGGGGGCGGGGCGGGGTGGCACCCCCCCCCCCACCAGAGGGCGGGG